>JANRJH010000013.1:0-224991 GCA_033764075.1 Saprospiraceae bacterium | reverse complement strand
GATCCCGGGACCCGTCCAGCTGTAAAAAGTCAGCACGTTGGTACCCGAGGGCGGCGCCGAGTTGATCGCCGTAAGCGGGATGGTTGTATTCACCGTGCAGTCCAGTACCGCAGGCGGGTCAATCACCGCCTCCGGCTCCAGAATAGCGAGATTCACATTCACAATACTGTCGCAGCCCAGCCAGCTTTCGCAGGTTTCCTGATAAATACCGCTCGCATTGACGGTGTTTTCGCATATTTGTATTTCCGTCGGGCCGCACAGGGTTATGAATTGCTGGGGTGTAATGACGGGTGGAACCAACTGCACCTTGCACCGCACAATACTGTCGCAGCCTGTGTACGACTGGAACGTCACCGGGTATGTCCCGGGGTTAAAAAACTCCTCGCCGGCGCACGTCACCGACTCGCCCTGGCACAGCAGCACTGTCTGGTCCGTGTACACCGTCGGAATCAATTTAACGATACACGTCACCACGCTGTCGCAGCCGTCAAACGTCTCCAGTGGTACCGGAAAGGTTCCGGCGGTCGTGAACGTCCGTCCGGCGCACTCCACGTTCTTACCCTGGCACAGGTCTACGTTCTCCGTCACGAATACGTCGTTGCCGATGTGCACGTCCAGGCACTCCACCGGCGCATTCGGGCACTGCGTGCTCTGCGCACAAACCTGCACGTCACCTGTTTCCTGCCACGATACCGTGACGGAAGTTGCGATCGTGTTGCCCAGGATTATCCCTGCGCTGGGCGGGTTAATCGTCCAGGTGGACATCGAAGTCGTCGTATAAACAGAGGTAGACGTCGAAGGGAAGCACAACTCATCCGGACCGTTCACCGTGGGCAAGGTAGCGTTGATGGAATATTCGCACTGCGCCCCGCTACTTCCGTCGATGCACAGGTAATAGGTCTGGCCGGGGACAAGCGCAAAGGTGGTCAGGGTAGTCTGGGTGCCCGAAGGAATATTGCCTATACAGGGAGACTCGAAAGTAAAGTTCACACAATCAGCTGTTGACAACACCGCCGCCTGGATGCCGTTTCCAACCGCACAGCCATAACACGCAATGTCGAAGGAAGCTATCGGGGCATCGGCCACAAACGCAAACCAGTGGTTGTTGTGGATGGCCGAACACCAGAAAGGGGGGAAAGAAATAGGTGCATCCGAGGTTGTTTCTCCGTAATAACAATCCAGGGCAGACGGAGAAGCATTCACACAGGCATCCGCAGCATTCACCGAGGGCATAGGAATCGAACAAGGGGTGGTATTGCATTGGGCGTGCAGTTTTGCTGAATACGCCAATAGGAGCAACGGCAATGCCAGGGGTATGATATTTTTCATTCCGGAGAAGGTTGTCGTAAAGAGATGCGTCAAACCGTATTTTCGCTGTATAAAGGTAGGCAAACCAAAAATTTTATCCGGAAAAATAAATCCCTGAATCTGGAACAACTGTCCCGGGCCATTGTATATGCGTTTTATTTGGTACACATATTTTTGGAATTATCAATCTGAAAGCGAAGATAAAAGACGGATCGGGCAAGCGCCTCAACAGACATAATTTTTCAAGTGTATGTTCCGTTTAGCGCCGGCCTTTTTCCTGAAATTAGCTTATCTTTGCGCCCCACACAAATAAGACATGGAAGAAACCCGCATTCTCCCCATAAACATCGAAGAAGAGCTGAAAACGGCGTACATCGATTACTCGATGTCGGTAATTGTCAGCCGTGCCTTGCCGGACGTTCGCGACGGGCTAAAGCCTGTTCACCGACGCGTATTGTATGGCATGCTTGATCTTGGGCTGGGCTACAACAAAACCTACAAAAAATCAGCCCGTATTGTCGGCGAGGTGCTTGGCAAATACCACCCGCACGGCGACGGCTCGGTGTACGACGCCATGGTGCGGCTGGCGCAGGAGTGGAGTATGCGCTACCCGCTGGTGGATGGCCAGGGCAACTTCGGCTCCATGGACGGAGACAGCCCCGCCGCTATGCGGTACACCGAGGCGCGCCTGCGCCGGGTAGCCGACGAAATGCTGGGCGATATTGACAAGGATACGGTTGATTTTCAGCTCAATTTCGACGATTCGCTCGAGGAACCCACGGTTTTGCCCACCAAATTCCCCAATCTTCTGGTCAACGGAGCCAGCGGTATCGCGGTGGGCATGGCTACCAACATGATGCCCCACAACCTTGGGGAGGTATGCGAGGCCATTATTGCCACGGTAGACAATCCGGAGATCACCATCGACGAGCTGATGCAGTTTGTCAAAGCGCCCGATTTTCCCACCGGCGGCATAATTTTTGGTTTGTCCGGTGTTCAGGAAGCCTACCGGACCGGACGGGGCCGGGTGGTGGTACGCGCCAAAACAGAAATTGAAGTGGATGAAAAGGGCCGGGAATCTATTGTGGTCACGGAAATCCCTTATCAGGTCAACAAAGCCGTTTTGATTGAAAAAATTGCCGCTTTGGTCAATGAAAAACGTGTTTTGGGCATCAGCGACGTGTCCGACCTGTCCAACCGGGAAGGGGTGCGCGTCGTCATTGAAATCAAACGCGATGCTGCGGCCAACGTGGTACTCAGCCAGTTGTTCAAACTCACCCCGCTGCAGACCAGTTACGGCATCAACAACGTGGCGCTTGTCCGTGGGCGTCCGCGGACGCTCAACCTCAAAGATATCATTGAGGAATTCATTCGCTTTCGGCTGGAAGTCATCGTCCGACGCACCCAATACGAATTGCGCAAGGCCGAAGAGCGCGCCCACATCCTGGAAGGTCTGCTCATCGCGCTGGACCACCTCGACGAGGTCATAGCCCTCATCCGGGCATCCAAGGACGCAGAGGCGGCCCGTGAAGGGCTGATGGAAACCTTCGGGCTTTCTGAAATTCAGGCGCGCGCCATACTGGCCATGCGCCTGCAGCAGCTCACCGGCCTGGAGCGCGACAAAGTCCGTCTCGAGTACGAAGAGCTGATCAGGCGCATCGCCGAACTCAAGGCCATTCTCGCCGATGAGGGTCTGCAGCGCGGCATCATCAAGGCAGAGTTGCTCGAAATCAATGAACGGTACGACGACCCTCGCCGCACTGCCATCGAACTGGACGAGGCGGAGATCAACATGGAAGATCTGATCGAGGACGAAGCGGTGGTCATCACCATCAGCCACGCCGGGTACATCAAACGCACCCCTGCCAGCGAATACCGCGCCCAGGGTCGGGGCGGTCGCGGCGCCCAGGGCGTTCGCACCCGCGAGGAGGACTTTGTGGAGCACATGTTCACCGGCACCAACCACCAGACACTGATGCTCTTTACTGAAAGCGGCCGTTGCTTCTGGCTGAAGGTATACGAGATCCCTGAAGGCGCCAAAACCACCGCCGGCCGGGTCATCCAGAACCTGCTCAACATCCCCAAAGAAGACAGGGTGCGCGCTTACATCCTGGTGAAAAGCCTTCAGGACGAGTCGTTCATCAACAGCCATTACATTGTATTCTGCACCCGCAGGGGGCAAATCAAAAAAACCCTGCTCGAAGAATATTCACGGCCCCGTCAGGGTGGCATCAACGCCATCGGCATCAACGAGGGCGACGCACTCATTGAGGCCCGGCTCACCAACGGCAAAAACGAGATTCTGCTGGCCGTACGCAGCGGAAGGGCCATACGCTTCAACGAAGAAGACGCCCGGCCCATGGGCCGTACCGCCGCCGGCGTGCGCGGCATACAGGTAGACGAAAGCCGGAACGATGAGGTCGTCGGCATGGTCTGTGTCGACGCCAACGACCCCAGCACCAGCATCTTCGTCGTTTCCGAAAAAGGCATGGGCAAACGCTCGGCCCTCGACGATTACCCCACACAGGGACGGGGTGGTAAAGGGGTAAAAACCATGCAAATCACCGAAAAAACAGGCCCGTTGATCGCCATCAAACGCATCACTGACGATGACGATCTCATGGTCACCACCACCTCCGGTGTCACCATTCGCACCGCCGCCGCCGAACTCCGGGTTATGGGCCGTGCTACCCAGGGCGTGCGCGTCATCCGGCTGGATGAGCAAGATGAAATTGCGGACGTAACCGTAATCCAGACCGAACCCGACACCCCTGCACCGGACGCCGAAGTGCCGGCCGCCGAAGCGTAACATTTTCTAAACATACGGATCCAAAATACTTCCGGTATATTCGCCCCGATTGAAATCAATGACATCACTGCCGACCATTAAAAGCAACCGTTAACGATGAAACCGTTATTCCTTACCCTCCTCCTTTCTTCCGCACTTTTCCTTACCCTTCAGGCACAGGAAGGCGCCAAGCTGGCCAAACAGGCCGCCAAAGCACTGACCACTTACAACATGGATCCGGCCAGTAATACGGCTAAATTAACCGAGGCGAAAACGCTCATTGACCAGGCATTGCAACAACCCGACGCGCAAGCACTCTACTCCGCCTGGTACTCCAAAGGGGAGATCTATTCTACGATTTTTCAACTCGAAACGGCCCAAATGCAGTTCAATCCGCAAGCCAAATACAGCGGAGACAACGACGCACTCGACGCCTACGATGCCTATAAAAAGGCGTATGAAATCGGCACTAAAAAATTTGAAAAGGCCGATGCCGCCAAAGGCATCACCACCGTTCAGGGTGGCCTCATCAACCTCGGCATCATCAAATACGACAAAGGCGAATACGAAAAAGCCCTGGCATCTTTCGAAGCCGTTCTGTCCAGCCATGATGTCCTCACCGAGGCCAAGCAAAACAGCCTGCTCGCCGATCCCGTGCAGTACGACAATCAGGTCTTCACCACGGCCATTACAGCCACCCTGGCCAAAAATTGCGATAAAGCCATGGTGTACTACAACAAACTCTACACCAAAGGCACCGATAAAGCCGCTGTGTACGACGGCATGTACACCTGCCTGAATGAAATGGGCAAAACCGAGGAAGCGCGCAAAATCCTCACCGAAGGACGACAAAAATTTCCCGACGACACCGGCCTGTTGTTCTCTGAAATCAACGTGTACCTCCGCGAAGGACGGCTGGATGAGCTCACCAGCAACCTGAAAAAGGCGATCGAAGCCGAGCCCAACAACATCGGGTTGTACATCACCCTGGGTAACGTGTACGACAACCTGTACACGCGCGAACTGAAGGCCAACAACACGGCAAAGGCAACCGAATATTTTGATCAGGCCAAGAACTACTACACCGAGGCCATCAACCGCGACCCCAAAAACGCCGACGCCCAATATTCTATGGGCACCCTGTACTACAACCGCGCTGCCCTGCGCTCCGAAGAGCTCAATAAACTCGCCGATGACTACTCGGCTGCAGGCATCAAAAAATATGAGCAGATCAAGAAGGAAATGATGAACCAGTTCGAACTGGCCCTGCCTTATTTCCAAAAAGCGGAGGCGCTCAATCCCAATGAGAAAAATACGCTCCTCGCCCTTTCCGAAATCTACGCGCGTAAAGACGACCCGCTCGCCGCCGAGTTCAAAAAACGACTCGACATTTTGAACAGCGGAAAAAAGAACGAAACACCGTATTTTAAACAGTAGTTTTCCAGGCTGTCACCCCGCAAAACGAACGAGTTCGATCAGTCTTTGTGCATTGTGCGCGTTGGAAAAATGCGCATCCAGGATAGCCTGCCGCTCCTGCATTCGGTGCGTCTCGAAGGGCGCATTGATCAGCGCTTCGATGGTCTGCCGGATGGACGCGGCTGTATTCCGCACGTAACACAGTTTGCCGAGGGGGTTACCCGACACCATAGCGTCGTTGACCATGCAGAAACGTCCGCGATACAGGGCGTTGAGCAATTTGAGTTTCATGCCGGCTGTTTGGAATGATACCAACAGGTTGATGTGCGCGTCGCGCAACAGGTCGTTCATTTGTTCATCGTCCGGGTTTTCCACCAGTCGAATGTGGTCATTTTGTCCGATGGCATCGCGCAGCCGGTCTGTGGGCGCCAATCCCGCGATAATAAACGGAACGTTAAGCCCTTTAAATACCTCGTCGATCAGCCACAGAGCAGCTTTTTCGTTGTCCGGCACGCTGAGTTTGCCGTGAAAAAGCACATACTGCCCTTTACCGGGCCTGCTCTCAACGATCGTGTTCGGATGAAATGCCGGGATGTAGTGCGTATTTGCCTTTTGAGCCCGAAAATATGCCTCATCGGTGGTCGACAGGCACAAAACCTCGTCGGCGTGCAGCAACACCCTGGGTTCAATGCGCTGCAATTTGATGCTCTCCGAAAAATAATACAGCTTCTCGCGCCAGTCGTCCGTGAGCTTGGAAAGCGATTCGTAATACTGCCATTCGATGTTGTGCATGCGCACCAGCTTTTTTCGCCCCCGGAGCCGTTTATGCCACACGAGGCCGCAGGTGTGCATACCCTCAAACAGAATGGGATGTTTGTCTTTGCCCAGCCGCCGCAGCAAGGCCGATGGCATGCGCGTACGCATGATAAACGGCAACGGGCTTGCCTGGTAAAACAGCGAACGCGAGCGTTTGTAGTAGTTGACTTCGGAACAGTAACGCAGCAATTCAGGCTGCGGCGTCCGGTCTCCGTACTGAAAACAATGCAGGACGATTTTTACCCCCTGCGCATGCAGCGCTTTGATCTGGTTGAAAACCACAATAACCCCGCCGTAGTTGGCCGGGTACGGGATATCGAAGGATACGATGTGTAAATGCATAGACATTGGATCGGCACAATGATATCGCTAAAACGCACTCAAAGGTACTTTTAAGCGGATAAATGCACTAAACCGTTTTTTTTATCAAAATATTTTGACGGAAAATGAAAACAGCCTTACCTTAGGAACGTCAACGACAAGGGTTGCCGTAAGTGTCTGTTGACCATTTGTTCACTAATATCTTAAACGTATGAACATCACATTCGAAGAACTGCGCCGCATCAAACACCTACTGCCCACCGGAAGCATCGCCCGCATTGCCGAATCGCTCGAAATCGATGAACAAACCGTCCGAAATTACTTTGGCGCCCATGACTACCAAGCCGGGCAAATAGTGGAGTGGCACCTGGAACCCGGCCCGAACGGTGGCATCGTGCACCTTGAAGACACCACTATTTACGATAAAGCCGTTGCCATTCTGCGTGAAAACGATATCGAGGTCTAGCCGGCTTCCACTATTCCCAGCCCAAGTAAAATGCGCCGCACAGTCGCTTGAACCCCGAAGCAGGGTTCCCTTTCCCATCCAGTAATATCAACCGTTCACGACGGTACAAATAGGGCGTACGCTCCAAAACAAGGAGCATACGCTCTGTTTTTTTGCCCGGACGGGTCACCACGTCCAACCGCCTGGTCACATACAGTCCGAGGCAGGCGCCGGCTTCCGTAAAATGTTGTGCCGCTACAGGAGGAAGGATGACGCACAACCGACCCTCCGGGGCAAGCAGTCTGCACGTCGCTTCCAGCAGTTGCCCTGGGCGCAACGACGACAAATGCCGTGCGCGCTTGCGGTCGTCGTCGGGCGACCACGTGGTTTCCGAAAAATACGGCGGGTTGCTCACCACCAGATCGTAAAGCGCCCCCTCACCTGACCAGTTTGCTGCGTTGGCCTCCCGGAAGATCAGGCGGTCACGCCAGGGTGTTGCCGACGCATTGCGTTTGGCCAGCGTTACCGAAAGTGGGTGTACATCGATGCCATACACCTGCACCTCCGCCGGGGTGCGCTGGGCAAGCAGGAGGGCAACCACGCCGGTGCCGCACCCGATGTCCAGGATCGAGCCTTGTTCGGGCGCCGGCGCCCACGCACCAAGCAATACGGCATCCGTGCCTACCGGGTGAACGCCGGGCGCCTGCTCAACGACAAATTTTTTGAAACGGAATGGTGGTGGCGTGTCCATTGTCTTCAATCACCTGCAACATATACCAACCCTGCGGTAAAAACCCGATGGGCAGTTCCATATCCTGCTCCGATACCTGAAAAGAATGCCGTAAACCCCCGGCCGAATCGTACAGGCGTGCGATGGCTGCCTTTACGGGCATTTGCATACGCAAGCGATCACAGGCGGGGTTCGGAATGACCTGTGCCGCCAAATTGCTGCCTGGCTCGGGCAACGCGGTGGCCACTTCCGCCCAGCGTCGCTCGAACTCCGCCAGAAACAACCGGCTGACCCGTTCGTCGGCTATGATCAGGGTGTTTTCATCGTTGCGCTCCTCGGCCACCGACGACCAGTTGTGCGAGCCGGTAACCACCAGCGGGCCGGAATCCGGGTTGGCGGCGTCTATCACGGCGTACTTGTGGTGCAGGGATCCGGACTGGGTGTGGGTAAACACCTGGATGCCGTTGCTGGTCAGGTAACCAAACTCCGAACCCTGGTCTCCGGTGTTTTCGATCAAACCCCGCACATCAACGCCCCGGTTGTGCGCATCTGTACAGGCGATGGCGAGTTCATCGCGCGTGAAGGTGAGCAGGGCGAACAGCAGGCTGTGTTCGCTGGTCTCAAGTGCTTGCCGGATTCGCCCCGTTGTGCCGTCGCTGGGAGAGAACCATAAAGAAACCGGCACGCCGCCAATCCGAAACTGATGCGGTGTGTTATCCGTTTTTTCCGAACCGAAAAGCGATTTATTTGTGTCGGGTACAGCACTGCTGCTGCCCCACATTTCCTCAAACTCCCGGACATAACTGCGGGCGAGCGACTGGTCCTGAAAACAGAGCATGTTGTTGTAGTCCTTGGTCATGTTCTCCGTTGTCCAGTTCATGGATCCGGTCACCACCCATGCCTTGTCGGGGAGTTCGGCGTCGCAGACCATAAATTTGTTGTGCATCAAATCCAGGTCGTTGCCATACAGCACCTGAAACGGTGGAGGAGGTTGCAGGGCGGAACTGCTGGCGTTTATCGCAGCGACATAGCGCACCCGCACGCCCCGGGTATGGGCGGCGTTCAGGCGGCTGACGATGTCGTTCCGGTTGTTGTTGTAATAGGCCAGGTCGATGGTGCAGCAAGCGCTGTCAATGCGGTTGAAGATCTCCTCCAGGCACGCGTCAAAGCTGTCGCCATCGGGTGCAAATGGGGCAGCAACGGTTTCGTCAACAGGTTGGTTAAAGAAAATTTTAATGCGACCGGTAGAGGTGGATGTTGTGCTAAACACGCGTACCTGGGAACGAATGGTGTCGCTGTTGTGTACGGCAACGGCTTGTACGTTGTACAGGGTACCCGCCGACAGGTTATTCAGCGTTGCGGAATGACTGGTTGCGGGTCCAGGTTGAAAATACAGGCTGTCTGTTTTATCCTCGTCACCCCACAGCAGTATAGTCGGTGATGTGAGATTCGTTTTCCAGGTGATCGAGAGACTGGTTTGGCCGAAATCGGCGGCCTCTACTTCTTTGGAAAAGTAAAAACAGGGTGAAGGTTGCAGATCGGTTGCGTATCTGGGCAGCAGTTGGGACTGAATGAATTGAGAAGCGATGGCGGTCAGCAGCACCGGCTCTCCCGGAATGGACGAGCCGATCAGTGGATGCCCGCTGCGCAGGAATATGCGGGATACATTTCCGTCGCTGTCTGTCAGATCGTACGTGCCATTGGTGTTAAATACGCTCCCCCCTGCGGCAAACTGCGTGCAAGGCACGCTGATCAATTGGCCTTCCAGGGATTCGTTCACCTCCAGTAGCGAGGTCAGGGCCCTGGGCTCCGGCAGTGGCAAGCCGGCGACCAGCACCTGAAATGACTGCACCGGACTGATTTCGAGCAGACCGTTAAAGTCGACCAGCGGTCCGGTGACTTCAATGCTGTCGCCCGCTTTAACGGCGTTGCTGAAACCCGGCACGGAACCGGAGCCCGGAAAAGCCGCAATGCCGGCAGTGTGGTCCTGCAGGTAGCGTATGGAACCCAGTTCAGGTCCGTTGGTGACAATTCCGCGGACGGTGACCACCGTTCCGAGGGGTTGTTGTCGCGCGAGCGCGACCGTTTGGGCGTCCAGAGCGGTTGCCAGGACAAATAAAAACAGCAGCGTTGGGTATTTCATCATGGTTATCGGTGACATCAGACAGGTTTATTTCGCTCGCCAAAAAGCAATGTACCCAAGCGAACCAGGGTACTTCCCTCCTCCACTGCGATGGGCCAGTCGCCAGACATGCCCATGGATATATCGCAAAACCGCTCATCGTCGGGAAAATATCGATTTTTCAGATGACTGAAAATCTGACGCAGCGTTTGGAATTCAGCACGCACCTTAGCGCTGTCGTCTGTAAAAGTTGCCATGCCCATAACCCCGCCGAAAATGACGTGCGGAAAATCCGTGGGTGGGTGGTTGTCAAACATTTCTTCTGCTTCGGGCAAAGAAAACCCGAATTTGGTCTCTTCTTCAGCGATGAAAAACTGGAGGAGGCAGCAGATTTTTCGATGACAACGGGCGCCCTGTTTGTTAATTTCCTGAAGCAGTTTAAGGCTGTCAACCGACTGGATGGTGTGCACGAAGGGGGCAATGAAGCGCACCTTATTGGTTTGCAGATGGCCGATGAGGTGCCACTCTATGTCTCCAGGCAGCGCTTCCGCTTTGGGAAGCATCTCTTGAACGCGATTTTCGCCAAATAGCCGCTGCCCCTGGCGATACAAGTCCAGAATGCGCTCGGGCGGTTTTGTTTTGGAAACGGCCAGCAGTTTGACGCCCTTTTCACGAAGTGTGTCAGACAACCTGGCAAAAGACGATTCCGCGTTCATGGCAGGCAAAGGTATGGCAAATCACAGGTAGATCATTGAAAACATTAAATTTAACAAGCTTCGTCGATATGGTTCGTCCTATATGCGTTGTTGTATTTACCTTCGCCTGATCATAAAAACCGCTGTAAGACCGCTGAACGCCGCAGGATTAACCGGCGGCATCACCATCTTTTGACTCATCCTTTGCCTTCGCAACATGTCCTCCCAATTTTCTCAGACCGTGCAATCCTACATTTGCCTGCTTTTCAGCGTCCTGGTTTCGTTCCCCGTATTCGCACAATGCCCCGATCTCGGAACCAACGCAACCCTCACCTCACCGGATTGCGTTTCAGGCAATACGCCTTGTGACTTGTGTCCGGGTGACGTAATGACCTTGACCGCTACCGGCACCGGCATACTTCCCGGCGCCTGCGTCAATTGGTACTACGGCACGACCAGTAACTTCAATCCGTACAATGGCCAGGGCACCCTCATGGGCTGTTCCCAACTGGAGGTCACGCCACCCGACCCATGTGGCGACTGTCCCATTATCCTTTCCCTGTTCATCAACGCCTGCGGTACCGAGCAGAACAACGAATACATGGTTGTCTGGTCGGCCAGCGGTTTTAACGTCAATGAATTTCAGTTGAATTTCGACGACAACAACAACATGGGGGCCGGCAATGACGATGTGGGCGGCGCCGGCGCATGCGATTGGCAGACACCCAGCCCGACCGCCATCGCCAGTGTGCAGACCATTTGCACCGGCGCGACGGTTGTGGGCGTTGGCCCCGGCCAGTCTGTCCCTCCGGGTGTGCCGGTGCTCATATTCACGAGTTCAAACTACGACTTTGGCTACAATTTCGGTGGGCTGTGCCCGCTGGCGCCCGTCATTTACGTCATGCAAAACGGGTGCGGGCGCTCTGTGGGTGCGTTTACCAACACCGGCTCCGGAACCCGCACCACGGAAATCAGTCAGGATTGCGGTTGCAACAATGAATTAACCTACGACCTGGGCCTGTTAGGCAATTCGAATGGCGACTTTGTCATTTGGACGCCGATTTTTCCCATTTACGGCAACCTGGGTTGCGGTTTTCCGAATATACCGGGTCTTCCGGGAGGGGGTGGCAGCAATCCATTTTCCCTGGCGCCTTTTGACTACACGGTTCCGGCTTCGCTGTGCAACGACGGCCCTTACTGGGTTGTGGGGGTGGTTGAGCCGCTTCCGTCGGGATGCACACAGGATTTTACCAACTATATGCCGTTCGACGTGCCCTGCCCTCCGCCAGATCTGGGTACGGCCACCGTTTGCCAGTTTTCCGGAGCCTTTGACCTGACCCAGCTGGAAGATCCCAATGTGCCGGGCGGGGGCGTATGGTCTGGGCCGGGCGTTTCCGGGAACACCCTTGATCCGTTTGGTTTGAGCGGCACCATAAACCTGTCTTTTATCCCCAACAATACATGCTCCTCTCCGGCCACCACCTCGGTGGATGTGGTCGAAGGCGTGCTGGCGACCCTCACCGCCAATGGCCCCCTTACGGTATGCGCCGGCGGCAGCACCTCTTTTGCTGTCAGCTTCAGCGGCGCACCCGCGCCTTACACCTTTGAATACGCCATAGACGGCATCCCACAAGGGCCGATTACCACCAGCGACAACCCATACATTTTTACTGAATTCTTCACCCAGCCCTCGGAAGTGTCGCTGGCCAGTGTGTCCGCCATCGGGTGCCCGGGATCTACCAACGGCACCGTCTTTGTGGATGTCCAGGCCATTCCAACCGCCGTGATTCCCTCCGGCTCGTCTACGATTTGTGCGGGTGACAGCCTGGTGCTGGACGTGCTGCTCAGCGGCACGGCGCCTTTCACTTTTGAGTACGCCATTGACGGCGTTACCCAGGCGCCCCCCATCACCACGAGCAACGGCCTTTATTTCCTGGAAATTTTCCCTCCGTTGGGTACCAGTAACATTACGCTGGTCAGCATTGTAGACGCCAATTTGTGCCCAGGGCAGGTATTTGGGGACTTCACGGTCACGGTGCAGGAGAGCCCTACCGCAGTACTCTCCGGTACCGACACCGTTTGCTTTGGTCAAAATGCCGATTTGATACTGGATTTTACCGGAACGCCTTTCTGGTCGGTCACCTACACCATCAATGGCAACTGCCCCGGCAATGACTGCATTTATTCTACTTTCGACAACCCGGACATACTGACGATCACCCCGGATTCCACGTCTTTGATTACCCTGACCGGCGTTGTCTCCGGAGGCGGTTGTGTGGGAACGGCCTCCGGTTCCGGCGTCATTGTGATCAAGCCTACACCCGGGGCGGTTTTGACCGGTGGGTCCGACACGGTTTGTGTGAACACCCCCGTAAGCCTGGAGGTGACTTTCAGCGGCACCCCTCCACCCTACACCTTTAGTTATGCCGTGAACGGCCTGATTATGGATACGTTGATATCCAACAACGCCACGTATGCGCTCGACCTGACGCTACCCCAGGGGGTGAACACCATCACGCTTGGGCACGTTACCAACGGCGACTGTGATGGACCGGTGTCCGGCACCTACATACTGACGGTACAGGACTCGGTTTCGGCCGTCCTGAGCGCGTCCACAGACACCCTGTGTGGTGGAGAGTCGGTAGAATTGGCCGTAAACTTTACCGGAACCGGCCCCTATTCGTTCACGTATACGACCAACGGTCAGAACCCGGTCAACGTGCAAACAGCCCTGAACCCGTACACGTTTATTGAGACGCCAAATCAACCAACGGTGTACGCCCTCACCGGCGTATCGGCCGGTGGCTGCAATGGTACGGCGACGGGAACAGCCGCTGTATTTGTTTACGATTCGCTGACAGCGGTAATCAGCGGGGGTGGGCAGACCTGCCAGGGTGGCACCGGAATTGACATTATTTTCACATTTACCGGACAAGGTCCGTACACTTTTGTTTACAATGCGGGAATCACGCCACAGCCGCCCATCACTACCTCAGACAGCGTGTTTGTGATTACCGTCAACCCACCGCTGGGCACCTTATATACACTGGCCAGCGTTACGAACGGCACCTGCAGTGGTTCCACCAGCGGCACGGCACTGGTTTTTGTGTTTACCCCTCCTACGGGAGAAATGCTGGGCAATAGTTTTCATTGTTTTGAGGCCGACACCTCGGTATACGTCAACTTCACCGGCACGGGGCCCTTTGAATATATTTATGCCATTAACGGCGTGCCCCAGCCACCGGTAACGACCTTTGACGACCCCGATACCATTGCCGTGATGACCAACATCAGCCAGGTATATTCCCTCGTCAGCATCAGTTCGCCGGGGTGCGTGGGCAATATTGTCGGCCCGCCGGTAACCGTCACCATCCAGGGCACACCGACCGTCGCCAATATTGTACAAAACTGCGACTCGGTCTCCATGACCTATACCCTGTCTTTTCAGGTTGTCGGTGGTGTCCCCCCGTACACCCTGACTTGTGGCGCAGGCGCCTTCACCGGCAACACCTTCACCAGTGCCCCTCTGCCCTTCTCCCAACCGTATCAGTTCTGTTTCCTGGATTCGCTGGCATGCGATACGGTGCTGGTGGCGGATCGTTCGAAATGCGATTGTGTTACCCGTTCCGGCACCATGGACCTGGACACCCTGACCGCCTGCGTAAATGGACAGGTCACGGCGGTTTTCAACAACGACGCGGTCCTGGATGCCAACGATACCATCGGGTTTATCCTGCACGATTACACCGCTTTCCCTTACGGCAATATTCTGGCCTACAATTCCACGCCAACCTTCACCTTTTTACCGGGCATGCAAACCGGCGTCCTGTATCGTATTTCTGCCATCGTGGGCAACAACAACGGTATGGGACAAGTCGACCTCAGCGACAGTTGTCTGGCCGTCAGCCCGGGTGTGCCGCTTCGGTTTGTCGATCCCCCCCTGCTAATTGTAGGCAGTGCCGATACCACTTGCGCCGGTATACCCGTACTGTTGCCAGTAGCGATGAGCGGTCTGCCGCCCTATACCCTTTCCTACACGGTGAATGGCAACCCGCCGGTGAGTGTGCCGGGGCTCCCGGGGCCGGTGTACGATCTTATGCTCACCCTCACGAACACGAGTCAGGTGTTGATCTCCATTGGCGACCAGAATTGTGTTAATCCGGATGCCGACACCGTGAACATTTTGGTTAACCAGCCCCCTTCCTGGGGAATAGTAGCCGAAGTGTGTGATCAGGTGAACAATGCTTACACCCTGACCATCCCGCTGACCGGCGCGGCACCATTTGTGGTCAGCGGTTTGCCGGGCACGGTAGCCGGCAGCACATTCACCAGCGACCCCATTCCCTTCGGGCAACCGTACAGCGGCACGCTTTCCGATGCTTTTGGATGCGGGCTGGACACCCTGACGGGCACCTCCGCCTGTAGCTGCACCAATTCGGCAGGTACCATGGATCTTACCCAACCGGGCGAGGCGTGCGACACCAACCGTATTACCGTTTTCCACAATGGTGATCAGGTATTGGGCCCGGACGATGTGTTTTACTTTGTGCTGCATACCGGACCCGGAAACACCCTGGGTACCGTTTTGGACAGCTCGGCCAGTCCGGTGTTCAGTTATCTGCCCGGTGTCATCACCTTCGGCACCACCTATTACGTTTCTGCGATCGTAGAAAGCGGCACCATTTCTCCGGATCCCTGCCGATCGGTTTCCCTGGGTGTGCCCGTGGTCTGGCTTGCCCCACCCACTGCTGCCCTGAGTGGCAACGCAGACATCTGCATTGGGTCGTCTGCTCCGGTGACCATCGTACTCACCGGCACCGCACCTTATAACCTGACGTACTCGAGCAACGGCAACCCGGTGAGCGTGACGGCCAACCAAAGTCCGTTTGTCATCAACGCCACCTTGCTTGATACCACGCTTTTCCTGCCGGTGTCCGTCAACGACGCCAATTGCCCGGGAGCGGTTTCCGGCTCGGCCCTGATTACCCCGCACCCGATCCCGCAAATCCAGAATGTCCAGATCAGTTGCGCTCCTGGAGACTCTACCTACATCGTTTCCTTTTCGGTATTAAATGCCGATTTTACCGGATTAACCTACACGGGTGCTCCGGCAGGGACGTTCACCAACGGGGTGTTCACCAGTGCACCTACTCTGGTAAGCACACCGTACAGCTACTCGGTGAGCGACCAGTGGATGTGCGGCTCCGATACCGTTTCAGGCGCGGTAGTTTGCTGCACGACCACCTCCGGCACACTGGATCAAACGCCGCTGGTGCTGTGTAATGACGACACCACGGCTATTGCCCCGGTGACAGGCGCCGTCCTGGCGCCCGGCGATACGCTGCTGTATTATCTGGTCGACGGCACCGACCCCTCGATCTGGGGCGTACTGGACATACAGGCAACGCCGGCTTTCGCGTTTGATCCCGCGACCATGTCTCCGCTCACCGCCTATTTTATCGTTGCTGTAGCAGGCAACCAGGTAGCCGGAGCAGTGGATCTGAACGACCCCTGCCTTTCCATCACCCTTGGCCCGGAGGTCCTCTGGCAACCTGCCGTCAGCGCCGACCTGGTTTTGTCTGCCGACAGTATTTGCACCGGTGGCGTGGTCAATGGCCAGATCCTCCTGAGCGGGGGAACGGATTACGATCTTTCCTACCAGGTAAACGGGACGCCCACCAACCTGACCGGTGTTTTGGGACCCGTATACAACTTTACCCTGAATGCGCCTGCCAACGGCACCGTGGTTCAACTCCTGAGCGTCTCCAGCAACGGCTGCACCGGCCAGGTGAACGGCAATGCCCAGACCATATTTGTCGAACCCACATTCCAAATTACCAACCTGCAAACGGTCTGCGACAACCAGCAGGCCAATTTCGTACTGACGTTTGTGCTGGACAACGGCCCTGCCCCGGACCCAACCTACACCGTGAGCGGCATTACCGGAACCCTCAGCGGCAATACGTTCACTTCCAACCCACAACCCGTTGCCGCCGGGTACAATCTGGTGGTTTCCACGGGCCTGGGTTGCACCCAGTCGGCATCAGGTGCTGTCAGTTGTGTGTGCACCACCGATGCCGGCACCATCAGCGTATCCTCTGCAACCGTTTGCACAAACGACACCCTGAACATCACCCTCGGCGGGGATGCGGTACTGGACCCCGACGACGGGCTGGTATACATCCTGTACACCAACCCTGCTGATCCGTTGGGAAGCCTGGTGGCCACCAGCCCGCAACCGCAGTTCCCGTTCCTGCCCGGTATGTCTGCCGGCGTACCCTACTTTGTTTCGGTTGTGGCCGGGAACCAGTTGCCTGGCGGCGGCGTTGACACGAGCGACCGTTGTTTGTCCATTTCGACACCTCCGGTTCAGGTGCAATTTCAGTCACCACCGACTGCCCTTTTCGCCGGCGACACCACAGTTTGTCCGGGCAGTAACGTTCAGTTTTTAGTGCGATTCACCGGTACGGCCCCCTTCAACTTTTCCTATACCCTCAACGGCAACCTCACCAGCCTGGTTTCCCCAGGCCCTACGTTCAGCATTTCATCCAGCAATATCCAGCAGCCACAGGTGTACCAGCCTGCTTCTGTGAGCGACCAGGTCTGCCCCGGTACAGTATCCGGATCGGTTACCATCGGCATACTGCCCCTGCCCAGTGTTGATCTGGGGCTGGACCAAACCATCTGCAACGGCGATTCAGCCGTTATTACCATATCGCTGAACAACACGGACACGGCTTCTTTTACGCTCAACGGGATTATTCCCCCTCTTGTCGTTACCAATGCCGTGGACGGCCAGACCTTTACCGTGACGCCTCTCGCCAATACGGTGTATTTTGCCGGTAATGTGACCGCGCAAAACAACTCCTGCACACCCGTACCCGGCGACAGTGCCAATATTCGCATTTCCACTTTGAGCGGAACACTGACGACAAGTGACTTCAATGGGTTCGGCGTGTCTTGCGACGGATTGTCCGACGGGCAGATCACGCTAAACCCGGTCGGCGGGGTACCACCCCTCACTGCCGTGTGGAACAATGGTGCTGCCGGTTTGACCTTAACCGGGCAGCCCGCCGGTTCGTATGCGGTAACCCTGAGTGATGCTGCCGGCTGCCGGTGGACCGACAGCGTGGCGCTGCTGTCGCCTCAGCCCATTACACCCGACTTGACGGTGCAGAACGCCGGCTGTACAGGCGATGAGAATGGGGCCATCGTGATTGATACGGTGTTGGGTGGCGTAGGGCCGTATATCTATACGCTTGACGGCACGCCACTTTCCGGCAATACCGCTTCCAACCTGCCCCCCGGCACCTACACCCTGGAGGTGACCGATGCCAACGGATGTGCGGATGAAACGGACATCGACATCCTGACTGCTCCCCCGCTGATCCTGGAAGCGGGTCCCGACGTGACGGTTTCGCTCGGAGATCAGGTTGTGCTGAATGCCCTGGCCAACTCCAACGCACTGGTGTCGATTGTGTGGACACCCGAAAGCTCTCTGAGTCGCTCGAATGATCTGCGCACCGTAGCCACCCCTACCGTGAACACGCGATATGTACTCACGATTGTAGACGCCAACGGATGCACGGCCACCGACTCCCTGCTGGCGGTGGTCATCAACGCCAACCGCATCTACATACCCAACGCGTTCCGTCCGAATGTAGAAAACGGGAACGAACGCTTTCTGGTGTTTGCCGGACCGGAGGTTAGCATTGTCCGGCGGTTGCAGGTGTACGACCGTTGGGGAGAAACGGTATTTGAAGGGGTGAACATGATCCCCAATGAGGTGAACCTGGGCTGGGACGGCAACTGGCGCGGAGATGCCGCCCTGCCCGGTGTGTACATTTACGTGGCTGAGATTGAGTTTACCGATGGAACAACCACCATTCGTTCCGGTGATGTCACCGTTGTCCGCTAATACCGGATGATCAACTTGCGTGTTACCTGCTCGTTTTCATGGAAAATGTGCAGGTAATACGCCCCTTCCGGACTCGAGGACAAGTCCATCCATACGCTTTGTGGCCGGGCAAACCGCCCTTCCCAGACCAGCCGCCCAAGTCCGTCGGTTGCACGCATCAGCACTTCTCCTGCCGGTATCTGCCCGAACAGCACCTGTGCTTTGCCCGCATTCGGGTTGGGCTGTATCCTGAGTCCCTCGGCCCATCCGGGTTCCGCAGCGGCCAGCAGGCTACCCAACTCGATAACATCCGTACGGATGACACAGCCGTGGGCGTCCGTTATTTGCAGCACATATTCACCGGCAGGCACATTTTCCAGGTTTTGCGTATGGCCAACCGTTTCTCCGTTGCGCGTCCAGGAAAACAGATAAGGCTGAACACCGCCGGTGACGTTCACATGAATGCTGCCGTCAGCCTGTCCGTCTTTGGCAGGCGTGGTTTCAACAGCCGTCACGACAACCGGAGCCAGCACGTTGATGGTAAATGAGCACGTACTTACATTGCCGCTTTTGTCGGAAAATTGGTACACCTGCTCTGTGGCGCCCACCGGAAAGTGGGCATTGTTGTCCAGTCCACTGAGGCGTTCCACCCGAATTTCGGGGAAAGGGGTGCAGGCATCCGAAGCACCTGGTTGGGGAAATTGCACCACGGTTGAGTCGGAACATGCCTGCACGGTCAGGTTATCCGGGCATACCGCCGCCGGCGGGGTGTTGTCCGCAACCGTTAACTGAATGATCCGTGAACCCACATTGCCATTGCCGTCGCGGGCATTCAGTTCGACCGGCATAATACCGACGTGTTGACAGGTAACCGTAGTGAGCGGGAAAAACCACCAGGAGGCTACGCTGCAGTTGTCGCTGAAGGCCGCTTGTACGTCTGAAACCGCCAACGTGTGGTTACCGGTGTCGTCCAGGTAAACGGTGGCATCCCGGGCTTCCACAACCGGTTTCTCGCCGTCGGTTGGCGCGACGAGGTAACCGGACACATGGGTGCATCCGTTGGCGTCGGTTATGGTCAGCTGATAATCACCCGCCGAAAGTTGATCAATGGATGGGGTGTTTTCACCGGTATTCCAGGAATAGTAGTATGGCGACGTACCACCACCGGGCGCGACGTTGATCGCGCCGGACGGGTCGTCGGGGCAAACCGGGTGTTGCACCCCGGCGGCAGCCGGCAACAATACCGGCGGTTGGACAACCTGGGCGTCGGACACATTCGGGCAACCTGCAGCATCGGTCGTGGTGACCGAATAGATTCCCGGAGCCAGGTTTTGAATGCCGGCGGTGGTATCTCCTGTACTCCATACAAAGGAAAACGGCCCGGTTCCTCCCGCAACACCCGTCGCCAGGGCGCCGTCGGCAGCACCAAAGCAGGTGTTATGCTGAACGGCCAGTTCGACCGACAGGAGGCAGTTGTAGGCGTTTACATTGACGGTTTTTTGGCTGGAGCAATTGTTCGCATCCGTCACCGTAACGGTATAGGCGCCCGGCGGCAGGTTGCTCTGGGATTGTCCGGACACGCCGTTGCTCCACAGGAAGGCAAAAGGGGCAACGCCACCGGAGGCATCGGCGCTCACGGCGCCGTCGTTGGTTTGAAATCCGGTTTCATGCGATGACAGGGCGCTTGCGACCAACTGTTCGGGCTGCCCGAGGGTATACGTCAAGGCGGCCGTGCAGGCATCCGCGTCGGTCACCGTCACGCCGTATGGGCCGGCAGAGAGATTCAGCACAGTATGGGTGCTGTCACCGGTGTTCCAGACAAAGGTGATGGGGCCGAAACCGCCCGTTGTTTCTGCCAGCAAACCGCCTCCCGAGCCGCCGAAACAGGTGATGGCAATCACCGAATCAATGCCGACCGTTGGCGCGGCGAATGACAGCACTTCGGTGGTGTCGTTGGAAGAACAGCCGTTTTCGGTGTTGCTGATCTCCAAAATGTACGTTCCGGCAGTGTCAACCAGCGGATGTTGTTCGTTCGAGCCGAATCCGCCGGGGCCCGTCCAGGCATATACAAACGGCGCCCCTTGGGAGGAGCCCGTAGTCAGTAAAACCACCGTGTCGTTATAGCAGTTCAGGTGTTCCGGCGTTTGAAGGGTCAGTACCGGCGGGAGGGTGTCTGCCACAACCATGGCCGTATCAGTTTTGATACAACCGTTGAGTGTGTTCGTCACTTTCAGTACGTACGCGCCGGCCTCGTCAACCACGGGCGTAAACGTACTGTCGCCGGAAACAATTCCCGGACCCGTCCAAATCGCCTGAAATGCTGTCCCCTGGGAGCCCGAACCCTGCAGGGTATCCGTAGCGGACAGACAGTTGAGGGTCGCGTTTGGCCCGGCGTCGGCGGTCGGCAGCGTGTTGTTGGCCAGTACTACGGTTGAAGCATAGGAGGTACAATTGTTCGCGGTATTGGTGACCACAAGGGTGTATGTTCCTGCTGCATTAACAGTGGGTGTGAGTGAATTGGCGCCGGAAACGATGTTGCCGCCGTTGGACGCCAGCCAGTCGTAGGTAAATTCGGGTCCGGTGCTCGACTGGGTGGCATTTAGTTGTACGACTGGCGTTAGGCAGGTAATGACCGGCGACGGCGAGATCATGGCCGCCGGATACGCCGGCTGGGCCATGGGTACCACCAGTGTCTTGGTGCAGTTTACAATGTCGGTGACCGTCACCATGTAGTTTCCGGGCGTGTAGGCAGTAATGGTCGGCCCGGTAAGTCCATTGCTCCAGACGTAGTCGTAATCATTGGCCCAACCGCCGGACGCCTCTACCGTGATGGAGCCGGTGTAGCCGTTGCAGCCTACAGGGGTGGTCTCGATCAGCTGAATGGAAACCGGGCTGGGTGGCTGCTCCACCTCAATGGGGCCGATGGTGCCGGTGACGCCGCTGCTGGAGGTAACGGTACAGGAGTAGTTGCCGGCAGGAATGTTCATCAGATCCTGGCCTTGCGCCCCGTTGCTCCACAAATACGTGTAGGGTGGAGCACTTCCGGAGGGGGTAATGTCGATGGAGCCGGTGGATTGCCCGTAGCAGTATACATGGTTGACACTGTTCAGGTCGATATCCACCGCCAGCGCATTGCAATAGGTGGTTCTTTTCTGCCAAAGTCCGGTTGCATTTTGTTGGCCGACTACGTATACCTTCCGGTCGGCAGGGCAAACCATATAGATGGTCGGGTAGTAGTTGATGTTGTACAGATCGGCGACTGCTGCGTTGTCGACGGTGGGGTACGACACCCCGTCGGTCCAGTCGCCCCAGGTGCTGTTGTTGCATCCGCTCGGGCCGAATATGCAGGCTGTATTCGTATTGGGGTCGCCCTCTATCTGGAAGCAGAAAGCCTGGTCGGTGCCGGGCGGGCCATACTGCTGCCATATATCCTCAAAAGCGTGCTGGTTGTGGTAATTCCAGCACGGCCCGCACCAGGTGGCGAAAAAATCGAGGTAAACGGTGTATCCCTGGTCGAGCAGGGTGTACAGGGTGTAGGTCTGGCCATTTACGTCCGTTACGGTGAAGTTGGGCGCCTGGCTGCCGTTCGGAAGTTGCGCAAAAGCATGCTGGGAGCAGATCAGGGCAAATGCCGACAGGAGGGCAATTCTTTTCATAGTTTAGCCATATTGAATAAGGGCAGGGTAAATATCCGTAACTTTTTATTTTGGGTTCAAATTAATTCGGATGGCAGAAAAAATGTTCGTACGCCTGAACCGTATGTGGAAGCGCTTTCCTGGTTTATCTTTGCTGCCATGAATGAAACACTCCTGCTTCGCCTGGCAGCCGTCTCCGGCGCCCTGGCAGTTACACTGGGCGCCTTTGGTGCGCATGGTCTGAAACCCCATTTGACCGACTACCAGATGGGCATTTGGGAAAAAGCGGTGTTTTACCAGTTCATCCACACGGTCGTCGTGTTGGCCCTGGCCTTGTACATGCAACAACATGGGGGCGTACAGACCTGGCGTTGGGGCGCACTGCTCATGCTGACGGGCATTTTGCTGTTTTCCGGTTCGCTCTATCTGTTGGCAGTACGCGAATTGTTGCCGTTTCCCGTGGGTTGGGCCGGCCCGGTAACCCCGCTGGGGGGCCTGAGTTTTATCGCAGGATGGTTGCTGCTGTTGATCAAGGCCGCCTGAGTGATCTTCCGATAATTTTTTTTCAACGGCTACCGCCAATCAGCCGGCCGTATGCATCTTTCCCTGGGCAGTGTTCTACTTTTGTATACTTTGTTCATTGTAACGGCATTTCATTCATAGGCCGATTGCTGCCATTCAGGTACCAAAAATCGCCGTTTGTCCGAATTGGTGCTTCGTATTGTCATCCAATAGCCATAATTTGCAACCCGAAAGCGCAACAGGTTGTCTGTTGAAGCGCATGAAGCGTGGTTCGTTACCCCAGTTTAAATCCCCCGCCACCCGGACATCAACACGTTAACTTTGCAATAATTCTGAAACAAAAGAGTTATTAGCTCTGTTTTGGAATTATATTTTGCTTTATTTTTGCACTAAAATAAACCAACGCTCCTTTTGCGTAAAACAACTCCAAGGATCCGTTTTGGCAAAATAAAAATTTGCACCATGAAAGCCGCACTGTTAAACATTAAACCGGCATTGTCTTTTTTTATCCTGACGCTGTTGGTGAACGCCACGGCCGCCCAGGCTTCAGACTCAACGCCTTCCGTTTTTGAATACCTCACCCGGGTAGAAGGGGTTAAAATGACCCTTGATCTTGACCTGACCTACCTGATGGAAAACCGCCGGGACCAGGAGTACCATGCAGGACAACTGACGCTCGACGACCAGGGTAAATCCTACCCCGTGGAGGTGCGTGTTCGCGGAAAATTCAGGCGTAAAATCTCGGATGTGCCGCCGCTGAAAATCAAATTTAAAAAGAAGGTGCTGACGGCCGAAGGGCTGGACACGCTGAACGAGATGAAACTCGTGTTGCCGACCAAAGACGGCCCGGAAGGCGACGAACTCATCCTGCGCGAGTACGCCATCTACCGGATGTACGAACGCATCAGCCCCTACTCCTTCCGCGCCCGGCTCGTCCGCCTGACCCTGCGCGACACCCACAACCCCAAGACCAAAATGAGCATGTACGCCCTGTTGCTGGAGGATGTGGAAGAGCTATGCGCCCGCCTGAATGCCGAGGAGGTGGAACAATTCGGGGTTAATCCGACCGATCTTGACATGGACCAGGCTGCATTGGTCAGCATGTTCGAATACCTGGTTGGCAACACCGACTGGGACATTTCCATGCTCCGGAACGTCAAGATCCTTCGCGTTGCCGGCGTCGAAAAACTCATCGCGGTGCCGTACGACTTCGACTTCTCGGGGCTGGTGGGCGCTCCGTACGCAACACCGTCTTCTGACACGGGGCTGCGCAACGTGCGCGACCGCTACCTGATGGCCAACGGCATTGACGACAAAGCGCTCGAAAAAGCCGTGGTAAACCTAAAATCGAACAAAGACAACCTGTTCGACGCCTGCATGCTCAAGTCCATGCGCAAGGCCAGCGTCAGCGACATGATGTCCTACCTGAACACGTTTTTCAAGGAAGTGGAAACCGACAACGCCGTCCCGGTAATGATGAAGGTGGAATAACAAAGATGATGTCCCCCTTACGAATGCGTCGGCGTATGTTTGCCCCGTTTTCAAACCAATTACACTGCCTCATTCCGTGAAGAAGTTTTTTCAATTACTGGCGAAAAAGTATTTCTGGTTTCACTTCAGGCTCTTCGGCAAGTACTCATATCTGGGCATCGAACAGATTATCCGAAAGGCGTCCCTGGTAGGCGACCATCCGTTTTATGCAAAAGACCAGTTCCCCTGGGTGAAGGATATTGAGTCCAACTGGCTAAAAATCAGGGCCGAACTGGAGGAGGTCATGCGGAACGGGGATAGCATCCCGAATTTTCTGGATGTGTCGCCTGGGCAATACAGAATCGACAATGAACCCGGTAAATGGAAAACCTTTTTCCTCTACGGCTACGGGTACAAGGTAGAAGCCAACATTGCCCGCTGCCCCGAAACAGCGCGTCTGGTAGAACAAATTCCGGGCATGAAAACGGCCTTTTTCTCCATCCTTGCCCCCGGCAAACACATTCCGCCCCACCGTGGCCCCTACGCAGGCGTGTTGCGCTACCACCTGGGCCTCATCGTTCCCGATCCTGAAAAAATCCGCATTCGCGTACACAACGAGATCGGGCATTGGCACGAGGGAGACAGCCTCATCTTCGACGACACTTACGAACACGAAGTGTGGAACGACAGCAACGGCACCCGTGTCGTGCTGTTCGTCGATTTCGTCCGCCCATTGGACGGCTTTGCCAAAAAGCTGAACGATCGCATCGTCAATATGATCTCCAAGTCACCGCTGGTGCAGGAAAGCATACAGGCGATGGAAAAGGTGACCGAGCGACGTTGACCCATGTTTGTTACGCCGGCAGTGAAGCCAAATCCCGAAACAAAATTTTCTTTCGGTTGAAGTACAGTACGTTGGCACGCTTGAGTTGATTGAGCACGGCCGTGACCATCTGGCGGCTGGTACCGGTGATATCGGCAATGTCCTGGTGGGTCATGTTGTGTTTGACCAGCGTTTCCAGCCCCACCTGTTTGCCTTGTTCGGCGCCGATCTGGCGCAGAAACTCTACGATGCGGCTCTTGGAGTCCTTAAGCACCACTTTTTCGAGTTTGTTTTCCGTGTACCGCAGGCGTTCGCCGAGGAAGTGCAACACGGACTGGGCGAAGGCAAAGTTGCGCATCATCAGCGTAAGGATGACCGTGCAGTCGAACTTCAGCACTTCTACCTGGTGGTCCATGGCGTAGGCGTAATCGCGCCGTTGGGCATCGCCGGTCAGGCAGGATTCGCCGAACAGGTTTTCCTGGCGCACCACATATTTGATGATGTCCTTCTTTTCGGCGTGTACGGCCACCTTGACTGTTCCTTTGAGCAAAAAGAACACTTCCAATGCGGCCTGGCCGGGCTTGTAAATGAGTTGGTGGCGTCCGAAGTGAAGCAAACTGGCGTGCTGCCAGAGCAGTTCACGTTCTTCGGTGGACAGTACGGCAAAGAGCGGGTTGCCGTCGAGGTTGAGGTGAGCACTGCGCGTCGTCATTGTGTATTATTTCTAGTTCAGGTTGATAGCTGTATTTGTTAGATAGAAGACATTTTTCAAATGATCTACCCCTATGTTTGCAAAAAATAAATTTTGCCCGGTGAGTCTTACCGGATTATGTTTGCTGCATGGAACATCACGACGAGGCGGAAATCTGGTCCCGGCTGAAAGTCGGCGACGAAACAGCCTTGCGTCAGCTATTCGATCGACACCATCGCCCGCTGTTGCTGGATGCAGCCAGGCTTTTGCACGATGCAGATGCGTGTCAGGACCTTGTACAGGATGCCTTTGCCGATTTGTGGCGACGCAGGGGCGAGTTAGATATTCAGACCTCCGTTGGCGCGTATTTGCGTCGAATGGTCATCAATAAAACGCTCAACTACCTGAAATCCCAACGACGATTTGCTTACGGCGATGAACAGGCGTGGGCCGACGCGTCGGATATGCCCATCGAACCTGTCGTTTCCGGTGGGGGCTCTCTGGAGGAATTGCTTCGCAAGGCCATTCAGGCGCTGCCGGAAAAGTGTCGTTTGGTTTTTTCGCTCAGCCGGTTTGAACAAATGAGCAACCGGGAAATAGCCGGAACACTCGGCATTTCGGTCAAGACGGTCGAAAATCAAATGACCAAAGCCTTGCGAATCCTGCGCGAAACCTTGAAAAACAGACCGGATTTGTCGTGTATGGTCATTTATGTGCTAAATAGTGTGGTGGTGTCGTAGGGGAATGCAGAACTTGCATTGTCTTTGGTAAAAAACATACAGGTCTGTTTTGGCCTGCTGCATATGGAATCCAGAACGGATTATTTTCAATTGCTGTTAAAAAAATGGCGCGGTGAACTCACCGACGCTGAATCCAACGCGCTTGCCCGCTGGGAGCGAGAGTCGCCCGATGCCACCGAAACCGCCAGGGTACTCGAATTCATTTGGGAAGAATCAGCAGCCTACGTGCCCGAGATGCCGGAAGTGGACGCAGATGCTGCGTTTGCCGCCGTTCGCCAAAAGGCGGGCATTGGCCCCCGTAGACGCCGGCTGTTGTCCCCCGGTCAATGGTTGCGTGTCGCGGCCGTTTTCATAGGCCTTGTCTCCGCCATCTGGCTATTCAATGCCCGGGAGGACGCCTGGGAAACCCGCTATGCCGAAAACGGCGTACTCGAAAATGCCCTGCCGGACCAGTCTCGTGTTTGGCTCCGCAGCGGGGCTACCCTGACGCATCCGCAGCAGTTTGAAGAACAGGAGCGACGGGTGCGGTTGAAGGGAGAAGCTTTTTTTGATGTAACCCGCCACGAAAATCAACCGTTTGTTGTGGAGATCGAGGGAGGAAGCGTGGTGGAAGTGCTGGGTACTTCTTTCGGCATTTCGGCCGCCGAGGGGGAGGAACGTGTAACCGTGTGGGTAAAATCGGGCAAGGTGCGCTTTCGACCGAACCCAGGCCAACAGGCTATTATTATGTCCGCAGGCGAACGCGCTGTTTATCAGGTCAGGGAAGGCAAGCTGATCAACGACCAGCCGGGTATTGCCAATGATTTTGCCTGGCACAACGGAGGGCTCGCCTTCGACAATATGCCCCTGAAAAATGTGGTGGCAGAGATTGAACGCCATTACGGCGTTAGCATTCGTTTGATCAATCCGGCGCTTGGTGATTGCCGCTATACCGCGTCTTTGGTGCAACAACAACCCGTTGAAGCGGAGCTTGATGCGCTGGCATTCGCCATGAAGTGCCGGGTAATCAGGCGGGACGACACCCATTTTGAGCTCTCCGGGGGCTCCTGCCGTTAAACCGGACGCAAAAGAGACAAATACCCTTGCACTTTTCCCGATAAAGCGGGTAACTTTACACCTCACATGCAGGGGTGCTTTTTTCGCTTTAGGTTTTTATGTCTTGGTGTCGGTCTTGCAGCCGCATGTCAGTTGTATGCCCAGGACGAAACCACGCCCAGGGTTTCTCTGAAATGCTCGGCGTGCACGCCCTCGGAAGCCCTTCAACGATTGAGCAGAGCGTCCGGCGTGAACATCGTTTTCGGCGAAAACACCTTTCAGGACTGTCCCAAACAGGATTTTTTTTTCGACTCCCTGCCCTTCCGGCAAGCGGTGGACAGGGTGACTGCCTGTTTCCCGGTGGACTACCGTCAGTTTGGCAATACACTGGCCATCAGCCCGCGCAACGACCGGCTGAAGGTGAGCGGTTTTGTACGCGATGCAGAGACGGGCGAATTGCTCCCCGGAGCTGGCCTGTTGTTTTCCGGCAAAAATCCGATAGGCGCGGTCAGCAACGAGTTCGGGTTTTTCAGCGCCGCCCTCCATCCGGGAAGATATACGTGTAAGGTGTCGTATACAGGATACAAATCCCGCACCATAGAGATGGTACTGGTGGAGGATCGCATCTGGACGGTGCTGCTTACCCCCAATACCGTTTTACCGGAGGTGGTCGTTTCTGCCCAAACCGGCGTGCCGGATGAGCAGGCGGTTGCCCGGACGGACAAAAAACGGGAGCTGAAGGTCGACCGACTGCGCACCCTGGGTATGCCGGGCGGGGAGTCGGATCTGTTGCGACTGGTGGCATTTGAGCCGGGGGTGCAAACGGGTGTGGATGGTCTGGGCGGCCTGCACATTCGAGGCGGCAATGCTGACCAGAATCTGTTTTTGCTGGATGATGTGCCGGTGTACAACCCAGGGCACGCGCTGGGTCTTTTTTCCATTTTCAACCCGTCAACCGTTCGGCAGGCGCGCTTCTGGAAAGGAGACGCGCCGGCGCGTTTCGGCGGACGCGCCTCGGCGGTGCTCGATGTGCGTACGCGCGACGGCAACATGAAAGAAAACCACGCGGAGGCATCGGCAGGGCTGTTTGCTACTTCGCTGACCCTGGAAGGGCCGGTCGTGCGCGATAAGAGCGCATTGCTGGTCAGTGGCCGAACAACCTATTTCAAACCCTGGTTGTCGGTGCTCAGTGATGAGGAGAACCTGTTTACATTTTCCGGCGATCAGGTCGTATATCGGTTTTTCGACCTGAACGTGAAATGGAACTACCTGCTATCCGATAAAGACCGCGTTTACGTCAGTTTTTACCACGGCGGCGATCAATACTCTGACGCCGTTCAGCAGCAGAACCCTTCATCCGGCGGCGTGGTGAACGACCGGTATGGCCTGTCCACCAACTGGGGCAATACCATTGCCGCGTTGCGTTGGAACCATGTGTTTGGGCAACGCTTGTTCTCCAACACCGTCCTGCGGTACAGCAAGTTTACCTACCGGAACAGCCAGAATTTCCGTTCGGTATTTGACGCCGATTCCGGAGACGACAAGATTCTCTACGATTACGGAGAACTTTACCAGTCTGATGTGCGCGATTGGTCCGTCAAATCCGATTTCACCTGGTACGCGATGAATGACCTGCTTGTTAGGATGGGTGGGGCGTTCACGCACCATGAGTTCAGACCCGGCGCACTGTCTGTCAACTATTTGCAACCCGGGCGTTCGGAATCCAGTCTGGACTCACTGGCCAATGCCGTATTGAATGACGAGCGGTTGCTGGCCCTGGATGCCGAAGCATATGTAGATGCGGAATGGCAATTTGCGCCGCTGTGGCGTCTGGATGCGGGGCTTCGCGGCACGGCTTTTCGCCAGGGCTCCAGTCATTACAACTATCTGCTCCCCGGAGCGCGCATTACGGTGGGTGCCGAGCAGGGCTGGAGCGCCTGGAGCGGCTACCACCGCAACGCACAGAATCTCCACCAGATCGGCTCTTACAACATCAGTTTGCCGTTTGAATTGTGGGTGCCTTCAACCGGCAAGGTCAAGCCTGAATTGGCCGGGCAATTCACCGCCGGCCTGGGCTGGCAAAACGGAACTTACCGGGCAACGCTGGAAGCATACGACAAACACTTTGAGCGGGTGCTGACGTTCCTCTCTACCGGCAGCGCACTGCTCAACGGTGGGTCGGAGGATGCCAGCGGCTGGGAGGACCGGGTGGCTGAAGGCACAGGCCACAGCTATGGACTGGAAGCTTCCTTTGCTCATGACGGGCCCAATACCGGACTCCGGCTGTCGTATACCCTGTCTAAAACCGACCGCCAGTTTGAACAGATCAATTCCGGCAGGTCATTCCCTTTCCGATATGACCGCAGGCACAACCTGTCCGTAGGAGTGCGTCAGCGAATCACCCCATTGCTCAGCGCAGACGTATCCTGGGTGTTTGCTACGGGTTATCCCATCACCCTGACCGGGGTGAAATTCAGGCATGAAACACCGGGTTCGGCTCCGGCCCGCGACGTTTACCTGTACACCGAAGTCAACGGCTACCGCTTGCCGGCGTATCACCGGTTGGATGCCACGATATCGATGGCCATTGACCGGAAAAAGGTGAGCCATTTCATACAAATTGGCGTGTACAACGCGTACAACAGGGCAAATCCTTTTTATCTGTACCTCACCCCGACAACCAGCAGGGGCACCAATGCCATTCAGTATACCCTGTTGCCGGTTTTACCTGTTTTACAATATCGCATCCGAATATAATGGGGCACAATAATTGCGTTACATTTACGCAAACAAAAATGTTTATGCTGACTGGCTCGAATTCAACATGGGGGTTTATGGTCGCGCTTTTCATGACGCTGGGCTGCGCGCGGGAGGTTTTTATCGAACTGCCTGAGGAAGAGCCACAGGTAGTGGCCATTTGCCACTTTACACCGGGATCGCCATTTTACGTGTTGTTGACGAAAAGCCAAAGCCTCAGCAATACCGAAGAACCCGAGTTGGTGGTACAGGGCGACGTAACCATTTCCAAAAACGGGCAGTTTTTTGACCGTCTTTTGCCAGTGACGGTCAACAAGAAACAGTATTGGGTGGGGCAGGATGTTGTGGAAGCGGGACAGGTGTACGGCTTGTCGGTGCGGGTGCCCGGTGTGGCAAACACCATCAGCGCACAGGGGTCGGCGCCCAAACAGGTGCCGCTGGCGCCTATGGAAATCAATATGGAACGGGATGCGCAGGAGATCACGCTGAACGACGGAACCAAAGCGGTGCGTATTCCCCTAACCCTGCAACCAGCGCTGGACAACGTCACGAATCGCTTTTTTGCATTCAACATCAGGCATTCCATCAAAACAATCTCCGGGGGCGAGACGCCTGTTATGGGGGAAGTTACCGTCCTTCAGTCCACATTCATCACCGACGGGCGCGCGTCTTCTCTGTTGTACAACACCCCGGAGCAAGTGGTGCTGATTGACGAGGGGTTCTGGAATATTTCCGATCCTGTTTTGCGACTGGATGTAATCATTCCCTACGTACCCGAGCAGGAAATGCCGGGTGAGATCATGGTGGAATGGCGTACGGTATCGGAAGATTATTACCGTTACCACCTGTCGATCGCCCGGCAGGGAAACAACCTGCCCTTGAGCGACCCCGACGCGGTGTACAACAACATCACTAACGGGTACGGCAACTTTTCGGGGTTTTCGTTTACCATTGACACGGTCCGTCTCGTGCGCTGACACGCAGCCGTTTGGCATTTTTTGGTCAAATTTTTATTTCCGTTCCATTACCCGTGGCCTGGTTCGTTTTTCAATCGGCTTTTCCCTACTTTTGCGGCGCTCAAGATTATTTCTGACGTTAACCGATATTTTGACCAACATGAGTAAAGTAACCATCATCGGCGCCGGCAACGTGGGCGCCACCTGCGCCAACGTACTGGCACATGAGGACGTTTGCAACGAGGTCGTCCTGATCGATATTCAAGGCAATATGGCGAAAGGTAAAGCGCTCGATACCTGGCAGCAGGCGCCCATCGACGGTTACTCGACACGTGTAGTCGGCGGAGATGATTATGCGTTGACAGCCGGTTCCGACATTGTAATCATTACGGCAGGCGTTCCCCGGAAACCAGGTATGAGTCGCGACGATTTGATTTCGACCAATGCCAAAATTGTTGTTTCCGTAACCAAAAGCATTCTCCAGCATACCCCGAACCCGATCATCATCGTGGTATCCAACCCGCTGGACGTCATGACCTATGCGTGCTGGAAAGCCTCCGGGCTGAATGAAAATCGGGTATTCGGCATGGCCGGCGTGCTCGACACCGCGCGTTACAGGGCGTTCCTCGCCGAAGAGTTGCACATCTCACCCAAAGATATTCAGGCCATGCTCATGGGCGGCCACGGCGATACCATGGTTCCCCTGCCGCGCTACACCACCGTGAGCGGCATTCCGGTGACCGAACTGGTTTCGGCCGAACGGCTGCATGCCATCATCGAACGCACCAAATCCGGTGGCGGCGAACTGGTCAACCTCATGGGCACTTCGGCCTGGTACGCACCGGGCGCAGCAGCAGCCCAAATGGCGGTGAGCATCCTGAAAAATGAACAACGCATTCTGCCGTGCTGCGTACGGCTTACGGGCCAATACGGACTGAACGACATCTTTGTCGGCGCACCGGCCAAACTGGGCCGAAACGGCATCGAAGAAATTATTACCCTTCACCTGAACGAAGCCGAAAAGGCCCTGCTGGCCCAATCGGCCAAGGCAGTGAAAGAAGTGAACGACGCGCTGGATGCCATGAACTTATTGTAAGCCGGCACGGCATATTTTGAATTCATCCCTGTTTGCATGCTCGAAAGCCCAGTCCAAAATGTTTCTGCCATCTGGCCGGAAATGATCACGGTCAACAGCGGCGAAAATCTGGCCACGTTGTCCGACAAACAACCGGTGTTGCTTGTTTTTTTACGCCACTTCGGCTGCTCCTTTTGCCGTGAGGCCGTCACCGATATCGCCCGGGTACGGCCCGAACTAGAAAAAAACGGCTTGCGCATCGTATTGGTGCATATGGCTGCCGAGCCCGAGATTGCCAATAAGTTTTTCAAACGATTCAACCTCTTTCCGGTCGATCACATAGCCGACCCGGAAAAACGGTTCTACCGGGCTTTTGGGCTGGGACGCGGCACGCCTGCCCAGCTCTTTGGCCTCATGAGCTGGATCCGGGGCTTCGAGTCGGCAGTGGTCAACGGACACGGAATGCAACCACCCAATGAAGACATCGGGGACGGCTTCCAAATGCCGGGCGTTTTCGTCCTGTTTAAAGGCGAAATCAAAAACTCGTTCGTGCATGGTATGTCCCACGACAGGCCGGACTACCTGGAAATTGTACGCTGTTGCGCTTTTTAGACGACAGGGAGACAAGCGCCGGCCGGTTTCAGGCTCTCGAAAACGTGCACGGTCTACAGATGCTGAGAATTTTTTTCCGGGTCGGTATTTTTGGGTACATCCTTTCGGTTGTGTCTTACTTGCCGGCACAAACGCTCCCGGAGGTTACGGTCAGCGCGGGGCCTCCGACAGGCCACCTGCTCTGGAAGCCCGACACCATTCCGACTGATGCCCCGGTTACCCTGGCCGATCGCTTGTTGTGGGAACATCCGCTGGCGATCCGGGCCAATGCCCCGGGAACCCTGTCTACTGTGTCTGCACGGGGCGCCGGACCGGGCAGAACGGCCGTCATTTGGCACGGCCTGAACCTCCAGAGCCCGCAAAATGGCGTTGTTGATGTCTCCCTCATTCCGCTTTGGCCGGGTGACCGGTTGCTCATGGTACCTGGCGGACAAAGTTCGGCCCTGGGCAACGGAGCTATGGGGGGCGTCCTGACCCTGGTTTCGCAAGATCGGTACCCCCAGGGACTGAGCGGAGATTTCGGCTTTTCGGCAGGCAGTTTTGGCTTTTGGCAAGCACAGGCGCGCGCCACCTGGAGCGATGCCCATGGGAGCAACACACTGAAAGGGCTGGTGCAAACGGCAGAGAACAATTTCCCGTTCGTCAATACCGCACAGATTGGCCAGCCGGAACAAAAACAGACCAACAACAACGTCCGGCGCATCGATTTACAACAACACAACACCTGGCAATTCAACGCGCACCACAGCCTCGAAACGGCCCTGTGGTGGCAGGAGGCCCGTCGGGAAATCCCGCCCTCCATGACCGCCTCAGCAGAAGATACGTGGCAAAAAGATCGCAATTTCAGAGCTGCGGTTGCGTGGAAGCCAACGGAAAATCAGCAACACCGTTTGGCCTGGTCCGACGAAAATATCCATTTCTTCCTGAATGGCGACACCGACTCCAGCAGGGCGCGAACGGCGCAGTGGCAAACAAGGCTTCATTCGCCGGAAGGGCGCCCCTGGCGCTTCGTCCTGGAGGTCCAGCTGACGCCCCAATGGGGCATGGCTGACGGGTATGCCGATTCCAGCCGTTGGTACGCCCAGTGGCGCGGCGCACTGGCGCCGGCCGGATCGTTCCGTTGGAAGTCCGGCAAGGTCTCGTTGAGCTTTCGGCAGGAGTGGGCCGACTTTGCAGAGGTGCCCCTGCTGTGGGCGGTCGCTGCGGAGCAGGCGCTCGGAAACCGATGGCGCGCGCACCTGCACCTCTCCCGAAACTTCAATTTGCCCACCCTGAACGACCGTTTCTGGCTGAACCTGGGCAACCCGGACCTGGCGCCGGAGCAAGGGTACAGTGCAGAGGCCGGTATCCGTTGGGCAAAAAAAGAACTGCTGGTTGAAAGTACGGTCTTCCACCTGCTGCTGGATGACTGGATCCTGTGGCAGCCGGGCAGCGACGGCGCATTCCGTCCGGGAAACCTGCGTCAGGTTTGGTCACGGGGGGTTGAAATGACCGCCTCGTGGGAAAAACGCGCAGGGGCCTGGCGATTGTCCGTTCAGGCCCACGCACAATTTTCTGCTACCACCAATACAAAAGTATACGGCGGCACGGATGTCGTGTTGGACAAACAACTGATCTATACGCCCGCACAACTTGCCGGAGGCAGTTTTACGGCGCATCGCGGGCCGTTTTCCGTTGCGTATTTACACCAATACAGTGGCGCCCGCTATACCCGTTCGGACGAGAGCGGGCAGTTGCCTGCCTATCAAACCGGAACAGCCATGGTGAGGTTTCAACTCCCCTTGGGTGGCTGGAGCGCATCGGTTGAAGTCCGATTGGAAAATTGCTGGAATGCGCCTTACCAGATCATCGAATACCGACCCATGCCGGGCAGAAGCGGTCGGATAGGATTGTTGGCGGCTTTTTAGTTGGCTGCGCTCAGCAGGTGATTCATCCATTGCTGATGCTGGTCTCGCAGGGCTTTCAACTCCGCCACTTCCTGTTTGTAGTCGAACTGCAGCATCTGGTTCTCGGGGTGGTTTTGTGGAATGGGGAAAATGTTGGCCAGGTAAATCTGCCACCGAATCTGGCCTTTGCCGTTCAGTTCATTCAGGGGCAGCTCAAGGAAGGCCTTGTCCGGGTAAAAATAAAACAGGGCTTTCATGCCTCGGATGATCTCCAGGGCGATGCGTCGCTCGGGGAGGCCGTTTTGCCGCCGGTCGGTGCTGATTTCCCGGTGGTACATGTCCATCAGTTCGGCAAATCGCCTTGCTGCTATGCGACGGCGCGCCTCGGCGAGGGAGAAATCCGACGGTAGTTGGGCGCACAGCATCTCCACGATTCCGAAGGCGTCAAAAGGGTGCACACCCGGAACGGGCAGGTTGCGCGGCTTGCCTTCCGGGCCCACTTCTACCCAGGGTAGTTTGGTTTCCAGGGTCAGTTCGTCAAAAACCAGCTTCAGGTAAACGGGGTCGGGGTTCATGTCCCGGTATGCGTGCAGGGCCTGCAGCAGGATAAACACGAGGTTTTCGCGCCGGGTGCCGTCGCGCGGCGGCATTTGCCGGTAGGCCGGCTCTATTGTTTTGACAAATAAATTGGCGCCCAGGCTTTTGCGTATGGTTGCTTCATCGGTGGAAATCGGAAGGGCCAGTAATTCTTTGAGCACGGCCCGGGCGTCGTATCCGAGCGCGAGGCTGTCGGGATGGGTTTGTAGTTCGGTTGGGTTGAGGAAGAACCAGAGCAACAGCCTGTTGCCCAACAACTCCTGAAGTATGTTGTCCAGGAAAACGCTGCCGGCAGTTGGGATGGCCCGGTAGGCGATCAGCCATCGGTGCAGGCATTGGATGGCTGCCCTGCGCACCTCCACGTCGTCGATGCGTCGCACATCCTGGTATTGCCGGTTGTCGCGCAGATAGGCGTATTCGGCGTCGGTGTCTTGCACATACTGTTTCCAGACCTCGTCCAGCAGATTGGGTTTTATTTGCAGCCATGCGCTGTGGCCGGCCTGTTCACCCACGATCCGTTCGACGATCGCCATGGCGTCGAACCGGAGCCGGTTGTTGTCCGGATGTGGGCGCAACTGCCCGTTTTCGTCCAGGTCGAACCATCGCATCGGCAGGGGATATGCCGGCCGGTCGGGGGAGGCTGCCGGCGAATGCTCCAGCAGCAGACCCGGCAACAGGTATTCGATGGCCAGGCGCAGGAAGGACTGGTCTTCCGGGTCGTTGCCCCGGTCGCCGAAGATCTGGAAACAAAGCAACGTCGACTGCAGGAGGCGGACGACGGACAGGCGTTCGTCGGTTAACTTCCGATACCTTTTTTGTTCCCATTCCGACTGCCGGCTCAGGGTCTGCCTTTTTTCCAGGAGGTTGTAATAGAGGTCTTCGCGCAACTGGAAACGGAGCAGGTCGGCCTGTTCGGGCTCTGCCTGCCGAAGTTGCTCGAGTATTTCCAGCATGGTGGTTTCCAGGTCAAAGTTATCTGCCGGCACGAAGCGCCTGCGGCCATCGTTGCTGATTTCCATGCGCTCGATCCACGTGCATTTACCGCCGCCGCCAAGCTCATTGACCAGCGTTTTGAGTACCCCTTTAAACGGGTGTACGGCCCTGAACAGCTCCTGGGCAGCAAGGAGCATTCTCGCCACGACGGGTCTTGCATCGGCTACCTCGACAGCCCTCAGGCCCGTATCCAGTATATGGTCGTTCGGCAGTGCATCGTATGCGCGGTGCATGGCATCGCTCAACTCTTCCGCCACGGCGGCGCAATTGTGCATTCCGCTATCGGTGGGGCAATGCTCCTGTTCGTTGTACATGCGCAGCCGGGAGGCGTACAGCACGATGTGGCGAAATTTTCGGCCCTGCTCGTACAAGACATCGTGCACAATGCGATCTGCGCCCTCTTTCTGCAAATAGCTGATGAGTAGGTACTCATACAACTGTGCCGACAGTGGGTTGATGTGGGTGCGCAGGTGTTCGGCGAGGGCGAAAGCGCGTTCCGGGTTGCCGACCGCCAGCGCATCCTGGCAAAGCAATAGGTTTCGCCGGTATTCCTGTTGCTGGGTGGCGTTGAGGGCGCCCAGCAACTCGGGCTCGCTGGGCCCGACGGGCTGGTGCAGGTGTTGCGGCGCGTGGATGGCCCCTGCCGGCACAAAAATGCCCAAACCCGGTTGCGCGTCGCGCTCGATGCGGTTCATGTGCTTGCGCCAGGCCGGAATCAGGGACAACGATTCGATCTGGCCGATGCGCACCCGCAACTCCTCCTTGATGCCGGTATTGTGCGCATGCCAGCGGTGCAGATCCCGGTGTAGCCGGCAGGCCTGAATGCCTTCGAGCCAGGCGTCTTCCAACTCGAAAAAAACCTGTTTGAGCGTTGCATCATCCACCACCGTTTTCAGGGTGGAAAATACGGTGGACAGGTTCAGCCGTTCGAGTTGAAGGGTCAGGCGCTCGCGCAGATCGGCCGGCTTGTATGGTTTTTCATACGGCGGGCGCTGTGGCGGGGCTCCGGCCGTTCGTGCCTCCAGGTTTTTCAGGTAGGCAGCGACGCGTTGCATCTGACGTGCCGGCGGGAAGGCCGCGTGTTCAATGGATTCGTTGGGGTGGGGGAGTGTTGCGTATGCCGCCAGGTCGGCAGGCAACACCGCCGGCTCAGCCATGACCAGATACAGGGGCGCCTTGGGTCTTTTTTCCAGCTCTATGCGGCGGGCATGTCCCAGTTCCAGTAAATTTTCTCCCTTTAAAAGATACGTGCTGGAAAAAATCACCAGAGAGAGGGAAACTGTATCCAAAAACGACTGGCGAGCCCTCTCATCCAAAGCGTTCGATGTTCTCTCCCAGAAAATCACCTTCCTTCCGGCAAAAGCCGTTTGAATGTGCTGCTTGAGTTCGCCGGCCAGCCGGGCCTCGGCTTCATCGTAGGAGAGAAATATGCGAACGTCGTCGCTCATGGGTTGGTTTTTGTGCAAATGTTTAAAATCTGCTACAAAACAACGCCAAAATTTGCACCTTTTATCGCACCGGCCCACATTTCATACGGAATGCTATACCTTTGCAGGACTTTCTCCAAGTAAAATTTTTCATGGCAGCTTCCGATCCCATTCCCACCCCTGCAATAGCCAAGAGCCTTGGTCTCACTGAAGCGGAGTTTGAAAAAGTACAGCAAATCCTGGGCCGCATGCCCAATTTCACTGAGTTGAGCGTGTTCAGCGTCATGTGGAGCGAGCATTGTTCGTATAAAAATTCCATTCTGCAACTCAAAACACTGCCCCGGTCGGGGGGGCGTTTGCTGGTTGGCGCCGGGGAAGAAAATGCCGGGTTGGTGGATATTGGCGACGGACTGGCTTGCGCGTTCAAGATAGAAAGCCACAATCACCCCAGCGCCATTGAGCCCTATCAGGGCGCGGCGACCGGCGTGGGCGGCATACACCGCGATATCTTTACCATGGGCGCCAGGCCCATCGCCGCGTTGAACAGCCTGCGTTTCGGGCGGCCCGACGATCCGCGCATGAAGCGCCTGATCTCCGGGGTTGTGCGGGGTATCGGCGACTACGGCAACTGCTTCGGTGTGCCCACCGTCGGTGGCGAGGTGTATTTTATGCCCTGTTACGACCACGACATCCTGGTGAACGCCATGTCGGTGGGCATTGTGAAGGTGGGCGAAACCGTGAGCGCTACCGCCGGAGAACCCGGCAATACGGTGCTCATCGTCGGATCGGCAACCGGCAAGGACGGCATTCACGGCGCCACCTTTGCCAGTGCCGACCTGACCGAAGACAGCCATGAGGACCTGCCGGCGGTGCAGGTGGGCGACCCCTTTCAGGAGAAGTTGCTGCTGGAGGCCACACTGGAAGCCATTCAAACGGGCGCCATTGTCGGGATGCAGGACATGGGCGCTGCCGGCATCACCTGCTCCACCTCCGAAATGAGTGCGCGTTCGGGCGTAGGCATGCGCATCGACCTCGATAAATGCCCCCAGCGACAGGAGGGCATGAAAGCCTGGGAGATACTGCTTTCCGAAAGCCAGGAGCGTATGCTCATCGTCTGCAAGCCGGGGCGCGAGTCGGAACTGGAGGCTATTTTTGACAAATGGGACCTCCCGTGTGCCCGCATCGGTACAACCGTGGACGGCGGCGTCCTGCAATATTTTCACCACGGCGAAAAAGTGGCGGAAGTGCCTGCCGACAGCCTGGTGCTGGGCGGCGGCGCACCGGTCTATGTTCGCGAACAGCGCGAGCCGGCCTATTTTGAACACATCCGCCGGTTCGATGCAGCCGATATCCTGCAACCTGCCGACCTTCGGGAAGCTGCCCAGCGTGTTTGGACTTCACCGAACATAGCCTCCAAACGCTGGATCACCCAACAGTACGATTCCATGGTGCGTACCGGCACCATGACCACCAACCGTCCGTCGGACGCCGCAGTGGTGTACGTGAAAGGTACTGACAAAGCGCTGGCGCTGACCACCGACTGCAACAGCGCCTATGTGTATGCCGACCCTTACAAAGGGGGTATGATCGCGGTGGCGGAAGCCGCACGAAACATCACCTGCGCCGGCGGCACACCTGTAGCCATCACCAACTGCCTGAACTTTGGCAACCCGTATCATCCTGAGGTCTACTTTCAGTTTGCACAGGCCATCAAGGGCATGGGCGATGCCTGCCGAAAATTCGATACCCCCGTAACCGGAGGAAACGTGAGTTTTTACAACCAGGCCACCTTCCAGGATAAGGTCGTGCCGGTATACCCCACACCCACCATCGGTATGCTGGGGATCATTGACCATGCGGAGCAGATGATGACGCTTGACTTTAAATCCGACGGAGACCTGATCTACCTGGTCGGTGTCAGCCGAAACGATATCGGCTCGAGCGAGTACCTGCGCACCGTGCACAACGTGACGTACAGCAGCTGCCCGTATTTTGACCTGGAAGAAGAATTTTTCCTGCAAAAAATCGTTTCTCAACTGATTTCAGGCGAATTCATTCGTTCCGCCCACGATGTGTCGGAAGGCGGCCTTTTTGTCGCGCTTGCCGAAAGCGGGTTGCATGGCGGAAAGGGTTTTGCCGTCGAAAACAAAACCGGGATACGCCAGGACGCCTGGCTTTTCGGCGAAGCACAGGGACGCGTGGTAGTGAGTATTTCGCCTGATCAACAATCGGCTTTTGAATCGTTTATGGATGCTCGAAATGCACCTTTTGAACGCTTGGGTGTTGTGCAGGGGAACAATATGCTTGTTGAGGGACAGGATTGGGGAAGCGTAGCCGAATGGAAACAACGGTACGACACCGTTTTGGAAAACCTGATGTCTTGAATTCATTCATTCTGTATAAACACAATCACATGAAATATTTGCGTTTGTTTCTGTTGCTTTTGTCCCCGGCCCTGGTTTTGTTCACGGCGTGTCAGGGGCAGAGCGGTCACGCCATCCAGGGCAAGGTAAAAGGCGCCGAAAACCTTCAGGTCGTCTTTGAACAGGGTTATTTTGACCGTACATCCAACGCGTTGGGTAAAGCCACCGCCGACGCCAGCGGCAACTTTGAATTGAAGCAGGAAAAGCCTTTTGAACAGGGACTTTACGTGCTGACCATCGGGGCCAAAAAAGTGTATTTCATTCTCGACGGAACCGAAAATACCGTAACCCTGAATGGCGACGTCGCCACCATTGACAAAATGGATGTGAAGGTCTCCGGCTCCAAAGCGTTTGAATGTTACGCCGAAAAAGTACAGGAGCTGGTTAAAAACCCGATCAGGGATAAAGACGGAGCGATTGCGGCGGTGAACAGTGCGTGCAACCCGCTCATGAAAGCTTTCTTTGCTTACCAGATATACAGCGGCCAGCCCGAGGAACACGTGGAGGCGCTGAAAAAAATTGCCAAAGAACTCAGCGATTACATGCCCGGCAGCAAGTACGCAGTGGATTTCTCCTCAGGGATTGCTACACTGGAGCAAAAAATGGCGCAAAAAATGGCGCAAAAAGCGGGTGCGGCGGGTATTCAGGTGGGTATGCCGGCGCCGGAAATCGCCTTGCCCGGCCCCGACGGGAAGGTGCGCTCATTATCCTCTTTGCAGGGCAAGGTTGTGCTGCTCGACTTCTGGGCAAGCTGGTGCGGCCCCTGCCGCCGGGAAAACCCCCGCGTGGTGGAGGTGTACAAAAAGTACAAGGGGAAGGGGTTTGAAATTTTCAGCGTGTCGCTCGACGGCGCCGACCCGCGCATGAAGATGGCCCCCGAGCAAATGCAACAGCGCAAGGAAGACGGCAAACGGAAGTGGAAAGAAGCCATCCAGCAGGACGGGCTGGTGTGGGACAACCACGTCAGCGATCTTCAGCACTGGGGCAGCGCAGCCGCCGGCCTTTACGGGGTACAATCCATTCCACAGACGTTCCTGATTGGACGCGACGGCAAGATCATCGCCATCAACCCGCGCCAGACCCTGGAGCAGGAGTTGCTCAAAGTGCTGTAAACGTTTCAGGATAAAACAGAAAAGGGTTCACCGGACGCGATGGTCGGGTGAACCCTTTCCTTTTTTTGCAGGTAGCCCTGGTTAATTGCTCAGCTTAAACTCCACCCGGCGATTTTGTTTTCGACCGGCATCGGTCTTGTTGTCGGCCACCGGTTTTGTTTCTCCGAATCCTTTGTAGGAAATTCGGCGCGGTTCTATGCCTTTGCTGACCAGATAGTCATTGCAGGTTTTGGCACGGCTTTCGGAGAGGCGCATGTTGGCGACATCGTCGCCGCTGCTGTCGGTATGCCCTTCGATGCTGAGTGAATAAGCGGGATACTTTTTCATCAGGGCGGCTACTTCGTCCAGGACGGGGGTGGAAGTGGCGAGCAGGGTGGCTTTGCCCGTGTTGAATTGTACGTTTTTGGTGATGGACTCCAGTCGTGCCTGCTCTTCTTTGGTGATTTCCGGGCATCCCCTGTTGCTCACCGGCCCGGCATTATCGGGGCACTGGTCGTCTTTGTCAGCCACGCCGTCGTTATCGCGATCGGGGCATCCCCTGAGTGCGGCGGTGCCGCGTTGGTCCGGGCAGAGGTCGTCTCTATCGGCCACGCCGTCGTTGTCGCGATCTGGGCATCCGCGCAGCGCTGCTGTTCCGGGTTCGTTCGGGCACTGGTCGCTGTTGTTGGCGATGCCGTCGCCGTCGGAATCGGGGCAGCCGCGAAGGGCGGCAACGCCACTTTCGGTTGGGCAGGCATCATCAAGGTCTACGATGCCATCGCCGTCGGAGTCCGGGCAGCCTCCATTGGCGGCGGTGCCCACGACGGTCGGGCAGCGGTCGTTGGCATCGGCGATGCCGTCGCCGTCGGAGTCAAGGGGTGGGGGTGGTGCGATGATGGCCTTGGGCTCTTCTTTTGGCGGGCCGAAGAAGAGGTGTATACCTGCGCCATGTTGCCAGTTATCGAGCCCCGAACGTTCCACCAGATCGTCTTCGGCGGGCGCCAGGCGGTATTGGGTTTGTGCGCTGAGGTAGAAGTACTCGTTAAGGCGAATGTTCAGACCGATACCGAGCGGGATGTTGAGGTCGAACACCTCCCTGTCGAAATTGTAAGCGCTGCCCACCCCGGCGTGCAGGTAAGGGCTCACCGCCTTGGTGGCAAAAAAATTGTGTTGCAGGAGCACATCCAGATTTCCGACGACATCGCGTGAATCATCAATCTCGCCATTGAGCCGCCTGCCGGTACGGGCGCCACCGATTTTGAGTGGAACCGCTAAAAAGGTGTTGGTAAACAGCCGATTGTAATAGGCGACTTCCAGGCCGGCCCCGTTGGCCTGGTCGTAAATGTCCATAAACTGGTCGTCGTCTTCACCCGGCAGGTTTTCCAGTGGGGTAATGTAATTGTACCAGGTGTAACGAAATGCCATGCTGTGTTTGGGTTGCGCATGGAGGGTGGCTCCCAGCAGGAGAACAAAGGCCAAAGTAGCCAGATGCAATCTAAATGTCTTCATTGAAAATAGATTTGGTTTGCGTACTTGTTTTCAGACATAAAAGTAGGCATTCTAACTTTTTCAACAAAAAAAAAAAACTAATCTGTGGTTACTAAAAAAGAGGTAATGTTTGTGTTTTGTTCATCGCTTTCCACCAGGCCATCGCGCAGGCGAATGATGCGGTGGGCATGCTGGGCGATGTCGTTCTCGTGGGTGACTACAATGATGGTGTTGCCGAGGCGGTGTATTTCCTCAAAAAGCACCATGATCTCGTAGGAAGTCTTGGTGTCCAGGTTGCCGGTGGGCTCATCGGCCAGGATGATCGCCGGGTTGTTGACCAGTGCTCTGGCGACGGCCACCCGCTGGCGTTGGCCGCCGGACAGCTCATTCGGTTTGTGCATCACCCGGTCGCCCAACCCTACGGACTCCAGCGTTTTGCGCGCTTTTTCCAGCCGCTCCTCTTTTGAGTAGCCTGCATAAACCAGCGGTAGCGCGACATTCTCCAGTGCGGACAAGCGCGGAAGCAGGTTAAAGGTCTGAAAAACAAACCCGATCTGCTTGTTGCGCACTTCCGCCAGTTCTCCGTCGTGCATGGTGCTGACTTCGATTCCGTTGAGCCAGTACTCGCCCCGCGTGGGGGAGTCCAGGCAGCCTACCAGGTTCATCAGGGTCGATTTGCCGCTCCCGGAGGGGCCCATCAAGGCTACGTATTCATTTTTATTGATTTCGATCGACACATCTTTGAGGGCCTCAACCCTTTCGGCGCCCATGATGTAGGTTTTATTGAGATTTCGGATGGAGATGAGCATAGGAACTGCCGTTTTTATGACGCGTAAATTTGACACAATTTTCACCATTCATCTAAAACCGTTAGATAGAACGCCGCGTTTGAACGCCGATTTCAGGGTTTTTATCGGCCAACGGTGGAAAACTTTTTTCCATTGGCGGTACTTGTCCCCGTTTTTCGACCGTTGATTGTCTACCTTCGCTGCTCGAAATCCTTTGAACAAATGTTAGATTGGGATCCGGAAAACAATGCCAAGATCAAGCACGTCGCCATCGCCGGCAACATCGGCGCCGGAAAGACTACCCTGACCGAGTTGTTGGGTAAGCACTTCGGATGGGAAACACACTTTGAAACCACGGAGGACAACCCCTACCTGTCCGATTTTTATATGGACATGCGAAGGTGGTCGTTTAACCTGCAGGTGTTTTTCCTCTCAAACCGGTATCAGCAGGTGCTGCGTATTCAACAAGGAGAGCGAACGGTTATTCAGGATCGCACCATTTTTGAGGATGCCTATATTTTCGCGCCCAACCTCGCCTCCATGGGTCTGATGGAGCGCCGCGATTTTGAGAATTACCGCAATTTGTTCGAAACCATCGTGTCGCAGATCAAGGCGCCCGACCTGCTGATTTACCTGCGCGCCGGCATCCCCACCCTGGTGGAACACATTCACCGACGCGGACGCGATTACGAAGGCAGCATCAGCATCGACTACCTCAAACGCTTGAATGAACGCTACGAAGAATGGATCAGCGGCTACAAATCCGGCCGGCTGCTGATCATCAACGCAGACGAAATCGATTTCGAGCACAACAAAGAAGACCTCGGCAGGGTGCTGCAAAGCGTACAAGCCGAGTTGCACGGCCTATTTAAAAGCTATGTCTAAACGCATCACCATTATTTCGGGCGCTTCCAGGGGCATCGGCCGGGAAGTGGCCGCCCACCTGGCCCGCGAAAACCACTTCGTCATGCTCCTGGCCCGCAACGCCGAGGAAATTAACGAGTTGGAGTTGGCCATTGATATGGCCGGCGGGAAAGCCTTGTCATTCCCGATTGATGTGGCAGATGAAGGACAGGTCAATGAGGCCGTGGCCGCCATCAAACGGGACTTCGGGCGCATAGACTGCCTGGTCAATAACGCCGGGATCGGTCTGTTCCGGCCGTTTGAGGAGATCAGTTCCCTGGACTGGGACCACCTCATGGAGGTGAACGTCAAAGGCAGTTTCCTGCTCACCAAAGCGGTGCTGCCGGTCATGCGCAATGCCGGATCGGGCCATATCGTCGCCATCACCTCCGATGCCGCCCGCCGCACCTTTCCGGACGGGGCCCTGTATTGCGCGAGCAAACACGCACAGGATGCCTTCTTCAAGACGTTAAGAAGCGAAGTCCGCCATGACGGCATTAAGGTCAGCGTCGTTATGCCCGGCCTGGTGGACACCTTTTTCAACAACAGCGAGCCCGGCTCGCCCGACCGGGCGCATTACCTCAAGCCCCTGGACATTGCCCATGCAGTGTCCTACATCCTGAATGCGCCCGAACACGTGGTCATAGATGAAGTCGTTTTACACCCCGTTCAACAAGCGTATTAGCATCGAATGAACAAACGCTTGGTTTTTCTCGGGCTCTTAGCCCTTTTTTGCGGTTGCGCAACGGTTCAAATCACATCCACTGAACACAATGCCATGCTGCAAAACGGCATCTGCTTCCGGCTGCACGACTTCCAACAACGCATAACCCACCTGAAGGAAACGGGAAAAATTCAGGAGGCGGAAGAACAGCAACTGGAAATACGCCGATACAACCGATATGTGATTGACCTGTTTCGCACCCACTTCAACTTTTGCCCGGTCTACTTTTTCTATTCCAGCCAAACGGCCAGGCTACAAGCAGGCGAGCCGGTTCTGCTGAACGAAAACCTGGAGCCGGACCCGTCCATCCCTTTGCCTCCGGTGCGCATCATCATGGATTACAATACCCGCGATATCGGTGAAAGTGCCTTTGCCTCTGAACGTTTTTTTGTGCTCAATTCACAAATTGAGGTAAAAGGTGTGTTTTTTACCAGTGACCGCCTGAAGGCCAGGGGTGACTCGATCGCCACCGTGAAAGGTTCGCCATTGCCATTTCGGTGGGACAGAAGTGAGTTGGTCGCCGCCGATGTCAAGCGGCTCAACGACGTACTGCTAAAACACTGATGCAAGGCATGATGGATGTAGAAACTTTCAGAACCTATTGCCTGGCAAAAAAAGGAACGACGGAAGATTTCCCGTTTGGCGAAGAAACCTTGTGTTTGCGGGTCATGGGAAAGATTTTTGCCCTGGCCGGTCTCGACACCGATCGCCTTTCCGTCAACCTGAAATGCGATCCTGACTATGCTGTAGAATTGCGCGAACGCCATCCGGAAGTAAAACCGGGCTACCACATGAATAAAAAGCACTGGAACACGGTGGATTGTGAAGGCGGCCTGGATGGCGCCACCCTGCGGCATCTCATTGATCATTCCTATGACCAGGTGGTGAAAACCCTGAAAAAAGCCGAGCGGGAGGCGTTGACCAGTGGCTGAACATCGGGCAAAGACACCTTCCAGGGCTGCAGAACAAACGTGACCATCCTCATTCTTTCCCCATTTTATGCACCCTATATCCATCCGCGTGCCCATCGCTGGACGGCCATAGCCGAGTACTGGGCCGCTTCGGGGCACCGTGTACTGGTGGTTACCGCCCGTGTGCATGGCCGGCCATTGCTGGAAAACCTGCACGGGGTGGAAGTGCGCCGGGTTGGCTTCGACAGTTTGAAAGGTCTGTTGGTTTCCCTGGCGCCGGTCTTGCCGACCAGGGGAATTCCGGACAATCGGGCGCCGGAGGGGGCGGGATGGTGGTGGCGTTGGCTTGCGTTCCTATACCAACAGGGGTGGCGAAAGTTGTGCTTCCCCGATGATGCCTTGTTTTGGCGCAAGCCGGCGTTTGCAGCAGCCAGTCGTATCGTACAAACACTAGCGGTGGATGTGGTGGTCAGTGTATCGCTGCCCATCACGGCCCATCGTGTCGGCCTGGACCTTCAGACCCGATTCCGCCTTCCGTGGTTGGCCGACGTAGGCGATCCCTTTGCAGCCCCGGGTTGGGAGATAAGCAATCCGGTGCTTTACGGCATGCGGTCCCGGGGACTGGAGCAGCGGCTGTTGGGCGCGGCAGACGGGGTGGTGGTTACCGGAGAAAAATTGAAAGCCTGGCTGGTGCAGCAATACGGCCTGGATCGGGTTTGGGTTGTGCCGCCGCTGTTGCATCCGGTTCCGGAAAACGATGTTATGCCTTTCCAACAAGGCATAAAGAGCCCTTACCGGTTTGGTTATTTTGGCGCCTTTTATCCGTTGATACGCGAACCGTACGCCATGCTGGAGTTGTTCCGGCGTTTCCACCTGGGGGGCCTGGATTTTACCTTGCACATTTACGGCGAACCGTTACCTGGTTACCTTTCCCTTTTCAAACGATATCATTGGGTGCAGGTGCATGGCCTGAGACCACGGGAAGAAACGCAGCGAAAAATGTCGGAAATGGACGTATTAGTGAACGTGGGGAACAAAAATCCTTTTTTGTTGCCCAGCAAGGCCGTGAGTTACCTTGCAGCAGAACGGCCAATTTTACACATTCAGGATTTGTCCGGGGATGCTTTTATGGATTTTGTTGCGCCGTACGGCAGGACGCTGCGGCTCAGCCCGGATATGCCGAATGCTTTGCAAACCTTGTTGGACTGGTTAACAGGGGCGGCGCATTCCGGCACCCTGTTCAGGACAGAACCATTTGCCGTAGAGGCCGTCGGACAGGCATATCTGCGGGTAATATCCCACCTGCAGAAAAGTCAGCGCGAAGATGCCTGACCACGTCCCGGAACGCCGACACGGGTCGGATCGTCGCCGTAAGCAATATGTTTTATTTGTTCCACAGTGTAATCCTTGTGTACGAATTGGTACACTTCCATGGCCTGATCACGCGTAATGGACGGAAACTCGTGCAGAAATTCGCTGACACTGCATCCGATACGCATAAAATCGTAGAATGTTTCGACACGGACTCTGGTTCCGCTGAAAACGGGTTCGCCATCTTGGATCTCGGGGTGGACGGTAACGGCGTTAAAAGACTTCATCCGGGCTGTGTATTGTTTTTCATGGATTAACAGACGCCGGGACATACAAATTCGACGGATTAAATAAAGGCTAGACGATTTAGAGACCGAAAAATACGAAAAGAATAATTGGCTGCGCAAAAAAATAATAAAATTTTGGCGCAAAAAAATTACTTATAGGAATCTTCCCGGATAGCGCTCTTTCACCATGGTTGTTATTTGTTTGATTTCTTGTTCTTTATGTATTGGTATTATAATGAGTACGTCGTTGTCGTCTACCAGAATGTAATCATGCATATCCTTGATAACGACCAGTTTGCCTTCCGGGGCGCGTACCATACATCCGGTAGAGTTGAGTGCCATAACCTCGCCTTGCAGAACATTGTTATGTTCATCGTGCGGGCATTCGGCGTGCAGGCTGGCCCAGGTGCCCAGGTCCGACCATCCGAAATCAGCCGGTACGGTATATACGTTATTGGCTTTTTCCATAATGGCAAAGTCTACGGATATGTTTGGCGCATTGGGGTATTCGCGGTCGATGAAAGCTTGTTCTTTTGGCGTATTATAGAAGGTTTGTCCTTTTTGGAAAAGCCTGGATATTTCGGGGGTGTGCACCTCAAAGGCTTTGATCACCGAGGCGACATTCCAGACGAAGATGCCCGCGTTCCAGAGGTAGTCGCCGGATTCCAGAAAGGACTGTGCGGTGTGGAGATCGGGCTTTTCCGTGAACCGCAGCACTTTGCGCACGTGTTCGTCGGCCATCTCTCCAAACTGGATATACCCGAACCCGGTGTCCGGGCGCGAGGGTTGAATACCCAGGGTAACCAAGGCATCGTGGCTGGATGCAAAAGCCAGTGCCGCCTTGATTTTTTCGATAAAAACGTCGGGTTTGAGGACGATATGGTCGGCCGGGGTGATGACCATATTGGCATCCGGGTTCAGGTCGGCGAGTTTGAACGCTGTGTAGGCTATACAAGGCGCTGTATTGTTGCGCGAGGGTTCGCAAAGGACCTGACTGTCTTTTAGCTCGGGCAGGTGTTGTTTGACCAGGTCTTTATACATCGCGTTGGTGACCACCAGAATATTTTCGGCCGGTACCAGGGGTAAAAACCGTTCGAATGTCAGGCGGAGCAGGCTTTTGCCCACGCCAAGCATATCCAGAAATTGTTTTGGCCGGTTTTCCCGGCTTCCCGGCCAGAACCGGCTGCCGACCCCGCCGGCCATGATGGCAACGTAAGTATTTTCCATGGGTCAAAGTTAAGGCTGCGTGTCTAGAAACCTGTGCCGTTTAGCCGCTAAATATTGGCTTTTTGGAAATATTTTGTTTATAATGAAGATTTCACTTCTGCATACACGCGTTGTATGCCGTCTTCCAGTGCAATCCTGGCTTTCCAGCCCAATTGGTGCAATTTGCTGACGTCCATCAATTTGCGCGGGGTGCCGTCCGGCTTGCTCAGGTCGTGTTCAATCCGTCCGGAAAACCCGGTAATGCGCTGGACCATTTGGGCCAGTTCCAGAATGCTGATGTCCTCTCCGGTACCGATATTGACCAGTCCGGGTTCGTCGTAATGGTGCATGAGGAAAACACAGGCGTCTGCCAGGTCGTCTACGTGCAAAAACTCCCGTCGGGGGGTGCCTGTTCCCCAAAGGGTTACAGAGGGTTGCCCCTCTTGTTTGGCTTCGTGAAATTTCCGGATCAGGGCCGGCAGCACGTGGCTGTTTTGTGGATGATAGTTGTCGTTGGGGCCGTACAGGTTGGTGGGCATCACGGAGACAAAATGGCAGCCGTACTGGCTTCGGTAGGCATCGCATAGCTTTATTCCGGCGATTTTGGCGATGGCATACGGTTCGTTGGTGGGCTCCAGCAGACCGGTCAGCAGGTATTCTTCGCGCAGTGGCTGTGGGGCCATCTTGGGATAGATGCACGAGGAGCCGAGGAACATCAGTTTTTCGACCCCGTTTCGGTAAGCGGCTTCGATGATGTTGGCTTCGATCATCAGGTTATCGTACAAAAATTCAGCGCGGTAAGTGTCGTTGGCGAGAATCCCGCCCACCTTGGCGGCAGCCAGGAAGACATAGTCGGGTTTTTCCCGGCGAAAGAACTCCTCCACTTCGGTCTGCCGTCGCAGGTCAAGCTCACCGGATGGGGCCAGTACGAATCGGGAATAACCATCTGCCTGCAGCCGGCGCAAGAGGGCAGAGCCCACCATTCCGCGGTGACCAGCGATGTAAATTTTGGCTGTTTTGTCCATCAATCGTTCATTCGTGTTGTCCGAGCACTTCAAACCCGCCGTCTTTCAGGAAACGTTCCCGGTGGAAGATTTTCAGATCGCTTTGCATCATGTCCCGCACCAGGTCTTTCAGGGAGTGTCTGGGGGTCCAGCCCAGTTTTTCGCGGGCTTTGGAGGCGTCGCCGACCAGCAGGTCGACCTCTGCGGGGCGGAAATACCGGGGGTCTACGCAGATAACCTCCTGACCGACCCGAAAGTTGTATTCCGGCTCGTGGACGGCAGCGACCACCCCTTTTTCGTCTGCCCCATGTCCGGAGAAAGCCAGTTCAATGCCCAGTTCTCCGAATGCCATACGACAGAATTCGCGTACGGACACGGTTACGCCGGTCGCCAGCACGTAGTCGTCCGGTTCAGGTTGTTGCAGCATGCGGTACATGCCCTCCACGTAATCGCGCGCATGGCCCCAATCACGTTGGGCATCCAGGTTGCCCAGCCAGAGTTTGTCCTGCAACCCCAGCGCGATGCGGGCGGCGGCCCGGGTAATTTTTCGGGTGACAAAGGTTTCGCCGCGCAGCGGGCTTTCGTGGTTGAACAAAATACCGTTGCAGGCAAAAATGCCATAGGCCTCGCGGTAGTTGACCGTAATCCAATAGGCGTACAATTTGGCAACGCCGTATGGGGAACGCGGGTAAAAAGGTGTTTTTTCCGTTTGGGGCACCTCTTGCACCAGACCGTACAGTTCAGAAGTGGAGGCCTGGTAATACTTCGTTTTATCCTGCAAACCGAGCAAACGGATGGCCTCCAGCAAACGCAGCGCCCCCACGGCATCGGCGTTGGCGGTGTATTCCGGTGTTTCGAAGCTCACTTGTACGTGGCTTTGCGCGCCGAGGTTGTAAATTTCATCGGGTTGAACCTGCTGTACGATGCGGATGAGGTTGGTGGAATCCGTCAAGTCACCATAGTGCAGCACCAAACGGCGGTTGTCCACATGCGGATCCTGATACAGGTGGTCGATGCGGTCGGTATTGAACAGGGAAGAGCGGCGTTTGATGCCATGAACCTCATACCCATTATGAATCAACAGTTCGGCGAGATAGGCCCCGTCCTGACCTGTTATTCCGGTAATCAGTGCTTTTTTCATAGGGCTGTAAAGGTACGTGGATTAGGGCAGATTCAACAATACGCAGGTATTGGGCCCCGACATCGGCCCCGGCAAAATCCCGCAACGCGATCCGTCGCCCTTCCAGACCCATCTGGTCGCGCTCCTGGTCGGTCATCGCACAAAAATGCATCATGGCCTCTGCCAGCGCCGACGCGTTGCGCGGTGGAACCACCAGTCCGTTGAGCGTGTGCACAACGGTTTCACGACACCCCGGCACGTCGGTCACCAGGATGGGGCGCGCCATGGCCATTGCTTCCAATAAAGTGCGGGACAGTCCTTCGCGATACGACGGCAGCACCACCACGTCTGATTCTGCCAGGTAAGGGCGCACATCTTCCACCACACCCATATAGCGAATGACGCCGCTTTTTATCCAGTACAACAGTTCCGACGGACGGATATGGGCGGGATTGGTTTTATCCAGGGTGCCAAAAAAACGGAATTCGGTATTGGGAAAGTGTCGGCGAACGATACAGGCGGCCTCGTACAATTCGCGCAAACCTTTATCGTACAACAACCTGCCAAAATAGGCAAACACCAGTCGTTTGTTTGAACGCCTTCGGCGCATGGGTAAAAAGTCCGAGGCCTCGATCCCGCACCCGCTGACCACCGCTGTTTTGTCCTGTTGCACCGTTCGGGTTTGCACCATGAAATGCCGATCTTGTTCATTCTCAAAAATCACACGGCCGGCCTGTCGGAAGGTGAATCGATACAGTACATGGACGATGCTGTTGATCCAGTTGCGATGCAGGTAGGTATAACCAAGTCCGGTGACCACGCAAATAGAGGAGATGTTGCAAACGGCTGCGGCCATGGTGCCCAGAATATTGGCTTGTACGCCAAAATGCAGGACCAGGGCCGGCCTGTACTTCCGGTAGATTTGGATAAACTCCAAGAGCATGCGCAAGGTGCCGCCCAGGCGGGTTGAGTTTCGGCGAAATTCTTCCAATGGAATGAACGTAACGCCGGTTTCCCGCAGCAATTTGGGCAAACTATCGTCAACAGGCGCAAACACCAGCACCTGATACCCTGCATCCTGCAGTGCCTTGATTACCGGTTTGCGGTAATTCCAGATGTTCCATGTCATGTTGGCAACCAGCGCAACGGCAGGCATGATGTCACGATCGGTTTTCAAAATAAACGGCCTTGAAGTCCATCGGGTGCACGCTTTTCAGGCCCGCGCAGGTGGGCATGCGGCATGTGACGCCGGAAGGTTTTTGCGGCATATGCTGCAAGTTCCGGCGCCAGCAGGTTATCCGGTTCATGGGTGAAGAAATAAATTTCCTGCAGGCCGTTTGCGCTCCATGCGGCCAGTCGGGCGCCCCATTCGTCTATTCGGGAATAATCCGTTTCATGCAGGCCATTCCCCACGAAGCGCACCAGGGTGCGGGGTGCTGTGACGTGCATGTGGCAGACATCGCGTCGACCGGCGACGTCGGTGATGACCGCAGCGACACCGTGTTTTTCCAACAGGTCAAACAACAGGGGCGACTCGGGAAAGAATTCCGGATGGCGTACTTCCACCGCCAGCGGAAGCTGTGCGGGCCAACGCAGCAGAAAGCGCTCAAGCCTGATCCACTGGTGTGGCGAAAAGGAGGGCGGCAACTGTAAAAATGCGCATCCGTATTTCTCCTCCAAACCGCTTAAGGCGTCGGCAAAGGATTCAATCAAGGTGCTCGAAGCGCCCAGGTCCGGGGCGTGGCTGATGGACTGCAAAACCTTCGGGCAAAACCGGAAGTCTGGCTGGGTCTCCTCGCGCCAGCGCGCTACCGCAGCAGCATCCGGCAACCGGTAATGCGTACTGTTGTGTTCAATGGTGTTGAACTGTTTGCCGTACTGAAAAAGGTAATCGGCGGGTTTGGTTCCTTCGGGGTACCAGGATCCCACCCAGGGCTTCATGTGGTAACCCGTTGCGCCGATGTAAATCCGCAGCGATGGCCCCGGCGCATGGCCCCGGCGTGACCAGTAGTCCGCATTTCGTGCCGGCTCATGCGGCAGGCGGAAGTCAACCTGGTCGATGTCGTGTATTTTGCCGAACTCCATATCCGTTTGGGCGTTGGGACGGGGGCCAGCCTCAGGGGGCTAAAAACTTGTATCCCACGCCGCGAATGGAATGAAAAAACTGGGGAACCTTGGGGTCTTTTTCAAAGTATTTGCGGAATGCCAGGATAAAATTGTCTATGGTTCGTGTGCTGGGGAACACATCGTAACCCCAGACGGCCTGTAAGATCTGGTTTCGACTGACCACCTCGTTTTTTCGTTCGACCAGCAGCTTGAGCAGCAGGGCCTCTTTTTTGGTGAGGGAAATGGATTCTCCCCGCCATGTCAGGGCTTCGTAGGTGCTGAAATTGACCTTGTTTCCGCCGAAATCGAACAGCTCGGCGACCTCACCCTGCATGCGGCGGCTGCGGCGCAGCAGGTTATGCACCCGGAGCAGCAGCTCTTCCAGGTTGAAAGGTTTGGTCATGTAATCGTCGGCCCCCTTTTTCAGGCCGGTGATGCGGTCCTGGGCCATGTCCTTGGCGGTCAGGATCAGTATGGGTACCTCTATGTTGCTGAGGCGCACCTGCTCGGTGATGGTAAAGCCGTCGACATCGGGCAGCATGACATCCAGTAGCAACAGGTCAAAATGTTGCGATTGGGTCAGTTCAAGCGCCTTTTTGCCGTTGTCGGTCGATACTACCTCGTAGCCTTCCATTTCTAGGTTTATTTCTAAGGCGTCGCGTATGGATTTTTCGTCTTCGACCAGGAGTATGCGCATGATGATTTTGGGTTTGGCAGATTGGGTTAATCCATCTGCAGATCAATACCGTGCCTTTCGTGCCAGGGCAGCCCGTCCACATTCAGCCGCTCCATAAAAGGATCCGGGTTGAATTCCTCCACATTAAACACACCTTTGCCGCTCCATGTTCCGGTGAGCAGCATGCGTGCGCCGATCATGGCCGGTACGCCGGTGGTGTAGCTCACTCCCTGGGTGCCGGTTTCGCGGTAGGCATCCACGTGGCTACAGTTGTTCCACACGTAGTAGGTGCGTTTTTTACCGTCTTTTACACCCTGTATGCGGCAGCCGATGGAGGTATAGCCGGTGTAGTTCTCGCCAAGTTCTTCGGGCTTGGGCAGCACGGCTTTGAGGAACTGGAGGGGCACGATGTCGACGCCTTTATATCGGATGGGTTCGATGCCCGCCATACCGATGTTCTGGATTACGCGCAGGTGGGTGAGGTACTCTTCGCTGAAGGTCATCCAGAAGCGGGCGCGCTGGAGGGTGGGGAAGTTTTTAACGAGGCTTTCCAACTCTTCGTGGTAAATAAGGTAGGAGCGTTTGGGCCCGATTTCGGGGTAGTCGATGTCTTTCCAGATCTCGTGGGGTTCTGTTTCCACCCAGCGGCCGTTTTCCCAGTATTTGCCTTTTTGGGTTACCTCGCGGATGTTGATTTCGGGGTTAAAATTGGTGGCGAAGGCCTTTCCGTGGCTGCCGGCGTTGGCGTCTACAATATCGAGGGAGTGGATTTCATCAAAATAGTGTTTCGCGGCATAGGCGGTGAATACGCTGGTGACGCCGGGGTCGAACCCGCAGCCCAGCAAAGCCAGGATGCCTTTCTGCTGGTAGCGCGCCTGATAGGCCCACTGCCAGGAATACTCGAATTTGGCGACGTCCTTGGGTTCATAGTTGGCGGTGTCCATGTAGTGCACGCCGGTTTCGAGGCAGGCGTCCATGATGGGCAGGTCCTGATAGGGTAGGGCGACGTTGATGACCAGGTCGGGCTGGAACTTGCGGATGAGCGCTACGGTTTGCTCCACGTTGTCGGCATCCACCCGGGCGGTTTTGATCTTGCGGCCACCATAAGCCTGGTGTATGGCCGACGCGATGGCGTCGCACTTTTTCTTGGTGCGGGAGGCGAGCATGATGTCGCCGAAAACATCGCGATGCTGAGCGCATTTGTACGCAACCACGCGGCCTACGCCGCCGGCGCCGATGATGAGGACTTTGTTGGACATGTTGATGAATTGAGGAGTGGAAAGGCTGCAATCTGCGGTGCAGCGACGGCAAAAGTAGGCAAAGCGTTGGACTAAACTACACCCAAAAAACCGACAGTTGAAAATGTGAAAGGGCGCAATGAATGCTCCTGGCCGTCATTTTGAACGCAGCCCGGCATCGCCCTCTTCCGTCAGCCTGGCCACCGTGGCCTTATGGAAAATGTCAAGCGTAGCGTCACGCACCTGTATAAAAACCTGTCTGATCACACAGTCCTTTTCCGAAATACACTCCTCGCAGGGTGCGTAGTATTTTAATGAAACGCATGGCTGGAGCGCTATCGGACCGTCCATTATCCGAATGATCTCAATTAGGTTGATATCGCCCGGATCGCGGTGCAACTGATACCCGCCGTTCCGGCCACGCTTACTGATGAGGATGCTGTGGTTGCGCAGGTCGCGCAGGATGCTTTCCAGAAATTTCTGCGGTATGTGCTCTTCCGTCGCAATCTCTGTTGAAAAGATGGGGCGCTCTCGGTATTGGTGACGAGCGATGTACAGGATGGCTTTTATGGCGTATTTACAGCGTTTCGAAATCATAGCGTCCGCATTTTGAGGGCCCGGTCGACCATTGTTCTGGTGCGTTTGACCACTGTCGGAAATGCAAAAATACACCATTTTGAAGAAGAATCGGGTTCCCAAACTTGTTAAACTATATTAAACATATAGGTTTTATTTTTTTAGTAGGTTTGGTGTGCTTACATTTGCCGCTTCTTAAGCTTATTATGCTACTCGAACAAATTTCAGAACGCAAGCGGGCGCTTTCGGAACAAGCAGGGAAAGAACGCATGTCCAGGAGCATGCTGAAAGCGTTGACCTGGAGGACGGTGGGCACCATAGACACCATGGTGATTTCTTATATCATCACCGGAAAACTAATCATTGCCTTTTCCATTGGAACAGTGGAATTGGGAACCAAAATGCTGCTGTATTACCTGCACGAGCGCGCCTGGAACAACATTCAATGGGGAAAATATGGAACCAAAACACCGCGTAAAAATTAAAGAGTCCATAGCAAACCTGCCCATTCCGGAGGCACTGGCATATCTGTGTCAGACTTTTCCTGAAAAAGTGGCCTTTTCTACGTCGTTTGGTCAGGAAGACCAGGTGATCAGCCACTACATCTTCAGCCGTCAATTGCCGGTGAGGGTATTTACCCTGGATACGGGAAGGTTGTTTGAAGAAACCTACAATGTATTTTCCAGAACACTTGCCCGCTACCAATCAAAAATAGAGGTGTATTACCCCGAGAATCGCGCGGTGGAAGCGTTGCTGCAAGAACAAGGTCCCATGGGCATGTACGACAGCGTAGAACGGCGAAAAACCTGCTGCCGAATTCGGAAAATCGAGCCGTTGAAAAGAGCACTGGCCAATACGGAAGTGTGGATAACCGGGCTACGCGCCGGACAGTCTGAAAACAGGCAACAACTTGCCTTGTTTGATTTCGACGAATCTTTCGGCGTCTTGAAATACAACCCCTTGCTGGATTGGACCCTGGACGACGTGCAAGCCTTTTTACAGGAAAACAACATCCCGCAAAACCAACTCCATGAACAAGGATTTGTCAGCATCGGGTGCGCCCCCTGCACCCGTGCCATTCAGCCCGGGGAGGACATTCGCGCGGGCCGCTGGTGGTGGGAGCAATCTCATAAAGAATGTGGTCTCCATGGGCAAAAATGAATCAATCACCAATCCCCTCTTCATGACAACGAATCTTTTGAACCGCCTCGAAAACGAAGCCGTTTACATCCTTCGGGAGGTGGCGGGTCAGTTCAAAAACCCGGTCATTCTTTTCTCCGGAGGCAAGGACTCCATCACACTGGTCCGACTGGCACAAAAGGCCTTCGCGCCCGGGAAAATCCCGTTCCCCTTGTTGCACATCGACACCGGGCACAACTTCCCTGAAACCATTGACTTTCGGGACCGGCTGGTGCAGCAATTGGGCATGGATTTGATCGTCCGGTATGTGCAGGACAGCATCGATCAGGGAAAAGTTGTGGAGGAAACTGGCGCCTTTTCCGGCCGCAACAGTCTGCAAACCACTACACTGCTCGACGCCATTGAAGAGTTTGGGTTCGACGCCTGTGTCGGTGGTGCCCGTCGTGACGAAGAAAAGGCACGAGCCAAAGAGCGCATTTTTTCCGTGCGCAACGCCTTTGGTCAATGGGACGAAAAACGCCAACGCCCTGAACTGTTCGACATCCTTAACGGCCGCATTAACCCTGGCGAAAACGTGCGGGTATTCCCCATCAGCAATTGGACCGAACTCGACGTTTGGCGATACATTCAACGCGAACAACTCGAAGTCCCGTCTATCTATTTTGCCCACCGCCGCGAAGTCATTCAACGGAACGGTCAACTCATCCCGCGCTCGGAATACATTCCCGAAGCAGCGCCCGCCGAGGTACAACTGCGCTGGGTCCGTTTTCGCACCGTAGGCGACATGACCTGCACCGCCGCCGTGCCTTCCGAAGCCCGCTCGCTGGAGTGCGTCATCCAGGAAATTGCCCGTTCGGAAGTGTCGGAACGAGGCACCCGGTTGGACGACAGGCGCTCGGAGGCGGCCATGGAGGAACGCAAAAAAGTCGGTTACTTCTAAAATCCCTCTTGTATGGATCTACTCAAAATTGCCACTGCCGGAAGTGTGGACGATGGCAAAAGCACACTCATCGGCCGCTTGTTGTATGAAACCGGCGCCATAAAAGAGGACCAACTCCGGCAGATTGAACAAAAAAGCCGGAAAAGCGGGTTTGACTACATCGACTTTTCCCTCGTCACCGACGGTTTGCTGACCGAGCGGGAGCAGGGCATCACCATCGATGTGTCGCACATCTTCCTGAATACGCCTTCAAGGCGATTTGTGATAGCCGACTCCCCGGGCCACCTGGAGTACACCCGCAACATGATTACCGGCGCTTCAACGGCTGAGCTCAGCCTCATTCTGGCAGATGCACGCAAGGGCATTACCCCCCAAACCCGCCGTCACCTTTATCTGTCCTTATTACTGGGAATCAAACATATCGTGCTGTGTGTAAACAAAATGGATCTGGTGGATTACGAAGAAACGCGCTTCAACGACATCACCGAGGCATTTGCCGAAATGGTTCGCGGGCTGAATCCGACAGACGTAAGCGTAGCATCCATTCCAGTGTCTGCGCTGCATGGCGTAAACATAGCAGAGAAATCGCCCCTTACCGGTTGGTACGCTGGGCTGCCGCTGTTGCAATTGCTGCAGAAGGTGTCCCTGTCGGCTGCTCGGGAAGATGAACCGGTCTTTCAGGTACAATACGTACTCCGCCCACGCACCAGTGAATGGCACGACTACAGGGCGTACTTGGGCAAGTTGCGCAGCGGTGTTTTGCGCAGTGGCGACGAGGTGTACATCCTGCCGGAGGGGTATTCCGCCACCATCAAACAGTTGGAGCAGTACGGCCAAACCGTGGAAGCGGTTCATGCTGGCGAAAACTGCAGTGTGTTGCTGGATGGCGAATTTTCCGTTTCGCGGGGGCAGTTGATCGCCGGTTTGTCGCACCGTTTAAAGCCGTTGAAGCGCCTCGAAGCGACCATCTGCTGGATGGACAACCAACCCCTTATTCCCGGAAAAAAACTTTGGCTCCAATACGGCAGCCAGCTCTTGCAGGCCAGAGTACAACAATTGCTGACACTGGTCGATACGGGCACGTTTGGGCCGACCGAACAGCCCGGGTCGTTCAAGCTGAACGACATCGGCAATGTAGACATACAACTTGCCGAGTGTATTTATGTGCAACCATATGATGAGAGCAGGGCAAACGGCGCCTTTATTCTGATCGACGAGCAGAGCAACGCTACGGTGGCGGTGGGGTTTGTTCGGTGAAGTTGGTGCGCGTCAGTACAAAATGACTGCCAGGTGGGCCGCCCCAATAGCCGACTCAGGCATTATTCAATATTTTTGCGCCTCACCTTTCCCAGACGTTTATGTCCGACAACCGCTTTCCCCCCGACCAATACGGGCCCGAAACCCGTGCCATTCGCCTGCAGCGACGCCGCAGCCGTGAGCGCGAGCACAGCACCTCGCTGTTCCTCACTTCCAGTTTTGTGTACGACTCGGCGGAGGAAATGGCTGCTGCATTTGCCGATGATAGCCTAGACGTCAACATCTACTCCCGCTTTTCCAACCCTACGGTGGACGAGTTCATCGCCAAAGTGGCCGACCTTGAAGGCGCCGAAGACGGCATCGCCACCGCCTCGGGCATGGCGGCTGTGTTTTCCACCTTCATGACCTTCCTCCAACAGGGCGACCACATCCTGTCGGCTTCGGCTGTGTTCGGCTCCACCCACACCTTGCTGACCAGGTACTTGCCCAAATGGGGCATTACACAAACGTACTTCGACATGAACCAGCCCGAAACCATCGAAACGCTGGTGCAGCCCAACACCAAAATGCTGTATGTGGAAAGCCCGTCAAACCCTGGACTGGACATCATCGATCTGGAACTGCTCGGGGATATCTGCCGAAGGCATAATATCCTGTACGTAGTAGACAACTGCTTTGCCACGCCGGCGGTGCAACAACCCATTCGCTTTGGTGCGGATCTGGTCGTGCATTCCGCAACCAAGTTCATGGATGGGCAGGGCCGTGTACTCGGCGGTGTGGTTGTCGGCCGGGAAGAACTGATTTACCCCTTGTATCTATTTACCCGCAACGCCGGACCCGCCATGAGCCCCTTCAACGCCTGGGTGCTCAGCAAGAGCCTGGAAACGCTTAGCCTGCGTATGGAAAGGCACGCCCAAAACGCCCTGGCGCTCGCACGCGCGCTGCAGGGCAATCCGTATGTTGAATGGGTTAAATACCCTTTCCTTGAAAGTCATCCTCAGCATGCGGTGGCGAAAAAACAAATGGCAAACGGCGGCGGCATCATTACATTTGAACTGAAAGGTGGCATAGAAACGGGCAGCCGCTTCCTGAATCACCTCAAGCTGCTCTCTTTGACCAATAACCTCGGCGACAGTCGCAGCATCGCCTCCCATCCGGCATCCACCACCCATTCCAAGCTGTCTGTCGAGGAAAAAGCCGCCGTAGGCATCACACCGGGGCTCGTGCGCATTTCTGTGGGTTTGGAGAATGTGGAGGATGTGATCCGGGATGTGGAGCAGGCACTGCGCCGCGATTGAGATCTGCTTGCGTTTTGACTTTTGCGAAAAGTTGATAACGCTGCTTGCCCCCCCTTCCATCGTATGATGGCCATCAGCCACACCAATGCTACCCACCAACACATGCACTTCCATCTCCGCCCTTTCACCCTGAACGATGTAGACAGTTTGGTGCGCTACGCCAACAATTACCACATCGCCAAAAACCTGACCGACCGCTTTCCGCATCCCTACACGGCGGAGGACGGCCGGCGATTCATTGAAATGACCCTGCAGGCCGATCCCGTCACGGTTTTCACCATTGACATCCACGGGGCGGCGTCCGGCGGCATCGGACTGCATCCACAAACCGACATCTACCGCAAAAATGCAGAATTGGGCTACTGGCTGGCCGAACCGTTCTGGGGGAACGGCATCATCACCCGGGCCATTGCGCAAATGATCGATTTCGGATTTGAAAACCTGGATATTGAACGGATATTCGCACGACCGTTCGGATCTAATCTGGCCTCCCAGCGCGTATTGGAAAAAACCGGGTTCATACTGGAGGCGCGCATGGACGAGATCCTGTTCAAAAACGGGGTTTTTGAGGACGAACTTATTTATGCTGTTCGCCGCGCCAACTGGTCAAAACAGCGATCACCCGATCAATCATTTCCCGGCTGACATCCAGGTGCGTCACCATCCGAATGGTATTTGGCCCAAAACCGGACACTTTGATGCCGTTTTTGTTTAAAAATGCGATGAAAGACGCCGGCGGCATCGGCGGCACCAGATCAAAAATAACAATATTGCTTTCCACAGGCCGGATATCGGTCACATAAGGCAATTCCTGCAGAGCGCCGGCCAGCATGCGGGCGTGGGCGTGGTCTTCGGGCAGCCGTTGCACGTGGTGTTGCAGGGCGTACAACCCGGCAGCCGCCAGGTACCCCGCTTGCCGCATGCCGCCGCCCATGACCTTGCGCACGCGCCGCGCCTCGGCAATGAAGTCCTTCGGGCCGGTAAGCACCGATCCTACGGGCGCGCCAAGTCCTTTCGACAGGCACAGGCTGACGGAGTCGAAAACCGCGCCTGTGTCGCGTATGGAATCCCCGGTCTCTGCCAGGGCGTTGAACAGCCGGGCGCCGTCGAGGTGCAACGCCAGTCCGTGTTTTTTGCACACTTGCTGAATGGCGCGCATGGTTTCCAGGTGGTAAACGCTGCCGCCGCCGCGGTTGCAGGTATTTTCGAGCACCACCAGGGTGCTTTTGGGCAGCCAGTCGTGCCGGGGCCGGATGGCGGCCTCCACTTGTTCGGCGTTCAGAATGCCGTTTGGTGTGCGGATGAGGTTGACACCAATGCCGCTGTTAAACGCGTAACCCGCCACCTCATACTGATAGATGTGGCTCATCTCGTCGCAGATTACTTCGTCGAGCGGGCGGGTGTGCACCTTCAGGGCGATCTGGTTGGTCATGGTGCCCGAGGGGCAAAACAACGCAGCTTCGTGCCCGAACAGGTCGGCGCAATAGGCCTCCAACTGGTTGACGGAGGGGTCTTCGCGAAACACATCGTCGCCGACTTCGGCGGCCATCATGGCCCTGAGCATGCCGGGGGTTGGCCGGGTTGTGGTATCGGAGATGAGGTTGATCAAGCCGGTCGAAAAGTAACAAGATGGGAAAATGTCGTGTACATAGCGGCAAAAATAGTCTGGATATACTAATTTTGCCACCCGATATCGCAATACTTCGCAAACCGCCCGGTTGTTAATATGCATATACAAACGGTTAACCGTTTCAGGGATTTGGCCTTCAACCCGCACGTTGTGGAGGAGTATGTGCCTATGCAGCCGTTTTCCCCGCTGGTTTTTGACCATTTTTGCGAAGACGGGTGGTGCTACTGGGCCGATCTGATGTTCAGGCGCAACCATTGGGAGTGGCGCGGAGAGGCTTGTCGCGTCATTATGCTCCGCATCCGCCTCGATGGTTTTACATTCTCCAAAAGTCAGCGCCGTACCCTGCGCCGGAATCTGGATCTGACGGTTTATCGCCGCAGCATTCGCATCACAGAACGCCATGAACACTTGTTCGAACTGCACGCCGAACGTTTCAGCCACAACAAACCATCCACGATTTACGGCTTTTTCAGTCCCTGGAGCAGCATCATGCCCAGCCACGGCATGCAATTCGACGTTTTCCTGCAGGATCGAATGGTCGCGTCCAGCTTCTTCCACCTGGGCAAACGCAGCATGTCGGGCAATTACGGTATTTTCGATCCGTCTGAAACCACCCGCAGCCTGGGCACCTACACCATGTTGCGCGAGATCGAGGCGGCCAAAAATTTTGGCCTTCGCTATTATTATCCGGGATTTGTGTACGACATCCCGAGCGAGTTTGATTACAAGCTCTTTTTTAACAACCTGGAGTACTACGACTGGTGGGGCAACTGGTACCCCCTTGACCGGCTTACGCCGCCAATCAACCGCTAATACACCTCCACCGGAAACGGTTCTCCGTTTCTGCCGGGTGGCTCGGCGTCGTACCGGATCCCGAAGACGATAAAGTACCGGCCCGGCGTGGCCGGACTGCGCACCACGAGCGTATCGGCGAGGGTGGCGCCGGGGGGGTGTACATCAAGAGAAATCTCCTGATGCGTAGTGGGGTTGCCGGAGCGTTTGTCGAAAGAGAAACCAATGCCCCAGGTTGGCGGATAGTCCGGGCAGGCCTGGTAATGCACCGCAAACGGGTGACCATTGTACACCGCCACGGGTAAGCGCAACAGTGTGTCCGCCGGTATGCGTGCCGGCCAGCCGACCGGCGTTACCGTTACCTTCGGATACAGCTGAAAATTTCGGATGATCCGGAAGCCGGTCTGTTGGTTTCCGGCAACCAGCGTGTCACAACTGAAGCCCCCCGGACCGCCAGGCCGGCAGACCATGTAGGCCACTTCTTTTCCGCGCATATTTTCCAGGATGGGCATGTAGTCGAACTGACTTCTGCGGTTTCGCCCGTAGTTGTGGTGCGGCGTGGCCGGTACGCCGGTATAAAAGTAGTACTTGGAGGGATCCTGGTAGGAGTTGGTGAACAAGGCCGGTCGACGCCCGGTGTGCGATGCCAGCGCCTGGGCCCAGGCTTTGGCTCCGTGAAATTCCCGGGTAATGTGCAGGGTGGGTGGAAAAAAGTCGAACATCATGGTGGCCCGGCCAAACAGGATAAGCAGGAGGCTCGGCAGTGCCAAAGCGTAAATCCATCGCGTGGGTTTGGTGGTCGCGGCCAGTTTTTTAGTGGCCAGCACGAGCAGGGGTACCAGTGCCGGGCTGGTCCAATTGGGTTCGGGATGCCCCTTGAAGCTCATCAGCAAAAAGAAGAGAAAAAAACCGATGGCATTCCAGGAAAGCACTTTCTCAAATGTGTCGGCCGGCCGGTACCGAAAGGCGAGCCAGCACAACGGAATGGCCATCAAAGGGCCGTACAGCCCCATTTGTCCGCCGATGAATTCGGCGAAATACTTCCAGCGAAAGGGGTCCGAGCCCTGGCGTTCGATCAGGTGGAAGCGGAAAGTCACCCATTCGTGGTGGAATTGCCACCACAAGTGCGGCGTGAAGAGCAGGAGCGCTACGGCTGCCGCCAACCAGGTTTTGGCCGAACGCAACAGCGAGGGGTATGCCAGCAAGGTGAAAATAACGACCAGTCCACCGTGGTATTTGCTGTACGCCATGCCCGCCATCACAGCCCCCAGCAGCACGGCATCGGACCACCGGTTTCGGGTTAAAAATGCGCGGAGTAAAAGCCAGTACAGCGCGGTAAAAAAACCAAGCGCAACGTCGGGCACCGCCAGTACGCCGCCAAAATGGGCCAGCAGCAGGGAGGCAACCAAAGCGGCAAAAAGCATGAAATGTCGGTTTTCAACCGCGCAAAGTCGCCAGGCAATCCAAAGGGTAGCTGTTCCGGCCAGGACAAACAGCAGGCGGACGCCCAGTTCGGAGGGGAAAACGGCGTAGCCGGCGGCAATCCAGGCAGCCGTCATCGGCGGATGGTCATAGGCGCCCCAGGCCAGGTACCGCGAAATGACCCAATAGTAGGCCTCGTCGTCCACCAGCTCCGCCAGGGACGCGTGCAGCAAATTCAGCAGGGTCCAGCCGATCCAGAACCAAACAGGCCATTTCGCCACGATGTATTGTTTTCAGAAGCGGGCGCCGGCAGGAAGGTCAGGCGCCCAGGTAGTTTTTCAGCAGTCGGCTGCGGCTGGTGGCGCGCAGCTTGTTGATGGCCTTGTCTTTGATCTGGCGGACGCGCTCGCGGGTCAGGCCAAACTTGTCGCCGATGTCTTCCAGCGACATGGGGTGGGGTTCTCCGATGCCGAAGTACAACTTGATCACATCGGCCTGGCGGTCGCTCAGGGTGCTCAGGGAGCGCTCGATTTCACGGCGCAGGGAGTCGGCGTACTCCAGATGGGTGTCGGTGCCGGGCATGGAGTTGTTCTCCAGCACGTCGAGCAGTGAATTGTCTTCGCCTTCAACAAACGGGGCGTCCATCGACACGTGCCGGGCGGCAACGCCCAGGGTGGTTTCCACCTCGTCGGACGAAATTTCGAGCAGCTCGGCCAATTCTTCGGCGCTGGGCTCGCGCTCGTATTGTTGTTCGAGTTCGGAGAACGCTTTGTTGATCTTGTTCAGGGAGCCTACCTTGTTCAGGGGAAGGCGAACGATGCGGCTTTGCTCGGCCAGCGCCTGAAGGATGGACTGTCGGATCCACCACACCGCATAAGAGATGAATTTAAAGCCGCGCGTTTCGTCGAACCGCTGGGCGGCCTTGATGAGACCCAGATTGCCCTCGTTGATCAGGTCGGAGAGGCTGAGGCCCTGGTTCTGGTATTGTTTAGCAACGGAAACGACGAAACGAAGGTTGGCTTTGGTGAGTTTTTCGAGGGCTACCTGATCGCCCTGTTTGATTCGTTTCGCCAGTTCAACTTCTTCTTCCGGGGTGAGGAGGTCTACTTTACCGATTTCCTGCAGATACTTTTCAAGGGATTGGCTTTCGCGGTTGGTAATGGACTTGGTTATCTTTAACTGCCTCATGTGCAAATACCGTGTTGTAGTTGTATGGAACGGGTGCAAAGATACGACTTTTTGACGGCCGTTGTCAAGGTTAAATCACAACCGGCCCACTTTGTTCAAAAAGTGGGCGTCTATGGTGATCAACAAACTGTAACCAACGGTTTCCAGCTCTACCAGCAAACGGCGTTTCCCCTTGAACTCCATAACCCGGCCCTTCAGGCCCATGAGGTTGCCGGCTTTGATCTCCACCTGGTCGCCCACATCAGGCATGATGCCGGGGATGGCTTCCATTTCCAGTTCTGTTTCCAGGGTGAAGCGGCGCATCAGTTCAATCTCGTTCTCCGGGATGGCGATCATGGCCCGGTCGAACTTGATGAAACCGGCCACGTTTTCCGTTTCGATTACCCTGAGGTATTCGGGCTTGATTATTTTGACAAAAATGTAGCTGTTAATCAGCGGCTTTTCGTGCATTTTAGTGCACTTCTTGTAGCGTTTCATCAGCCGCTGCAACGGTACGTAGGCAACTATGTGTTTTTTTTGCAGGAGCACCTGAACGTACTTCTCGCTTTTGGCTTTGGTGCGCACGGCAAACCACCGTGCTTCGGTTTCATGAAGTTGGTCCTCTTTCTTTTGGGCGGAGGCAATAACGGCAGCGTGACTCATGGATTGGATTCTTTGGTTCGTAGTGGCAAATTTATACTTTCTCCGGTATTCGTGGTAGCACAAGATGTACAACCGTTCAGAAGTCGAGCTCAGGTTGCCAAAAATTCAGGCGCAAGGCTGCGCCGACGTAAAGCGTATTTTGGTCAAGGTTGTCGTCTTCACTGTCTTTTCGTCGGTACAGGACCTTTAAGTCGAGGTACATGTTGTGGTAAAACTGGAATCCGACGTCGAGTCCGGCCAGCGCAATGGTGGCGCCGATGCCCTGACCGATGGTGTTGCCGTAATCCTGCACGCGCGAATCGTAGTCCAGCAGCGGGTTGGTGCCCCAGTTTTCCCCGGGCGGGTCGTCGCCGACCTTTGCGTACATCAGCCTGCCCGTGGCCGTCCACCGGTGGGTGGGTTGGTAGCGCGCAATGCCGATAAACTCCACGAAATTGGCCCAGAGGGGGTGGGCCAGGGGTTGGTTGTAGTGGGTGTAACTGCTGAGGGAATCGAAGTGCGAATAGGTGTACGGCCGGATCGCATTCATCTCGCCGCGCAGATCGAGGTGGTCTACGCCGAAGGCATTGATGTATTTGGCGCCGGCCTGCAAGCCGTATTTGTTGCCCCACCAGCCGTCCCCCGCGAACAATTCGCTGAATACCAGTTCGTCGACGAAAAATTGTCCGTACAACTGTACCCGTTTGAACAGGTTCCACCGCACATCGGCGCCGAGCAGCACATTGTCCGGACTGCCCAGCATACCCTCGACCGTCCGGTACAGGATGATCGGGTTCAGGTACTGAAATTCAAACTGGTTGATGCGGTGAAAAACGGTCGCTTCATACAGCCCGAACGACAAACGCGGGCTCGCCTGAAAATTCAGGTAGTGCATGGCCGTGTATTTTTTGGGCAGCAGATCGTCGCCCCCGGCGTCGGCAGCCGGTGTGGTCGGACTCAGTTCCATGAACAGGTTTTGGTACTGAAATTTCCAGACCCGGGTGTTGAACTTCAGGAAAAACGTGTAGTTGCCAAAGTCAGACAGGAAAAGCGACCGGTAACCGTTTCCGATGAAATGCTTGCTGTGGCCAAACTGAATGCCGATGTGTTTGGTGGCTTGCACGCCGATATAGGCGTTGGCCACGTTGAAGTCAAAGACTTTTTCGACGGGCTCACCATCTCTTTTGAATGGCTTGTAAAAACCAACCCGGGGTACGGCCTTGTAGTCCTCCACATGGTCATACACATAGTCGGGGTAGCGGGCCTGGCTCTCAATGACGCTGGTGTAAAAAGTGACCACCTCATCCACGCCGCCACGCACTTCGATGCCGCGTTGGTTGGCGCCCAGGAGCAGATCGTTGTCTTGTTCCTGACCCACCTCCAGGTTCAGGATCGGGTTGATGCGCATGTAGAAATGCGGCACTTCCATTTCGAAGAGGTTGGCCGGTGACTGGTAGAAAAATCGCAGCAAAGCCTTGTCGTTGTAGGTGCGCGCTGCGCTGTCCACCCATTCGTTGTTGTCGCGCAACAAGTAGTCGATGTCGGCCTGGTCGAGGCGGCTCAGGTTGGCGACGCTGCTGTCAAGCGCTATGGCAAAGCCGGCCAGGTCGCGGCGGGCATAAAATTTGACTTCGGGCCGGATGACGCACAGGCTGTCGTGCAGAATGCTCATGCGGTCTACGATGTGGTAGGCCGGACTGCCCAGGGGGGCGCCCGTATCCTGGGCGTGCATCCATGTGCAGAAAAAGATCAGGCAAATGACCAGGTGCTTTTTCATGTGATTGATCGGGTAAAATCTTCCAAAAATTCCCTGAGTACGGGTTGCCAGGGCGCCCAAAAGTACGTGTTCCAGGAACTGTTGTGCCACAGGATTACCATTTCGCCCCGATATTTTCTGACCGATTCTGCCAGGGTATACAGGGTGCTTCGCCCCTGCTCCGGTGTCATGCCGAGCGCCAGTGCCAGGGTTATGTCCATGGCGATGAGCGGTTTCTCTTGCAAATGCAGGGGGTGGCGGGCAAGGAAGTCGTACACCTGAAAGGGTGCGCACGTGCCGCAACGAAACCCGGGGGCTTCCGGGTATCCGGCCGTGCTGTCCCAGTCCATACCGGCATCGGCCCATACCCGCCAGGTTTCCGGGACCGAAAACCGCAGGTAATGCTGGCGGCCGGTGCGCACCGGTCGGCCGGCCAGCTGCTCCAGGCTGTCGCGTTCCAGCACAAAGCGTTCCGGATCGTTCCATCCCTCGTACGAGGGGTGAAAGCCAATCTGATGACCCCGCGCATCCAGGGTCTGGATGATTTGCCGGACGAAGGGGTGGTGCAGGTCATACCAGGCGTCGGCTTCACGCGGACGAGCGCCCATGAAGTTAAAGTGCCCGGTTAGTGCGTGTTTTTCCAGCATGGAAAGCCAATTGCCGAACACATTGTAGGGGTCGGTGCTTGTGTTTCGCTTCAACCACCAGGTCAGACCCGGCAACCCGTGGCGCAGGGTTTCGCCGGCCAGGGTGCGCACCCGTGCGCCGGGCGACCACCACAGCAACGGATGATCCACATCGCAGGAAAAGTGCACCTGGAACACGCGGCCTCCGGTGGGCTCCAGTTCCAGGGCGCGGCCCATAAAATCGGCGTATTCCTCCACCAGTGGCTTTTCCAGCCATCCGAATCGTTGTGCAGCGGCGGCGGCGGCTGGATGTCGTCCGTGCCGGTCACGCGCTCCGGGCAGGGCCTCCTCCCACCGGCTGAGCATGAAGAAAGCCGAGGCGAATAAATCGAGTCCGCAAACCCAGCCATCGGATACCGAATGCAAATACGCATTGCCGTAAAAACCGGAAAGCGACTCACCGGGGCGGAATGGGTTTTCGACGGTCAGCGCCCGTTCGGGCAGGGGCCAGCCCCGCACCGGGGAGCCCTCGGGCGTCCTGGAGAAAAAATCATCCGGGAGGGTGAGTTTTTTGCCCGAAGGGCTGTTCAGGGTCGTGCCGGCGGTTTCGGCAGACCAGGTGATTCGGTAGTCAGTCGCCAGCCGGTCGCGAAAAATCACGTCGAACAACCAGCGTTTTTCCGGTTGCCACAAGGGGGCAGTGGTGATGTGAATCAAGGTTTGCCGGTTTTTGAGTCGGGAGGGTGGTGTTACAAGTTTGCCGGCTAAAGGTAGCAAGTCGGCACTTTGTCACCCATCATCTATTTTCAAAAGCGTCAAACACCAAAGGAGCGGTATCTTTGCCGACGCTTGCTTCGTTTTTTCTCTTACCAGGGCAGGTGTTGAACTGACTGTATGAATCGTTTTCTGGCTTTTTTCCTCTGTTTTCATGCGATGGCCGGGCTTATGGCCCAAAATCAAAACGCTGCCTTGCGCGGCAACGTTTACGATAAAGAGACGGCCCAGCCCATAGCATTTGCCACTGTCAAGATAGAAGGCGCCGCCCTGGGCGCCAGCACGGACGCTTCCGGCTTTTTTATCGTCCCGAATATTCCGCCCGGCGACTACCAGGTGGCAGTCAGTTTTTTGGGGTATACGGAGTCTATTACGACGGTTACCCTGCGCGCAAGCGAGGTGCAGTATCAGGCCATTTATCTGGTGCCGAGTGGCGAAGCCCTGGAAGAGGTTGTGGTGAGCGGTCGGAAGGAAAATGCGCAGAGCAACGTGCAGGTGTCCAAGCTGACGGTGACACCCAAGCAGATCCGCGCGCTGCCTTCGGCGGGCGGGGATGCCGACCTGGCCCAGTACCTGACGGTGCTGCCGGGGGTTATCCTGACCGGCGACCAGGGCGGGCAACTCTACATTCGCGGTGGTTCCCCGGTGCAAAACAGAATCCTGCTCGACGGCATGACCATCTACAACCCGTTTCACAGCATCGGTTTTTTCTCCGTGTTTGAAACAGAACTGATTCGGAACGTAGACGTGTACACCGGCGGGTTCAATGCCGAGTATGGCGGACGGATATCCGCCGTAGTGGATGTACAGACGCGCGAGGGCAATCGCAAACGGTTGTCGGGCCTCGTTTCCGCCAGCCCTTTCCAGATCAAAGGCCTTATTGAGGGCCCCATCGTCCCGTTGAAAGAAGGCAGCGACAACAGCATTTCCTTTGTGGCTACCGCTAAAAAGGCGCTCATCAACCAGTTTGATGAAACGCTTTATCCCTATGTGGAAAACGGTATTCCTTTTGACTACCAGGACGTTTACGGAAAAATTACCTTCCAGGCCGGCAAAGGCAGCAAGTTGAATATTTTCGGGTTCAATTACACCGATGGCGCCAATTTCACCGACAGCATTCGCAACCTGGAGTTCGACTGGGGCAGCTCGGGCGGCGGTCTGGATTTTCAACTGCTGCCGCAAAATTCAAACACTATTGTAAAAGGCGCTTTCACGTTCTCGGATTATGAATCCGAAGCGGTGGAACCCAGCGGGAAACCGCGCACCAGCGGCATCAGCGGCTATTTCGCGGGATTGAACTTTACTTCTTTTGGGAAAAATAACGAGTTCAGATACGGATTGGAGTTAACGGGCTTCCGCACCGAGTTCGAGTTTGAAAATTTCAGGGGCAATACCATCGAGCAGTTTGAAAACACCTCTGAACTGGGTGTTTTTTTGCGGTACAAACGAAAGTTCGGGGACCTGGTTATCGAACCGGGATTTCGGGTGCAATACTACCTGTCGCTCAACGATGTGTTTTACGAGCCCCGCCTGGGCCTGAAGTACAACGTTACCGATTACCTGCGGCTGAAAGGCGCCTGGGGCTTGTACTCGCAGAACCTGTTGTCTACGATCAACGACCGCGATGTGGTCAACATTTTCGTCGGCTTCCTTTCCGGGCCCGACGAGGCCATCTACGAGCCCGGGTCAACCACCGAACGAACCGAAACCCGGCTCCAAACAGCCGTGCATTACGTGGGCGGGTTTGAGCTGGACCTGCTGAAAACCCTGGAACTGAATGTAGAAGGCTACTTCAAGGATTTTACACAGATACTGTCGCTCAACCGATTCAAGCAGGAACCCACTGACCCCAACTACATCAAGGAGTTGGGCGAGGCTTACGGGTTTGACGTTACGGTGAAGTACGAATTGCGCCGTGCCAACTTCTGGGCGGCCTATTCGTTGGGCTGGGTGACCCGTTACGACGGCTTTCAAACCTATCCGCCGGTGTTCGATCGTCGGCACAACCTGAATCTGGTGGGGGCTTACGAATTGGGTCGCAAGCGCCAGTGGGAACTCGGCGCTCGTTTCAATTTCGGTACCGGATTCCCCTTTACCCTGACCCAGGGATTTTACCAGGTCAATACGTTTGACGAGGGCATTGGCACCGACGTGCTCACCGGAAACGGCGACCTGGGCATCATTTACAGCGACGATCGGAATAGCGGACGCCTGCCCGCGTACAGCCGCGTGGACCTGTCGGCCAAACGCCACTTCCAGTTTTCCAAATACCTGCACATGGACGTAACGGCCGCTGTGACCAATGCACTCGACCGCGAGAACATCTTCTACTTCGACCGGGTGCGGTACGAGCGGGTCAACCAATTGCCCATTTTACCCAGCTTGAGTGTGACGGTGCAGTTCTAAGAGTGCTACTGCTTTTTCTTCATCCATCCGGTCAGGCCGTCCATCAGGTGGGCAAGCGAATCGTAGTCTTTTCGGAAGTTAATACCGAACCCGAATCGATAGCGCCACTGGCCACCGGTGATGTCGGGTTCTGTACGCTGATAAATGCGCAGGCGCCATTGTCCGTTCTCGGTGAGTTGGATGTCAACAGAGATGTCTTCACCGAGAAATCCTTCCTGAATGATGGCTCCGGGGGTGTTGTTGGTGCCGAACTGCGATCCGACGTTGATGACGATGCGGTCGTTGTCGAACCCGCTGGATAGCCGCACCTGAAGTTCGCGTCCGGTGTTGGCGCTGGCCTCCCCTCCGGTGAGCACGTCGTTTCGGTATTCGCTGTAGATGATATCCAGGTCTATGGACGACACCGCGCCGCTGAACCACTCGGAGGCCAGGCCGGTGAGGTAGTTGGAGAGCTGGTTGGTGAGCACCTGTGAAACGGTGTTGAAGGCGGTAGTTCCGTAGTCGCCGCCCTGGGCGAAGGAGTTGTCGTTCGGCAGGAAAGAGCCGATCACGATGATCCCGAAAACCTGCCGGGTGAGCTCGTTCGGGTCTTGCTTGAGGGTGCGCAACTTGTTGTCGGCCAGCGATCGGAGGCGAGAGCCGATCTGGGGGAAGGCCAGGTCGAAGGTGATCACCGGCTTGTCCAGGTCTCCTTTCAGGTGCATGGTCACAATCACCTGAGTGGGTTTGCTGGCCTCCTGAATGAGATCCTGGTCCTGGCTCAGTTCGAGTTCCGTACGCAAGAGGTTATACAGGGAGCTGTTGGCGGTGTAGGTGGCATCGAGGCTGATCTGTGCGCCGTAGGGGTCGCCAAACCAGGTAATGGTGCCGCCTTCGGCCACCTTAAAAGGTTTGTTAACAAGGTTGAGCAGGGTGAACAGGTATTCGCCCTGGCGGATGCCATAGGTGCCCGACATTTTGAATTCACCCGCCCTGTTCATGGTCAGGCGCAGGTCGCCGGCGCCTTTTCCCTTGATGATGTCGCCCGTTTGCTCGTCGAAAATGAGTTGAACCTCCGCATCGTTGTTTACCGTAATGTTCAGGTCGAAATTGACGCCGGTGATGGTGTTTGCGTTGCGCCGGCTGCGCTTTGGGCCGGTCGGTGTCTGTTCGCCGTTGGTGAAAATGATAAAACTGGCCGACTGTATTTCCGACGACGCGCCCAGCGGGATTAACAGCTTGGTATCCGGGCCGTTCTGGGCAGTGATGGCGATGTCGGGCTGTTCAAAACTGCCGCTGAACCGGGCACTAAAAAGTCCTCTCGCAAATCCGTAAAAGAGGTCGTTGTCCTTTTTGGTTGTGTTCATCACCAGGAAACGGTTGCTCAGGGACTCCACACCGGCCGCAATCTGCCAGTCGCTGAATCGGTTGTGCCGCAAGCCTCCACGCACCACGGCCTTGTTTTGAAAATCCCGGTCCCACAAGGTGTCTCCGTCGGCCCAGATGCGTTCGTGTGTTAGCTCAATGCGGGCCTGCCGCATGTGGAATTCCGTTTTCAGGTATTCAATTTCAAATTTTCCCTCCTCGACAACGACTTCGCCCTGAAGGTTGGGCTTTTCGGGCGATCCGCCCATGCGGGCAAACAGCCGGAAGTGCCCGGCCGTCTTGGCTATGCCAGGCACAAAGGTCTCCAGCACGTAGAACGGGAAGCGGTTGGCCGTTACGGTCGATTGAAAGGTGCCCGGCTTGACCAGCCCCAGCTCGGCGTCGTCCCCGTAAGCCTGGTCTGTCTCCGACGCCCACGCGCCGTTCACGCGCAGGAGAGTATTTTCCCGGCGGATAAAAATTTTCCCCAAAATCGGTTCGGTTAGGGTGTTTTTATCGATATCGCCCTGTAAAATACCGTAAGGGCGGCCATTAATGTATACGGTGTCGGTGTTCACGGACAAATGAAGGCCCTCCAGGTTGTACAGATTGTCTATTCGGCAGTCCAAATCGTAAATATTGGCAGCCATATGGAAATTGGTATCCGGGATGAAGCGGTTGAAATAATCCAGGTTCAGGTTGGTGGTGGTCACCAGCAAGCCCTTGTTGTCATTGTACGGATACAGGGTAATGCGGCGGTCGCCGTTCATGAGTTCAAACTCGCGGGCATCGAAATAACCGGTGCCGAAGCGGAGGTAATTTCGGTCGTCCATCACCCATTGCTCGTTGAACAGCTCGATGTTGGAGGTATTGAACTGTAGTTGCCACAAGGAGTCAATGGCGGTGATGTTGCCGTTCAGGTCAATGCCGCGGACGAGGAAAGAGGTGTCCTGCGCCTGGATGGAAAAGTTGAAAGCGTCGTTTTGGGCGGCGCCGTAGAGGCGAATGGCCGACAGTTTGCGCCCATTGCCGATTTCCGTTTCCGGCAGTAGAAAATCGTAATCGGCCACATTCCGAAGGTTATGCCATTTGAAGTCCACGTGTTTGAACGTCAGGTTTCCGTACCGGACGAGCGGAGCGTCGAGCTTCAGTTCGCTGAATCCTTTGGTTTGATCCACACGTCCCATGAGGGTGACCTCGCGCAGGGTGTCCAGCTGGGGATCTGCCAGTCGAGTCAGGTCACGTGTGTCTTTAATCCGGATATTGAAGTCGAAAACGTCGGTGAGCGGGGTTGAGTCGCGGCGGACTATGCCCAGGTTCCGGGATATCCCGGGAAAGTAATCGGCGAACATGGTGCCGACGTTGGTGGCCAGGGTGCTGAGGGTGAACTGCCCGTTGAGGTACCCGTCTACTGCGTCGGAGAGCAAGGCATATCGATGCGATTGGTTCTCCGGGATGTATCTGGACTGGAAGACAATGGAGTCCAGGTGGTGGGTGTATGTGCTGTCCTGAAAAAGGTACAGATTTCGGAGCAGGGCATCACCGGAAATATTGTCCACCGAGCTGCCCGTCAGCCGCAAATGGGGTATCAGCCCTGAAAACACCCAGTCTTTATCCAGCAGTTTGAGCTCCTGCAACTCTGCGCGGCGCACGGCGCCGGTAAAATCGAACACCTTGATGGAATCGCTCAGGTCGGCACGGCCGTTGACGGTGAGGTCTAAAAATGGGTCGTTGATATCTACTTTACCGGAGAAATTGTACCCGTTGAGCTGGGCGTCCATATCGATGTCGTGGTAAGGGTACCCCCTGAAAAAGAGGGAGTCGATGTGGCCGTCGATGTCGGTTTGCAGGGAAGCAAGGCGCAACCCGCTGGATCCTTCGGCGATGGTGACCCGGAAGGCGCTTTTGCCGAAGTCCTGATTTCCAGTCCAGGCGGCCAGGTTAAAATCGCGCATGTTGAGCTCACCGGAGTAGGTGGCCTTGTCTCGCCCGTCGGTCAGGTCCAGCTTCATATCCAGCGTACCGTAGCCGACCTCGCTGGTGAGGTTTCCGCTGAGGATGTGGTTATAACCGAAAAGCAACTGGTACAATCCGGTGAAGGAGAAACTGCCCAGTTCGTCGAACTGTTGGGGTGCGCTGAAGCCGGGAAGGATATTTCGAAGGGTTTTAATGCTGGCTTGCAGGTTCCGGCAGTCGAACTGCATACGCAATCGATCGGGGCCTTCCGCCATGTCGTCGAGGTCAAAATCACCTTCAAACTGGGTTGATTCACCCAGGGCAATCCGGACATCCCGGCCATTGAGCCTGTTCACAGATCCGTACATGTACCCGGAAACCATGGCCGGCCGGCTGGTGTTGGTCCGGAAAAAGGGATTTCGCGCCAGCGCGGCGCTAAAGTGGGTCAGGTCGCGCAAGAGAAGCACCGATTCAGGTTTCAACCGGAGGTCCAGCATGACATTGTCTACAAACTGGTTGTAATCTTCGTATTGGGCATAGTTGAGCAAGACGGTGTCTCCGATCCTGCTGCCGCCGGTTTCGAGCTGCAATCCGTACAAGCCGGTGAGGGTGTCGTTTACCACCACTCGTTTTGCCTGGGCGTGTTTGACCTCAAACCCGCAGGATTCCCGGGCCGCGAGGTGGTTGAGCAGCCCTTCGAATTGCAGCTGGTCGTTGAAGCGCACACTGTCGGCTTTGATGGCGATGTTATCGACGAAAAGGTGTTCAAAATCCATCACGCTGTCGGGCATGGTGCGCCCGGGGCTCAGGTCGAAGCGGTCCATGCCGAACTGGCCATTGCTCAGCGCGAAACGGTCAATGTTGATCCAAAAAGTATCCTGGGATACCGTGCGGGCTATGCTGTCGACCGGTGCAGGCTGGCTCACGGGTTGCGCGGTCGGTCGCTGCTCGCCGCCGGGGCCCGGAACGGGAAACTCCTGGAGGTCCATGCGAAAACCGTCAATCAGCACCTTTTGGAAGGACAGCACTTGCTGGGGCACCTGCATTCGATCGAGGCGGATGGCGGCGTTGTTCAGGTAAACGAAGAGCCTTTGGCCTCGTAACTGGTCGTTTTTCTCAAATGCAATATCCCGCAAACGGAGGTTCTGTATCCGCAAGGAGAAGGGAGCCGGCTCCTTTGTTGATTTTTTCCCTCCGGAAAAGAAATCGATCAGAAATTTGATGTTGTAATCAAAATCGGCCTCTGCGCGGTGCAGGTAGAACCGCGCACCGTACAGGGCCAGTTCGTTGAATTCCAGCTTGTTTTTCAGCAAGGTAAAAACGTTGGCATTCAGGCCGGCGCTCAACCGTTCTATGTACACCAGGGTATCGCCCGACTGGTCGCTGACGAAAACGCCTTCTATGAGCAGGTTGTCGAAAAACTGGATGTCCACATGCCTGACCGAAACGGTGTTGTCCAGTTCATTGGACAGGTAGTGAGCGGCGGCACGCACCAGTTGGTTTTGCACCAACGGCATTTGCAGCAGGAAATAAAGCAGCGATATGCCTATGGCGACCCAGAACACCCCGTGCTCGGTATGCCTGACGATCTTCGCGAGGCGACGGAACTTTGTATGCCCGTCTGTTTGCGGGAAACGCTTTTTAAAAGGTGTTTGATCGCTCGCCGAAGCCATGCTTTGGAAATTGCGTATACCGATGAGGACAAATATACGCGCAAATCGGCTGCCTGTATTTTGCTTAACGTGTTGTTAACCCGATCAGGAAAGCCGGAAGCTGGTGGCGCCGAGGAGTCCTTTTTCGCTGTAAACGGCCACAATGTAATTGCCAGATTTGAGTTTGTCCTCCAACTCGTGCGTGAATGACAAACGCTGCGTGCTTTGCAGGATCACCTGTTTGACTTCCTGTGCAGAGATGTCTACCGGTCCGGTGGGCGCATAAACGGTGGCGCGCACGGGGTTGTCGGAAGCAACGGGCGTTCCCTGCTCATCGGTAATGACCATATATAACTTGGCGGGGCCCTGATAGAGCGCGGGCACGTCCACGAGGTCGAAACTGACGGTAATCTCCCGAGTTTTGTTGGCCTTCGAGGTCAGCTTGTCGGTTTTACGCTGCAACTCAACCCGGAAGGCAGTGGCCTTGAATGCGGCCGTTTGCGTTTGTCGCACCTGATCTTCGAGTTGTTTGGACAGGCGGTCCTTTTCTCCCCGCAACTGCACGTTTTCTCCCGTTAACCGCTGGTTTTCGTTGCGCAACTGATCATTTTCGCCACGCAAGACGGTGATGATCGTTTCGTATTCGGTTTTGAGTGTGGTGAGCTGGTCAATTTGGCTGCGCAGGTCTTTCACCTCTTTGGAGTTGGACGATTTCAGCTGTCGGATGACCACTTCTTTTTGCTGGACGGTCTTGGCCGTTGTAGAGACGCGTCCCTGGAGGTAGGTGTTCTCCGTGAGTGCCTCGGCGTAGGAGTTGGCCAGGCTGTCCAGTTCCGTTTCAATCCGGAATTTCTCCTGCAGAAGGGAGTCGCGCATCATTTCCAGTTGCTGGGATTGCGACTGAATGGTTTGGGATTTTTGCCAGAAAAACCACCCAAGTGCAGCAGAAAGAAGCAAAAGCAGGGTGACGATGATGCCGTAGGCGCGGGAAGTGGTATTGTCGCTCATAGGAATGTTTGTTCAAGGTTAATTGTTGGCGGTGTTCCTGTTAACCTGTTCAAGAAAAGGCAAAAATAATCGCGTCTTTTTCAAATGCAGTAAAATAGATCAAATAAACTTGCTTTACGGCAAAAAAAAGTCGTGATTCTCATAAATCCGTAAAAAGTACCACAGGTTTATGGCTTTGGACAAGGTGCAAGGCATAAAAACGGCTCAACTTTGCAGCGTCATTCGAGCATTTACGGAACACAGCGTTGCCGGGGATGTTTGATTTATCACCAACATCATTTTCCAAACAACATTAATCACCGCATCACCACCAAGCCATGAGAAATTTCCTGTTATTATTGTCCCTGTTTGCTTTTTCCTGTACCAGCCAAACCGGTATTGCCCAGGGGAAGCTTGACCCGGGCGCTTTTGAGAAAGGAATGGCCCAGGAAGGCGCACAAATCGTAGATGTGCGCACCCCGCAGGAGTTTGGGAGTGGTCACCTGAACGGGGCTGTGAATCTGGATATATCCGCACCCGGGTTTGCGGAAAACATTGCCCGCCTGGATAAAAACAAACCGGTGTACGTCTATTGCGCTGTGGGCGGACGAAGTGCCTCAGCAGCGGGCTACCTGCTCCAGCAGGGATTCACGAAAGTGTACGACTTGTCCGGCGGAATCAGTGCCTGGCAACGCGCCGGCAAAAAAGTGGTAAAATAACAATAATGCCTGCGCTGCAGATGCAGGATGGATAAAAAGCAATATGGACAACTACGCTGAGATTTTCCGGAACAGTTTCACCGGTTATGCCCGCTACTTTTTTCATGAAGTGATGCACCCGCACTGGGGCAATTACTTTTATTGGCTCATTGCCATTTCCGTGGCGGTGTATATGCTGGAATTATTGTTTCCGTGGCGAAAAAACCAGCCCGGGTTGCGCAAGGATTTTTGGCTGGACGCATTTTACATGTTTTTCAATTTTTTCCTGTTTTCCCTGATGGGTTACGCGGCGGTTTCGGATGTGGTGGTCAACGCTTTCAACGATTTTCTTCGCTGGGCATTCGGCGTGGAAAATCTCGTTGCCATTCGTGTGGCTGGTCTCCCGTACTGGGTTCAGTTGTTCATCCTGTTTGTGGTGCGCGATTTTGTGCAATGGAACATACACGTGTTGCTGCACCGCTCGCCGTTGCTGTGGAAGTTCCACCAGGTGCACCATTCGGTGGAGCAAATGGGCTTTGCGGCGCACTTGCGGTATCACTTCATGGAAACCATAGTGTACCGGAGCATTGAGTACCTTCCGCTGGCTATGATCGGGTTTGGCATCCAGGATTTCATTCTCGTACACCTGTTCGCCCTGACCATCGGGCACCTCAACCACGCGAACATTTACCTGCCCCTTGGACCCCTGCAGTACCTGCTGAACAGCCCGCAGATGCACATCTGGCACCACAGCAGGGAATTGCCCAAAGGCAGTTACGGGGTAAACTACGGAATTACGCTCAGCGTATGGGACTACCTGTTCGGCACGGTGTGGATGCCGCGCAACGGGCGCGATATTCCGCTTGGCTTCGACGATGTTGAGCATTATCCCCGTGGCTTCTGGGGTCAACTGCTAAAACCCTTCCAACGCTCCAAGGCATGAGAAAGGACTTTTGGAACGACCGGACATTTGTGCTGATCGCATGCCTCACGCTGGGCTTGGCGCCGTATTTCCCCGAGCCCCACATCCTGGGCAAGGTTCGTTGGGTAGCCGGCGGCGCAGCCGGCATGCAACCCATGGATTGGTTCGACCTGGTCTGGCACGGGCTCCCTTTCCTGTTGCTGGTCCGGTTGCTGGTATTGATGGCCAAACGCAAACCCGGTATGCATTAAGGAGCGGCTGTCTTATATGCCGGAATTGTGCGTTCTTTGGGCCGACAAACCTTTTGAACACATGATTCGTAGACTGACCAAACTGTTTGACGAGTTTTTTCAGAGCGAAAAGGCCGGCGGATATTTGCTGATGGGCTGCGCAGCGCTAGCCGTTGTTTTGGCAAATTCATCTGTCGGTGACGCTTTTCTGAACCTGTGGAAAATGCCCCTGCCCGGTGGGGCGCCGCTGGAATGGTGGATCAACGACGGGCTCATGGCCGTCTTCTTTCTGCTGGTAGGGCTGGAGATTGAGCGCGAACTGTACATAGGTGAATTGTCGGACTGGCGCAATGCACTTGTGCCCCTGATGGCTGCCGTGGGCGGCATGGCTGTGCCGGCGATCGTGTTTCTCGCCTACAACAATGGACTGCCGACGGTGCATGGTTTTGGTATCCCCATGGCTACGGACATAGCGTTTGCGATCGGGGTGATGGGGTTGCTGGGCAACCGCGTGCCGATCGCATTAAAAGTTTTCCTGACGGCGTTGGCCATCATCGACGACCTGGGTGCTATTCTGGTCATTGCGCTGTTTTATTCACACGGTTTTTCATTTGCCTGGTTCGCCGTGGCCGTTGCCACTTTCGCCGTCATGATGATCATGGGCTACCGAAAGGTGTACTCCCTTTGGCCGTACCTGTTGGGTTTTGTTGTGTTGTGGTATGCATTACATCATGCGGGAATTCACGCTACCATTGCCGGTGTGCTCACCGCGTTTGCTATTCCTTTCGGACACGGAGAGAAGGGGACGCCTTCCTACGATTTGCAGCATTTCCTGCATCATCCGGTCGCCTTTTTTATTATTCCGGTCTTTGCACTCGCCAATGCAGGCCTGAAAATCACGCCGGAAATGACCGCCGGTTTGTACACACCACTGGGCATGGGCATATTGGTGGGTCTTGTTTGGGGGAAACCTTTTGGTGTGTTGCTTGGCGTGATGCTCGGGCGGAGCATCGGCGGGCGCGAGGCGTCGGATAATGTTTCCTGGTGGCAATACACCGGCGCCGGCATGATGGCCGGTATCGGGTTCACCATGTCCATTTTCATTACCCTATTGGCATTGCATGAACCGGCAGAGATCAATGTGGCCAAAGGCGCGATCTTTCTGGCCTCTCTGGTGGCGGGTATCCTGGGTTTTGTTGTCCTGAGGGTCGTGGGAACAAGGGCCTAGCTTCCTTCAAACGGAGCGTCCACGGTTGCGTCGATGGTTTTTTTCAAATCAAGCAAGGGTTGTATGTTCACTTTGACGGTGCCTTCCCCGGCACGGTCGAGATCGGTGATCAGCAGGACAACGGAGGAGAATATAAGCGCGAGCATGATGGACACCAGGACTCGTTTTTTACCGATCAGGCCGGACTGGTAGCCCAGGGCCATCATAGAAACCATCAAAGCGCTGAAAAGCCAAATCCAAACCGAAGTAGGCACCCGATTGTGGACGCCCATGGTAATCCGGGCAGTATGCATGTCGATGAGTTGGTTCAGCGTTTGAACGAACAACGACCGCAACAAGGGGCTCCTCTCGCCCTCTTTTGGAATGGTCATGGCGTGTACCCACAAATCGGCCTGCAGTTTTTCCGATGCGGCGATGAGGGCGGGCAATTCCTTCCTATTCATGTTTGGGTTGGCCCTCAGGTCAACGTACTGCTGGAGCAATTTGCGACATTCAGTGCGTTGCGGCTCCGGAAGCCCGTCGGTACGCAGGTAGGTAGTGCCGATGGCGTTGGCCTCCTCTAATAGTAATTGTTTGCGTACTTCGAAGCGGGACGCAGCCATGCCGAACGTAAAAGCCAGCACAAAGGCCAGCAAACCCAGCATGGATCCCACAGCGGAGCCTGTAAAACTCTCCTGTTCCACACCGCTCTTACTGCTTCGGTTCAGACCAACCCGGTAACCGATCTCAATGGAAAGCAACACCCATAACACCGTAATCAGGAAGACAAACGGTAAAGGGACAAAATCAAAAAAAATTCTCGGAATGATCACAGAACAGGGTTTTGAAGTGCAGTGAATCGCCTCAAAAGTACGCTGTTTTTGGTTATTCCGGTGGCGAAGGGAGGAAGTCTGCAATTTCACAAACCAACACCCCGGCGGCGACCCGGTGACCGGTTTCGTTCCAGTGGGCGCCGTCGAGCGCCATGACGGTTTCGCCGTTGGCGATGCGTTCGTCCAGCTTGTTTGGAATAAAACCGGCAAAAGGTATGTCCAACCGGTAACAAATATGGCTGAGCTCGCTCAGGAACGGTTCCGTGTGGTCAACGGTGAAGACCAGCAATCGGGCCTCCGGGAGCAGCGTGTCCCGAAACCGACGGAGCAGGCGCTCGGTGACTTGCACCGACTCGGCAAACGGCTCGTGGCCTTTCCCCAATGCCGTAATCTTGTTTTCAGAGGCGTTATCTTTGAGCAAATAAGGATCAAGCAGTCTTTCCGATCGGCTGAAAATGAAGTCGAAAAACATGGATCGGTCGCTCAGCCATTGCCACCCGATCTTGGCAGGGGCCCTAAAAACCATCGAATCATCGGCCTGGAGATAGGGCCGATATCGTCGGTTGTTGTTGTACAGGCTGTGACTTTCCAGTTCGTAATGGTTGTTGATGAAGTCGTTTGAACAAAATTGCAATACCACCAGATCGGGTTTGATGATCGGCAGGTATTTTTCCAGCAGCAACCATTCCTGAAGGGTGTTGTAACCCCGGCATCCGTATGCAAACACCTCTATGTCCAGACTGTCGGCGACCAGACCGTAAAAAGTTTTATCGTTCGACACTTCAATGGCGTGGGTGAAAGAGTCCCCGATGAATAAAACCTTCTTTTTTGTGGTGTTTGGATTGCCGAACATCCTGAACCCCCGGTCATCGGTGGAAAAGTTCAATTCGTATGGGTGGTCATCCACATCGTTGACCGACCCTTTCCAGACAAAATTTTCTATTGCCCGGCTTCCCAGTTCTGGATCTGAAGTGGTGGTATAGGTCGGGTATTGCCGGCTTCGGAAAAAAACCATGGTGCGGAAGACGGCTTCCCCCAGCGCGATCATAACCAACAGGACGACCAGCCAGGAGGTGGTGTACAGCAAAAATCGTTTGCCGGGAGAATATTTTTTTGATTCCACGGGTTCAGATGGTTAGGTTTAGTGTGAGTGACCATGTTATCGCCGAAAGGTGGGATAAAAATGATTGTAGAACGGTACCCCTAATGCGTGGCAAAACTATTGCTCAAGAGCTGAAATTCGCTCTTTTCAGGTACCAGGCTCAAAAATTTCTTCAAACCGGCCCACTTGGGTGCATCCAGGGTGTAGCTGATGTTTTGCCTGAAGTACTGTTCTGCATCCAGTCCCGGGATGGCCGGCAAAATTTTGATGAGTTCCGGGATGTGATCGATGCCGGCTTGAAGGGCGGTATTGAAGTTGTCTTCAAATTCCGTGCCTATTGGGTGCCGACTCACCCAGGCAGCAAAAACAAACGGCAAACCAGTCCAGGTAGTCCATGCTTCTCCCAGATCGTACACATACCGGTATCGTTTATCCAGGCCAATGGTGCGGTCGCCGATGATCAGCGCAGCGGTATCTTCCTTGATGTGTGCTTCGAACCCCGGTGCGGTTTGTTCAAAAGCCACCTCGCGCTGCCAGTAGTGGCGAAATAGTATTTGCACCAGCAACACAGAGGTCCTGGAATGGTAATCGAGCAGTACCCGCTTGATTTCGCCAAGCGGTTTTTCGGCGTACAGGCATACGGTTTTTACGGGGCCGGTGGCGCCGATGCAAAAATGGGAGACCAAATAGGCCGCCTCCAGATCGGGCAGGGCGCCGACCGGCATCAAAGCCAGATCGGCCTCTCCGTTCAACAACCTGCGGGCGCATCCGGACGGAATGTCCAGCGTCAATTCAAAGGATTCGGGCTTCAGTCGTTTGTACAACCCGTAGATGAACGGTTTGGTGTTGAGGTAACTTACAGCGACGAGTCGGACAGGCTTCATGCGGTTTGGGCTGCTTCCCGGAGGTGTCGGGTGTCGTTTTCCATCATAAAATGAAATTGGGCGTTTTGCCAGCGGGCCTGGTAGCATCCGGTGTTGGCGTGGTGTACGTGTTCCATGTGGTGCAGGGAAGCGCCTTTCATGAGCGAGACCAGGCAGCGCAGCGTCCGCCCGTGGGTGCATACCAGTACGGTTTGTTCGTTGCGCAATGTCAACCAGTCCAGGAAACGAGTGACCCGTTCGGCGAGTTGGTTGGCCGACTCTCCGCCGGGCAGGGCAGCGTCAAAATGCCCGTTTTCCCATTCCTGGATCATCTTGCGATATACACCGATCATTTCCGGTGTAGAGGGGCGGCCCTCATGCGTGCCCCACGAAATTTCATTGATCTCCGGCATTTGAATCCAGGGCTTGCCGGACGCCAGGAACGGCGCCAGCGTCTCGTGCGTGCGGCGCAGGGCTGAGCTGACGAACAAATCGAATGGAACCGAACGGTAGTACTCGTAAAAGGCCTTTGCCTGCCAATGCCCCGTGTCATTCAGGGAAGTGTCCACACCACTCCCCTGTACGATGCCGAGGCGGTTGTACTCTGTTTCGCCGTGTCGGATGAAATAAATGTTCATGACAGGACGGGCAGTTCAAGGTACCCACGCCATTGTTTGTCCTCCTCGAACACCGTGTCGGTATAGTCTTGAACGACGTTGTACAAGGTGTCGCGTTCGATGGGCCGGCGCCCGACACGGCGAATCAGGTCGACAAGTTCGCGGGTGCTCAGTGCCGGGCTTTTTTCCTCCGCTCCGGCCATGGAATAAATTTTGGTGGTGTCGTCGATGGTTCCGTCAATGTCGTCTACGCCGAAAGCCAACGCCATCTGCGCCACCGAGCGGCCGATCATGGGCCAGTAGGCTTTGACGTGGGCAAAGTTGTCCAGGTAAATGCGCGAAACCGCATAGTTGCGCAGGTCTTCCACCGTAGTGCTTTCCGGCACATGACTCATCTGGTTGTCCTGGTTGCGAAATTTGAGCGGGATGAACGTCTGGAATCCGCCGGTTTTGTCCTGCAATTGCCGCAGGCGCTCCATGTGGTCGATGCGGTGTTCAAACCGTTCGATGTGCCCGTATAGCATGGTGGCATTGCTGCGCATACCCAGGCGATGCCATATTTCGTGAATTTCGAGCCACTGGTCGGCATTGCACTTGTCGGCGGCAATTTTTTCCCGTATTTCCGGATGAAAGATCTCGGCACCGCCACCGGGTAGCGAGTCCACCCCGGATTCCTTGATCATGCGCATGCCCTCTTCGTAACCCACCCGGGCTTTTTTGAAAATGTAGTGGTATTCCACAGGCGTAAGCGCTTTGACGTGCAGTTCGGGTCTGTGGGCCTTAATTTTTTTGAAAAATTCCACGTAGAAAGGAAGGTCGTACTGCGGAAGCACCCCCCCAACAATGTGCACTTCGGTCACCGGCCGACCATCGTAGCTGCGCACGATGTCCATCATGTCTTCCATGGTGTATTCCCAGGCATCTGCATCCTTGCGCTGCTTGATGAGGCGGGAGTACGAACAAAACTTGCAATCGTACACGCAGAGGTTCGTCGGTTCAATGTGGAAATTCCGGTTAAAGTAGGTGTTGTGCCCGTTGCGCTGCTCCCGGACAAAGTTGGCCAGCACCCCCAGATACGACAGGTCGCCATGCTCATATAAAAAAACCCCTTCCTCCGGCGACAAACGCGCGCCGTTCAGCACTTTTTCCGCTACTGCCCGATGGGCCTCTCCCAAAAGGGGATCAAACAGAAGCGTGTCGATGGATGACGTAAGCTGCATACCTTGATAATTTATCGTAAAACAGAAGAATCTGGCGTTGGTTGTCGAATGCGGAATGCGGAGTGCGGAATGCGGAATAAGATGGCGCATGGCCTTTGGACTAAATTTGGCACCAACCACCAACCACCAACCACCAACCACCAACCACCGACCGCCGACTACCGACCGCCGACTACCGACTACCGACTACCGACCGCCGACTACCGACCGCCGACTACCGACTACCGACTACCCTTAAAACCGCTTCACCGACTCAATAATATACGGAGGCCGGCTTTTCAGTTCGGTGTAGATATTGGACAGGTAGATCGACATCACGTACAGGTTGAGGCAGGTTATGGCAAAAAATACAGACATCAGCACCACCAGAAAAGCCCAGCCGCTGAGGGTTTCGTGGTAGTCGCCAAAAATGTCCACGTTGGTGAGTTTGACTTTCACGGCGTTTACAATAGTAATACCGGCTACCAACACCGACCCCAGAAAGATCCAGAGCATCAGGCTGCGCAAAAAAGTGGTAAAGGAGGTCACAGCTACCAACGCATTGCGGAACTGGGCCCCAAACGAACTGCCCGGTTCCGGTTCCAGCGGTTGGGGCACATCAATGGCCGTCGTGTTGTACCCCACCAGGGCGTAGTTGGCTTTCAGATAATGGCTATTTTCGCGCAGTCGCAACAGGGAGTTGAGCGCGCGGCGGCTGATCATCCGGGTATGGTGTGCCCTGGTGTCGAGACGCAGACCGGAATAGCGGGCCATTACCGCGTAAAAAACGCTGTACAATAAGCTTCGGCTCCAGGGTTGGCGGTGCTCACGGCCACGCAAGTACACGATGTCGTAGCCTTGTTGGCAGCGCGCCCACATCTCCGTCAGCAAGGATGCACTATCGTTGAACTGGTACTCAAAAACGACCGTGTAATCGCCGTTGGCACGGTCCAGGCCGGCCAGGATAGCATTGTCGCGCAAAACGGGTGCGCTCAGATTCAGGACAAAGATATTTTTGCGCAGGTCTTCCGGAAGGGGTTTTATGACAGCATCCAACGCCCCTGCTTCGCAGTGGTTGTTCACCAGTATAAATTCAAAATGGCTGAAGTTGGCACGCAACTCGCGATACAAATTTTGCAGCCATGCACTCAGCAGGGCCGTCTGTGCCTGCTGCTGCACGACGCCCACCACAGAAATAAACGAAGGCTTGATGGCCTGCCGGTCTGCGGATGGAAGCGCAGCGGAAGAACCTTCTGCATGCAAGGATGAGGGATCGGTGGTCCCAGAAGTGTTCGGCTCGTTTGGCTGGATCATTTTGCCGCTTTTGTGCCGCAAAAGTACCCATTTTTAAGACACACCCTTGCATGGGTTGTTATTGTCAGGCCGGCGCCTGTCAACGCAACAGGGTCACATCGCCGGTAAACCGTTCCGTTCCGTCCGGACAGCCCACAATCAGGATGTACACGTACACGTCTGCAGGGGCCGGCTTGCCGTTCACCGTTCCGTCCCAGGCGGCATTCGGGCCGCTCCCTTCGTACACTTTTTCGCCCCAGCGGCTGTAAATGGTGAGGCTGCTGATTACCTCAGAACCCTCGGAAGGCACCGGACGGAACACATCGTTTAGTCCGTCACCATTATCCGGGGTAAATGCATTGGGTATGTTCACCCGCGACGGATCGCAGGGGGGGGCCATCAGCACACGGTAAGTTGACTGGGCGGTGCAACCGTTCGTGTCGGTCACGGTCAAGGTAAACAAGTACAAGCCGGCGGTGTCGGGTTGAACGGTCAGGGTCTGGCAACCCGGACAGGCGGGGTCAGGGGGCTGCCACGCATATTGCTGGAATCCGTCGGGTCCGGTGAGCGTAATGGGAGTGCCGTAGTCGATGAAAAAAGTGTCCGGGTCTGCCAAAGCAGGGCGGGGGAGGGCAGTTCCGGTGACGCAGTGGATGCTGTCGCAACCATTAACGCCGGTGAAGGTTCGGCAAACGGTGCCGGTTTCCGTCAGCAGGGTGTCGAACAGCGTAAGGGTGTCACCCGCACAAAACGGGCGCATGTCAGCCGTGGCGAGCGTGGGCAGTACCGTAAGGGTTTGGCAAATCAGGCTGTCGCAACCCGCGCCATTGGTCAGCCGGCGGCAATACAGCCCGGCCGAGTCGGTCATGAATCCGTTCACGTTTACGGGCGTACCCTGGCAGGTAGACAGCGCCGGCAGGCTAAGGGAGTCCGGCAGGTTGACCGTCAGCAGCAGCGTGTCCAGCACCGTGCACCCGGACGCGCTGGTGATGCGCACCGTGTACGTGGACGTCTGATCGGGGGCAACCGTTTGTTGCGGCGATCCGGGGTCAAGGATACCCGGCCCGGCCCACGCGTAGGTCTGCCCGGCGGGAAACGCCTGAAGTTGGGTTGAGGAGCCCCGACAGATTGCCTCGGCGGCAGCGGTGGCCCTGGCCGAGAAACCGAGCGTCAGTTCGAACGTGTGCGTGATCCGGCAGTCGCCCTGGGTTTGCAGAAGGGAATACAGGAATGTGCTGCCGGCGGGTGTGCCCGGCGCAGGTGTAAATATCGTTTGTGCACAGTTCACGCAGCCAAGGCCCGTGGTGGGCAGCCAACTCCAGGCATAGCCCGGCAGGCTGTCCACGCCCAGGGCTATCGGAACCACATGGCAGCTGTCTATGTTTTGGAGCGCCGTTTCCAGCAGGTGCAACGGCGCAGCAACATCCGCACAGCGGCAATTGCCTTCGCCGGGCAACACCACCAGCAGTCGGCACCAGTCGGCAGGCGACGCTGTCACAGATACATCCAGGTTGGACAGCCCGCCGGGCAGCAGCGGCCCCGAAGTCACCGTTTGGCCCAACACCGGCTCGCCGGCGTCCGGCTGCCCGTTGCCGTTTTGATCCAGTACGATGACGGCGCGGACCTCTCCGGCGGCTACCGTGCCGTCGTTTTTAACGGTCACGGAAACGCCGATCTGTCCGTTGACACCGGCTGTCGCCTTGCTACCGGCGACGGATAGCTGCGGGCGCGCAATGGTCAGCACGCTGACGGCTTCTCCGGTGGCTACGTACACGTTGCAAGTGTCGCCGGCTGTCGGGCAGAAGGCGTTGGCCACCTGACGGGCCTGAACGCGCAGCACGGGGTCCAGGCAGGGGGCATCGCTTTGTGCCAGCAACACCAGGTCGAACGCAACCGTGCCGGCCACAGTCAACAGGGGTAGCCGAACCAGGTCGCCGAATATGTCTGGTCCGCCTGGATACGCATTCACCCCCGGCAGGTATTCCAGAAAACCAATTCCTTCGGGCAGCAGGATATATATGCTGTCGTTTCCACCCGGTGTCCCGACCACATCCAGCCTTACCTGAACGGTAAAGGGTTCGCCGCAGGTAATGCCGCCGGGTACGCTCAGGCCCGCAAACACCGCATAGTTGGCATCCAGGCCGTTGATGTTAATCTCCCGTCCGGGTTTGTTCAGCGTATTGGCGGGCCGTCCGCAAGGCTCCCGGCCGGTGGCGCCGAATACCGGCTGTGCGTCGGAAACGGCCCCACAGGCGGCCGTCAAACGCAACCGGATGCGGAAGGTATGCGCAGGAGCCAGGTCTATGCCCGGCAGTCCGGCACTGCCCAAAGGTGTCGGCAGCGAGTCGATGGCCCAGTAGTATACATTGCCGGGCAAAACCGACGGGTCGGCCAGATCCACAAAGGGGGCGCCGGCCGGGTATGAAATCTGCGCTGTACCAGGCAAAACGCTGATCCCGGGCGGCAATTGCACGGTGGCCTGGACGTCATAGGCAAAGCCAAATTTGGCGTTATACACCTCAAATACGTAATATTCGGAGGTGTCGCACAGGTCTACGGCGCCTTCTTCGAGCACATCCAGCTCAAGTTCCGGGTTCAGCAGCCGGACATAAAGCACCAGTGTGTCGATCGCGCAGATGCCCGGGTCATCCAGCCCGGTCACCGGATCGCAACCAAATCCGTAGATCAACAACAGGGAATCGTTTTCGCAATTGCTGTTCAGCCCGCTGAGTTGCAGTTCCAATTTGGAAAAACTGTTCATCTGCCCGATTTGGGCGACGCCGTTGCTAAAGGGTATCTCCTGTCCGCTCGCCTTGTCCAGCAATTTGAAGTCGGACATCAGCCCGGAGGGCGCTACGGCAGAGAGCCAGACATTTTTGGCCTGTGGTGCCGCAATGTTTCTCAGGTCGAATGTGTACGCAAAATACCGCTCGGAAGTCAGCAAATCCGTATTGAGTGTGTCGACGAAAATACGCGGGACACCGGCCAGATAGCCGACGGCATTCTGTATGGTGTCGGACAACAGGTTCGGCTCACGCAAACAACCGGTGAATCGGTAATCTGTGTATTGATCCGACGAGTCGGGCCGGAAAAAATAACAATCGGAACCCATCACGAAACCGGCCTTCAGGAAAAAACCCTCGTCCAGTGGCGGCAGAAACACACTGGAAAAATCCATGCGCATCCGGTCGCCCAGCGGTTCAAACGGGAGCGGTCCGGCAGACCTTGCCGGTGTACTGTCCTGGAATATCAGGCTGAACAACTGTGCATCCACTGGAACCAGCCCCGGGGGCGTTGTCAGGTAGTGGTTTTCGATGGACATCAGCGGCCTGACCTCAAACGGAAAAAAGTTGTTTCGGGCCAGTTCAATGCCTGCGGCAAAAGGCCGAACGGTGGTAGACGTTGTGCAGGGCTGGATGCCCATTTGATTGCCCTCGCGGGTCAGCCGATACCCGGAATATTCGCTGGAATCGAAAGGGTGCAGGTTCCAGGCGAAATACTCCGGAATGAGATCCACGGCGGTTCTGAAATTCACCAGTGCCGGTTTGGGCTCGATTTGGGTAAACGGTATGTAGTTTACCCCGATCTTAAAATCGGTGTACACCGTAACCCGATCCCCGGGCGCCAAACTGGGCCGGGGCAGGCAACCTTGGTGGTACAGTTCCGTGGTGTACACCACAAAAGTGTGCCGCATGGTAACCAACTGGTCAATGGGCGGGGTAGGGAGCACATTGACTGGAATGAAGCGGAAAAACAGCTGGTCGATCGCGAAAAACGAGTCCAACAACGGGCACGAGGCAGTGGCGCCGTCGGCATATTCCACCAACAGGTTGCTGCCCACCCAACGGATGGATGATCGGTTGGTAAATCGGGCCTGTGCATCCTCCACATCAAACGCTTCCGGGGGCGCCTGCATGTCGCTTTGCACCACCTCGTGCCAGATGTGGCGGGGCAGCGTCGTCACGTTGCCGTCCACCACGGTTGCACGAAGCGCTACGCGCATCGTATCGCCGGGTATGTACCGGTCGAGTCGCGTCAGCGCGGGCGTCGGTGGAATCAGGGCGTCGGCAGCCCGGTCGTCGTCGTCGTCGCGGAAGCCGGTGTTGATGCGGTAGGTATCGAAAGACCAACTCACCACGCCGTCCAGCTCCGGAGGGTTGCTGGACGATGAATCCGACAAAACCAGGCAATCGGTATTCACATAAACCGGGAAAACACCACAAATGCCAAATGAACAGCCAAGCGAAGCCAGGTCGGGCGCGATACCCGCGTGGTAAGCAGCTTCCAGGAGACAAATGCCGTCCATGCAGCTGGTGTCCACCGGTATGGGTAAGGTGACTTTTACGCCGGGCACCATCTCGGGGTAGGGTGATGTGCAGGGCATGTCGGGCAGGCAGTCGTACCGGATACAAAACAGCATCCGGCCGGTGTCGGCCGGCAGGGGCAGCTTGAAAGCTGCCTGGACCAGACTGCTGCTGTCCGACTGCAACAGGTTTGTCAGGCGGAAGGCCGGCTGGCCACTGATGCTCAGCGTGCCGGTGCAGGTCGTGTCGAGGGACAGGCCTCGCGGGAGCGTCAGGTCGATCACCAGGAACCCGTCGTCGTCCAGCAACTGCGGACTATTCACCGCAAACGCGTACGTATAGGATTGGCCACTTTGCAGGCAGGCATTCAGGTCCACCAGTGGCGCTGCCGAGAAGCGGTTCAGCAGGGTGTCTGCCGTAATCTTGAATGTTTTGGAGATGTTTTCCTGCGGGCAAAGTCGCTGGTAGAAGTAGTTTCCGAGTAGAAAAAACCGGGGCACATAACAGGAGTCGGCGCAGGTGACCACCTCAAACGACAAAACCACGGTGTCCTGGGCTGGAACGGTGGGTACAATGATCGTTGCACCTGAAAACGCGAGGCTCAGGCCACAATCCGGGAAGGTGGTGTTGGTGGTCAGGTTGGGCGTGATCGAGGTAGTTTGCCCCTTTGTGCGTAGTTGAAAGGTTCCCGGTACGATCCCGTTTCGGCCCGATTCCGACAAGGCAATTTGCAGCAGAACATTTTTTCCTTCACCCGTTCCACTGTTGATGACCAGCACTTCCTGGCGGGCGGGCGACTGCCCGCAGCCCCCTTTGGTGAGTTGCAGGTTTCCCCGGATGTCGATGGCGGGAACCCGGGTGTACGGCCGGATTTGCACCGTCGCCAGGGCGCTGTCGTACCGGCACTGGCGTTGTACGTCGCAGCCCCAACCCAGGCGAATGCGGGAGAGGTTGTTCACTACCGGATTGCCGCAGTCGTCTATCGCGATTTTTTCCAACACCGTCATTTCTTCATTCAAATCAAGCCAGGGGTCTCCGTTTCCAAATTGCGCGATGTATCCGCCATCGAATTGCGCCTCTGCCCGGCCGGCCTGCAGGTTTTGTACGCCGGCGCCGGAAACCTCGAAAATGAACATACCGGGTTGATAGTCATCCTGCAAAAAGATGCGCCCGATTTTACCCAGGCGGGTATTTTTCACCCGAATCGTGCGCACCAGGGTATCGCCTTTTTCGCCGGTCATCAGCGCATCCTGGATTCCGGTGATGAGCAACAGGCCCGTTTCCACCGGTAAAGGAGCGGTGAGCACGCCGGCACTGCCCGCCGCCGACTGATACTGGGCGCCGATCTGAAAAAGTCGGCCGTCGTCGAGGGCTTCGGCTGCGTCGCAGTTGGCTGTCAGCAAGATGTGAAACGGAACGACTGTTCCCTGGGCGATGTCGGGGACGGCAAAGACCGGAGCGGCAAGGTCGGTTATGTTCACCTCCAGGAGGCCGGCAGCGCTGCCCGCCACATACGTAAGGCCGGTGGGCAACGTCAGGTTGAGTACACCTGTTCCGGTCGATGTTGTACTGTTGTTCCGGATTTGAATAAAAAAAGTGTCGGTGCCGCACACATACAGCGCGTTGCTGTTGGTATAAGTTAATACAATATCTTGAGCAAAAGACGGACGAACAGCGAATGACAACAGCAGGAGTGGTAATAATTGGAGTGTTTTCATTTTATGACGGTAGGTTTTAAGTTCGTATTTTTGCAGCGGATTGAAGCCATAACCGGCTGTAATTGGTTGCTGATGACAGACCGTTCATTCGCCGTTTCAAAGATGCAATGAAACGGGCAATCGTTTGCTAAACAATTACCCGAACGGAAAAAAAACAGATTTTGCCACCGGGAGACAACCGCTACACGCGTATACCTTTCGCAAAACCACGTACATGCAATACAAGGAAAACATCCTGGGAACCATCGGGAACACCCCGCTGGTGAAAATTAATAAACTGGCTGCGGGTATTCCCGGGCTCATTTTGGCCAAAGTGGAAACGTTTAACCCCGGCCATTCGATCAAAGACCGTATGGCCGTCAAGATGATTGACGACGCCGAAGCGCGTGGCGACCTGAAGCCCGGCGGCACCATCATTGAATGCACTTCCGGAAACACCGGCATGGGACTGGCCCTGGTGGGCGCCGTGCGCGGGTACCGCTGCATTTTTACCACCACCGACAAGCAGAGCAAGGAAAAGATCGACCTGCTCAAGGCGGTCGGGGCGGAGGTGATCGTGTGCCCCACCAACGTGGAGCCCGACGACCCGCGCTCTTATTATTCTGTGGCCCGTCGGCTGAGCCAGGAAATCCCCAACTCCTTCTGGTGCAATCAGTACGACAACCTGTCGAACCGGCAGGCCCACTACGAATCCACCGGGCCGGAAATATGGGACCAGACCGGCGGCAAGATCACCCACCTCGTCGTCGGCGTCGGCACCGGCGGCACCGTGTCCGGCACCGCCAGATACCTGAAGGAACAAAACCCGAACATCAAGGTATGGGGCGCCGATACTTACGGCTCTGTGTTTAAAAAATACCACGAGACGGGGGTGTTCGACCCCAAGGAGATTTACCCGTACATCACCGAAGGCATCGGTGAAGACATCCTGCCGGAGAACGTCGATTTTTCCCTGATCGACCGGTTCGAAAAAGTGACGGACAAAGACGCCGCCCTGTGGGCCCGGCGCCTGGCGCGCGAGGAAGGCTTGCTGCTGGGGTACTCGGCCGGCAGCGCCATCGGCGCCCTGTGGCAATTGCGCGGCGAACTGACCAAAGACGATGTTGTTGTGATCATTTTTCACGACCACGGCAGCCGTTATGTGGGGAAAATTTACAACGACGACTGGATGCGCGAGCGCGGCTTCCTGGAAACAGAACTCAAAGTGAGCGACCTGATCGCCCGCAAAAAAGACCGACGGTTCATCTCCGTACAGGTGACCGATACGGTGCGCCACGCATTCAACCTGATGAAAAGCTACGACGTGAGCCAGCTCCCTGTGCTGTCCGGTGAAAATATGGTAGGCTCCATCACCGAGACCCAGGTGCTCCACTTCCTGCTCGACAACCCCATGAACAACGCCGAACGGACCATGACCGATGTGATGGGCGCAGCGTTCCCGGTGGTACAGGAAGATCTGCCGATCAGCCAGCTCAACCATTACCTCAGCAAGCAGATTCCGGCGGTGGTGGTGCAGGACCGTTCCGGCGGTATGCACGTGGTGTCGCACTACGACCTTATTCAATCGCTTTAGGCATACCAACCCGTCGGAAAGCAGTCACACGGAATGCAACAAGTACCCATATTTGTAGGCCCTTCAGACCGGCATGGCAAGGGCGTGTTTGCTGGCAGGGACATCTCAGCGGGCGAAGTCATTGAGATTTGCCCGCTGATTCTGTTTCCCAAAGCCCAGCTCCAGCATGTCCGGCAAACGGTTCTGGATGACTATTACTTTGACTGGGGCGACGACGGTGAGTGGTTTGCTTTTGCCCTGGGCTACGGTTCCGTGTACAACCACGACTACGACCCTAATGCCGAGTATGAAATGGATTTTGCGTACCAAACCATTGATTTTTACGCCATTAAAGATATAAACGCCGGAGAGGAGATTACCGTAAATTATAATGGCGAGCCGGGGAACAGGAGTAAGGTGTGGTTTGAGGGGTAGTTGGCTATCGGCTTTCGGTCGTCGGCTATCGGCTTTCGGTCGTCGGCTATTGGCTATCGGTCGTCGGCTATTGGCTATCGGTCGTCGGTCGTCGGTAGTGGGGGGGGCGGCTGTTGGCAAGCCAACTTCTGAGTACACCGATATCCGACAACCGACTACCGACTACCGACTACCGAAAGCCGACAACCAATAGCCCACTACCGAAAGCCGACAGCCGACTACCGAAAGCCGACGACCGATAGCCCACTACCGAATCCTGGGGTCAACCCAACGGTAAAGCGCATCGGTGACCAGGTTCAGGGCAACAAACACGCTGGCTGTAAACAACAAGCAACCCAGCACAACGGGCAGATCAAACGCTTTCAATGCGGAAACAGTCACTTCACCCAGCCCTTTGAACGCAAATACATTTTCCACAAAAAAGGCGCCACCCAGCAGACTGCCCAGCCAGCCGGTAGCCACCGTCACGATGGGCACCAGCGCATTGGGCAGGGCATGCCGCCACCATACCCTGCTGTACGGCATACCCTTGGCCACCGCCGTTCGGATGTATTCGCTGCCCAGCACGTCCAGCAAGGCGCTCCGGGTGATCTGGGTGAACAGCGCCACAGGCCGGATGCCGAGCGCAAGTGCCGGCAACACCAGATTTTTCCACCGGAACGCCCATTCGCCGTAATCGTCCAGGACAAAAAGTGGTCCCTGCAAAGGCAAGCCTGTCCAATCGCCCCAGGCGTACGCCAGCCACAGCGACAACAGCAGTGCAATAACGTACGATGGCACCGAAAATCCCAACACGGAAACCGATACCAGGGCGTGATCCAGCAGGCTGTTGGGGCGCCAGGCGGCCAGGCTGCCCAGGAACAGTCCCAAAATCAATGCGAATAAAAATGATGCGCCGGCGAGCACGGCAGTTGCCGGTATGGCATCTGACAATATTTCGGTAACCGGCCGCCCGCTCTGGTACGACTCCCGTAAATACGGCATTTTGAGCACCAGCACCCGGTTATCTCCGATTCGGTATAGCGGCAAAAAAGTATACCTGCGCCTGGCAGCGGGCGTATCGGTTAACACAGAAATCGGCGCCAAATCCTGCCAATAACGCCATAACTGAACCGGCAGGGATTCTCCCAGCCCCAGCTCTGCTTTTCGGGCTTCTACGGTGGCTACATCGCTGCGTTGTCCAAAGGTCAACTGAGCCGGGTCGACCGGCGCAAGAAAGACAACTGCCGATACAAAAGTGACGACCAGCAGAAGAACCAGGAAAGCGTATAGTATTTTGGACAATTGTGCCTAATTTTGAACTGACGTACAAAGCTACAACCCGAATGCACTTGCCGGACCAGTCTGCTCCCATGATTATGGGTATCCTGAACACCACTCCCGACTCTTTTTTCGACGGCGGTCGTTACGCCCTTCTGGACGACGCCCTGCGCCGCGCGGAACGGTTGATCAGCGAAGGCGCGCACATCATTGACGTGGGCGGCGCTTCCTCCCGGCCAGGCGCCAGGCCCGTTCCGGAAGCCGATGAACGCCAACGTACAGCACCGTTAATTGCTGCGCTGCATGCCCGTTTTCCAGAAACAACCTTGTCCATCGACACCTGGCGCGCCCCTGTTGCCCGGGCGGCCGTTGAAGCCGGTGCACGCATGGTAAACGACATCTCGGGCGGCGAGTTGGACCCGTCACTGTACCCAACCCTGGCAGAACTCAATCGGCAAACGCCGATTCATTATGTGTTGATGCACATGCAGGGAACCCCCGAAACGATGCAACGCAACCCTCAATACGACGATATCGTCACCGAAGTGATGGATTTTTTTATCCAGAAATTAAAAGTGTTGAAAGAATTCGGCTTGTATGATGTCATACTCGACCCCGGCTTTGGCTTTGGCAAAACAGTTGAGCACAATTACACGCTGCTGCGCCGGCTTTCTGATTTTAAAACCGTGCTGGAACGACCTATCCTCGCAGGACTCTCCCGCAAATCCATGATCTGCAAAGTGCTTGGCGTACTTCCCGAAGATGCCCTTAACGGCACAACGGCGCTGCACATGGTGGCCTTGCAGCAGGGCGCCCGTATTTTACGGGTACACGACGTGAAGGAAGCGGCGGAGGTGGTTGAATTGTGGATTTCGGTAGTCGGTAGTCGGTAGTCGGCTATCGGTTGTCGGTTGTCGGCTATCGGTCGTCGGTCGTCGGCTATCGGTTGTCGGTTGTCGGTCGGTAGGCCCTGTTTCAGTTAATCGGCATGCCAAGCGCAAAGCCTGCCGACAGCCGACTACCGACAGCCGACAACCATCATAGGCGTTTTTGCTGGAATAAAAATTATCAATACCTTTGCTTTTTATTATAGTAGTTTTACTAAAAACGCTTCAGATGAGAGATTTCAGAAAGTTGGAAGTTTGGCAAGATGCCATGAATTTAGTCCAACAGGTTTATCGGATTACCGGAGAATTTCCGGCCGTAGAAAAGTACGGTTTGGCTCAACAGCTGCAACGTAGCGCCGTATCCATTCCTTCGAATATTGCGGAAGGCTGTGGTCGATCATCGGACAACGTTTTCAGTCATTATCTAGACCTTGCAAACGGATCTGCATTCGAATTGGAAACACAACTGTTATTGTCGGCCCAATTGAATTATGCTGCGGAACAACATATACAGCCCCTCATTGAAGCAACTCAGTCTATTCAACGACGATTGTATGCTTTGAGGCGAAAGTTGTGATTGGCTATCGGTTGTCGGTAGTCGGCTGTCGGTAGTCGGCTATCGGGTGTCGGTTGTCGGTTGTCGGTATTCGGTAGGCCCTGCTTTCAGTTAATCGGTATGCCAGGCGCAAAGCCTACCGACTACCGACAGCCGACAGCCGACTACCGACTACCGACAGCCGACAGCCGACAGCCGACAGCCGACTACCGATAGCCTATTCCCAATCCACCCATTCAGGGCCATCTTCCGTTTCCGCAGCTTCGGCGGATTTAGGTTTGAGCACCGGCCGGATCATGGGCAGGGTCATCCATTCAGCTTCCGCCTCGCTGACAGCGCCAAATCGCAGAAAGCCGCCGCTGGAAACGGCGGCTTCGCGCGCCAGTCCCCGGTAGCTCTTGTATAAGTCTGCGGCCAAAAACGGGTCCAGTTTGGCCAGGATGGCATTCAGACCTTTCAGTTCTTCCGACAGATGGACACTTCGCAAGGTGGGATCTGTTGGCAAGGTTTCCAGTTCCTTGTCCAATTTCTCCAGAAAACCTGCAGCGACCACCCGGTAAAAATCATTCAAGACCTTGGGCCTGGAATAGGTACGGGTCTGCATGAGCCGGTCCGTCCAGAATCGCTCTTCCCGGTCTATGTCACCGTCGGCGCCGGCAACCAGAATGGTAATCAATACCGGCGCCTGGATGAGGGCGTCCAGTTCACTTGCGGAAAGTATTTCAAAACCTTCAAGATGTGTCCACATGGTTAGTGTAGTTAGTCAGGTCAAAGATAGGGCTATTCCGCATTCCGCATTCACCAATCCCCCCCGGCGCCCCCACCGCCAAATGAACCGCCGCCAAATGAACCGCCACCGCCGCCCCAGCCCCCGCCGCCACCACCGCCGCTACCCCAACCGCCACCATACCAGCCACCGCCCCAGGGATTTGGGGTATGCCGGTATGTGCGGCCGGTATTGGTGTACCAGGTGCCGTTTTTTTGCAGATGGTAGGCGATGAAAGCAAAGCCGATGACGATCAAGAGGAAAATGAGCAAGGCGATCAGGAGCGCGGCTTTGTTCACCGGCTCCTCCTCGCGTACGTACTCACCGGCCAGCGCGCTGATGATGTCGTTGGTGCCGGCGTCTATGCCCTCGTAGTAGCGTTGTTCTTTGAAATACGGAATGATGGTGTTGCGCACTATGCGTCCGGCGGTGATGTCGGGCAGTGCGCCTTCAGCGCCGTAGCCGGTGGCGATGAACACCCCGCGGTCGGGTTGTTCGGTTTTGATCAGTACCACCACACCGTTGTCTTTATCTTTACGGCCTATGCCCCAACGGTTTCCTAGTTCAAAGGCGTATGAGGACTTATCGTAATCGCCGATGTCGGGGCGGATCATCACTACGATCTGCGTGGAGGTGGAGTCGAAATAGGCGCGCAGCTTTTGTTCCAACTGCATGCGTTCACCGGCGTTGAGCCACCCGGACAGGTCGTGGACGTAAACGGCCGGTTCGGGTTTGGAAGGGAATAACGCATCGCCTTGCCCCTGTAAACGCGCCAGCAGCAGGAGCGTAGCGATAACCAACCAGAAAGACTTAACCGTAAATGATTTCATTGGGCAACTCGTTTTTGTCCTCCTCTCCGGGCCGGGGCGGAAAATATTGGGCCAGTTTTTCACCGATCTGGTCGATCACTGCGCAGACCCCGATGGCCGCCTTCCCGTTTTGCAGGGCTGTTCTCAGGACGCCTTTTTCGGCATTCCAGAAATCAAGCCCCACCCGCTGGTGTATGCCCTCGTCGCCCCAAATTGCAAGGTGGTGCGATTTTTGGGCCAGATAGATGAGCACAGCATTCCGATTTTGGGTGTTGTGCATGCCAAACAGGACGAATAATTCCGCAGCCCGTTCTACCGGATGATCGCGGAAGCAGAAATCTTCCACGAACACCCGGATCTCGCCGCTGGTGCGTTTTTCGGCGGCGGCGATGTGGCCGACGATGTGCCTGTCTTCTTCCGGTGTGAATAGCATGGCGGGGCTTAGAACTGCACTTTCGGTGCGTTTTGTGCGCCTTCCTGGGCTTCAAAGTAACCTTTCGGCGTAAATCCGAACATGCCCACAAGGATGTTGGTCGGAAAGCGGCGGATGTAGGCGTTGTAGTCCTGAACAGACTCATTGAAGTTTTTGCGCTCCACCGAGATGCGGTTTTCCGTGCCTTCGAGCTGTTTTTGCAGATCGAGGAAGTTCTGGTTGGCTTTGAGGTCGGGGTAGGCTTCCGATACAGCCAGCAGGCGGCCGAGGGCCGAGCTCAGGGCGCCCTGGGCGCGCTCGTATTCGGCGATTTTTTCCGGGGAAAGGTTGTCCAGATCTACCCGGACCTGTGTGGCTTTCGCACGCGCTTCGACTACCGCCGTAAGGGTCTGTTGTTCGAAATTGGCGTAACCCTTCACGGTTTCCACGAGGTTGGGAATCAGGTCGGCCCTGCGCTGGTACTGGTTTTCAACCTGCGACCACGCTTTTTTGACGTTCTCATCCTTGCCGACCGTGGTGTTGTAGCTTCCGCACATGCTGAAGCCCAGAATCACCGCCAGGGCGATCAAAATGATGGGTAAGAGTTTTCCAAAGCTCATAATTAGGTGTGATGTGGCGTTTGAGAATAAGATTGGTTGGAGGCGAAGGTAAGGGAAATCGGGTAACGATGCAAAGGACGAATTTTCGGTCGGATCAGGTTTTTCGGGCGTGCAGCATGGCGGCAAAGATGCCGGCGGCCACGGCAGCATTTAGCGATTCGGCTCCCCCGCCAGGCCCCCTGGGTATGGTCACCGGATGGTCTATGCGCCGGAGCGCGCCCTCAGAAACCCCGCGCCCCTCCTGTCCAATGACAATCAGACCGCGTTCGGGCAGTTCAGCGTCGTATAATGATGCGCCGCGCATGACCGCCCCCAGAACCGGGAAGCCCTGGTTTGTTTTCAGGACTTCGTCGAGGGCCACTTCGCGATAGGGTATGCGCAGGAAGGCGCCCATGCTCGCTTGTATGCATTTTGGGTTCCAGGCATCCACGGTGTCCGGCGAGGCATACAGAGCCGGCATTCCGAACCAGTCGGCCACCCGCCAGATCGCGCCCAGATTTGCCGGATCCTGAATGCCGTCGAGGAAAAATGCAAAACCCTTCAACGGCGCTTCAACTGACGCCGGTTCAGGCATGTCGACTACGGCCAGTACTTTGTTGGGTGTGGCGAACGCCGACAACTTGCCCAGTTCTCCCTCGCTAACGCCCATGAAAGGCACACGGGCAGCCTCCAGCAACGCAGCATGGGATTCGGCCCACGCGGGCAACCCATACACAGCTTCTATTGGCCACTTGTGTGCCATTTCCAGCAATTCGCGCACGATCTTTTCACCTTCGGCGGTGAATTTTCGATACTTTTGCCGATACTTTTTGACCTTTAGGGCTGTTATTCTTTTTATGGCTGCTTGCGTTACCACGGGCTGGGATTTGTATTCAACTGCCGGGAGGCAGGTTTTGGCGGCTAAGTTAATGATAGTTGGCGCTCTTGCGTTGTTTTCCAGCGCCTGTAATGTTACCAAGCATTTGGACGAGTCGAAGGGAGAGCAACTCGTCATCAAGAACAAGCTGGAGTTGGAATTTCCCGGAAAGGTTCCCATATCGGAAAAAACGGCGCTCCAGTACGAATTGGATGACCTGTACAAAATCAGGATCAATTCGGTGGCCCTGCGCATGTTCCGTATGCGACTCTCTTTGTATTATAAACACAAGGATAAGGATAAAAGATTTTCCCGGTGGATCATAAAAAAGTTCGCGGAGCCGCCGGCGCTGTACAATCAGGCGCTGACGGAAAAAACAGTGTCCAATTTTGTGAATTACATGCACAACAGGGGTTATTTCGACGCTACTTGTACCTACGAGAACGACACCCTGGAGCACCATAAAGTTGCGACTACATATCGATTGTATACCGGAGAACGCTATGTGATCGACTCGGTATCCTGGATCAGCAGGGACAGTGCCGCGTTGGATCTGCTGACCGACAGGAAAAGTGCATCCTTGCTAAAACCCGGCTCCCCCCTGGATGGTCAACTGTTCGAACGGGAAAAAATACGGATCACGGAAACGCTCAAAAATGCCGGCTATGCCTACTTCGCGCCCAATTTCATTGAGTTTTTGGGAGATACCGTCGGTTCGCGGACCAAAGTAACGATTGATCTCCTTACGCCCACCGATTCAACGGTTCATGACAACTACACTTTCGGTTCCATTCAGGTGTACACGAGCCTTGTCCCCGACGTTTTTGCCATTCAACGCGATACAGCGATTGAAGGTGTTTATTTCGCTTACGCCGACAAGAAATTCCGCATCCGACCCGATAAACTGTACCGGGAAATCACCATCAAGCCAGGCACCACCTTTTGCCAGGCGGATATAGACCGTACCGCGCGGAACCTCAATGCGCTTGGAACGTACCGGTTTGTTTCGGTTCGCCCTTACCAAGACTCGGTAAATGAAAACCAACAAAATGTCGTCGTCTCGTTGACCCCCAACAAGCGCCTGAGCCTGGGCTGGAACCTGGAGTTGAACACCTCCTATTCATCGGCAAGTTCCCAACTCCTTGGGTTCTCCGGAGGGCTGAATTTCAGAAACAGCAACGTTTTTGGGGGAGCAGAAAGCTGGACCAGCGACCTGAGCTACGGTTTGGAGTTCGACCTGGCCAACCCCGAGCAGTTTATCTTTTCGCAGGAGATTAGTTTCAACAACCAACTGTCCTTTCCACGCTTTTTCGACTACCTGGGTTGGTGGAAAAACCTGCATGCCTTTCACATTGGTTCGTGGAGACCGTATAGCGACAAAAAATACCAACGGCTAAAAAATGAGGCGACCACCCGGCTGAACCTGAACTACAGCTACCTGGAACTGATTGATTTTTACAATTACAATCTGATCAACGCTACATTTGGCTACAACCTGAGCACCTCCCCGGGAAAACAGGTGTCCATAGACATCGCCGGGCTGGATGTGCTTCAGCCTACGCTGGAACCCCGGTTCGACAGCTTGTATGGCGACAATGACTTTTACGAACTCAGCTTTCAGGAGCAACTGTTTACCGGAATTTTTTTCCGCGATTTCAACATGAACATTTACACCAATCCCAATAAGTTTGGTGAACACAATTTTTTTCGATTCAGCGCTGAATTGTCTGGTCTGGAAGTGGAAATTGCCAACGAACTGTGGGGGCTGGCCTTTCAGCACGAGGAGTGGGCGATCGGCCCGCTGGAATTCGCCAATTTTTTTCGCCTGAATCTGGACGGCGGGTACATTCGGGAGTATCACAACGGCATCACGCTGGCCACCCGTTTGGGCGCAGGCATCGTACGTCCCTATGGCGGGACACCGGTGACGCCCTATGTTAAACAGTTTTTTGTCGGAGGTCCTTCCAGTATCCGCGCTTTCCGCCTTCGGGAGATTGGCCCTGGCGGTTATCTGGACCCATTGGCGCCGAGCGACCCACCGTTTTACCAGTCGGCCGACTTCCGTTTCGAGTTCAACGCTGAACTGCGATTCCCGTTGTTCCTGGCGCTCAAAGGCGCTGTTTTCCTCGATGGCGGCAATGTCTGGTCGATTAGCCGGGACGACCCCCGCCCGTTCAGCTACCTGGAATGGGATTCATACCGGCAAATTGCGCTTGGTACCGGGTTTGGCGCCCGGGTTGACGTGGAGTATTTTGTGCTTCGGTTCGATTTCGGATTGCCGTTGCGAAAACCCAGGGAAAACGGCGGCTATTGGATACCCTATTTCACCGACGAGAAATTGACCTTTAACGACTTCACGCTCAACGTTTCGGTTGGTTATCCTTTCTGATCGAAAAGAACTTCACCAAAATATAATGCAGGTTTTTAACCGGCGTCTTTACCTTTGGACAAAAAAAACCATAAAAACACCGAATACATGGCAAACTTACTCGGCTCTTTTAAATCAATGCTCACCCCCCCTATGATCGCCAAACTGGCTGAAGTACTGGGGGAAGGAGAAGGCAACATCACCAAAGCCGTTACGGCGCTGGCGCCAACCATTCTGGCCGGGGTCGCTTCCAAAGCGGATGATAACAGCTTCATGCAGCACCAGTTTGACACGCTGGTTAATTTTACCCCCGGCACCATCGATCAGGTGGTGGACCTCGTCGCCGCCGGCAACCTGGCAAAAGACGACCCTAAAGACGCCGCCGGCCACTGGATTTCCGGTGTTTTTGGCGCCAAAACAGGCTCCATTCTCAATGCCATTTCTGCTTTTGCAGGCACCCGCAGCAACACCACGTCTGCCCTCCTGGGCCTGGCAGCGCCCATGGTCATGAACCTGTTGCATTCCCGCATCAAAACAGACGGACTGAACCTCTCCGGCTTTACCAACCTGCTGCGCAGTGAGCACAACAACATTGTTTCCCTGCTGCCCAGCGGAATGGATGCCATTTTAGGACTGAAGAACCCGGCCATCCGGGAAAACGACGTCATCTCCGACGCCCAATCCAACGGCACGTCCTGGCTGTGGCCGCTGTTGTTGTTGTTGGGCCTGGGTGCCGCCATCATCCTGCTGTCGCGCAAATGTGTATCCAACCCGGTGGAAGAAGTGGCGGGTATGACAGAAATCGTGGATACTGCGGCCCTGACGCTCTCGGATGTCGACACCATGGTCGCCGACGTGCTCAACTATGGCAAAAAACTGACAACCGGTTTCGAACTCAAAGGCGCCGAGAACGGCATCGAACGCAAACTGATCGAGTTCATCGAAAGCGATAAAGTGGTCGACAAAACGACCTGGTTCAATTTTGACCGGCTGCTTTTCGAAACAGGAAGCGCGCAACTGAACATGGAAAGATCCAAAGACCAGCTGACCAACCTGGTGGAGATTCTGAAGGCCTTCCCCAAAGTAAAATTGAAAATCGGTGGTTACACCGATAATACCGGCAGCGAAGAGAACAACATGAAGCTGTCGCAGGCACGTGCCGAAGCCACCAAAGCGGCACTGGTGACCCTGGGCGCCGACGCCGGCCGACTGGTGGCCGAAGGGTATGGTTCCCAACATGCGGAGGCTTCCAACGACACGGAAGAAGGCAGGGCACAGAATCGCCGGATCGCCGTGCGGGTGATGGAAAAATAATCGAGATGACTGTCAAATAAACCCATTTTCGTATGTTTCAAAACGTAGAAACCACTTTGCAGCACGAGATCGAGGGTATCCGAAACGCCGGGTTGTACAAGGAGGAACGCATCATCACCACCCCGCAGGGACCCGAAATTGATACCACACAGCAGAAACACGTTCTGAACTTCTGTGCAAACAACTACCTCGGCCTGTCCAGCCATCCGGCAGTCATCGAAGCGGCCATTGAGGCCATTCGCACCCACGGCTTCGGATTGTCCTCGGTGCGCTTTATTTGCGGCACACAGGACATCCACAAGGAACTGGAGCGCAAAATCGCGGACTTCCTGGGTATGGAAGATACCATCCTGTATGCTGCCGCATTCGACGCCAATGGCGGGCTCTTTGAGCCGCTGCTCGGCGAGGAGGATGCCGTAATCAGCGATGAACTCAACCATGCCTCCATCATTGACGGCATCCGCCTGTGTAAAGCCAAACGCTTTCGGTACAAGCACAATGACATGAACGCGCTGGAAGATGCGCTGAAGGAAGCCCAGGGTGCGCGCCGCAAGCTGGTGTTTACCGACGGCGCCTTCTCGATGGACGGAACCATCGCTCAGCTCGATAAAATTTGCGACCTGGCGGAAAAATACGGCGCCATGGTGGGCGTAGACGACTGCCATTCCACCGGTTTTCTGGGCAAAAACGGCCGCGGCACGCACGAGCACCGGGATGTGATGAACCGCGTGGACATCATCACCGGTACCCTGGGCAAAGCGCTGGGTGGTGCTTCCGGCGGCTTTACGTCGGCCAAAAAGGAAATCGTTGAAATCCTTCGCCAGCGCTCACGTCCTTACCTGTTCTCCAATACCGTGGCGCCCACCATTGTGGGGGCGTCCATTGCCGTGATCGACCTGCTGAACAAAAGCACGGAACTGCGCGACAAACTGGAGCGCAATACCCGCTGGTTCCGCGAGCGCATGACGGCAGCCGGATTCGATATGCTGCCGGGCGAGCACCCCATTGTACCGATCATGCTGTACGATGCCAAGCTGAGCCAGGAATTTGCGCGCAGGCTTCTGGACGAAGGGGTGTACGTGATTGGATTTTTCTACCCGGTGGTGCCGCAGGGCAAAGCCCGCATCCGCGTGCAACTGTCAGCTGCCCATGAACCGGAACACCTGGAAAAAGCGGTTGAGGCTTTCACTAAAGTAGGCAAGGAACTGGGCGTCGTTTAAACGCTGAATTCGGTGGAATATGTTCCCAGGTGTTTTGTTTTGCGGATACTATCGGGAAACGCTGCGCCACCAGTCTGCGCTCAGCAACGGGATGGCCCGACCCTTTTTGACCCATACGGACACAGAGCCGGGGTGTACCGGAAAGGACGCAGCGCCCTTGGAATCCAGTTTAATCTCAGCGGGGTGGTTCCCCAGTGCGTCAACAAACACATTGTGGGCAAAGCGTTTGCCCAGTGTCATGGTTTTGTGCCCGGCGTCGCCGTTGGTAAGCACCACGGCGCACCCGCTTCCGGGGCGCCAGTAGGATCCATTGCGTACCCAGCCGATGGTATTGGGATGATCGAAGTAATCCGTTTGCACGCCCAGGGCGTATTGTTTTCGAATCCGCAGCAAGGTCGGTAGCGATTTTACCGGTCTGAGCGTTACGCTTTTACCTTTGTCATCATAGGCCGCGCCCTCCAGATCGGGGAGAAAGACGCAGGGTGCGCCCGCTCTTCTGAGCAGGATCAGCGCGTAGGCGTGGGTCCGGAACCAGTCCTGCACATAGGACTCCAACGCCTGCAGGGGTTGCGAGTCGTGGTTGTCTACAAACGTAACCGCATTTTTGGGAGCAGATTCCACCAGGGTCTGGTGGAAGATGGTGCGCATGTCGAATCGGTTTCCGCTCAGCGAGGCCTGTTGAAAACGGTAGTGCAATGGCACATCGAACAGCGACATCCGATGCCCGGTGGCGTCCAGATAGCGCAGCAACACGTCTACATCGTTGTTCCAGTACTCGCCGACAGCAAATAAACTTTTACGGGCGAAGTTGCGGACGTGGTCCAGCCATTCGGTGTAAAAAGCCGGAGGAATGTGTTTGATGGCATCGAGCCTGAAACCGTCGACCCGGGTGGTTTCCAGGAACCAGCGGCCCCAGTATTTCAGTTCTTCGCGTACGGCGGGGTTGCGCATTTCGAGATCGGCAAACATGAGGTAGTCGTAGTTCCCTTTTTCGTTGTCTGCCAGTTCCGCCCATTCGGAGCCGTAATTTTCCTGAATGGCGAAGAGGCCCTGGTCCGGGTGGTCGTGCGCATGGTCGACCCCGTTGAAGCACCACCAATGCCAAACGAAGGTGGAGTACTTGCCCTGTCGGCCGGGGAAGGTGAATTTGGTCCAGCCTTCAATTTCCATGGATCCGGAGAGATATTCGTGCCGGTTTTCGGGGTTGACCTTGCGCACCCAGAACTTTTCCCGCTCGTCGGCGCCGGCCTTGTGGTTGAGCACCACGTCAGCCAGGATGTCAAGGCCGTGCTTATGGGCTACCCGGATGGCGGTCAGCAGCTCGCCCCGGGTGCCGTATTTGGTGGGCAGACTGCCCTTCTGGTCAAATTCGCCGAGGTCGAACAGGTCGTAAGCATCGTAACCCACACTGTTTGCACCACCCATGGCTTTATAACAGGGCGGAATCCACAGGGCGTCTATACCCAGTTTTTTCAGTTTAGCAGCGTTGGCAGCCAGACGATGCCAGTGCCGGCCGTCGGCAGGTGTGTACCAGTGAAAATACTGGAGCAGGACGGGGGCAGGCATCGCTAATCGTTAAACAGCGTTTTCACCTGCAAAACGAAGCCAGTCACCTGATCCGCGTGGATGTCGGTACCGTGGGAGCGCAGCACCAGTTCGAACACGCCTTCCCGCAATACATATTGCTCTACGGCTTTTTCCACGGTATCCACAATCCAGTATTCGCCCACGCCGTGGGCGGCATAATCCTGAAATTTAATGCCCCGGTCAACCTTTTCGGTGGATTTGGACACCACTTCCACCACCAGATCGGGCGCAGGGAATAGCTTCTGGTCGGGGGTGAATTCCCTCGCCTTCTCGGTGCTGAAAAAACAGATATCGGGCTCGTAGTCGTTGCGGGTGAGCCGGATCATGGATTTTTCAACGTGGACCTCTCCCAAACGGTTGTCTTTGACGTAGCCATGCAATGCTGCCCCGATTTCGATTACCGCCAGTGCGTGTGCCCGGGTCACCGGGGAGTGCAGGATAATTTCGCCATTGATGAACTCGGCTTTCACCGATTCATCAATGTCGTTGTAAAAACGCATGCGTTTTTCGCGCTCGTCGTCCAGCCGGTGCTGAACTTCGTCGATGATCAGGGCGGCGTTGGGCGCGTCCATCAGTTGTGCCAGTATATCCATGAAGCAATTTTTTTACTTTGCAAATGTAAAACAAAAAGTTTTTGATTGCAAATTCCCGGTCATCCTTTTTTCTTTTTCTTGGAAAAATATTTTTCGGCTTCTTCCACTTCGCGCATGACGTCGCGCCACTTGTCGCCCACGTCTTCGGTCATGCGCAGGGTGTACTGGTATTCGCCCTTATCGATGTTGGTTTGGGTAATTGGTTTTCCGATAAACGCTTCTATGGCTTCGAGCAGGGGTTTTTCTTCGATGCTGCAGAACGAGATGGCGTCGCCCATGCGTTCGCCGCGTCCGGTACGGCCCACGCGGTGCACGTAGTTTTCGGCTACATCGGGCAGGTCGTAATTGACGACAAACTCGACGTCGGGCACATCGATGCCACGGGCGCTCACATCGGTGGCGATGAGCAGCTTTATTTCGCCCGTCCGAAAGCGGGCGAGGGTTTCCATGCGCGCGTGTTGCTCCTTGTCGCCGTGTATGGTTTCGGCGTCGATGCCCACGCGGCCGAGGGCGGCGTGCACCCTTTCGGCGCGCACTTTGGTGCGGACGAACACGAGCATTTTGGCTTCGGGATTCTCTTTGACGAGCCGCTCGAGGAAAAATCGCTTGTCGTCCATGGCGATAAAGGCCACGCTGTGTCGTACATTTTTAGACACCGGATCTTTGGGTGAAATCTGGATGCGCACGGCATTGCGCGAAACCAGCGAGTAGGCCAGTTTTTTGATGCGGTCGTTTATGGTGGCGGAGAAAAAGAGTGTTTGCCGGTTGTTGGGCAACAAGGACACGGCATCCTGGATGTCTTTCAGGAAGCCCATATCCAGCATGCGGTCGGCCTCGTCGAGGATCAGAAATTCCGCTTTGCTCAGGTTGATGTGCCCCTGGTGATGGAGGTCAAACATGCGTCCGGGGGTGGTGACCAGGATGTCAACGCCCCCGTCCAGGCGGGCAATTTGGGGATCCTGGTCGACCCCGCCAAACAGGCACAGGGTTTTGAGCCGGGTGTTTTGGCCGATCTTGTCGAACACCTCGGTGATTTGCAGCGCCAGTTCCCGGGTAGGCACCATCACCACACATCGAATCCCGGTGTACCGCATGGCTCTTTTTCGGTCGAGCAGTCGGTGGGCCACCGGAATGGCAAATGCGGCGGTTTTTCCCGTTCCGGTCTGGGCAATGGCCAGCAGGTCTTCACCTTTCAGGATGGTGGGAATGCATTTGTACTGGATGTCGGTGGGGCGTTTGAAGCCCATGATTTCCAGGTTCTGCTTGATTTGCGGTGTGATGCGGTATTCGGAAAAATGCATTGGGTGCGTTGCCCGGTAAGGGTGTTTATTTGATCCAAAATGAATCCATGGCGGTTTTTCCGGAGTCGACCACCCGCGCAAAATCATCCTTCAACGCCGTGAAAGTCAGCACATGCACCATTTTGTTCCGCAGCCAGTACCGTTGTTTCCAGTGCATGACATTCGCGCCGAACGTGCCGGTATATTCCAGTTCGGTGCAGGGGCCCGAAGGGGTGGCAAACTTTTTTTGGGAGATCAGTTTGAACTCGCCGAGCATATTCTCGAGCTGCTCGAGGGTGGCTTCCAGCGTGGCGTCCATCTGTACGTCGTCCGTCGGCAACTCCTGTTGCACCAGGTTGATGTTCGGGCTGAATTCAGGATTTTCGGACGGCATCACCAGGATAAATTTGGTGCCCATCATACCCGACTGATCCACCTGCCACTCGGCCGGGTACTGAATGGAGTACCCGGGTTGATCCAGGGTGGTTAATCCCTTCTTTTCCGTTTGTGCGAACGTCAGGAGGGGCAGGGCAAATAAAGCAAGCAACAGGGTTCTGGTCTTCATGTCTTTTTTGGTTACAAAAGTAACGTATTTATCACGTTTTCGTCAGGTATTTCCGCCATTCGGTTAAAATGAACCTGCCGGGGTTAATTTCGCCGCTTAATTCCACCGTCACGCCATGAACGATCTTTTTTTGCGCGCAGCCCGCGGAGAACACACCGAACGCCCACCCGTCTGGCTGATGCGCCAGGCCGGCCGCATTCTGCCCGAATACCGGGCCTTGCGCAGCCGTTTCCCCGATTTTAAGGCGTTTGTCAAAACGCCCGAAGCGGCGGCTGAGGCAACCTTGCAGCCCGTGCAGTTGCTTGGGGTAGATGCTGCCATCGTTTTTTCGGACATCCTGGTGGTGCCCGAAGCCATGGGATTGGACTACGAGATGGTGGAGGCAAAAGGCCCCCGTTTCCCGAGAACCATCGGCAGCCGGTCGGATATCGAAGCGCTCGCCGGCGCGGAAGCGGCCGCCGAAAGACTTGAATATGTGTACGAAGCCATCCGGAAGTGCAAGCAGGCGCTGCAGGGGCGGGTGCCGCTCATCGGCTTCGCCGGCGCGCCATGGACCCTGCTGGCCTATATGGTGGAGGGCGGAGGCAGCAAGACCTTTTCCCTTGCGCGCCGCTTCCTGTACCAGGAGCCCCGTCTGGCACATGACCTGCTGCAGCGCCTGACCGACGCCACCATCGCCTACACCCGGCAACAGGTGGCTGCCGGCGCCGACCTCATCCAGATTTTCGATTCCTGGGCCGGCGAGCTTACGCCTGAGCAATACCGCGTATTTGCTTTGCCATACCTCCGGCAAATAGGCGAGGCCCTAACGGGTACGCCGCGGACGATTTTTGCCAAAGGGGCCTGGTTCGCCATGGAAGATTTGTCGGCATTGCCATACGACGTGGTGGGACTGGACTGGAACATGGACCCTGCCTGGGCGCGTCGGCTGGTGGGGCCACAACGGGTGTTGCAGGGCAACCTCGATCCTTGCGTGCTGTATGCCCACCCGGATACTGTCGGCGAAAAAACCCGCGAAATGCTGGCCGCTTTCGGGCCGCACCACATCGCAAACCTGGGCCACGGGGTGTACCCGGATACGCCGTTGGATGGGGTGCGGGCGTTTGTGGAGGCGGTAGTTGGCTATCGGTAGTCGGCTATCGGTAGTCGGCTATCGGTAGTCGGCGAGGGATAACCCATACGATGGCTTCAAGCCATCGTATGGGTACGCGGTTGGTAGGTCGTTGGTGGTCGGAACGTTACCCGTGTCCGGAGGTCAAATGGAAGGCCACGGTTTTGACCCGTTGGGTGGGTATGCCTTCTTCCTCGCTGTGCAGCACCATGCTGCGGGCCTCGGGCGTGGAAAAAAGGGACTGAAGGTTGCGCACCGGGGCAGCGGGTACACCTGCTGCCTGCAATTGGTCAAGCCAATGTTCGATGGGCCGGCGACCAAATTTTTCCTGCAACCATGTCACAAGTGCAGCGCGGTGCAGCACCCTGTCCCGGTTGGTTGCAAACTGCGGGTCAAAGGCTTTTTCGGGTTCACCCACCACCGCGCACAGCCGTTCGAAGTGTCTTTGGGTGCCGACGGCGAGCACCAGCACCGGCCCACCGGCGCAGGTCACCTGATCGCCATAAGGGGCAATGTTGGGGTGCTGTGAACCCATTGGGGTCGGCAAGTGCCCTGCCATCAGCCAGTTGGTGGCCTGGTTGGCCAGGGAAGCGACCGCGCTTTCGAAAAGAGAGGTGCGCACCAGTGCACCTTCGCCGGTACGCTCCCGCTGCCACAAAGCCCACAAGATGCCTTCTTTGAGCTGGTGCGCGGCCAACAGATCAATCAGGGCAACCGGCATTTTGACGCACGGACGACCCGCTTCGCCGGTCATGGACATAAACCCGGTGTCGGCCTGCAACACGACGTCGAACGCCGGCCGGGGATCGTCGGGATCGGGGTAGGCGTCCAGCTGGGCGTAAATCAGCCCGGGATGCCGCTTGCGCAGCGTTTCCGGATCGAGACCGAAACGCCGCGCAGCCTCCGGACGGAAATTGCTGATGACCACGTCGGCATCCCGGACCAACGCTTGCGCCTGTGCGCGGTCTTCCAGGTTCTCCAGATCGAGCATCAGGTATTGCTTCCGGTAATTGACCGAGGCCCAATAGGCAGAAATGTTGGCGTTAGGATTCTCGGACGGCAGCTTCCAGGCCCGGGTGACGTCCCCGCCGGTGCGCCGATTTTCGATTTTAATCACCGCTGCGCCCAATTCGGAAAAAAACATCCCGACGGCGGGGCCGGCTAAAACACTGGCAAATTCTATAACTTTGATGGACATTTGCGAACTCGGATTGCTGTCGTTCTGACGAATGAAGAGGTCGGATTTCAGACTATGAAAATTTTCGACACACAGTTGATGCGGGCCTGGGATGCTGCCACCATCGCCGCTGAGCCGGTGACCTCCGTTGCACTCATGAACCGGGCGGCGCTGGCGTTTACCGGCCGGTTTCGGGAGTTGTTTCCGGACACCACCCAGCCGATACTGGTCATTTGCGGCAGCGGAAACAACGGAGGTGACGGGTTGGCTGTGGCGCGTTTTTTGCACCAGGCGGCTTACGAGGTGACGGTCTGGCTGCCGCCCGCCGGCCTCCGCCGGTCTTCCGACTTTGAGGCGCAATATAAGGCCTTGCCCAAACACGGCGGTGTGTCGTGTTTTGAATACCCTGCGACGCCGGAAACATCTGTTCTGGAAGTGCCCCGGGCCGCAGTGGTCATTGATGCCCTGTTCGGCACAGGGTTGAGCAGGCCGCTGGATGATTTTTGGGCAGACCTGGTGGAAAGACTAAATGGCCTTGCCAATACGATCGTTTCGATCGACCTGCCATCCGGACTGTCTGCCGACGGGGTGGTTTCCGGCCCCTGTATCCGGGCGGCGTTTACCATCACGTTCGAACGCCCCAAACCGGCCTTTTTCTTTGCGGAAAATGAGTCGTTTGTGGGCGACTGGTCTGTTGTTCCCATTGGGCTGTTGCCGGATTTTGAACAGGAAACCCCGACGCCCTACCACCTGACTGTCGCTGAAGATATCCAGGGTCTGTACCGTCCGCGCAGGCGTTTTGCCCACAAGGGCGATTTTGGGCACGCGCTGCTCGTGGCAGGCGCCTACGGCAAAATGGGCGCCGCCGTTTTGGCTGCGCGGGGTGCATTGCGTGCCGGCGCCGGTTTGCTCACAGTGCATGCCCCGCGATGCGGGTACCTGGTGCTGCAAACGGCGGTGCCCGAAGCCATGTACAGCGCCGACGAGCGTGCGCGCTGCTTGACGAGCGTGCCGGACCCCGGGGCATTCGATGCCGTGGGGATCGGTCCCGGCATTGGCCAGTCGCCGGAAACGGCAGCAGCACTCGCTGCACTTCTGGAAAAAACAGCAAAACCGGTGGTGATTGACGCCGACGCGCTCAATTTGCTGTCTCAGCACCCCGACTGGTGGGCGCAGATACCGGCGGGCAGCATCCTGACGCCGCATCCCAAGGAATTTGAACGGTTGTTCGGCGCCTGCTCCGACAGTCCGGCACGCATACGCACCCTGCTGGAAAAAGCGCAGACCCACCGGGTGATCATCGTGCTCAAGGGCGCCTGTACGGCGGTTGGGCTGCCCAACGGACAGGTATGGTTCAACACCACCGGCAACCCGGGCATGGCCACCGGCGGCAGCGGGGACGTGCTCACGGGTGTGCTGACGGCCCTGCTGGCACAAGGGTACCCGCCGGAAGATGCCGCCAGGATGGGCGTTTACCTGCACGGGCTGGCGGGCGATCTGGCCGTGGAACACCTGGGCATGGAGGCATTGGTTGCCGGCGATTTGCCCAAAGGACTGGGACGGGCATTTGCACGCGTGCAGAAAAAACCATAATTTTGTCCGCGGAAAAAAAAGGGTCCCATAGCTTAATGGATAGAGCATCTGCCTTCTAAGCAGACGGTTGCTGGTTCGACCCCAGCTGGGGCCACATGGTAGCACTGCTGTTATACAGGCGGGTGCGTATGTTGTGCTTTTTAATGGCCGCAAGTTTTTTTATTACGGAAAGCCGAGTGTAAGTGTCGGGGTGACTGTCAGCCCCCGGCATCGCTACCACTTCAATGAACTTGTGTATAAAAAACAGCGCCTATCCCTGGGGCAAATTAGGCGCCATCGCAAAGCCAGGTGCCCATTTCTTCCGCATTCCGCTCACTTCTCCTCCATAATCTCAATCAACCGGTTCAACTCCGCATCATTCTCAAAGTTTACCACGATCTGTCCTTTCCCCTTGGGGTTGCGTTTGAGTTGCACTTTGGCGCCAAAAAACGCGCTGAACTGGTCCTGGATGTGGCGCAGGTTGTCCGGCAGGCGTTCGGGCGCCGGCTTTTTGTCGCTGCGGCCATTGCCCTGATAGCGACTGATGAGGTCTTCGACGGCACGCACGGACAAATCCTGCTCCACGATATGGCGGAAGAGCGACAACTGGAGGGCGATGTTGTCCACGCCGGCCAGGGCACGGGCGTGGCCCATGGTGAGCTTGCGGTCTTTGACGGCGCGCTGGATCTCCGGAGGCAGCTTGAGCAGGCGCAGGTAGTTGGTGATGGTGCTGCGCTGTTTGCCCACGCGTTCCGACAGGCTCTCGTGGGTGAGGCTGCACTCGTCGATCAGTCGCTGGTAGGAAATGGCGATCTCCACTGCGTTCAGGTCTTCGCGCTGGATGTTCTCGATGAGGGCCATCTCGAGCATCTGCTGGTCGTCGGCCAGGCGGATGTACGCCGGTATTTCGGTTAGGCCGGCCATCTGGCTGGCGCGGAAGCGGCGCTCGCCGGAAATGAGCTGGTAGGCGCGGTCGTGCAGGCGGCGTACGGTGACGGGCTGGATGAGCCCGTGCACGCCGATGCTGGCCGCCAGCTCGTCGAGCGCGGCCTGGTCGAACTCGGTACGGGGCTGGAAAGGGTTGGTCTCTATCTGATCGAGGGGCAGCATGGCGATGTTCTCCGTGAACTCGCGTACGACCTCCTGCGGATTTTCCTTGACGGCTTGCTCCAGCTCGGCCGGATTGGCGAGCAGGGCGCGTATGCCCTTGCCGAAGTCCGGCTTGTTGGCGACCTTTTTTGACATATCCATACGACTAGTTCCGGCGCAGAAATTCCTCGGCCAGGTTAAAAAAGTTGGTTGCTCCTTTGCTGCTCACGTCGTACATGGCCACCGGTACATGCTGCATGGGCGCTTCGGCCACGCGGCTGTTGCGGTGGATGATGGTTTCGTACACGTAGTCGTTGCTGCTGTTGCGCACCTCTTCCACGATGGCGTTGGCCAGGCGGAGGCGGCTGTCGTACATGGAGATCACCAGTCCCTCTACCTGCAGGGCCGGGTTGTACCCTTGTTTGACCAGCGCGATGGTGTTTTTGAGCTTCGACAGCCCTTCAAACGAGAACATTTCGCATTGCACCGGGATGAGCACGGTGTCGGCCGCCACCAGGGCGTTCACGGTGATCAGGCCCAGCGAGGGCAGGCAGTCGATAAAAATAAAGTCGTACTCGTTTTTTAATTCGCCGATCATGTCGCGCAACACGTACTCCCGCTTGCTGCGGTTCACCAACTCCAGCTCTGCCCCGACGAGGTTGATGTTCGACGGCAGCAGGTATAGGTTGGGTGTTTCGGTTTCCACGATGGCCTCCGTCAGCGGCATGTTATTCACCAGGCAATCGTACAGCCCTTTGGTGTTTTCGTCGGTGACCACCCCTACGCCGGAGGAGGCGTTGGCCTGCGGATCGGAGTCGATGAGCAGCACCTTTTTTTCCAGAATGGCCAGGGATGCGGCCAGGTTGATGGCGGTCGTGGTTTTACCGACGCCGCCTTTTTGGTTTGCGATGGCAATAACTTTGCCCATATTGCTGATATTCTTCATGTTTGAATGGTGTGCGGGTTTATTATTCCAGGGTGAATGTTTCGCCTATCGTCGGCAGGATGAGCGTTCGGTTGTGTTGGGCGAACTGGTCTTTGGCGGCCTGGTGATCGATTTTGATGTATCCGAAGGTGTCGTAATGGCAACCCACCACGCGTTTGCAGTGCAGGTAGTCGGCGGCGATGCAGGCGTCGTGGTAGTCCATGGTGAAGTTTGATCCGATGGGCAGGATGGCGGCGGACAGGGGCGGGCTGGTCATGGGGATGAGCTGCATGTCCATGGTCAGCGCCGTGTCGCCGGCGAAGTAGAGCACGCCGTCGGCCGTATCCAGCACAAATCCTGCGGCTTCGCCTCCGTACGTGCCGTCGGGAAAGCTGCTGCTGTGCACCGCCTGCACCATTTTGACGCGGCCGAAATCGAAGGTCCACCAGCCCCCCTTGTTCATCGGGTGCGTTTTCAGCCCTTTCTGGCTGTAATATCCCGCAATTTCGGCGATGCCCACGATGATGACGCCCGGGTTGTGTGCCGCTACGGTTTCTACGTCGCCCGTATGGTCGCCATGCGCGTGCGAAAGGAGGATGTAATCGCACCGGATGTTCTGCACGTCAATGCCTTTCGCCAGCGGATTGTGGCGGATGAACGGATCGAAAAGGATATTTTTGCCGCCGGCTTCCACCAGAAAGCAGGCATGACCGAAATAGGTTAAGCGCATGGTCAGGGTTTTTGGCCTCAGGATGGTTTGCAGCGGACAAAGATAGGCTCCTCTGCCCGTTTTGGTGAAGCCGGCGGCCGATTAAGTTTTCCCCCGTATTCCACAGGGAGCTAACAAAAAGATGTTGATAATGGCATTATTCCTGCAATTCCCCGGTCCGCCGGTCCACCCGTCAGCGTGTGCGGTTCATTTCTTTTCCCTATGACCCCACGAATGCTGCTTCTCCTGTTGTGCCTGTGGTCCTGCGACAGGGCGGTTCGGGAAGACGGACGCACCGTTTTTCGCTACAACCAGCACAACCCCGTCACGTCGCTTGATCCGGCCTTTGCACGCACGCAGAACAACATCTGGGCCGTGGACGCCCTGTTCGACGGGCTGGTGCAACTCGACGACAGCCTGCGGCTGCAGCCCTGCCTGGCGCGGTCCTGGGTGGTTGATTCCGGGGGGCTCGTGTACCGGTTTCACTTGCGCACCGATGTTTTTTTTCACGATGATCCCTGTTTCCCGGACGGCCGGGGGCGCCGCATGACCGCCCACGACGTCCTGTTCAGCTTCGAGCGGCTGCTCGATGACCAGTGGCCCAAGCCGGGAAGCTGGATTTTCAAAGGCCGTGTGGACTCCCTCCGGCCATTTGTGGTGGAAAACGACTCCACGTTTGTGCTGCGCCTCCAACGACCTTTTCAGCCCTTGCTCTACATCCTGAGTATGCCGTACGCATTTGTGGTGCCGCACGAGGCGCTCGCTTATTACGACCGCGATTTCCGTCGCCATCCGGTGGGTACCGGTGCTTTCCGGCTCAAGGTGTGGGCCGAGGGCCATGCCATGGTGCTGTTGAAAAATCCGCGTTATTTCGAAACCGACAGCGCCGGCCATCGGCTGCCATACCTCGACGCGGTGCGCATTGCTTTCATGGGCGATCGCAAAACGGCTTACCTGGAATTCCGGAAGGGCAACCTCGACTATCTTTTTGGGCTGGAGTCTTCGTACACCTCGGAATTGCTCACCCCCGAGGGCGCGCTGAAGCCGGAATTGGCAGACCGTATTTATTTGGTAAAAAATCCGTACCTGAACACCGAATACCTGGGCATTCGGATGGGGCCTTCCGGCGCGGCTGTTCTGCAGAACAAAAAGGTGCGCCAGGCTCTGAACTTCGGGTTCGACCGTGCGGCCATGCTCCGCACCCTGCGCCGGGGAGTGGGTCGCCCGGCCGATGCCGGGTTTGCGCCCGCGGGCATGCCGGGGTACAACCCGGCGGCGGTCCCCGGGTACCGGTTCGATCCGGCGCAGGCCGCCGCACTGTTGCGCGAGGCCGGGTACCCGGGGGGGCAGGGGTTGCCCGAACTGACGCTGCTCTGCAACGCCGACTACGCCGACCTGGCCGTGTTCATCTCCCGCCAATGGGAGGATCTGGGCATTCGGTGCCGCATTGCCCTCCAGGAAACCGCCGTGCTGCGCGAGCGCATGCGCAACGGGCAGGCGCCGTTTTTTCGGGCTTCGTGGATCGCCGATTACCCGGACGCGGAGAGCTATTACACCTGCTTTTACAGCAAAAATGGCGCACCGCCGAACTACACCGGGTTTTCCAATCCGGCATTCGACCGGCTGTACGAACGCGCCCTGGCCGAAACGGACGAGCCCGTGCGCCTGGCCTTGTACCAACAAATGGAAGCCATTCTGGTGGAGGAGGCGCCGGTTGTTTTTCTCTTTTACGATGAATCCGCGCAATTCGTTTCCCGCGCCGTGCAAAACATGCCGCGCAATGCGATGGGTTTGCTGCGGTTGAAAGGGGTGAAGAAAGATGGATAGCCGGCAGCCCTACTTGTCGCTTTTATCTGCGGTCGTTTTGGTTTCAGCGTCCTTTTCCGTTTCCGGTTTCTCTTTTGCCGACACATCGGTGGATTCCGGCAGGTACAGTTTGAACTCCACACGGCGGTTTTTCGCGCGCCCGGCGGCGGTTTTGTTGTCGGCCACCGGTTTGGTTTCGCCGAATCCTTCGGCGCGCATACGCGTTTCGGCGATGCCTTTGTCGAGCAGGTTTTTTACACAGGCCAGGGCACGGCGGCGCGACAGGTCCAGGTTTTTAGCGTCGTCGCCCACATCATCGGTATGGCCTTCCACCAGGAGGTGGTAAGCAGCGTTTCGGGTCATGACGTCTGCCATTTCGGCCATGGTTTTCTCCGAGGTGGCTTTAAGCGCGTCTTTGCCGGTTTCGAACTGAACATTTTTCACCGCCAGGGCCAGTTTTTTCTGGTCTGTTTTGGAAATTTCGGGGCAGCCCTTGTTTGCCACGGGGCCAGTCACCAGGGGGCAAAGGTCGAGTCGGTCTTCCACGCCGTCGCAGTCGGTATCCGGGCAACCTTTAAAATCCTGTTCACCGAAGCGATCGGGACAATCGTCTTCGTGGTCGGCGAACCCGTCCATATCCGTATCCCGGACGGGGCACCCGTTCAAGAAGGCGACCCCGGAGTCCCGCGGACAGGCGTCAATGCCGTCGGGTATGCTGTCGCAATCGGTATCGGGGCATCCGGCGAACCAGGCTTCGCCGAAAACGGTAGCGCAGCTGTCGAGGCGATCTTCCACCCCGTCGTGGTCGGAATCAGGGCATCCGTCGAAAAAAGCCAGGCCCGGGGTTTCCGGACAGACATCCCGGATGTCGGGCACGCCGTCCTCGTCGGTGTCGCGGAGCGGACACCCGCCGAGGGCAAGGTGTCCGGCAAGGTGGGGGCACTCGTCGTAGCGGTCGGCCACTTCGTCGTTGTCGGCGTCGGGGCAGCCTTCAGAACGGCCGCGACCGGGGACTGTGGGGCATTTATCGTGTTCGTCGAGCACGCCGTCGCCGTCGCGGTCCATGCGGCCGATCCGGTAGCTGAGCGTAGCGGTGCCCGTCAGATAGCTGTCGGGTTTTTCGGGGTTGGCCGAAACGCTGGCGCCGTCGAGGTAATCGTTGTAGGCGCCGAGGGGCCACCGCAGTCCGAGTTCGGCGCCCAGCACCCAGCGGTAGGCGATGTCGAAAGACAGACCGCCGCCGGCGAACACGCACCATTGTTGCTTCCAGCCTTCTGCGACGCGCTGGTCTTCGGCCACGGCGTCCTGATAGCCGTATTTTTCAGCAAACGCTGGGTTGAACGTCGGTTTGGCGTTGCTCATGAGCAGGCCGCCACCGCCGAGCAGGTAAGGAGAGAGGGCGTGTCGGAACTTGTTTACTTCGGCTTTCTGGGTATATTGGTTGAGGGTATATACCACCTCGTCGCGGTGTCGGAAGCGAAAGAACCCGAACAGGTCCAGTTCTGCCTGTGCCGTCAGTTCGACAAAGGTTGAGGTGAAATGGTAGGCGCGTTCAGCGCGGTACGGGGGCTGGGCGTACAGGGTATCGGCGCCGGTTAGTTTGCCGCCGAACAGGTTGGCCCGTAGTGCGAGCATGGGCCCCAGGTGTCGACGAATAAAAAGGCCGCCGACCGGCTGAAAAATGCGACTGTCGACCTGGTTGTTTTCCACCATATCGCCGAAATACTGGACAATGCCGCCCATCAGCCCGATTTCCATCGTTTTTTCAAAATAGCGGGCCGTATCCGCAAAGTACAGTGTTTCGCTGAGGGGCGAGGTCAGGCCGGGAACATCTTTGGTTTGGGCATTAAGGTGGCAAAAGAGGAGGCTGCCGAGGGCGGCAGTCCATACCATTTTAGTCATCATCCGAAGGCAAGTGGTTTAAACTGGATTATCAAAAAGGCACTTCCGTTGTCAGACAACAAATATGCCGAATAAAGTTAAGGCGCCGATATGGGCAGGCGCACCTTGATAAACGGCAAAGGTCTTGTTTGTCGTGTAAATGGCAAACATTTTGCCCATTTCAGGAAACGAGCGCGTGCTGCCGATTGAGCTGCCGGCGGTAGGTGTCGGCCAGGGCGTGGGCAATGGCGATGTTGTCGTACCGCTGCTCGCACAAGTTGCGCGCCCGTTCACCGAGGGGCTGGAGCCTTGGGCCTTGTTGTATACACCATGTTATCGCCTGCGAAAACGCCTCCGGCGTGTCGGCCACCAGGCAGTGCTCTTTGTCAACGGCGTCGATACCTTCCATGCCCAGGGTGGTACTGAGCACCACTTTGCCCAGGGCCATGCCTTCCAGGGCTTTGGCGCGCATGCCGCCCCCCGACAACAGGGGAACCACCATCACGCTGTGGCGATTGATGAAATCGGGGGCCGAGGGTACCTCTCCGTGTACGTGCACGCCGGGGAGTCGAAGGTTGGTGAGCCAGGCAGGGGTGTTCCGGCCGGCAATGTGCAGTTCCAGGGCCGGGAAACGCCGGGACAGCAGTGGTTTCCAGACCTGATCGAGAAACCAGCGCAGTCCTTCAACATTCGGCATCCAGTCGAGCGAGCCGATGAACGACAGGCTTAAGGGGCGGGTGAAGCTGCTCCGGTCGGGTTCGTACACCCGGCAATCGATACCGATGGGGGCGATAACGCCCGGTTTTTGAAGGCCCATGGCATGAAAGTGGTCCAGGTCGCGGGCCGAAATGCTCACCATTAGGTCGTAATGGTTCAACTGTGCTGTCTCGTAGGCTTTCAGCCTTGGGGTGATGTGCTGCAGGTAGCGGCGCTTGAGCAGCGGGCTGTTGACGGCCACCCGCTCCCATATCTCGTGCTCGACGTTGTGTGCGCGCATGGCGACCAGCGCGTCGGAGTGCCGGCGAATCACCGGAATATAAGGCGCCAGGTACAGGGTTTCCAACTGCACCACGTCGAACGGCTCCCTTTGCAGGATGCCGGCAAGTGTTTCTGAAAAACGCGGCTCAATGAACCGCTCAATGTGGTAGGAGGTGTTGCAAAAAAGGTTCCGGAAAGCCCGCAGGGGTTTGATGCGGTTGTCCACCATCACGGTTTCGATGTGGCTGTAATAGTCGAGTGCCGGCGGCAATGACTGGGTGTCCACCCAGTGTTTACGCGTGTTCATGGCCAGCAGACTCACCGAACAGCCCAGCTCTGCAAACGCCTTAGATAAGTTGGCAATCGCCAGGCTTTCTCCGTCCTTTACCGGATAGGGAAACTTTTTGCTCAATTGTAGTATCTTCATGTGCTGGCCTCTCCGCTCAGTAGGGGCGCAAAATACGGCGATTTTTGCCTTTAGACGGCAAACCAGAGTTGAAGTTTAGGTAAAGTGTTTACATTTTGCCGCATACGTTCTCCGGATTGCCCCATCCGTTATCCCAAATCGGGTTAATTTTGCGCCATGTTATTGCGCGCTACCAACATTCACAAGCGTTTCGGCCGGCTGGAAATACTCAAAGGGGTGGATCTGACGGTGGAAAAGGGGGAGATCGTCAGCATCATCGGCAAATCCGGTGCCGGCAAAAGCACCCTGCTGCACATCCTGGGCACCCTTGACGGCGCCGATCAGGGTGCGCTGGAAATTGCCGGTACGGCTGTTCTGCAACTGAACAACCGCTCGCTGGCCGAATTTCGCAACCGCCGCATCGGTTTTGTTTTCCAGTTTCACCACCTGCTGCCCGAGTTTACAGCCCTTGAAAACGTGAGCATGCCGGGGTACATTGCCGGCCGCCCCGACAACGAGGTGCAGGCCCAGGCCAGAGAACTCCTCGATTTCCTGGGCCTGGCCGAACGCTATCAACACAAACCGGCACAGCTTAGCGGGGGCGAACAACAACGCGTGGCCGTAGCCCGCGCACTCGTCAACAACCCCGACATTATCTTTGCCGACGAACCCACCGGAAACCTCGACAGCCAGGCCTCCAGGGACTTGCACCGGCTCATCCGCCGGCTGTGCGACGAACTGGGGCAAACGTTTGTGATCGTGACCCACAACCAGGAGTTGGCCGAGCTGTCGGACCGTCGGATGACTATGGCCGACGGCCTGTTGCGGTAGTTTTTTTTGTTGGGGATACATTTTTTGAAAATTAATTCAATTGCCGTACTTTTGTAGCCGATCTTTTACGATCGCGTTATTTCTTTGAGCCTAATCGCCGCCAAATCAAACTTCGTGCTGCTCCTGCTCCTGCCCTGTCTTTTGTGGGGTCAGGCAGAGCGCCCGCTGAACATCGTTCTGATGATCGGCGACGGGCTGGCTTTGCCCCAGATGTCCTATTCCATTTACCTCACCGGGGAGGAAAACAGTGCCTACCGCCGTTTCCCGGTGGTTGGTTTCCACAAATCACATTCTCACGACGACATCATCACCGATTCCGGCGCCGGCGCTACGGCATTCTCCTGTGGTATTAAAACCAAAAACGGCGCGGTTGGTGTGCGCGCCGACAACCTGCCCTGCACCAGTATTCTGGAAGAACTGGATGTCCGCGGATGGGCAACCGGAATCGTGGTTACCTGTTCGGCCACGCACGCCACGCCAGCCTCCTTCATCGCCCACCAGGAGATCCGCGCCTTCACGGAAGGCATCGCCGAGGATTATTTGTGCACCGAACTCGACTGCTTTGTCGGCGGCGGCGCCCAGGCTTTTGCGCCACAGGGCAAGTGGCAGCACCTCAAGGACACGCTCTTGAACCGTGGTTACCGCGTGGACAATGGGGTCTCTTTTCGCCGAATGCCGATGGACGGCTCGGCGCCTTTTTTCCTGTTCACCGCGCCCGCCGAGCCAGGTGCGGCCACCGAAGGACGCGAGTACCTCCCCGGCGCCGTGGAGGCTGTACTTCCCTTCCTGCAGCGCCGCAGTCCAAAAGGTTTTTTTCTGCTGGTAGAAGGCAGCCAGATCGACTGGGCCCTACACGCCAACAACGACACCTGGCTTCGCGACGAGCTGACCGATTTCGACAAGGCCATCCACAAAGCGCTGGATTTTGCGGCTGCACAGGGCAACACGCTCGTTATCGTCACCGGTGACCACGAATGTGGCGCGCTGACGCTCCTGGAAGGCAATACGCCCATGGAATTACAGGCCCGATTCCTGGACCGCCAGCACACCGGCGCCATGGTGCCGGTTTACGCCTTTGGCCCGCAGTCGGAATTGTTCTCCGGGGTTTATGAAAATACAGAACTGTACTGGAAAATGTGGGGTGCTTTGGGCCTGCGTCCGTGGTGACCTTTTCTCCTTTCACTCCGCCAACTGCGCCAGCATCCACTCTTTTTCGGTCAACACCGGTTCTTGCTCGATTTTGAGCCGCAAAGCCGCCTCCAGCCGACGATCGTGCCCGCTTTGCAACAAAAGTTCAGTATACCGAATGATATTCAGGTAGTTTTTTCGGTGGTACCCCAACACTTTCTTGCGGTGGATGTAGTTTCGCATGGCATCCAGGTGGGCGTACAAGAGGTCAAATTCACCCAGCGTGAAGTATGTTTTCAGGAGCAGGGTCTTGGCTGCCAGGTGCAGCAGCGGATCGTAGTAGTTTGCCTTTTGCAACAACTGTTGTACGTTATCGTACCGTTTGCGGGCGTACTCCAGCCGGGCCAGGTTAAAGCTGAGGGCGCCCTCCCGGTATGCACGTTCCAAAAACGGCATGTATTGGTGAATGAACTGATCCACCCAGTCCAGCGCCTGGCACCGCAAACCGGCGGCAACAATGTTGTGGTAGGTGAACCGGGACAACGTGCCGTCGTTTTCAAACAGGTGGCCGGCTTCCAAACCCCGTTGGTACAGCGCAAATAGTTCGTGCTCCATCACTTTGTCTCCGTCGTTGACCCTGCGAATGCAATGGTTGACCGCAAAAGTGAAAAACTCACCCATCTCCTCCTGGGAAAAATGGGCGCTCCCTGTCGTGACATTGCGCATAAATGCATGGTAATCCGTATTTAAATCGGACCCCTGCATCATTCGAATGGCCGACAGATAGGTGGCTACGGCGGGTAAAGCCGACCACTCACGGCTTTCCGCCAGGGCAATAACATCCCGGTGCAGGGGATCTGTTTCTCCAGACGGGTACACGTTGTGTTGCGAAATTTCAAGACAGATCATGCGCAAACGGGTGGTCAGATACAACACATCAGTGCTGTGCGCAAATTCCTTTAATGGTCCCGATGCCGCCGGGTTTTTGCGTACGGCGCTTTCGTACTGTTCCAGATGGTAGTGTCGCAAACGGGTGTAATACTGTTCGTTGCGGAGTGGTTGCTGTTCGATGGACTTGCCGAATGCCTGGATGGTCCGGTCAAAATGACCGTTCAACCCCCGCTTTCGGTAAATGCCCGCCAGGCGCAATTGCGCCTCCGGTGTTTTCAGGTTCACCCCCTGCACCAGCAGAAACATTTCCAGCAAACGGTTCAGGTAGCTCATTTGCAGCCGCAGGTGGGTGTCGTCAAAAGGTCGGCCCGGATGCAGGGCTGCCCACACTGCCGGTTTGTCCGGCGACTCCTTCTGGCACAACCAGTCAAACAACGACAATACGTCCTTCCGGGTGTTGAACAGGGGCGACTGTAAAAAATACCGGGCGTTGCGCCGTTCAACAGTTCCCAGGGAGCGAATCAACCGGATCAGCCTGCTGTTCTGCATAGCGTTTTTTTTTGGTAAAAATAAAAAATACTCTACAAAAGTAAATAAAAATATAAATTAAAAAACTATAATTAAATTATTTATGAATTTTATAATTTTAAATTAAATACTACAAACTATTAAAATTGATTTTTTATCACGGCTGCTTACTCCCCACATTTGTATCGTCGGAAAAGGCCGCGACCATTCGTTTTCCCGATACCTGTTTTCATCCCGTAAACTACACACGAACAACCTTTCTGATCATGAGAATTCAACAACACCAGTACCCGATAATCCGCACCTGCCTCCTCTGTTGTGCTTTTTGGCTGCTCGGCAGCATCGCACCGCTCGGAGCGCAATGCAGCAATGATAGCACCACCATGGTTTGCAACGACCAGGTGGTGGTGAACCTGACCAATGGTACCGCTACCATGGCGCCGGAGGATATCCTGGAAGGCGGACCTTACCCCTGCATCGATATTTACAAGATCGAAGTCGACAAAATACCGCCAACCGGAAACGGACCCTGGATTCCGGCCCAGTTTGACCTGACGGATGCGGGTAAATCGTTTGTGGTCCGGGTGGTAAACCCCGCCAACGGAAATACTTGTTGGGGTAATGTAACGGTGCGCGACTGTACCAACGACCAGACTCCGCCAACGGTGGTGTGCGATGCCGGGATTAGCCTGGTGATCGATACGGTTCTGCAAACCACTGCCGTGTTGTCTGCCGTTCAGGTTGACCAGGGAAGTTTTGACAATTGCACCAACGCCGGTGATTTGCAGTTTGCACTGACGGCGAATTACCCGAACGGGCCGTTTGTGCCTACCATGACTTTCGCGGTGGCCGGTACGTATGTGGTGGGTTTGCAGGTGACAGATGAAGCCGGGAACAATGGTGTGTGTCTGGTGGAAGTGTTTGTCAACCACAAACCGGCACACCTGATCGAAGGCAGGGTTTTCATAGACAGCAGCCTGAACTGTGCCCGTGAAGCCGGCGAACAACCCCTCGCCGGATGGACGGTGGAAGCGCGCGGAACCAACGGGACACCCGTATACACCACGGTTTCCGACTTAAATGGCCTGTACACCCTGGCGGTCGACCGAAAACTGGATTCGGTTATCCTTACACTCAACGCCCCCTTCCATTACGGTGGCGGGGTATGCCCGACGAGTTATGCCATTGCCTTCGTCCATAAGGACAGCAGCCAGCGGATAGAACAGGATATTCCGGTGGTGTTGGACGACTATTGTCCGGTGCTCTTTGTCGACCTGGCGACCGCCCGGATTCGCGGGTGTTTTACCGATGTTTACCATGTCTCCTACGCCAACGGAGGCGCATACCCGGCCGAGGACACCTACGTGGAGGTTACCCTCGACCCGAGCCTGGTGTACCAGAGCAGTTCCATCCCGGCGGTTGCGTTGGGCAATAATGTTTACCGTTTTGCTACGGGCGATCTGGCGCCCGGGCAGAGTGGCCGCTTTTCCATCACCTTCGTTACGAAGTGCAATGTGCCGTTCGGCGCTACCCATTGTTCCGAAGCGCATATCTTTCCGGATACCCTGTGTCCCATCGGTTTGTGGTCGGGCGCCGACGTGGTCGTGGAAGGTATTTGCCAAAACGACAGCATCTACTTCTTCATTGAAAATACAGGATGGGGACCCAATGCCGCGCCGCTGCAATATGTGGTGGTGGAGGACGTGCTCATGCGTGGCGAAAATGAGTTCCAGTTGCTGCCGGGTGAGGTCATGGCGCTGGACCCCATTCCCGCCGATGGTTCTACCTGGGTACTGCAGGCGTCGCAGGAGCCTGGGCACCCGTATCCGGGAGCTGCGGTGGTGGCTGTGGAAGGATGCGGGGGGCTTACGCCCGGAATCGTAACCCAATTCGCCATTAACCCTGCCAGTCCGTTTATGGCCATTGACTGCCGCCAGAACATCGGCTCCTACGATCCAAACGACAAGCAGGCGCTGCCGGCGGGTTACGGAACAGAGCAGTTCATTGAGAAAAACACGAATATTGATTACATGATCCGGTTTCAGAACACCGGAACCGACACTGCCTATCGGGTGGTCATTCTGGACACCCTTTCCGGAGCGCTCGACGCCGGAAAGGTCCGCCCCGGCGCCTCCAGTCATGATTACCGGTTGGAGGTACTCGACGGGGGTATCCTCAAGTTTGTCTTCGAGAATATCCTGTTGCCCGACAGCAATGTGAACCTTGCGGGTTCACAGGGTTTTGTTCAGTTTCGGGCGCCGCAAACGCCCGATAACCCCGACGGTACGGTTATTGAAAATACCGGCGCGATCTATTTCGATTTCAACGCGCCCGTGATTACCAATACCACGCGGCATACGGTGGGTTCCCGGTTCATCACTACAGGGGTGTTCTACCAGGCGCCCCGGCAGGCAAACCTCCGGGTTTTTCCCAATCCGGCGGCCGACCGTATCTTTTTCGAGGCAGCCAGTGTACCTGCCGCCCCGATGTCGCTCCGGTTTACGGATGCGCAGGGCCGAACCGTCCGGGAAATACAGGCACATCGTTTTCCGGTTGAGGTAAACTGTTCGGGATTTACGCCGGGCCTGTATTTTTTCCAGATAAGCGATGCGGCAGGCGGTCTGCTGTGGTCGGGCAGGGTAGTGGTTAAATAGGGCTCCCGACGGCCGTTGGTGAAACGGTACAACCTATCGTTTCACCAACGGCGCCCCGTCCCTGAGCAACCGGACTGCCTTTTCCACAGCCGGGTCGTCGTCGTTCAGCACGCTGTACAGGCCGTCATTCTGAAACAGCAATTTACCGATCCGCGCCTTGAATTGTGTTTGCAACTCGCGTCGGCAGGCGGCAAGTTGTGCGGGATCGGGTGTTGCGCCTTCCTGTTCGGCATAGGCGACCAGTTCATCGATGACTTGCGGGGCCGGTTGCCAGTTCTGTCGGAATGTGCTCAACTGTTCCGGAAACGCGCTACGGGGCTGATTCTCCAGCCATCTGGCGGCAAACTGGGGCAGCTGCTGCCGGACCTTGATGTAATACGCGTTCATGTAGGAGGTGTCAATGGGCACAAAAACATCGGGCATGATGCCGCCATGCGCGAACACAATGCGGCCCTGGCCGGTGTAATAGGCGGTGCTGTCGCTGACCGGAATGGCCGTTTTGCCCGACAACTCCCCGTTTTTTAGTCTTTCTTGCGGGTCTTTTTCGTATTCCTCCCTGCCGGTGTATGCGCGCTGGATGCTTCGGCCGCTGGGCGTGAAATACCGGGCTACCGTCAGACGCAAGGCCCCCCCGTTGCTCAACGGGTACTGTTCCTGCACCAAACCCTTTCCATAGGAGCGGCGGCCGACGATCCAGCCCCGGTCGTGATCCTGGATGGCGCCGGCCATGATCTCACTGGCTGATGCCGAGCCTTCGTCGATGAGTACGGCGATGTTGCGAATATCGAAGCGGGCGCGCCCGTTACTCTTGTAATTGCGACGATCTTCGGCGCGGCCTTCTGTGTAAACGAGCAGTTTGCCTTCCGGAAACAGTTGGCTGAGCATGTCTGTCGCTTCATTCAGATAACCGCCGGGGTTGCCGCGCAGATCGAGCACCAGGTCTTTCATTTTTTCCTGTTCCACCAGCCGGGTGAGTGCTTCCATGAACTCCTGATGCGTGCGCGCGGTGAAGCGATTGACCTTGATGTATCCCGTTTGCTCATTGAGCATGTAAGCGACGTCAACGCTGTACACCGGTATTACGTCGCGTGTGACCACAAATTCCCGCAAAGCGGGCTCACGGCCGCGGCGGACGCCCAGGCGCACCTGGGTGCCTTTTGGCCCGCGGAGTCTGCCGTAAATTTGCGCTGTTTCCATTTTTACCCCGGCAACGGTCGTATCGTTAATGGTCACGATCTTGTCGCCGGCCATGACACCCGCCGCTTCAGAGGGGCCGCCGGAAAGGGGCGAGACCACCTGAATGGTATCGTCGAGCACGATGAATTCCACGCCGATGCCCTCAAAATTGCCGCTCATGTCTTCCTGGACGGCCCTCAGTTCCTCCGGACTGATGTACACAGAATGGGGGTCGAGGCCGGCCAGCAACTCTTCGATGGCTGCATCTCGCAACGCGTCGGTATCTATGGTGTCGACGTATTTGGATTCGATGTAGCGCAACACCTCGTCCATCGACCCGGCGGCGTTGAGCGCTTTGCGACTGCCCGGTGAGTAATGGATGAACGACTCGTTGCGGGGCAATTTTTGCCCAATAAACATACCCACAGAGAGTACGGCCGCCAAAATAAGGGGCAGCCGTATTTGAAATGGGCTGTTGGAGGTGGATGCCATGTAATGTAAACGTTATTCAGGGTGCAAAACAATGGTAAAACAAGGAAGTTTTAAAAAAAACTATTGCCGTACCAGTGTAACGTCTCCGGTATACTGAATGATTTCGCCATCGATGAATTCAATTTCGGCAAACCAGACGTACACATCGTTGTCGCTGTCCTCCCCGTTTACCTTTCCGTTCCAGACAACCGACGGGTCACCGGGCAGAAAATTGTCGGCCTGGTGCACTACACTACCCCAGCGGTCGAATACGTACCAGTTCAGGATTCGGGTGACGCCCGTTCCGGCGTATATCTGGAACACACTGTTGTCCGGGTCGTTGCTCTCAGGATTAAATACGTTGGGTACATAAACCAGTCGATCTTTCCGTACAATGATGGTAATTCGGTCTGCTACCGTGCACCCGTTGCTGTCCACCACCGTCAGGGTCTGGATGTAGGAGCCCAACGGCTGGTGGGTGTAGGTCAGGCACGCCGGATCGGTGCAAGGGGCGGCAGGCGCCCAGCGAATGGACGCGAGCGGCGTTGTGTACACCAGCAAGGCTTCGACGGTTACCGGTTCGCCCAGCTGGATTTCCTGATCCGGGCCCAGATCAAGCGCCAACTGACCGGGTTCGGAAATGTTAATCGTTGTATCCAGTGTACAGCCGTTTCCGTCGAGCAGGCTGAGCATGTAATCGCCATTGCCCAGGTCTTCGAAAACACCTGTTGAGGAGGATTCGCCGTTCAGCGTGTACAAATAGGGCGGTTGCCCGCCTTGCAGCCCGAGCACGATGATATGCCCGTTTTCATCTCCGGTGCAAAGGATGTTTTGCACATCCAGGAGGAATCCGGTGGGCACATTCGGATCGTATTCCACGAGAACATTGACGCTGTCGGAGCAACCGTTGAGCAGGTTGGTCACTAAAAATGTGTACGTGCCAATCTGGTCGATCACCGGAGCGGTGGTATTGGCCCCGGAAACGATGTTTCCGTCGCTCGTCGTCCATTGGTAACTGAAATTGGGACCTGTCGAGGTGCCGGCGGTGGAGAGCGTCATGGAGGTTGTGTTGCAGTCCAACCGGGTTGGTGCAAACGCCGAAACGACAGGCGCTACAAAATTACCCAGAACCTCCACCTCGAGGGTGTTGGAACAGCCATTTGTTGCCGTAATCACAAATTGATACATTCCGGGTTGGGTGACGGTCACTTCCAGGCTGTCGGATTGAAAACCACCAGGGCCAAGCCACATGCCGGTGGCTCCGGGGGTGCTGATCACGGCGCTGATGACGTCGGTACCGTCGTTTTTGCAATTCAGGATAGTGCCTTCGGCTGCGCCTTCGGGAATGTCCTCATCCAGGCTGACGGCTGTGCTTCCATTGCTCATGCACCCATTTGGCGCCGTAGCCACTACATCGTAGGTGCCGGGTTGGTCTACACTAAGGGTTGCCAGGGTTTCGTTGCCGGGATTAATGCCCGGGCCCGACCACAGGAACACGGTTCCGGGCAGGTCGCTCAGCACCGCAATGGTGCCCGAGGGTTGACCACAATCGATCGTGTCTCCCGCCAGGGTAAGCATCGGTTCCGCGTTGTCGAGCAATACCGTCACCTCGTCTACCCGGGCACAACCGGTATTGGAATTGGTCACGGTGACGGAATAGTCGCCGGGTAGTGTCACCGCCGGGGAAATGCTGTTGCTGTTGTTGGGGTTGATATCGGGTCCTGACCAGGCGAAATCGATGGAGCCGGCAGGGGTGGACTGTCCAGCATCCAGGATGACAGACAAGGTGACGCAGGTCAGCGTTTGATCAGGGCCGGCATCGGCTACCGGCAGGTCTTGCGACAGGGTTACCACCACATCGTCGGTGCTGGTGCAGCCGTTGGTCAGGTTGGTGACTGCTACCGTGTAGGTTCCTGGAATATTCACCTGCGGGTCGAGGGTGGACGCATTTGCCGGCGTGATGCCGGGCCCTGACCATTGAATGCCGAACCCGGGGCCGTTGTCTGACCCGGCAGCGCTGATGGTTACCCCGCTTGTGGTGGTGCAAGTGATGGTTTGATCAGAACCGGCGTCGGCGAAAGGCGTCAACTCGTCTAGTCCAACGTTGACAAAGTCGGTCTTGGTGCACCCGTTGTTCAAATTACTCACGGTCAGGGTATACAGGCCGGGCTGGGTAGCGTTGGCCACCGCATTCCCCGCCGTAGCGGGAACGACCGCCGGCCCCGTCCAGGCGTAGATGATGCCCGCACCGGAGTCGGAAAGTCCGCCGTCCAGTATCACGGTATCGGTCACGCACGTAAGGGTGGGGTCGGCCCCGGCATCGGCCACGGGGAAGTCGCCATCCAGTGCCACATAAACCGCGTCGGTTGCCAGGCAGTGGTTGACCGTATTGGTCACCGTTACCACGTAGGCGCCGGAGTCGGCCACTACAGGGCTCTGCTGGTTAAAGTTGCTGCTGTTGATACCAGGGCCGTCCCACAGGTAAGTGAAAGGAGCTCCCGAACTGGAGCCCGACCCGTCAATGGGCAGACTGTTTTGGGCACACGTCAGGGTGATGTCTGGTCCGGCATCGGCCGTCGGCAACTGATTGTCAACGGTGACCACTACCTGATCACTGGTGGCGCATCCATTTATCGTATTTGTAACCAGCAAGTTATATTGCCCGCCCAGCACAACAACAGGCGATTGAAGCCCCTCGTCGCCCGGCTGAATACCCGCGCCGGTCCATAAATAGGTAAATGCTACACCGGCGGAGGACAAGCTGCCGTCGAGCGTAGCCGTCGTATCCCTGCAATTGATGATGTGATCGGCTCCGGCATTGGCGGCCGGCGCCAGGGTATCTATTCCGACCACTACGGTGTCACGGGTGGCGCAGAAATTGCTGTTGTCGAGAACGGTGGCAATGTAGGTTCCCGGTTGGTCTACCGGCGCCGAGTTCAGGTTGATGTTGCCCGGGTTAATACCCGGACCCTGCCATGTGATCTGAAAATTCGCGCCGGTACTGGATGCAGAGGCATTGAGCGTGTACACCGGAGCCGCACAGGTAATGATGCCGTCGGCTCCGGCGTCGGTAACGGGGAACACGGCATTGGTGAATACGGTTGTCTCGTCCAGCGCGATGCAGCCGTTGGTTGTATCGGTAACGATCAGTTCGTACACACCTGCCACCCGCACTATCGGCTGGGCAAGCGTTTCTCTGGCCGGGTCGATGTCCGGACCGACCCATAAGTAGGTGAATGCTGGTCCGCTGGATGAATTGCCGCCAATGGTTGTTGCGGTAGTCACGCAGTCAATGGTCTGATCCGGACCGGCATTGGCCACAGGTGCTGTCTGGTCTTCGGTCACCATGGTGGAAGCAGTGGCCGTACACTGGGTCGCGGTATTGGTTATCAGCACGGTGTAGGCGCCGGGTAAATCCACCACAGGCGCAATAAGGTTTTCGGTCGCCGGAGTGATCGCCGGCCCGCTCCACAAAATACTGAAACCGGGTCCAATATCGGATGCGTCCGGCCGCAGCGTATCGGCGCCACCATTGTAGCAGTTGAGGACCAGGTTGGGACCCGCGTCGGCTGCCGGGGCGACCGTGTCAATGGCCACCACCACCACATCGGTGTTAAAGCAATTGTTGGTGGTATTGGTGACGGTCAGGGTGTAGGTCCCGGGCAACAGGATGCCTGCGGGATTCTGGAGTGTGTCATTTGGCGAGGCGATACCGGGGCCGCTCCATTGATACTGAATGTCGGGCCCGGTGGAGGAGCCGCTGCCGTCCATATCGATCGAAGAGATGGCGCAGGTCAGGGTTTGATCGGCGCCGGCGTTGGCCACCGGCAGATCGGCATCCTGGAGCACGTTTACCTGGTCAGTGCTGCTGCAACCGTTTACTGGGTCGGTCACCTGAAGGGTGTAGAGCCCTGCCTGGGTGACCGTCGGTACTTGTTCGTTTTGGTTGTTGGCGCCTATACCCGGGCCGGCCCACAGGTAGGAAATGTTGGCGGGCAGTCCGGATCCGTTGAGCGAAACACCCCCGGGGGTGGAGCACGTCAGGATCATGTCCTGACCGGCATCGGCTGTGGGCAAATCAACGTTGACATCCACTGTTGCGGCATCTGTGGTGGTACAACCGTTCAGGGTATTGGTAATCACCAGAACGTATGCACCGGGTTGGTCCACAACGGGATTATATTGTGTCTCATTGGCGGGTGTAATCCCTGGACCCGACCACAAGGCCGTAAAATCAGCGCCGGTACTCGAGCCGGTGCTATTCAATTGTACGCTGGTCACGGCGCAGGTAATCGTCTGATCCGGTCCGGCGATGGCGTTGGGCGCCTGGATGTCCAGACCGATGTTTACATTGTCGGTTTGGGTACATCCATTGAGGTTGTTCGTGACCTGCAGGGTATACGATCCGGGTTGGTCGACCGTTGGGCCGGGCTGGTTTCGGTTGGCAGGGGTGATGCCGGGGCCGGCCCACAAAAAAGTAACCGGCGCGCTGCCGGCCGTGCCGGTACCGTCCAGCACAACAGTGGTTACAGCGCAGGTGAGGGTTTTGTCGTCTCCGGCAGAAACCGTGGGCAGGGCGGTATCCAGGTCCACCGCTGTGGTGTCGGCACGCGAGCAGCCGTTGGCCGGATTGGTCACCGTCACCGCATAGTTGCCCGAAGCATTTACCTGCGGATTTTGAAAAGATTGTTGCCCAGGAAGGATGCCGGGTCCGTTCCATTGGAACAAGGCATTGGGTGTGTTGGTTTGCACATCAACTGTAACGACCGGATCGGTACAGGTTATGGTGTCGCCAAAAGCCAAGGCCGTAGGCGGAGTATTGTCGGCGACGACGGCTGCGGTATCTGTAGAAGTACAACTGTTGAAAGGATTGGTCACCACCACGGAATAGATGCCCGGGGCGCTGACCACCGGGCTGGGCAGGTTGTCGTTCGCCGGGGTAATACCCGGTCCAGCCCATTGGTAGTTCAGGTTTGATGAGTCCGAGACCGCCTGCAGGGTCACGCTCTGATTACTGCTCAGGCATCCGATGATGCCGCCGGTAGCCACTACACCCGGTGGTGTAATATTGCCGGGAACGACAATCTGCGCCGTGTCGCGACAAGTCACGGCGCCCGCATTATTGCTCACGATGAAGGTGTACGGGCCGGGCTGGGCGACCATTTGGGTGATCATGTTGCCCAGCGGGGCGCCCGAAGCATTTGTCCAGGCATAGGTTACGTTGGGACCTGTGGTAGATCCGTTGCCGTCCAGGGTGACCTGGGGGTTGGCGCAGTTAAGCGTAGTGACCGGAGCAATCTGGGCAACCGCAGGCACGGTAATGATGTTGAACCGAACCACACTATCGCAACCTTCAAAAGATTCAAAGGTCTCGAGGAAAGGCCCCCCGGTCTGGCAGTAACTCATGTTGTTGATGGTAAAACACGAGCCTTCACAAATAAACTGGTTGCCCAGGTTGGTAACGATCTGGGGTTTTACCTTGATGGTTTGGCGCACCAGGCTGTCGCAGCCCAGGTAAGAATCGTAAGGTGTAGACGTCAGGTTGAAGGTGCCCACCGAAGTCACCGGGGTAAAGGGCGCTTCATCCCAAAAATAGGGAAGATCTTCAAAACAAACGGTAACGGTGTCGAGGATGGTGGGTGGAATGGGCTGGTTGATAACATTGATGCAGGTGGTCAGCGGTGGCGTGCAGGCATTGCCCACTGAAACACACACCACGCCGCCGGCATTGCCGAAGGTAATATCTACGGAAACGCCTTCCGGCGCCGGAAGGGTCACCACGTTGCCCATGCCATTGATCGAGGCGCCGTTGGGTGCGGTCCAACGATAATAACCGGCACCCGGTATGGGCGGAATGCTGTAGGTGGTCATGGCCCCCGGACAGACAACGATTGGGCCCGAAGGCGGCGGTGGGGTGGTGGGCGTCGGCGGTGTGACAGATCCGGCGACTACATCAATCTCAAAATCACAAATATCGTTCGACCACCCGTCGATCATCAGGTAGTATGTTTGACCAGGTACGAAACCGCCATAAGCGATGTTCAATGGTATGCCTGCTCCGCCACCTGAACCGGGGTTGCAAACGATGGCATCTTCATTACAATCATCAAAAAAAGCAGCCTGAAGACCGTTCCCGTCTACGCAGTTACTGGTTAAAATATCAATCGAAATGAAATCGGTTCCGGCGACAAACCCAAACCATTGGTCGTTGTGAAGCGAAATGGCGCCGCAAACGACGTTGCCGCCAGAGGGCGTCCCGTTGTTGATGCCGGTATACCCGTCAAAATCGCAATAAACGCAAGCGCCCTGGCAGTTTTCGGCGCCCGGAGGCGGCGGGTTTCCGCAGGGCGGTGCAATTTGTGCCGGCGATGAAAATGGGACGATGATTAAACCAACCAGAAAAGGCAGTAGAGTTGAACGCATTTCACGAGCGGATTTAAAATGAACGGAAGAAAGTATGCGCAAGACCGCTGCCCGATTCGATGATCGGGCAGCGGCTTGTTGAAAAGTCAGGCAAAAACAGCTACTGGTGGCCGGCCTAGTTGCGGAGAAGGGTCACATCACCCTTGTACAGGATAACCTCACCATCCAGAAATTCAATTTCGGCGTAATACGTGAAAACGCCCGGGTTGCCTTTTTCTCCTCGAATGGTTCCATCCCATGCAGAAGCGGCGTCGTTCGGCAGGAAATCGAAGTACTCGTGCACTATTCCGCCCCAACGGTCAAATACCTGGAAGGTTCGGATATTGACTACTTTTTCGTCGCCAAAAATGTAGAACAGGTTATTGCCTTCGTTTGACTCCGGATTGAACACATTAGGAATGTAAACATTACGCGGTTTTTCCACAACGACCAGACGCGTGTCCGTTGCCGTGCAGCCGTTCGAGTCGATCACCGTTACCGTGTAGCGGAACGAGGCGAGCGGTGTAAACAGGGAGTCCACCACCAGGGTGGCCGGATTAACCCTGACGGTTTCAATACGATCCGGGAAGTTGACAATGTCATCCAGTGAGAGCGACAACGGATCGCCATATACAATGATGGTATCCGGTCCGAGTTCAACGAACAGTTCTTCCGGTTCCAGAATATCTATGGTCGTAGCAAATTCGCAGCCGTTGGCATCCTGCACCACCAGGTCGTAGGAACCGGGCGCAAGGCCGGAATACAATGGGTTGGAGACAAACGGGCCGTTGTCAAAAGAGTACAGGAAGGGGGGGGTACCGCCGACAATCGAATTGATGATCAAGGCGCCGTCGGTATCGCCGAAGCAGGATACGTCGCGTACGGTGAGGTTTGCATCCGATGGGGTCGCCGGGTCTACCAGTACCTCCACGTCTGCCTCCGTTGTACAACCGTTGCTCTCGTCCGTTACCACGACGGTATAAATACCGCCCTGGCCGACCGTTGGGGTCGCCGAATTGTCACCGGAAAGGATGTTACCGTCGGTGGTAGTCCACGCATAACTGTAGATGCCGGGGGCCTGCACAAAAGCATTCAGGGTGACCTGCGTGGTGGTGCAGTTCAACTCATCGGGCGTAGTGGTTTGCACGTCCGGGCCCTGGTTGTCGGCCAGAATGGTAGTGCCCGTGCTGTTGGTGCATCCGTTGACGGCCGTTGCCACCACTGTGTAATTTCCGGGTACAGTGGCCGTCGGGTTTTGCTGGGTGGACGTAAATCCGGCAGGGCCGCTCCACAACCACGTTACGTTGGGTTGATTCGACGTTGCCGTCAACTGGATGCTGGTGACATCGCACGTGACCGTACCGCCTGTAGCCGACACCTGGGGAATGCTGGCATCGGGTATCACTTCCACAGAAGCTGCTGACGTACAGCCATTGGGTGCAGTCGCTACAACCGTATATGCACCGGTAAGCGTTACCGTCGGGTTTTGCAGGGTGGACGTAAATCCGGCAGGGCCGCTCCAGGCATAGGTCACATTGGACGTAGGTGAAGTGCTGGTGATCGTACCCGTAGGTAAGGTGCAGGTCAGCGTATCCCCTTGCGCGGTTATACCGGGCGGGGTGATATTTTGCTGGACTTCAATCGCAAACGTGGAGGTGCACCCGCTGAGGGCCGTCACCACGACGGTATAACCACCGGGAACACTAATGGACGGGTCCTCGTCGGTTGACGTAAATCCGCCAGGTCCGCTCCACAGGTAGGTGACGCTGGGTGTATTGGACGTCGCCTCGAGCACCACGCTGGTCACGCTACACGTGAGGGTATCGGTTTCAACCAGGATGTCGGGAATGGTCGGGTCCTGTACCACCAGTGCGGTATCGGACGAGGTACAACCATTTACCGTATTGGTTACCAGAAGGGTGTATTCTCCCGGTGTGTTCACCACCGGATTTTGATCGGTGGAGCTGAAACCGCCGGGGCCCGTCCAGGCATACGTGACGCCGGTTGTGGCGGTGGAGCCGGAGAGCGAGATGGTCGGGAAGGTGCAATTGAGCAGGCCACCGGTGGCCACGACATTTTGCGGGTTTTCAATATCCTGCAAAATGGTGAGCGTCGGCGCAGATATGCAGCCGTTCAATGCTGTGACGGTGTAGGTGTACACGCCTGGTATGGTGGCGTTTACGGTGCTTCCTGTTCCAATCACGGTGCTGTTTGGGTTCGTCCAGACCCCGGTAGCGCCAGGTGTGCTGATGACGCCCGTCAGGGTAAGTGTTTGCACAGCACAGGTAAGTGTACCCGCCCCGCTCAGCGAGACCACCGGCGAGTCCTCATTTTCAATAACTGAAGCCGTTGCCGTGCTGATGCAGCCGTTGGGGCCGGTTACCGTGAGTTGGTAGCTGCCCGGTACGGTGGCCGTCGGGTTTTGCTGGGTCGAAGTAAACTGGCCGGGGCCGCTCCACAACCATTGAACACTGCCGGTTGGCGAGTTGCCGGTCAATTGGGCTATACCGGAAATGCAATCCGTAGTATCCCCTGCTGCGGTAGCGCCAGGAGGTGTGATGTCCTGCAGGATGGTCAGTGTTTCGGTCGATGTGCACCCGTTGGTGCCGGTCACGATAACCGTGTAATCGCCGGGTAATACTGTAGATACTGCGGCCGTGTTTCCACTGAAACCACCCGGGCCGCTCCACACGTACAGCGGGCTTTGGGCGGCCGTCGAAGCGGTGAGCGTGGTACTGGTGAACGCGCAGTCCAGGTCGTTTGACGATTGGGTGGTGACACCCGGTTGGGCGACATCCAGATCGGCCACTGCGGCGGCGGTCGACGTGCAGCCGTTGGGTCCGGTGACCACCAGGTCATATACCCCGTCAACCGTTACAGACGGATCTTCGAGCGTAGAGGTGAAGCCTCCCGGACCCGTCCAGGCATAGGTAGAACCCGCAGTCGGTGTACCACCGTTTAGCGTGATGGTCGTGATGGCGCAGGTGAGCGTAGCGCCCGTCGCCGTAGCGCCCGGCGGGTTGATGTTCTGAGACACGTCGAGGCTCAGTTCGCTGAAGCAGCCATTGGCAGATGTCGCGGTCAAAATATAGGTACCCGGGGCTGTAACCGAGGGGTCTTCCGTGGTGGAGGTAAAGCCGCCCGGCCCGTTCCAGACAATGGTCTGTATGGGTGAGGTAGGCGAAGAAATGTCGGCAAAAATGGTCACATCCGTCAGCGCACAGGTAAGGATGTCGTTGACCACGCCGCTGAGTTGCGGCGCTTCCACATCGGTATCCACCAGGGCATCGGAGGTGCTGGTACAGCCGTTCGGGCCGGTCACCGTAAGGGTATAGGTACCGTCGACATCCACCACGGGGTTGGGCTGCGTAGAGAAAAAGCCTCCAGGTCCGATCCAGACAAAAACGGCGCCGGGTGTGGCCGAGCTGCCGGTCAGGGGAACCTGCGGATTGTTGCAGCTGATGGTGTTGCCGTTGGTGGCGATGTCCGGTGGCGCGATGTCCTGAGGTACATCAATAAACTCGGTGTCTGTGCAGCCGTTGGCTGCGGTGACCACCACGTTGTAATTGCCGGGCAGGGTAACCACCGGATTGGCATCGGTGGACGTAAAACCGCCCGGGCCGTTCCAGACGTAAGTAACCGGAAGGGTTACACTGGAGTTGATGGTCACTGAGGTCGTGCCGCAGGTGAGGGTGTTCGTACTGAGCGTAGTGGCCGGATTGTTCTGATCGACCAGCACGGTAGTGGAGGCCGTGCTGGTGCACCCGTTGGGGCCGGTTACGGTAAGCGTGTAGAGACCGCCTGCATTGACCACCGGACTTTGCTCGGTGGAGCTGAACCCGTTGGGTGAAAACCAGGACCAGGTGACATTAGATGTAGGCGAGGAACCAACCACCGGAATGGCAGGATCGGTACAGGTAAGGGTGCCTGAAGTGGCAGAAGCGCCCGGTTCCGCGTCGTCCAGGTCAACTATAGCGTCGGCCTGCGCGGTGCAACCGTTGGCGGGGTCTTCTACGGTCAGGGTGTATGTGCCGGAAACCGTTACTACAGGGTCTTCCTGGGTGGACGTGAACCCACCCGGACCGGTCCAGCTCAGATTCACACCGGGTGTGGTGGAACCGCCGTTCAGCGTGATAGAAGTAATCGCACAGCTCAACGTGCCACCATCGGCAGAGGCGTTGGGCACGTTTTGATCGGGCACCACCTGGGCGGTAGCCGTGCTGGTGCAGCCGTTCGGACCTTCTACAGTGAGCGTATAGGTGCCCGTCTGGTTTACCGTGGCCGTCGGCTGGGTAGAAGAGAAACCACCGGGGCCATTCCATTGGAAAGTAGCGCCGGGCGTGGTCGATGCCCCGGAAATGGTGGTGGTGGAAGAACCGCAGGTGATTACCCCGCCGGTGGCAGACGCATCCGGGTCGGCAAAGTTTCCGTCCACCAATGCATTCGCAGTCTGCGTACAGGCATTGGGGCCCGTCACGGTCAGGATGTACAGCCCAACGGTGTTGACGGTCGGATTTTGCTGGTTGCTGCTAAACCCACCGGGGCCCGTCCAGGAAAAAGTAGCGCCCGGGGTGGTGGAATTGCCGATGATGGAGGCACTCGGGATGCCGCAGGACAGGGTTACGCCGGCTGCGGAGGCATTTGGCGGAATCGTATTGCCTGTGACATTCGCGGTGGCGGTGCTGGTGCAGCCGTTGGGGCCTTCCACGGTGAGCACGTACGCACCTGCGGTGTTCACCAGCGGGTTTTGTTGGGAAGAACTGAAGCCGCCCGGACCGGTCCACGAGTAGATCGGGTTGTTGGCAGGGGAGGAGCCGTTCACCGTAATGCTGGGGGTGGTGCAACTGATGACGCCACCCGGCGTGGCGGTTGCGCCCGGAGGCGTATTGTTCAGGTTAACAAGTGCTGTGGTCGTGTCGGCGCAACCGTTGATCGTATTGGTTACCACCAGGGTATAGGTGCCAGGGTTGCTGACCACCGGGTTTTGCTGCGTTGAGGTGAAGCCCAGCGGACCGCTCCAGTTGAAGGACGAACTGGAGGCGGAGGATGTACCGTTTAAGGTTACGGTGGTGTCTTTGCACGAAAGCGTTCCTCCGGTGGCGCCGGCAACCGGGGTGATGGTGTCGCCGGTGACCACAGCGGTGGCCGTGTTGGTGCAACCGTTGCCGGCTGCGGTGATGGTTACTACATAGGTGCCGGCCGCACCGACCGTGGGGGTTTGTTGTGCCGACGTGAAGCCGCCGGGGCCCGCCCAGGCGTATGTACTTACCGGAGCAGGACTGTTCGCTGAAATTTGCGTGGTGGTGCTGGCGCACCCGATTACCCCGCCTACTGCATTTACCGTGGGCGGTATGGTATCGCCGAGGATCGTTATGGTATCCACTTCCACGCATGACTTGCCGCCGCCGGTAGCCGTAACGGTCAGCGTGTATGTGCCGGGCTGTGTAATGGTTGCGGTATTTCCGGTGCCCACTACGTTGTTGGTGGGCAGGCGACGCCAGATCTTGGTCGTTCCGGAAGATATGGTAGAATTGAGGACAACCGAAGTCTGGCTGCAACTGATGGTGTCGCCCCCCAGAATTTCAGCAATCGGATCCAGCACCAGAATGGTGAAGTTGATCGTGGAGTCGCAGCCCTGGAAGGATTCACCGACTATGGTGTAGTTGCCGGCCTCGCAGAATTCTTCATTCAACACCGTAACGCATTCGCCTTCGCACAAGGCGGTCAGCGGGCGGTTGACAACGATCTGGGGCTTGACGGTCACCTGCTGGCGAACAATAGAGTCGCAGCCCAGATAGGATTGCAGGGTAGTCTGGTAGGTGCCGGAGCCGAACACCTCCTGGCCCCAGGGGAGCTCATAAGGGGTGTCTTCAAAACAAATAAGGGCCGGTGGAAGGACAGTCGGGGCGATCGGTTGAACGATCACGTTGATGCATCGCAGGGTGCCCTGATCGCAGGAGTTTTCCGGAAAGACACAAATCTGGCCACCGGTGGCGCCGAAAGTGATGTCCACCGAATTACCATCCGGGGCAGCGAGTTGGAGGGGGGAGCCCTGTCCGTTGATGGTCGATCCCGGGGGCGCAGTCCACGTGTACGCGCCTGCGCCGGTAACGGTAGGTACCGAATAGGTTACCGTTGCACCCGGGCATACGACGAGTGGGCCGGAAATCGGCCCCGTTGGACCCACATTGGGCGCCTGTACCGCTATGGGCGGCACCACGGTGATCTGGAAGTCGCACTGGTCGCCCGCAAAACCGTCCACCAACAAAAAATAGTTGACCCCGGGCACCAAGGGCGAAGTGATGCTAACCGGCGTATTGCCGCCGCCGCTGGACCCACCGTTACACGCCAATGGCGAGGAGTTGCAATCGGTGTACAACGCGATCTGAACACCGTTGCCGATCTGGCAGTTGCTGGGGGTGGCGGTAAAGGTGGCAGTGGCGGCACCGGCGATAAAGCCGAGCCATTGCTCATTTTCAATGGTACCGCAGAAGCCGGGTGGGGTCTGACCGGTGTAACCGGTCGTCGTGCTCTGTATGCCGTTAAAATTGCAATAAATGCACGTTAACGCACAAATATCGGCCGGCGGTTCCTGATTGGAAGGGCACGGTGGTGGCAACTGTGCGTAGGCTACGGTGCTGCAAATGAGCAGCAGCATCAACAGGGGTAATATTCTTACCATTTGAACAAGTAGTTTAAGATAGAGCAGGTTTGGTTATTCCAAAGTCGGGCACGAGGCGGATTAAAAGGCAAAGGAAAACAATTTATGATTTAAAAAGGGCATTTTGGCAACCACATTAACGTAACAAGGTGAAATTCCCCCCTAAATCTGCTGTTTCACCGTTTATATACCGAAGCCGGAGATAGTAGACGTACACACCCGGTTCAGCAAAATCGTCTGCTGATCGGCCATCCCACCCCTGCGACAGATCGTTCGGCAAAGCGTCTTTTCGCTCGAACAAAAGATTCCCCCATCGGTCATACACCGCCGCATACGCCACCACCGCCACTTCCGGACCGGCAAACACCCACCAGATATCGTTACCGCTGCTTCCGGGTGAAAAGACGTTCGGAACATAAATCCGGTCTTTTCGAATAACCCTGATCAAAATGCTGTCTTTCGCCTCACATCCTTGCGTGTCAACCAATGTAGCCGATATCACCATGCTCGCATCGGCGATCCACCGGAGCCCTTCCGGTTCCGGAATGGCGCCTGCCGGAAGGGGAACCCACACAACGGTATCCACCTCGTTCGATGGAATGTTAACCTGATAATTTAGATACATTTCGTCGCCAAACGCTGCCTCCTGATTGGGGCCAAGATTTAAAATTATTTCCGCTGGCTCTGCGATTTCAATATTAAGGCTTGATTGGCAGCCATTTGCGTCTATTATTTCTAATGTGTACACGCCTGGCGGCAGGTTTTCAAAAACGGTTTCATCCGTTAATTCTCCACCATTGAGCCGCAACAGGATCGGTTGGGCCCCGCCACCAACGCCGTCCATGGAAATTCGTCCGTTCTGCTCCCCAAAACAGCGCACCGGTTCGGCCACCAGATTAATGGGGAATGGAACGTCGCGTCGATCCTCAACGTATGCGGAATCCTCGGACCCGCACCCTGACGCTGTGCGCACTAGGAGAACAAAATGCCCTGTATCCCGGGTCTGCAATACGGGCGCTGCTCCCACCTGCTCCCCCCCGGCGGACCACGTGTGGGTGAGGGTCTGACCCATGCCGTCGCTCCCGCTTCCGTCGAGTTCAATTAGGCTGTCGGAGCAGGTCAGATAACCGTCCGGGCCGGCATCGGCGATGGGTAAAGGATTTACCGTCAGGCTTTTCTCCAGGCCGGCAGGTTGGTCGCTGCAAAATGCATCGGCGACCCCTATGACCCGCCAAATGCCCGACTGAAGTGCCGCTACCGGAAAAGGCGCCGGGTTTTGATCCGTGGCAGATACGGTGTAACGGTTGCCGCCGTTGTCTTCCAATTGTATCGTCAACGGCGCCGTGCCGCTGCCACCAACCCACCAGATAATGGTGTCGCCCGCGCATGCCGTTTCCTCCCCGGTAACCGTAGCGACAGGCGGCGTGTGCCAAACCACCGGCGTTCCATTGCTGACGGACGTACAGGGACTCTGGCCCGGGTCGTCCTTCCGGTAGGCTACTGCCGACACGAAATAGGTTTTATCGAAATCCATCCAGGGAGACAGGACGAACACGGGTTCTGCGTTTTCACTGTATACATTACCCAGCGAAGCGCCGTTCTGATCGTGCAGCACGTACACCAGGGTGTCACCGGTGTCCAGAATGAAGTTGTCGCTGGCCGGCAAATACAAAGTGTCTCCAGCGCACAAGTGGACGATGGTCTGCGGCATATTGCCAGCCCATGTTTTGCAAGCACAGGTAAATCCGCCAAATAATAAGGTGTCGCTCGGGCACCCGTTGGCATCCACGGCAAAAAATTGCACCGTCGCCTGGTTGGGCAGCAGTCCGGAAGAAAACAGGTCGCCATTGAAGACGCCGTTCAGGCCGACCGCCTGGTAGGGTATTTGTCCCCCTTGCACCCGTATCTGCAGCAAAAATCCGGCGGTATCGGTTGTGCAAGACGGCAAAACGCTGTCGATTTTCGGCGTTTCCCTGAACACCAGCACCGTGGAGTCCGAGTCCATACAATTGTTTTGCGCAACCATCCAGACCAGTTCATACAAACCCGGCGCATCGGCAGTCACCTGCGTTTGCGCCGAATCCGGCGACTGGAGCGTGATTCCCTGAACGGGCAACCATCGCCCGCCTGCCGCCGGCGCGGCCAAAACAACGGACTGGAGGCCACAAATTTCCTGCAGGGGGCCGGCGTCGGCCACCGGAACGGCAAATACCGTAACGTTCAGACAGGTTTCCGCACCTTTTCCGCATCCGTTTTCAGCGGTTACACACAAGGTGCCTTGTCCCGGGACCGGCCAGAAAACCGTCAGTGTGTCGGGTGTTGTGGTGCTGGAAACTTGTGCAAAGGGGGGTATCTTCCAGTCTAAAGCGGTGGCATCCGAAGGCGCCTGATACAACAATATGCTTTCTGCGCCGGCGCAAAAGATGCTGTCGCCCATGAGTTTCACCTCATCGGGGGGATAATTGACAGTAACGTTCAGTGATGTCGGCAGACTTTTTCCGCAGGCGGTGCCGACCACCAGCTCAATTTTGCCCTGGAGGAGGCCGCCGTTATCCCATAAAACCAGTATGGAATCCAAACCTTGTTGGGCAATCACATCACCGCCTTCCACCGTCCACGTCCTGATGATGGAGTCGCCTGCCACCGCTGAAGCGGCATACCATACGGCACTGCCCGCACATACGGTTTGTGGCCCACTGACGACCGCCTGCTGCGGTGGAAACCCGACCAGTACAGTCATGCACAGGCGTTCGGTTGTGTCGCAAGCATTAAAGGCTTGCCAGCAAACGGCTCCCCCCGGTCCACTTTTCCAAATTAAAACCATCGCGGTATCGATTGGGGCTAAAGCCGGTTCAAGTCCTGTGGGCCAACTCCACAGGGCGCCGGTAGCTCCGGACAGCCCGGCTGTCCTGACAGTAAGGGTATCGGTGGCACACAGGAAACTGTCGGTCGTAACCCATGTCGGCGTCGCCAGATATGTCGTGTCCTTGAATACCGTCGTTTCGGCGGTGTCGCAACACAGTTTGCCCTGGTCGTTTTGGCAAACGCTGACGCGAAATGTGCCGGGCGAGACGGCCACCAGGGTATCCCGGTCTCCGGGCCCTTCAAAAGCGGCGGGCGCCACCGCCGTCCATGCCAGGGTGGCCGACGCAGGCAATGATGAAGCCACCAGCAGCGACCTTTCCTGGCCGCAGGGCCACGGAGCCGGAGGCAAAATGGCTGCCGAGGGGTCCAGCATGGTCAGCGAGAGCACCACCAGGCTGTCGCAACCGTTGATATTGGTGAACGTTCGGCTATGAATGCCCTGTGCGCATGACTGTTCAAAGCCCGGGCTGGTCGCACATTGACCCGAACAGACCGTCTCGGACAAAAATATGGTGTCCCGCACATCCACGGTCAGGTCAAGGGCGGCTGTGAACGAGCAATTTCCATTGACTATGGTATCGGTGTATTGACCGTCGGCGCAATACGATTTTCCAAAAAAAAGAAAACAGGAATCCGGGCAAACGCGTGCAACCAGAAAAGAATCCGGCGGAAGGGGTAGAATACGCACGTTGATGCAATTTGTCGTAACATCTCCGCAAAACGGCGGTTCGGGGTCTTTGAGCAGGAGCGCCAGTTCCTGAACGGTCAGGGTGTCGTTTGGCGCCGGCAGCAAGGTGGAATCGGCTTGCAGGTACGACATGCCGCATACGCTGTACGTTCCGGGGGCAAATCCACGCAGATCGGCGGTATCGGCGTAGGCGAGCAGCACGTCGCTGTTTCCGCTGATCAGGTAGGTGTAGTTGTAGTTAGCATCCGGAGGCGGATTTTGCTGGTTGGCATACTGGGGCGTCGGCAGGAGCAGGAGCGATTCATTGCCGGCGCAGGCTTCCAGATCATTGTCCAGCAAATTGCCGGCGCCGGCTTTGCATGGCGTGCATTCAATGCCCGATTGATCGCAAAAGATCAGTCCGTAGCCCAAAAAAACACCCTCGTCGTCGGGTAATCCGTCCACCACCACCAGCGTCCATTCCCCGTTTACGGGACTTCCGGCAAAGTCTTCCAGGCAACCGGAAAAAGGGTGGTAGGTGCCGTTATATTTACCGAGTATGCCCCAGGTTTGATCGTTGCTCCATTGGGCGGCAAAGTTATTGTCCGGGTCGGCCGTTTCACTACAGGGCAGGAACTCAATGTCCCAGGTTGTCCCGTTGGTTGGGTCAAAAAATCCCACCGGGCCAATTAGGGTTACGGTAGTGCCGTTTGGGGCCTGCAGGGTTATCTGCAAATCGCCGACGTACTCGTGCGTAAAATGAAGGGACACGCCGCAGACCGCCTGTCCGTTCAGGCCGATCACCTGGTTTTGCGCATTGTTCACCTGAAGCACAAATGATTCGGTAAACCCGTCGGGCATATCTTTAGGGCAATCGGCGCAGGCACAAACCGTGTTTTGCGCGCTAACCGGTTGGTTTAGTGCGATCAAGCAAACCATACCCAGAATGGCTGATCCTGAATATGCGCCTATTTGCCTGAAAAAGGCAAAAAAGCCGCCAATACCGCTAAACTTTTTGATGTTGCCGGGATTTTAGTCTGCTGATTGACCTGTGTGATTATTCGAAAACAAAATTACGGGCAAAAGGGTGTATGAGGTTCTTTTTGGCGCAAAAAAGCTTGTCGGGTTTGCAATTGTCTTCCATGTTGATGTGCATGGGCTGGTGGGTTACGGGAGGCTGGGTGGCGCAACTGGGCGCACAAACCATCCCTGTGTCCGATAAAGAGCTGGTGGTTCAGTTCCGCACGCCTGCAGATGCAGCGCCGGCGGTTGCGCTGTGGAATCGAACCCATCCGGAACATGCTGTTGACACTTTTTATATGTGTTCGGAGATGCTGGGCGCCTGGTGCCTGCGCGTGGCGGAAGGGCAAGGCCAGGCAGTGCCGGCGTTGAAAAACTGGCTCGTCCGGCATCCGCGGGTGCTGTGTGCGCAGCGAAACCTGTCCCTGTCGCCCAGAAACGGTTCGCTGTTGCCCGACGACCCTTTGTTCAGCCAGCAATGGCACCTGTACAACACCGGACAGGGCGGCGGCACACCAGGCGCCGATCTGGGCGCTCCAGACGCCTGGGCATTCCACTCCGACGCCATAACCCCCACTGGCGATACCGTGGTGGTGGCGGTGATCGACGGCGGCATCGACCAACAGCACGTCGACCTGTTGCCCAACCTTTGGGTGAACTACGGCGATTGGCCGAATGACGGTTTGGACAACGATCAAAACGGATACTCAGATGACCACCTGGGCTGGAATGTCTTTCAACAAAATGACAATATTGCTTCTGCAGACGAAAACCACGGCACCCAGGTGGCGGGCATCCTGGCTGCGGCCGGAAATAATTCCCTGGGCGTGGCGGGGGTGGTCTGGCAGACGAAAATGCTGTTCGTCGCCGGTACCGGCACGGTAGCCTCTCTGCTTCAGGCATACGACTACGTATGGAAGACCCGCAAGCGGTACAACCAGACGCAGGGTGCCGAAGGAGCGTTTGTTGTGGCCGTCAACTGCTCCTGGGGCATCAATTACGCGCATCCGGAGGACGCGCCCTTGTGGTGTGCCGCCCTGGATTCGCTGGGTAAGGCTGGCATCCTGTCGGTAGCACCGGTATCCAATCTGCCGGTGAACATCGACCAGTCGGGCGATCTGCCGGGGCTTTGCCCCAGCCCGTACCTGATCACCACCACCAGCCTCAATCACGTCGACGCACTGGTTGCGGCCTGGGGCTCGGAACACGTCGATCTGGGGGCCTATGGCCAGGCAGTGGTCACCACAGACCCCGGCAATGCGTATGGTGTTTATGCCGGTACGTCCCTCGCATCCCCACAGTTGGCGGGCGCCCTGGCGCTGCTCCATGGCGCCGATTGCCCGGAATTGGCCGAGCAAACCGCTTCAGATCCCGCCGCAGCCGCGTTGTGGGCGCGCCACAAGCTGCTGCGTGCGGCCATACCCAACAACGATATGTTGGGGAAATCGGTTACCGGAGGGAGACTTCATCTGGGCAACCTGCTTGCCCTGGCTGAATCGGGTTGTGGCGAATGCCCGGCGCCCTTTGACCTGACCGCCATTGTCGCTGACGGTGGTTCCGTAGCCCTGGACTGGACACCGCTCATCGCGCAAGACACCTTTCGTATCCGCTGGAAACCGGAAAAGGACACCCTATGGCAGGAAATGCTGGTGGATGGCCCACCGGTATTGCTGACCGGGGTTAAGCCTTGCGTCTCCTATGCATGTGACGTCCAGGCGCGTTGTTCCGAAGGTTGGAGCGCTTCAACGTCGGGCGGCTTTTCCACCAGCGGTTGCTGCGTGCCCCCGGACGTGGCCGTAACCGCGTGGCCGGATAACCGGCTGCAAGTGCACTGGCCGGCAGTGACGGGGGGGCAGGCGTACCGCCTGGAATGGTCGGCAGACATCTCGGGTGCCTGGCAAATGCTGACTTCGTTGGACACCCAGGCCTGGCTCGCCGATTTGTTGCCCTGCACACGGTATTATTTCCGACTTTCCGTTTTGTGCGAAACAGAATGGTCGGCCCCCGGCGCATCAACGACCTGGCAAACCGCCGGATGCGGCGCGTGCACCGATTCCGTGTATTGTACCTCGGAAGCAAGCGATGCAACTTCGGCCTGGATGGCACAATTTACCCTGGGGGCCTGGCAACAGGGCGGTTTGCCGGGAGCAGGCTACGAGGACCATTCCGACGTGCCGGCAGATGTGCTCACGCTGTACAGCCCCGGTTTGTACGAAGTGCTCATCAAGCCGGACGCCATTGGGGCGTTTCAGCCGCATTTTTTTCGTATTTTCATCGACTTCAACGCCGACGGCGATTTTGACGACGCAGGTGAAGTTGCCTTCGACCCCGGTTTTGCGCTGGATGAGGCCGCAGTTGGATGGTTGGAAACCCCGGCGGTTTTAGCAGAAAAAAATGTTCGGATGCGGGTATCCATGAAGCGTAAGACGCCCCTGGCCGGCGCTCCGGAACCCTGCGAGACGTTTGATTTTGGGCAGGTGAAGGATTACTGCATTGTATTGCAGCCTTTTGTTTCGGATGTCAAGGTGGCATCCACCCGGTTGGAGGGCCTCCTGTTGTCGCCCAATCCTGCGGGAAGTGCGGGCACCTGGTTGATGCGCCCGCTGCCGGTGTCATCGGGCATCCTCTCTGTGCACAACGCACAGGGCCGCCTGCTGTACGAGCGGGAAGTCGGGTCTGCTGAACAGGCGGTGTTTTTGCCGGCCGGACAGTGGCCCGGGGGCATGTACCTGGTCACCCTGAGGGGCGAGCGTGCCGTTTGGCAGGCCTGGTTGTGCCGGCAGCAATAATTAAGGATGTAGCGTTACCGCGAATTGGCGTCGGACTCGATGTCTGCAAAAAAAGCCCGCAGTTCACCGGCGTCTTTCGGTTTGATTCGCCCGGCAAGAATCAGTCTGATCTCCCGGCGCCGGGCGGCGCTTTCATACAGTTTTTGTTCTTCCGACGACAGGGGAATCACTTCAGGTACCGGAACCGGCGTTTTCCTGTCGTCGGCCACGGCTACAAACGTAAAATAGGCGTGGTTGCAGCGTCGGGCATTTTGCCCCTTGATGTCGTTGGCAAACACCTCTACAAACACCTCAACAGACGTATTGAACGCGCGGGTGACGCAGGCATCCAGGGTGATCACGTCGCCCAGCAGAATGGGTTTTTGAAAAGAAATATTGTCCACCGCAGCCGTAACCACGTGCGCTTCGCAGTGTTTCCCGGCGCAGATGGCGGTCGCTATGTCCATCCAACGCATCAGGTACCCGCCCATGAGGTTTCCCATGGTGTTGGTATCGTTGGGCATCACAATCTCCGTCATTACTGTACGGCTGTCGGCGACTTTTTTGGGTGGCGATTTTTTTGTTTTGGACATCAGGAAATACGGATTAGGCAGCGGACGGCATGCGAGTCAGGCGGTTGTAGACGAGGCTAAAGCCGCCAAAAAGCACCGCAGTGTAAAAAAGATCGCCCAACACGGTTGGGGCAAGGAAAGGAAGTCCGGCGGTGTAACAGGCCAGCAAGCCGGCCGTGTTTTTCGGGTACATGCCGCTCTCCACCCAAACGCTGAAGTTGCTCACGAGAAAAAATACCAGGGAGCTGCCTGCGGCAGTGAGGCCGATCCGGCCCCAGTTTCGGTTGTGCGAAAGCATCGAACTGCCCAGCAACACCACCAGGCCAAACGACAGGTATTGCCACCAGGAGGTAAACCAGACAAAGCCATCGTAGTACTGGGCGTAAACCACGTTGTTCAGCACCAGATCGCTCAGAAACAGGGCCAGAAAGGTGGCGGCAAAGGCCATCCATTTGCGTTCCAGCAGGGCTGCGCCAAACAGCCCCATGGCGGCCAGCGGGGTGAAGTTGGGCCAGTGCGGGAGTATGCGCATGAGGGCAGCCAAAAGAAGGAGCGCGAGGACAAGGCGAATTTTCATAGACGTTATGTTCAGTGTTTTGGCTATTGCGCTGCAAAGATAGCGCATATTGCACAGCGGGTGTGCCCGATTCGTGCAACCCGTTCTCATTTTCCATATCATTGCCGGAAAAAAATACAACTATGACAAACCGGCTTGTCGCAATAGTGCTGGCGATAATCCCTTGCGGTGCTTACGCGCAACCAGATCGTTGGCAACAACGCGTCGAATACGCCATGGCGATCGACGTCGATGCGGAAAAACACCAATACCGGGGCAAACAGGAAATCCTGTACACCAACAATAGCCCGGACACCCTCCACCAGGTTTTTTACCACTTGTATTTCAACGCGTTTCAGCCCGGAAGCATGATGGACGTGCGCTCGCGCACCATTGAAGACGCCGACAAGCGGGTGGCCGACCGGATCAGTAAGTTGAAACCCGAAGAACAGGGTTACATTCGTGTGCGCACCCTGGCTCTGAACGGCAAGCCCGCCGCTTTTGAAACCAGTGAGACGATCCTCGAAGTGCAGCTTCCCGAGCCCATACTGCCCGGCGCCACCGCCCGGCTAGCCATGGAATGGGATGCCCAGGTGCCCGTGCAGATTCGACGATCCGGGCGCGACAACCGGGAGGGCGTCGAGTTTTCCATGGCGCAATGGTATCCTAAACTGTGCGAGTATGACTACCAGGGCTGGCACGCAAACCCTTATGTCGCCAGAGAGTTTTACGGCGTCTGGGGCGATTTCGACGTGAAGATCAGCATGGACAGCCGTTATCTGATCGCTGCCGGCGCTGTATTGCAAAATCCCCAACAGATCGGCTACGGATACGAATCCCCCGGTACGCCGGTGGTGCGCCCGGCAGGCGACAAGCTCAACTGGCACTTCAAAGCCCAAAACGTTCACGATTTTATGTGGGCCGCCGATCCGGATTTCACCCATACGGCCATCAGCGCCGACGACGGCACTACCCTGCGTTTCTTCTGGCAAAAAGGCAAGGGCTACGACGAACAATGGCAAGCCCTGCCTGCCATCATGAACCGGGCCCGGACGATCATGAACGAGCGTTTCGGCCAATACCCCCACCCGGAGTACGCGTTTATTCAAGGTGGTGACGGCGGCATGGAGTACCCTATGGGCACCCTCATCACTGGAAACCGGCCGCTCTCCAGCCTGGTGGGGGTGGCTGTTCACGAACAATTGCACTCTTGGTATCAAATGGTCCTCGGCACCAACGAAAGCCTGTATGCCTGGATGGATGAGGGTTTTACCTCCTACGCCGAAAGCATTGTGGAAAACGAACTGGCGCGGGCCGGGTTGATGGGCGATCGAAAGGCCACAGACAGCCCGCACGTCGGCGGCTATATGGGCTACATGATGCTGACCAACAGCGGCAAAGCCGAACCCCTGACCACCCACGCAGATCATTTCCACACCAACCAGGGTTACGGGCTTTCGGCCTACTCCAAGGGTCACGTTTTCCTGGCCCAACTCGGCTACGTGATCGGGGAGGATAACCTGTCCAAAGGTCTTCTCCGGTATTTCGATACCTGGAAGTTCAAACACCCCAACGTTAATGATTTCATCCGGATCATGGAAAAACAAAGCGGACTGGAACTTGACTGGTATAGAGAAGATTTTGTAAACACTACCAACACCGTAGATTACGGCATAGCCCGGGTGGAAACGGAAGACCGCAAGCAAACACGGATTACCGTGGCCCGGAACGGACGTATGGCCATGCCGGTGGAAGTGGTGGTCACCTACGACAACGGCGAAAAGGAACTGTATTATGCGCCACTCGAAAGCATGCGCGGGGTAAAACCAGCAGAATCCGACCTGCCGCGTACCGTGCTGCCCGATCACCGCTGGGTTGACCCCTCCTTTTCTTTTGTCATTCCGGACAAATTGAAAAACATCGCCCGGATCGAAATTGACCCTTCAAAACGGCTGGCGGACGTGAACGCGGCAGACAACCAGTGGGCTAAAGAGTGACCCCGAACAACTTGGTCTGCGGTTGAGCGCCCCGTGTCTGTGAACAGATGCCCTCTGTGCCCCTCTGCGAATCCGCTGCGTCCTCTGCGGTTTATTTTTAAAAGGAACCACAGAGGACGCAGCGGATTCGCGGAGGAGCGCAGAGTACTCCCCAACTTGGTCTGCGGTTGAGCGCCCCGTGTCTGTGAACGGATGCCCTCTGTGCCCCTCTGCGAAACCGCTGCGTCCTCTGTGGTTTCTTTTAAAAATAAACCGCAGAGGACTCAGCGGATTCGCGGAGGAGCACAGAGTACTCCCCAACTTGGTCTGCGGTTGAGCGCCCCGTGTCTGTGAACGGATGCCCTCTGTGCCCCTCTGCGAAAACTCTGCGTCCTCTGCGGTTTATTTTTAAAAGGAACCACAGAGGACGCAGCGGTTTCGCAGAGGGGCACAGAGGACTCATTTAACCCATAGCCCCGGGTTCATCCGCTCCCGTTGGTACCACACCTCAAAATGCAACTCTGCGGTACCGGTGATGGGGTTCGTACCTACCCGGCCCAGGGTTTCATTGACGCGGACCGTTTGCCCCTTCTCCACTTGCAGGCCGGCGAGGTTGGCGTACACCGTATAGTAGTTGCCGTGTTGCAGGATCACGGTATAGTCGTGTCCGGGAATAAACTGCACGCCGGCAACGATGCCCTCGTACACGGCACGGGCCGGAGCGCCCTCCTCTGTTTGTATGTCGATGCCGTTGTTGGTGATCTCCAGGTTCCGGATGGTGGGGTGTTGCTGGCGTCCGTATTTCCGGGAGACGAATCCCTTGCTCACCGGCATGGGCAATTTTCCTTTTTGGTTGCCGAAAGCCGCGGAGGTGAGGTCATCCGGGGCCGCTGCCGCTGTTTCCGGTGCAGCCGACTCTTTTTTTGTTGACAGGGCAGTCGGTTTTTCTTCGGTTTTTTCTTTTTTAGCAGCAGCCGGTTTGGCGGCCGGTTTGGCGGCGGGTTTGGCCGACGCTGCGCGTTTTTCGCTTTCCTTGCGTTTGATTTCGGCGGTGATTACGGCATCGATCGCCTTGTTGAGTTCATCGTGTGCCGCCTGCTGTTTTTTGAGTTGTTGGCGCAGCCGGTCTTCATCCTGCTTGAGCTCTTTTAGCAGGTTATTCTTGCGCACCAATTCGGTGTCAAGCGTCGATTTTTGGCCGGTGAGGGTCGAAAGCAGCAATTCTTTCTCCAGCCGTGTTTGTTCAAGCGTGGAAAGGCGGCGGGAAAGGATGTCGCGGGTAAACCGAATGGCTTGCGATTGTTGTCGCCGAAACGCATCATACTTGCGCAGGAAAAGCCAGCGCCGGAACGCCTGATTCAACGAGGAGGCCGAGAGGATGTACAGCAACGGTTTGTGCAGTGTCTTGCGCCGAAACGCACTGCGGACCATGCGGCCGTATTCCGCTTCCATGCTCCCAATGTCTGCGTTGAGGGAGGAAACCACATCTTCGGTACGGGTGATGCTTTCCTGGGCGGCGACGATTTCTGCCTGTACGGTTTCAACCAGGGATGCCCGATGCTCAATTTGCTGTTGCAGGGCGATGAAACGGTTGTAGGTGGCTTCTTTGGATTTGGCCGTTTTCTTCAACAGGTTGTCGGTCTGCTCAATGTCCTGAAGAAGCTTTTTGCGCTTGCTTTCCAACTCGGTTTTGGATTGCCCCTGCACTGCGCCCAACGGCAAAATGCCGCACAACAGCAGCAAGACTGCCCACTTATTTGCCCATAGGGCTGTAGTGTTCCGGTATTTCAAATCGATAGGTTTCCGCACCATTGGGTAGTACTTCCGTGAAGGTAATGTTCAGCAGGAAGTGCCCGTTTTGCATACTACGGGCATCCAGGCGGCGAAAATACGGAAAAGGCCCAAGCAAATCCACGTTTTGAAAACGATCAAACCCCAGAAACAATTGGTCCTGCGCATTTTTTTCGGTGAACACGCCTTTTCGCCAGCGGTACAGGCCTTCCTGGATCCCGTACTGCGCCTGATAGCGCCACGTTTCGCCCTGGAGTCGGTGCAAGCCGTCCATGGTGTCCGCGGTCATTTCCATATTGGGTAAAAACCATGCCGAACCGATCAGCATATCCTGGAGCAGGTCGAATCCACCGGGTACACCATACTGCGCCATGAGGCTTTCCAAGGGCAAGGCGGCATAAGTGCGGTCGATGCGATTGACGACGAAGGCGCTGTCGTGGTTGATCAGTACGCGCAGGCCCTCAATCCCGAATTTCTTGACGTTGATCCAAATGACGCTGTCGCGAATCCAGATGATGTTTGCAGATGCCCGGATTTCCTGGCCGTCGCCGCTGCCTTCCAGTGTGGCGCGCAACAGCAGGTTGTTCAGCCGTTTGTCCGGCTCAAACTGCGACCTATTTTTCAAAAAAGAAACCGACCGCACCTGTTTGGGCGGGGCAAAGGCGTCGGTCGCGTTTTTATTGCCGCATCCTGCAGCCGGAATCAGGCAGGTTAACGCGGTCAATGCCAATGCAACAGAGACCAGCGCGTGCCGGATGTGCGTAGGTTGTTCGACGGGGTTTTTTCGGTGCATGTGTTCAGGTTGTTTCATCCAGTTCCATTCTCGCTGCAGCCAGTTCGCTCCACGCATGCCGGTCGCCGAGTTGTTGGGCGACGGAAATGCCGGTATCATAGGCTTCCAGGGCTTCCGACGGACGCTCCAGGGCTTCCAGCAACTTGCCCAAGTGATAATACAAGCCGACATATTGCGGGTCGGTTTCCTGCAAACGCCGGTAAAAGACAAGCGCAGTGGGCAGGTCGTTGCTTTTTTCATACTCCTTTGCTACGGCAAAGAGTAGGAAGGCGTCGTTCGGCGACGCGTCAAGCATGGCTTTCAACTGGTCGAGGCGCATGGTTTGGCTCCCATTTCTTGGCGGAGAAACTTAGAATGTGTATAAAAAACACTTGAAGTGCAGGTTTGTTAAATAAATAGCGAAAATTCGCTGCAAAATATAGGCATGTATTCGATGGGCAACCTACCTTTGCGTCCGAATCAGTGTACTGCGCTGAAATCGATTCATTCGAACCATTCAACATGAGATACCTCGTTTGCATCAGCCAAACGCCGGACACCACGGCAAAGATATCCTTTACGGACGACGGCAAGGCGTTTAACGCCGCAGGCCAGCCCGTTATTATGAATCCGTACGACGAATGGTACGCCCTGGTGCGTGCCTGCGAACTGGCGGAAGCTGACGGCGGCACCGTGGTGGCCATCAACGTTGGTCCGGCCACCAACGAACAAACCATACGCAAGGCACTGGCCATCGGTGCGCACGAAGCGGTGCGCATCGACGCCGAGCCGGTGAGCGCCGAGTTTGTGGCCCGCCAAATCGCCGCCTACGCCAAAGACCAGGCGTTCGATCTGGTGTTTCTCGGAAAAGAAACCATCGATTATAACGGCTCCGAAGTGGGCGCCATGGTGGCAGAACTGCTGGACCTGCCTTACATATCCTATGCCGCCCATCTGGACATCAACGGCAAAACCGCTACTGTCTCCCGCGACATCGAGGGTGGGGAAGAGGTGCTGGAATTGGATACCCCCTTCGTGTTGAGCGCTGCCAAAGGGCTCGCCGAGCAGCGCATTCCCAACATGCGGGGCATCATGATGGCGCGCACCAAGCCGCTCCAGGTGATTGCGCCGATTTCGGTGGAAACGCGCGTAGAAGCGCTGCGTTTTGACCTCCCGCCGGCTAAAACCGGCGTGAAACTTATTGAAACCGACAACATGGACGAACTCGTGCGTTTGCTGCATGAGGAAGCAAAAGTCATCTGATATGGTACTGGTATATGCTGAAAGCCCGCGCGGGCAATTTAAAAAGGCGGCCTTCGAAGCCGTCACCTACGGCAAGAAGACCGCCGAATTGCTGGGCACCGGATGCAAAGCCGTGGTGCTGGGCAGCAAAGTGCAAAATGCCGGCGAGTTGGGCAAGTATGGCGCCTCGGAAGTGCTGCACGTGAACGATACGGCGCTGGATACCCTGGACAGCCAGGTGTACGCGACGGTGCTGGCCGACATTGCCCGCCAACAAGGGGCAACGCTGCTGATCTTGTGCCACACTTCCACCGGCAAAACCATCGCCGGCCGCCTGGCCATGCGCCTGGATGCCGGGCTGGTATCCGGTGTAAACGCCCTGCCGGAACAAAGCGGCAGCGCGTTGCTGGTGAAAAAAAGCGTGTTTTCCGGTAAAGCGGTGGCTACTTACGCGATCAGCAGCGGTGTAAAAGTAATTTCACTGATGGGCAACGCCGTTAAACCCGAGTCGAACAGCAGCGAAGCGCCGGTGCTTGCGGTAAGCGCAGCGGTGCCGGCCTCGCGCATTCGCGTGAAAGAAACCAAAACCCAGGAAGGGGTAGTGCCCCTTCCCGAGGCCGAAGTCGTGGTGTCGGGTGGTCGCGGGCTGAAAGATCCCGGAAACTGGGGCATCGTGGAAGACCTGGCCAATGCCCTGGGGGCCACCACTGCGTGCTCGCGCCCGGTGGCCGACAGCGGCTGGCGACCGCACCACGAACACGTCGGACAAACGGGGATCGCCATACGACCCACCCTGTACATCGCCATTGGCATCAGCGGCGCCATCCAGCACCTGGCAGGGGTGAACAACTCCAAGGTGATCGTGGTGATTAACAAAGATCCGGAAGCGCCGTTTTTCAAGGCGGCCGATTACGGTGTCCAGGGCGACCTTTTCGAAGTGGTGCCCAGGCTCACCGAAGCCGTAAAGCGCTTCAAAGCTGCGCAATAAACGCGTTCGACAACCAAGTTACGGGTTGATTGTTATGTTGGCCGCCGGAAAGAATTACCTTTGCCCGGCTTACGCTTCCGGTAAAACCCTGCCCTTGCATGAAACGCATTGAACTAGACATCATGGCGCTTTCCCATAGCGTCACCCAATCGCATAACTACGCCATTGTACTGGGCGAACGGCGCGGCCACCGCCGTTTGCCGATTGTTATAGGCAGTTTTGAGGCGCAGGCCATCGCCGTCGCCATGGAGCGTATGACGCCCAACCGCCCACTCACCCACGACCTGTTCAAAAATACGCTGGATACCTTTCACATCGAGTTGAAAGAAGTGGTGATCAACAACCTGCTCGACGGCATCTTTTACGCACGCCTCGTCTGCCTGATGAACGGCGAAACATTCGAGATTGACTCGCGCACATCAGACGCCATCGCCATGGCCGTGCGCTTCGGCTGTCCGATTTTTACTTACGACTTCATCCTCGACGCCGCCGGCGTAGTGCTCGAAGAGCAAGAGGAGGGTGGTAAAAAGGAAATACAGAACATTGCCACCGGCGCCACCGGTAGTGAGGTTGACCTGGGCGCCCTGGAACGGTATTCGGTTGACGACCTGCAGCAAAAACTATCCGAGGTGCTGGATGCGGAAGATTATGAAACCGCCGCCCGGATTCGCGACGAAATCAGACGCCGGGAGCAAAAAAGTTGAAATGTTCCGTTGTTTTTAAGGAAAAAGCACAATTTTTATCCTGAAATCAATCCGGTTTTTAATTGCTTTCGTATGTTTGTTTGAACAAACCTTGCGAAAGTATGAAAACTGTCCTTAAGATCCTGGGCTACACCGTTCTGGTTGCCCTGCTCCTGCTAGGCATTGGAGCCGCCTACATTTACTTCAAAGGGGTTCCGTCGTATCCTTACGACATCCCGGACGCCATCGCCCAACTGAATGTCCCCAAGGACAGCGCCTCCGTAGCCCGTGGCGCCAAGATCGCCTCCCTGCTCTGTAAAGAATGCCACCGCGACTTCGAAACGGGCAAGATGACCGGGCACATCATGACCGACATGCCCAAGGAATTCGGCGCCATTGCCTCCCTGAACATCACCCAGGACCCCGACCACGGAATCGGCACATGGACAGACGGCGAGATTTACTACTACCTGCGTCGAAGCATACGCAAAGACGGGCATTACAACCCCATCATGGGCGGATACGGACTGATGGCCGACGAAGACATCAAGTCCGTCATCGCCTGGCTCCGCTCCGACGACCCGTCGCTGGCGCCCGATCCCCGGGAGTACCCGCCGAACCAATTCAACTTTCTGGTCAAGTTTCTGTGTAACACCGTTTTTACGCCGCCGGCCTTGCCCGCCGGGCCCATCAACATCCCGGATTCGACCGACCAGATCGCCTTTGGAAAATACGTGGCCGACGCGTTGTGCGGCTGTTTCGCTTGTCATTCGGCAGACTTTAAAACCATGGACGCCAAAGTGCCGGAGCGATCAGAAGGCTACTACGGCGGCGGCAACCCCATGCTCAATTATGAAGGCGAGCTGGTGCCGTCGGCCAACCTGACCATGGACAAGGAAACCGGTGTCGGCAACTGGACCAAAGAGCAGTTCCGCGAGGCCACCCAATACTGCAAAAAACCGGATGGTACCCTGTTGGCCTATCCGATGTTCCCGCACACTACTCTTTCCGACACCGAGGTAGACGCCATCTGGGCCTATCTGCAAACGGTGCCGGTATTGAAAAATCCGGTCCCCAGGTACCAGTCAAAGGGGTAGCGATACCAGGGAGCCCATTGTTTGGGATCAAAGCTTGAAGAATCGCCGACTTTGCCGTTTGCCATCTTCGCCAACGACCTCCACCACATACCAACCCGAGGGGTGGTTCGATTCAAGCGGCCAGAAAATGGGCTCCCCGTTTATTTGAAGTACCCGAATTTGTGCCGTTTGCCCCAGCGCATCAACCAGCCGCACCTGTACGGCCTGGTGTGCCCATTCCGGAAAATACAAGTATAGTTCGTCGGTCGCCGGATTGGGATACAACCCAAAGGGTGGTGTTTGCAGGGCTTGATTTCGTGCCGAAGCTGACGGCCTGGTTTGTATCGTCTGCACGGGGCAATTGAACACGTTTAAATGTGCCTCCTGGAAAATATCATATTCGAGACGGACCATAGCCCGGATGTATGCGGGCGCCGACTGCTCGGGCAAAGTGTATTCAAAAATGTCGGATTGCCCGTTAGAAATCCCAAAGCCAACGGATTTGAACCGAATGGAATGGCTGGGAGAGGCGTTTGGGTTGCGGACCTGGTATTGTCGGCCACTGGCTGTGGTAAAAGTACCGGAATTGGCAGGTGACACCGCGGTTACGCCGTTCGGCAACTGGAATGTGACGTAAATCAGGGGGTTGGCACAGGTGTTGGTGACGCGGATTCGGTAGGTTTTTTGTCCATCCGGATTTTGAAAAACGCCCAGCATGTCGAAGCGCACACAGGCGGTGGTTTTTGTGTCACACGGTACATCCTGGGGCGTCTGGGTGATCTGAATTGAAAAACAGCACGACGATGCGTTTCCACAATCATCGGTCGCCTCGTAACAGATCAGGTTATTTCCCATCGGGAAAGCGGAACCGCTGGGCATTCCCAGTACCTGATTGCGCATTACCGTGCCGCAGGGGCAATTGCTCACGGCGTCGGGTTGGTTATAATCAACAGGTGTAGTTGTCATTCCCGGCGGCATTTCTACCTGGATGTCTGCCGGACACTGGATGGCGATTTGCGTGGGCACATCCGGGGGAAGCATCACAGCAAAAGTATCCAGGTTATTGTCGTATGCACATTCTGTTATACCGGAATTGGGCAGGCTGTTGGCTGAAAACGGGGTGGGAGAGGTTCCGTCATCGTTCACCACCGCAAATAAATTGCCTGAAAATTGGAATCCCGGCCAGTTGCCCAATTGATCAATGGTGAATTGGATACAACCGTCTGTTGCCAATGCAGCGGGCGTGTAGGCGGTGAACGGCACACCCGCCTGGGCGCTCAGGGGGTTGGCCGAATAAAAAGAAATGGGCGTTTGAGCCGGCAAAGATGTTTTGCCTTGGTTGCAAACGGTGACGATCAAAGCAACGTCATCGGCAGCACAAAAAACCGAATCGATGACTACCGTGGCATCGGGCAGGCTGTCACAGGTGCAGTTTTTAACACAGATGTCCTCAAGACCCCAGGAAAAGCCTCCGGGAGCGGGCACCTGGACCGTGGCGTAATTGGTGCTTACGCTGACCAGTTGGATGGGTACAAGGTTGTCTGCCGGGTTGTTCAGCGCACTAACGGTGATACTCAATGGCCGAATAAAATCACAGGAATCCACTGTTTCACCTTCCAAGGTCAGTTTTCCGAGCAATAATACATCTTTGCTGTTACTGGTCGTTCGGCCGATGAGGTGAAGGCGGTTTCCGGCCGACACGATGTCGAATAACTGTTCATTATTGGTTTGCCCGATTTCCCTTGCCCATTGAAGATCACCGGATTTAGTGGTTTTAATCAAAAAAGCCTGCTGACCAGAATTGGCAGCAATGTTGTCGGTAAAAGCGCCACTCAGGAGATAGCCGTCCGGCAGATCAATAACCTTGGTCGAAAAGGCTGAGTTTCCGGAGGGAATGCTGAACCTTTTGGCCCATTGAAGGCTTCCGTCCCGGTTGGTGTGCATCAGGTAAATATGGGTGGAAACCAGCGATATTCCGGTGGGATTGCCATAGCCAAGCAATACCAGTTCATCGCCTTGCGGAAGGATGGAAGAACCATACAAGCGGGCATCTTGCGTGCCGGGCACCAGGTACAGCCGGTTCCAGAACACGTTTCCCTGCAGGTCCATGGCGGTTATTGCCGGCCTGAATCCATTTTGCCCGCCGTTGAGGTAGTTGTAACGGCCACAAACAAAAAGTGTGTCATTGCGGATAAATCCGTCGGAAAACGACTCACAGGAGCCTATGTGGTAGTGTTTATCCCACACCATCGTTCCGGTATTCCGGTCAACCTCCATTAACAATCCATCGCATCCGGTTCCACCGCTGGCGGCATCGGTGCTGCCAATCAGGAAGTAGTTGCCACCGGGGGATTTTGGAAAAATTTTGGTCAGCGAATTGTTGATCGGGCTATTCATCCGGCTCAGCCAAAGGGGGGCGCCATCGGAAGCGCGCATTTTGAAGGCGAAGCATTGTGTGCCGGCGGAACCGGCCTTGCTGCCGTAACCGGTCCCGATGAGATTGCCGTCTTCATCCAATCGAAGATCGAACAGCCGCTCCTCCACATCCGTCAGATTGAGTACTTCTGCCCAAATCGGGCTCATATCGTTGTTCATTCTGGCCAAGAGCGTCTCTTCACCCAGTGCTGCGGACAGGAAAAATTCACCGGCAGCGGTGGGGAGCAGGATATTTCCGGCCGAAACCCCCAATTGCGCATTCAGATTTTTAAAATAGGTGGATGCGCAGGAATCGGAAACTGACGATGCCTGAATTTGGGAAGAGGAAAGCACCTGCCAACGGAGCGCCGTCTGGTCAGCATCGGCTATTTCGACGGGCTCTGTGAAACGGTTCAGGCCACCTGGTTGGGAAAAAGCGGGAAAGCATAGCAAAGCGGAGGCCGCAAAAACAAGTAGTTTGTGCATCGTTGGACGGGCTGGATAAATAGAAAGGCGAATGTATACATTCCTGTAGCCGTCGCAAATACAAAGGATAACGGGCCGTGAAAACCGGGCGTTTAAATGACCTTTTGTCGGATAAGATACTAATGAAGCGCCATTCTTTTCATTTACCGGCTTTCCAGCACAAACGAATAACCCACCGTTTCGACCCGGGGGTTCCCCTGCTCATCCGTGTTCAGAAAAATGACACGAATGTTGATCGTTTCGCTCTCCTCTTTTTTCGCGCTGTCGAATACGGCGTGGATGGTCGCGGTTTTGCCCGGCGCAATGGCGCCCCTCGGGTAATCGGTGGTGGTGCACTCACAAGCATCCACGAGATCGATTTTAATGTCTTCGCCCGAGGTGTTGGTCAGGGTGAAATCCATTTCCCGAATTTCGCCTTTTTTAACCGTACCCAGGTCTACCTGTTGGTGATCCCAGGTCACAAAAGCCGGTTTGGGCTGGGGCTGTGCCACGGCGCAACCAGCAGCCAGGAAAAAGAAAAGAGCGCAGTAGATGGCAGTACGCATGTTGGTTTGTTTGTGTTAGTCCACTTTTTTTCCCTGCATGGCCTCGTAAATGGTATAGTCCATGGCCCGATGGGCGAGGGGAGCGGTGTAGTCGTTGAGTGCCTCAATGGCGGACAGCATAACGTCTTTATCGGCGCCCTCCGACGCGTTGCGCAGGGCGTTTAACAAATCATTTGTACGCACCTTTTCGTCGTCGCTGAGGATTTCCGCATTTTGCTCCAGGAATTTGGCGCCGGAGAGCAGCAGCATGCGGGCTTCATTGCGGGCTTCGAGCAGGGCGCGGGCGTGCATATCGGACTGCGCATGCTGGATGCTGTCGAGCAGCATGCGGGCCATGTCCTCCTCGGAAATGCCGTAGCTGGGCCGGATGTCTACCTCCTGTTCCACACCGGAGCGCAACTCTCTGGCGCGAACGCTGAGGATACCATCGGCATTGAGGGCAAACTGAATGTCGATCTTGGGTAGTCCGGCGGGCATGGGCGGAATGCCCCGGAGGATGAATTCGCCGAGTTTGCGGTTGTGCTCCACCAGGTCGCGTTCTCCCTGGTATACGGCAATCTTGAGGTTTTTCTGTCCGTCAACACTGGTGGTGTACTGGCGCCCGGCGCGACCGGGCACTTTGCTGTTGCGGGGGATGATCACGTCCATGAGCCCCCCCACCGTTTCGATGCCCAGGGAGAGCGGGGTGACGTCGAGCAGCAGCAGGTCGCGCTGGTTGCCGGCCAGCACGTCGGCTTGTACGGCGGCGCCCAGGGCAACCACCTCGTCCGGATTCAGGTTGTCAAAAACGGGCTTGCCGAAAAAAGCGGCCACCGCTTCCTTGACCGCCGGTACACGGGTGCTGCCGCCCACCATCAACACCTTGTCGATCTGGCCGGCATCCAGCCCGGCGTCGCCCAGGGCGGAGCGGCACGCCTGGAGCGTCCGGTCAATCAGGGGACGCACCAGAGACGCAAACGCCGGACGATCCAGGACAACGACCCGATCACCGATCCGCCCTTCAAAATGCGTCTGTTCAGACAAGGCTTTTTTGGCTTTTTCGGCCATGAGTCTTAACTCCTGCGAAAATTCTTTTTCCTCAGTTAAAAATTTCTCTTCAATATTTAATTGTTGAATCCAGTGACCCATCACAGCCTTGTCAAAGTCGTCGCCACCCAGAAATGTGTCGCCGTGGGTAGACAACACTTCGAATACCCCGCCTTCGATGCGGAGGATGGACAGGTCGAACGTGCCGCCGCCGAGGTCGTACACGGCGATGGTCTCGTGCTCATCGGGGCGGAGACCAAGTCCGTAAGCGAGTGCGGCTGCGGTGGGTTCGTTCACAATGCGCAGCACGTCGAGCCCGGCGAGTTTGCCTGCATCGCGTGTTGCCTGGCGCTGGGTGTCGTTGAAATAGGCAGGTACGGTAATGACGGCCTTGTTCACCGTTGTGCCCAGTTCGGCTTCAACCCTTTCTTTCAATTCTTTCAAAATGAGCGCACTGAGCTCAATCGGTGTGTAAAAGCGGTCGTCGACCCTGATTTTTACCAGGGCATCTGTATCTTCGTTGATGATCTGGTAGCCAAAAAAATCACGGAAACCGGCCACATCGTGGAAGGCCTTTCCCATGAGTCGTTTGACGGAGAAAATAGTGCGTGCAGGGTTGGTCACGAGTTTTTCCCGGGCAGCGTCGCCGATCATGACCGATCCGTCCGGTGCAAAATGGACAACGGAGGGTACCAGGGTGTTTTTGCCATCCGGCCCTTTTACGCACACCGGATGCTCACCCTGCATGTAGGCCACCAAGCTGTTGGTGGTACCCAGGTCGATGCCAACGATGGGGTCTGCAGGCTTTTGGATGGCGCCGTCTTTCAGGCTGATGGGTATGATGGGCATGGCGAATGCGGAATGAGGAATTTGGAATGCGGAATGGCGGCGCTGGGTTGGGTCCGCGTCAAATTTGTCGGATTTTGACGTTTAAACAGTGTGGGTCGTCTTTGGTTGTTGGTAAGGTAGCTCTTTGATTGCAAATAACATCTATACCCGGCCCCGGTCAGTTTGATCTGTGCATTCTGAGTTTAATTGATCAGTTTTGCGCCGGAAATTGATCAACACTCTGTCATGATGCAAGAATTTTTTTCGTCCAGGCCCAAGCGGCTGTGGATGGTTTTGTCCGGATTTTTCCTGACCAACGCGATTGTCGCCGAATTCATGGGCGTCAAATTGTTTTCCCTGGAGAAAACGCTGGGGTTCGAGCCCGTGAACTGGACCCTGCTGGGCCAATCCAACCTGTCGTTCACCCTCACGGCGGGTGTGTTGCTTTGGCCGGCCGTGTTCATCATGACCGACATCATCAACGAGTATTACGGGCGCCGGGGTGTGCGCTTCCTGTCGTACCTCACCGCCGGGCTCATCGCCTACGGATTCGTCATGATGTTCTGGGCCATTGGGCTGGAACCGGCCGATTTCTGGCGCACGGCCCACATCAAGCCGGAGTGGACACCGGCGTATCAGGAACAGATTCGCAGCCAGGTGTCGGATTACAACACCGCGTACAGCATGGTGTTCGGGCAGAGCCTGTGGATCATCGTCGGCTCACTGATTGCCTTCCTGGTGTCGCAGATTATTGACGTGGGGGTGTTTCACCAGATCAAAAAAGTGACCGGCGAGGACAAGATATGGCTTCGGGCCACGGGTAGCACCATGGTATCGCAATTCCTGGACAGTTTTGTGGTGGTGTTCATCGCGCTGTACATAGGCCAGCGCATTCCGTTTGTCACCGTACTGTCGATCAGCGTGATGAACTACATCTACAAGGGCACCATGGCAATCATGCTGACGCCGGTCATTTATGCGGTACACGCACTCATCGAGCGGTACCTGGGCCATGACCTGGCGCGGGAAATGAAGCTGTCCGCACAACAGCGCTAAGCGGCGGTGGCAATGACGCATTGTTGCCGGGTGTACAACAAGACGTGCACCCGGCAAGTGTGCATCGAATCGCATTCAATACCGGCCGTAGGACACCAGTCGCCGGCCGAAGACCAGTTTCGCCGGATCGGAAATCCACGCGTACAAATCTTCCAGCACCAGACCGACATCACGTGCATACCGGCGGTTCATGTGCTGATCGGGGCCCCAGCCTTTTGTATAATGGATGGTTCGCAGGTTATTGATGGTGGAAAATTGCCCGGCAGGTGTGCTCGCCGTTTCGTTCTGGTCCGTCATTCGATCAAAAACGACGACCAGGGTATCCGGAACAGGCGGGTGCAGGTCGACATCGAATCGCCAGAGCAACGTGTCGGTAAAATTTAAAGAAGACAAAACCACCGCTCCGGTGTGGTCGACCACATAGTGCAGGGAGTCGCGGAGAAAGGAAGCCACTTTTTTGCGGTTGGGCTGATTTACGTTCAAAAAGGGATCAGGGCCCACCCGTTTGGCATAAGACTGACCGTTGATCAACGTGTCCTTTTCGATAAAAACGGTGTCGAAAGCGTTCAGGCTGGTGTACACGCCGTTTGTGTCCAGCGAATAGCGTTCGTAGATCCAGTAGTTGCCAACCTGGAGGTTGGCATAATCCGCGTAGGCGATGCCGGAATCATCGTCGTCATCCCGACAGGCGAAAAAGGCGGACAAAACCATTGCCAAAAATAGAAGCTGTTTTTTCATGCTAATTGTTTGTCAACTATTGTTTAACAGAAAAGGAAAGATGGGGGCAAGGTGTTTCATAATTTTTAGTTGAATAGGTGACCGCTTTATAGGTAACGGTTTGGATTGGCTGGATGCTGTTTGACGAGGACCGGTTGTTTTGTCAATGCTTTACATTTGGTACGAATCGCGTGACTGAAAAAACAGGGTTAGCTGGCCATCTCCAGCAACCACTCCTTTTCTGTGAGCGGCGACGTTTCCCGGATCAGTTTTCTGAGCGATTCCAGCTCCGAACGCCCCTTGAACGGGTGTTGCATCAGTCGGCGGGTAAATTTTATGATGTTGCGGTAATTATCCCGATGGTACCCGATGACCCTGTGGCGGCGTAGGAAGCTTTTCATGGATTGCAGGTGGGCGTCCAACGCATCAAACTCTCCTGTTTCGAAATAAATTTTGAGTTGCAGGGTTTTGGCGATGAGGTTGTTGATCAAATCTTTGTAGTCAGACTCCTGCAAATGGAGCAGCGCCTGACCGTACGCTTTGTGGTGGTAGGCAATGCGGGCGAGGTTGAGCCGGTAATTGGCCTCCCGCACTTTTTTCTCCAGGTAAACGGAGTAGCGCTGTACAAATGCCTCCGCCCAGGCAGCCTCCTGCACCCGCAGGGCGATGGCCACGATGTTGTTGTAGGCAAACGGAGAAAGCACCCCGTTTTCGAGCAGCAGGTCGGCCTGCAAGGCCGAACGGTACAGGTCAAAGGCTTCCCGGAAATAGGCGTCGTTCAACTGATTGATTTTCCGAACGCAGTAATTGATGGCCAGGAGGTGCAGGTTGCGCAGTTCGTCGGGTGGCAGGGTGTCGGCGTGGGTGAACAGCAAGGCCTTGAAGCGCGTGAAATGCACCTCCGCATCCGGTTCGGTGAGGAAAAGGAAGCAGTGATAGTAGAGCGCCACAGCAGGCAACCCGAGTAATGCCGGCCGCTGCTCCAGATAGGACAGCACGGCGGGGAGCAGCCCCATGTCGTAGTCTGCGTTGTACACGGCCTGGTGGGTGAGGGCGAAGCAGGCCTGGCGCAGTTTGGCGGTCATAAATGCGGTGTCGGCGGCGTTCACCAGCTCCTGCAGGTTCAGCGCCTCGGTGCGCTGGGCGCTGCTGGTTTGTTGGTACAGCTCGTATTCCACCTCGGCCCGTGCCTGGTAGTATTCGCTGTGCCGAAAGGGTTGGCTTTCCAGTTCCTGCCTGGCCCGCTGCAGCGCCCGGTGGAAGTGTTTCTCGAGGCCCCGCCTGCGGTAGGCGGCTGCCAGTTGGGTTTGGAAATCGTAGGAGGCACTAAACTTTTCCTGATACACCAGAAAATGCTCAATCTGTTGCAGCAGTTCGCTCATCACCAGCCGGATTGTTTTTACATCGGCCGCACCGGTTTCCTGAAGCGCCTCCGCCAGTACAGGCGCCCTGGATTGCAACAAACAGGTTTGCAAATAAACATACAGGCGTACCGGCTGCTCCCGCCGGCAGAAAAAGGGGGACTCCAGCCATTGCCCCAGGTGCTTTCGCTCCAGGTTGCTCAACGATTGAAAACCCTGCCACAAGACCGATTTTTCCATTATTGTACCGTATAAAATGTCCTGGCCTAGCCAAACAGGGGTAATTTGGGCGTAAAAATTCGGGACATACCGGCAAAGCTATTGAAAAATCAGGATAAATCGTATTTTAAAATGCAGAAAATCAAGTGTTAATTATAAAAATACAACGAAAAATTTCTATAAATGCGAAAAATTGTATTTTTTTGCCCAAAGCATAAAGGTCACTTTTGTACTGTCGGAAAGCATCCGGCGGCAATTGTCTTCCTTTAACCTGCAATTCATCACAAAACCAATTAAGTGCCATGAACAAAAGACATCTGATTTTTATGATCCTGCTGCTGGCAGGAGGCTGGTTTGGCAAGGCCTCTGCCCAATGCACCAGTTCTGCCGGAACGGTCAATACCGGTAATTACCAGCCCTGCAGCACCGAAGGGTTTATTTTCAGCAACCAGGGCGCCGTTCTGGATTCCAGCGACATCAAGCTGTTCATCATTCACGATGGCACCTCCACCCAGATCGGCAACATCCTCTGGAGTTCTACCCAGGGTTTTTTGTTCTCCTTTCCGCCATCCATGAACGTTGGTACCACGTACCAGGCCGCCGTGGTGGTGGGCAACAGCCTGGGTGGCGGTCAGGTAGACCTGAACGACCCCTGCCTGTCGGTGTCCGGCGGCATCACCATCACCATCCAGAGCGCGCCGGTCTTCACGGTTGACCTTTCCGGGCCGCTGACCTGCAATGGTCCGGACGTGGTGGCCACCGCAACGGTGACGCCTTCCGGACCTAATTACATATACGAATGGAGCGGGCCCATTGCCTCCGGGCAGGGTACTTCCACGGCCACCATTGATCGGCCCGGGTTTTACTTCCTGTTTGTCACGAACAACGACAACGGTTGCCAGTCCGGCGACACTGTTCAGGTGAGCAGCGACAACTCTTTTCCCACCGCGGCCATTGCCATCAGCAACGCCCAATGCAACCAGGCCACGCTCACGGCGATCACCAACAACCCCGCCGCTACCTACCAGTGGAGCAACGGCGTCACCAATCCGTCTATTTTGGTGAATACCGGCGGCAATTACTGCGTGACGGTGACCAGCCCGGAGGGCTGCACCGCCACCGCTTGCCGGGCTTTTCAGTCCAATGGGGTGTTGCAGGTCGAAATTGCTTCCTTTGGAAACAACATCTGCACCGACTCCCTGGGCATTTTTGCCGCGATTACGGGTTTTGGCACCTCGCAGCCGTATACCTACCAGTGGAGCAACGGTGCAACGGGTCCCTGGCAGGCCCCCGACCAGGCCGGCGACTACTGCGTGACCGTGACCGACGCCAATGGCTGCACCGCCACGGACTGCTTTTTCGTGGAAACGGACATCGACGATTGCGGTACGCTTCAAGGGCGCATCTTTGCCGACCAGAACACCAATTGCACCTTTGAAGCGGGCGATATCGGCCTGAATAATTTCAGTATTCTGATCGAAAATGCCTCTGGCGATCAGTACTTCGCGTACAGCGACGCCAATGGTTTTTACGCGGTTAACTTGCCGACAGGCAATTACACCGTGACCCCGGTGATCGCCAACAGCCCGTGGGCGTCCTGCCAGCCCAGCTATTCCGTGACCGTCGTTTTCGTAACGCCTGTTACCCAGGACATTCCGTTGCAGGCCGATGAGCTGTGTCCGGCCATGTGGGTCGACGTGAGCATGCCCTTCCTCCGCCGTTGTATCGGCGACAACGGGGTTTACGTGTCCTACTGCAACCGGGGTACGGAAACCGCGTTGGCCGCCTACATCGACATCACGCTGGATGCCTTCCTGACGATCCAGAGTGCATCCGTTCCGTACATCAATCTGGGTTCCAACGTTTACCGCTTTGAACTGGGCGATGTGACCTTAAACACCTGCGGCAACTTTTCTTTCCGGGTATCGGTGAACTGTGACGCGCAACTTGGACAGACCCACTGCATCGAAGCGGTTATTTTCCCGAACGACCCGTGCCCGGCGCCCAGTCCCGACTGGTCGGGCGCCAGCGTCAAACTGACTGCCGAATGCACGGGTGATGATCTGATCTTCCGCGCCACGAATGTCGGCACGGCCGCCATGACCGTTCCGCTGAACTACGTGATCATCGAAGACGCCGTGATGCTGAAAATGGACCCTGGCGCGCCACTGCTGGCGGGCGAAGCGCGTGTGGTGTTTACCACACCTGCCAACGGCGCCACCTGGCGTCTGGAGTGCAACCAGGAACCCAACCACCCGGGCTTCTCCAGCCCCTCACTCACCGTGGAAGGCTGCACCAACAACCAGACCTTCTCCACAGGCTTTGTCAACCAGTTCCCCAACGACGACAATGATCCGTGGATCGACATTGAATGCCGCGACAACGTGGGCTCCTACGACCCCAACGACAAACAGGGCTTCCCCACTGGTTTCGGCGCGGCGCGGTACATTCGCCCGGGCACCGACATCGAGTACTTGATCCGCTTCCAGAACACCGGCACCGATACGGCATTCCGGGTGGTGATTCGCGACACCCTGTCCCAATGGCTCGATCCGGGCTCCGTGGTGCCCGGCGCTTCCAGCCACCCCTACACGTTCCGCTACTACGGCGATGGCTACCTGAAGTTCGAGTTTGACCCGATCTTGCTGCCCGACAGCAACGTGAACGTGGCCGGCTCCCAGGGTTTTGTCACCTTCCGGGTATCCCAAAAGGCGGACGTGCCGCTGGAAACGAATATCTTCAACAAGGCTTCCATCTACTTTGACGGGAACGACCCGATCGTAACCAACACCACCGTACACCGCGTGGGCGAGAACTTCCTGTCGGTGAGCACCTGGACGCCCCTGGCGCCCGGCATCCGACTCACCGTGGCCCCCAACCCCGCCGTGGATTACGCTGTACTTCAAGTGGCGGGACTCGAACCCGGCGCCCAATGGCAAGTTGAAATGGTGGATGCCGGCGGCCGCGCGGTGCTGCGTGAAGTCTCCAACGACACCCAATGGCGACTGGACCGGGGCACGTTGCCGGCAGGCGTTTACCTGATCCGACTGGTGCAGGACGGGCGTCTGCTGGGTACAGGGAAGGTGGTGCTTCGGTAGGTTAAGGCGGGTGTATCGTATGTCCTTGAAAATTGAAAATTGGGCATTGAAAATTGAACATTTATAAAATTTAAAATTTTTAATGTTCAATTTTCAATGCCCAATTTTCAATTTTCAATTTTCAAGGACTCATAATACCCCCCCCAAATAAACGGCAGCCAACCGGCTCAAGCCTCAAACAACCGCAAGGGCAGCTCAAAACCCTCCAGCACATCTTCGCCGGACAACACCTGGTCAAAGCCCTCCACCATGTCTGTGCTGCCGTCTGCGCGGTACACCCATGCACAGCCCGCCTCCGGATCGATGAGCCAGGCCAGGCGCACACCGTTGGCGATCCAGGAATCGCGCATTTTGGTTTGCAGACCGGTAAGGGAATCGGAGGGGCTCCGGATTTCGGCGACAAAGTCGGGCACAATGTGCGCGAAGTGCTCGCGCTCGGCTTCGGGTAAGGCGTTTATTTTTTCCAGTGCGATCCAGGCGGCATCGGGCATGCGTTTTTCGCCATTGGGGAGTATGAAAAGGGTGGAAGGGCTAAACGTTTTCCCTTTCCGGGTTTTGCGATTCCAAGTGCCCAGTTCGATCTGCATTTCACTTTCAAACATTCCGGAATTTAATGAAACGGGTGGCATGATGATGATGTTTCCCAGTGCGTCTTGTTCAATGTGCAGGTTCGGATTTTGGGCACAGAAATCAAAAAATTCTGCGTCCGTAAAAGGCGGACGGGTATCCTGAACCTCCCAGCCATTAAGTACTATGGTCATCTTCTGTATTGGCGCGGATGCGGACATGGGTGCAATTTTTACGCAAGTTAGGGTTTTTTGGTGAAAAGCAGGTGGTTTGTGATTCAAGCATAACGTGTATACTTTTCTTTTACCAAGTGAGATGACTGTACCTGTCGTTTGGATGTACCAGGCTTCATTTTCAGGTTGCCCGCGTCATTTATTCTGCTGCATCGCCCTCTTCGCCATCATTTTTTTCTGAACTGCTCAACGGCGTGCTGAGCGGCACGATCCAGTCCGCCGCCGCGGAGAAGCGGGTGATGGTCATGAGGTCTACATCCGGGCGGATCAGCTGTTGGTACGGCCTTCCGTTGAGGCTGGCCTGCACGTCGGCGTACACGGCCACGCGGTTGACGCCGTTTTGGCGGAATTGGTCGCCGAGGTGGTGTGCAAATTGCAGGATCATGTCGGGGCGGGTCGACATTTTGAGTCGCTGTCGCGAAGACAGGTAGTCTTTTTGATCGATGCGCCACTCCTCCCGGGTGTCTAGGTCAACGACTTTGAACGCGGCTTTGGCTCTTTTATCGCGCAGTTTCATGTGCCAGGAGAAACGGTGCCCGCGTTCGTCCCAGCTGACGTTCCCGTCAATCACCAAATGGCGCAGCGGGATCAGCAACTGCAGCGGCACATAAATGGCCAGAAAAACCATCAATGGTGTCGAGGGTTTGAACTGCGGCGCCGGTACATCCGCGCGCAGGGGGAAGCGCCATTTATTCACGGGTTGCGCGTTCAGCAGCCTGCGAAACCAGTCCGGCTCGAAAAACACGGTGGTGGCGGCCATCATGAACCAGGGAAAGATGCCGATGCTCCACAGGTTGTGGTTCATCAGGTGAAAGAGTGTGATGAAAATAAATGCCCAGACGCGCGTCTTTTTCCAAAGGAGTGCGGGCACGATTAGGAGATCGAGCAGGAGCCCGCTGTAAGTGAAAAAGTACACCATCCAGGGTTCGGTGAAATAGCGGCCAATGACCGGAAAATCGGTGTCCTGCGCCATCCAAAGGAACATGGGTTGCCCGTGCAGCCAGTCGGCGTTGATCTTGGCAATGCCCCCGTAAAAATAGGCGACACCGAGTTGAAATACGAGCAAGGCAGGCGCCCAGCATGGGGTGTAGTCACTCCGGAGGGAAGGATTGTACTTCGCGTCCATAGACAGCGCCCGGTGCGCGGGCATCAGGGTCATGAGGCCGCCCAGCAGGGAGATCAGGTAAAAATGGTTCAGGTAGTTTGTTTTATCCAGCAAAAAAATATACGTAAAGCCCAGAAAAAGGAAAACGCTGGCGATGCGATAGAACAGACCCAGCATCACGCAAAAGGCCGCGATGCCCAGCAACACGAAAAAAATATACATACCGTTTCCCTCGAATGGTTTTACCCAATGAAACCCTTCGAAAGTGAAAAAGAAGTCGGGGGCCACCCAGTACCGATGGATCCAGTTGAGCTGGAAGTACCGGCACACCTCAATCAGCAGGATGCCGCCGAAGGCGATCCGAAAAAAAATGAGGGAGGAGATGTCGACGGGCTTGAAAAGCAGTGCTGCCGTTTTTTGCATGGTGTGGCATTTTGATTACCAATAGCGGGCAAAGGGAATGCTGTTTTCCTTGGCCCGCTTGGCTTGTAGTATGAGGGCGGAGACCGCTTCGGGGGTTCGGGTGGTGGTGTCAATGACCACGTCGAACAGTTGCATGTTGGCGCAATCGGCGCCGTACGTTTTCCAGAAGCGTTCATTTTCGCTCTGTTTGCGGGCGCGTATCTTTTCGCCGGCCTCTTCCGGCGATCCGTAGGCCTCGCTTCGGCGGTTCGGGTCGTTGAAAATGCGGCGAACAGCCTCGGCCGGGTCGGTGCGAAGGTACACTTTGAACGATTGGGGCAGAAAAAACCACGCCAGCCGACTGTCGACCACGTACCCCTTTGGGTCCTTGCCCAGCGAAATGAAAATATCGTCGATGCGTTCGTCGATGCTCGGGTCGGAGTCGGCGCGTCGGTTTAGTTCCAGGGTGTCTATGCCCATTTCCGCGGCCAGTTGTCGTTGGATGTTGCCGGTGGATACATATTCGTATCCGGCTGCTTCACACAGCAGCCGGGAAACAGCGCTTTTCCCGCTGCCCAGGTCGCCGGTAAGGGTTATTTTGTTCATGGCTATCTTGGTTGTCGGTAGTCGGCTATCGGTTGTCGGCTATCGGTAGTCGGCTATCGGTTGTCGGCTATCGGTTGTTGGTTGTCGGAGATGAATGAGGGGGATGTTGGATGTGCATATTCATTTTTTGACCTCAAATTTTGAAGAAAACTCGAACTTTGAACCCTCGAACTTTTAACAACCGACAACCGATAGCCGACAACCGATAGCCGACAACCGATAGCCGACAACCGATAGCCGACAACCGACAACCGACAACCGATAGCCTTGAAAAACAAACACCTCGTAATCCTCTTCCTCTTCGTGTTGCTCTCCGGCTGGCTGGTGAGCCGTCTCTGGCCGTGGGGCCGTGGACAGGCCTTGCGGGCGGTGTTGCTGGAGGCGGACACCGCGCGGGCGGAGGCCCTGCAGGTGCTGGCCCCGGGCTATCCACCCTGGTCGTTGCACCGGGCAGAGGGGGGTTGGACACTGATGGCGGAAAACCGCTCGATGCCCATGACGCTCCGACAGGCAGAACTGCTGTTGGCAATGGCGGCGCAAGTTACGAGTTTGCGGGTTATACACACAAGCCGTGCGGATACCCTGGGCCTCGGACCGGGGCAATCGGTCCAATTGACGTGGACCTTCCCCGGAGCGCCGGACCAGCGGTTGTACCTGGGGCGGGAGACCCCCGAAGGCACCTGGGTGAAGCTACCGGGCCAGCAGGCGGTCTTCTTGGCCGAAGGCCGCTTGCGCAGCCGATATGCGGTAGATGCGCGGTTGTTTCGCAGCAAAATTGCGCTGGATTGGGCGTTGTCGACCGTAGACAGCCTGGTGTTTGAACGCGGCGATACCGTCCGCGTGCATCAAAAGGCATCGGAACAAAACAGACAATGGCTTCGCGCAGTACTGCCCGATGGAGAACGGCCTTTTGCCGATTTTTTCGATGAAACGCGCGCCGGAAAACTCGAACTGGCGCGGCTCACCCTCCTGCGCGACAGCACATCTGCCGAACTGCGCCTGTATCGCTGGGAGCCGTTGAATCTCCCGGAAGACCTGCACGAACTGCGCAAAGCTGGGCCCTTGTTGCCGCCCTATGTGTGGCACAGCACCGCCAATCCGCTGAATTTTTTTGTCCAGAGCGATACCTTGCAGGCTGCGCTTTTCCTGGAAGGCCCACCGCCGATGGGGTTGCGCGATTCCGTACAACATGAGGACTGACACCACCACACTCGCCAACTGGGGCAACTATCCGGTCGCAACGGCCCACGTGCACACGCCGGCAGACGCCGATGAACTGCCCGGATTCGTTCAGCAACAGGCCCATATACTCGCCCGGGGCAATGGCCGCTGTTACGGCGATGCCGCCCTCGCAGACGACGTGCTGAATATGCTCCCGCTCAACCGCATACTGGATTTCGACGCCGCCTCCGGACAAATCCGCTGCGAGGCGGGCGTACTGCTGTCCGACATCATTCAGGTAGCAGTGCCCCAAGGCTGGTTTTTCCATGTAACGCCCGGTATCAAGCAAATCACTTTGGGCGGCGCCATCGCCTGTGACGTGCACGGAAAAAACCACCCTTCGAAAGGATGCTTTTCCCGATGGCTGACGTCTTTTGTCCTGCTGAATGGCAGCGGTGAACGTGTGCTATGCACCAAAACCGTCAACGCCGACCTCTTTTGGCAAACCTGCGGTGGCATGGGCTGGACCGGCATCGTGCTGGAAGCGACCCTGCAACTCATGCCCGTCTCGTCGGTGATGATGCGGCAAACCGCCGTGCGCGCACCGCATCTGGAAGCTGTGTTCCGGGCTTTTGCGGAGAACGAACAGTCGTCCTATGCCGCTGGCTGGGTCGACTGCCTTTCCACAGGGGCTGCCTTCGGCCGCGGCGTGGTGTTTCTCGCTGAACACGAAACCGCAGCCGACCCGGAAATGCCGCTCGTTTATCCGGAAAAAAAGGTTAAAAATGTACCATTTTTTGCGCCTTCGTGGATTTTAAACCCATTAAGCATACGCCTGCACAACCAGATCATCTTTTCGCGGGCAGATGTCGGCGAGCGTTTGGTGGATATGGACGCCTATTTCTACCCGCTGGACAGGGTGCGCAACTGGAACCGCCTCTATGGCCGGCGCGGACTGGTGCAGTACCAGTTTTGTCTGCCCGAAAAACACGCGTTCGACGGCATCCGCCGGGCGCTGGAAACCATCCGCGCCGGCGCCGATACGCCCTTTCTGACCGTGTTGAAGCGACATGGCGTGCGCCCCGCAGAGGCGGTGCATTCATTCCCGGTACACGGCTATTCGCTGGCACTGGATTTTCCGCGTACGCGCTCCGTCTTCGACCTGGTCCGCCGCCTCGACGACCTGGTCTGGTCGTTGGAAGGTAAAATTTACCTCGCCAAAGACGCTTGCTCCCGGCCGGTCATGGGGCGGGTAGATCCCAATGGGTTTGGTGAAAATAAATTTTGTTCCTTGCTGAAAATGAGACTATTAAACTCGTCCTACGAGTATAGTCGTAGGACGAGTTAAACATGCGTGCCTTGAAACCCTGCTTGATCCTTCCTGCACTGCTGCTTTTCTACGGGTTTGCCTACGCCCCATTCGGCATCAACGAAACGGACGGAGGCTTTCTCACCGGCCTGGCCTGGCAGGTATTACAAGGGAAAATCCTGTACACGGAGGTGCTGTACGTCCGGCCGCCTTTGCCCGTGTGGCTGCACGCCGCCTATTTGTGGCTGGCGCCCGACACCTGGGCCATGCTGGGCGAGCGCTGGCTTTTTTACCTCAAGGTAATGCTGTACTGTTGGTGGGGATGCGGGGTGCTTTGGCGTGGCCTCGACAGGGTATGGACGACGGCCTTTGCCTTCGTCTTGTCGGCCCACAACTACCCTGCGGCCGCCTGGCACACGATCGACGGAATTTTCTTCGCAGCACTGGGTTTGTACGCGTACTTCCGCGGGCGTGGGGCGGCTTCCGGCTTGTTTGCCGGCGCTTGTCTGGCGGCAGCGGCACTGTGCAAGCAGTCTTTTTACCCGCTGATTCCGGTCTTTTTACTGTTGCTGCTGCTGTCCGGCGTGTGCGATGCCCGAAACCGGTGGGCCCTTACCGGCATGCTGGGGATGTTCACTGCCACCGGGGTCGTATTGCAACAGCAGCACGCCCTCTCCGCTTTTTGGGCGCTCACGCAGGCAGCTGCCGGCGCCGGCGACGCATTGCAACACGGCGTGCTCGACTACTTTCGCCTGCATCCCGCTGTACTGGCCGGCAGCGCGCTGGTGGGTGTTTGGGCGTTCCGGTCGAAAAACCCGTGGGGCATGCCGCTGCTGGCGGGCTTTCTGGTCCTGACCTTTCTCGGACAAGTGCTGCAACACCGCGATTTCGTCGTGCCGAGGTCGCAAATTCGGGTACTGTTCTGGTTGGCCGCCGGTGCACTGGTCTGGCAACTTTGGCAGTGTCGCCGCCTGGATGCAGACCTGCTGAAGCCGGCCTCCCTGCTGGCCATCGCCTGGTGCAGCGCTGTGAGCTGGGGCTATAACCTGCCAGTGCTGTTCGCCGTTCCGCTGATTTGGGGCGTTTCGAGTGCGGAATGCGGAATGCGGAATGCGGAATGGAACGTTTTGAGTGCGGAATGCGGAATGCGGAATGCAGAATGGAACGTGCGGTATACGGCGATATGGGTGGCGCTGGTGGTGGTGTTTGGGGTGGCCCTCCGGTATGTTTACCGCGACGGGCCGCGCAGCCACATGACAGTTCATCTGGGGGCGGTTTTTCCCCGGCTCGCGGGCATCTACTCGTCGGCAACGACGGCCGACCTGTACCGCGACCTGGCTGACCTCCATCGGCGCTACGGAGACCGATTCGCCGTGCTGCCCGCTTTTCCGCAAGCCGGCTACCTGTGCGATACCCGACCCTTGCTGCCCCTGGACTGGGTGGTGACCCGCGAAACGGGCGGCCGTGCGGACTTGCTCGAAAAAACAGCGGCACAGGAAAATCCGTATTTTTTCGTCGAAAAATCGTGGAGCAACCGCCTGAACACCGACCCGGAGCTCGCCTTCACACGCCACATCACGCAACAGGCAACCCTGATCGAAACAACCACCCACTTTTACGTTTACCGACTCCACCCATGACCGCCGACAACCAACCGCCGACCGCAAACAACCAACCACCAACCGCCGACAACCGACAACCAACCGCCGACTACCGACAACCGACAACCGATAGCCAACTACCGATAGCCGATAGCCAACAAGCTTTTTTCGATTTCGACGGCACCCTGACCAACCGGGATTCCATGCGCCTGTTCTTCCGCATGGCCGACCCGCGTGGCCTGGGCTGGTGGCGATTCCTGTGGGCCCTGCCCGGGCTGGTGTGGCGACACGGCATCGGGCGGGAGCCGCTGAAAAAGGCGCTGGTCGAGGCGTTTCTAGGCGGCAAAAGTGCTGCGGAGCTGACAACGCTGGGCGAACGGTTCGTCAGGGAGGTGCTGCCCCGCCACCTGAACACCCAGGTGCTGGCGGCCATGCGCCGCCTGCGCGACGACGGCGCGCGCGTAGTCATCGTATCGGCTGCGCTGGACGTGTGGCTGGCGCCCTTCGCCCGGCAGGAACAGGTGGGCTGCCTGTGCACCGAAGTGGCCTGCCCTGACGGCGTATTCCGGGGCGCGTGGCGTACGCCCAACTGCCGCGGCCCGGAAAAGCGCGCACGGATGCTGGTGGACGGCTTCCCAGTGGCGCCGGCCGAACGGGCGCGCTTGTGGGTGATCGCTTACGGGAACAGCCGGGGCGACCGGGAGATGCTGGCCATGGCCGATGAGGCCTGGTGGGTGTCGCGGTCGGGGACGGCCAGGCGCATCAGCGGGGCGCGCCCGTTTTCGCCCGAAACGACCAGGTGACCCACACGCGGGCGGCCTCCGTGCCGTCGGGCATGGCGCCTACTGCCAGGGCACGGACGGTTTGGGGCGCCCCTGTGTCGAAAGCCCGCTCGATGGCTTCGCAGATGAGCGGCACATCGGTGCAGGTAAACACCAGGGTGCGGTCGGCCTTTTTCAAAAACTCGGCCTCCACCCGCAATACCAGCATGGAACAGGAGGGGCGGTGGCGCAACGCCGCCAGGGCAGGCAAGCCCGACGCCATTTCGCCCGCCGCACACTGGGCAGCAAAATAGATTGACCGAAACGGGTTCTGCGATCGCCAGCCATACGGTAGTCGCACACAGCAGCGGGTGTCGGAGATCTCCACCGGTCGGACGCCCATGAACCAAGCGGCCGGAAGGTGGCGGAGGAGATAGAAGGAGAAGAGGGCAGGAGACATGGGTAGTAGACCGCGTGTGAAAGTGAGGCGTAAGGTAGGGGTGGTTGGTGAACATTCCTGTTTACTTTTTTCATCAACTCTCCCGAGCACCAATCGAAAAGCAGTTTACCACAGGTCAAAATTGCCTCCTTACTCGATCATTAAAAACCGCGCATACCCCTCACGGCCGTCGGCCAACAAGGCCTGTAGCAGGTAGGCGCCCGGTTCGGCGTTGGGTAAGGAAAGGGCTTCGTGGCCGTCCCAGGTGCACGGCTGCTCCCGGCCCTGCACGTCGAACACCCGTATCCGGCGCACCGCGGTGCCGTCTGGGGTGCTCATCCACAGCCGTCCGCCGGATGCCGGGTTGGGCCATATGCGCAAGGCCACTGTTGCCGGCGCCGGGTTGTTCGTTCGGCTGGGGCCGCCGCCGGCTGCACAGTCGCAGTCGTTGGTGAACACCTCCATTTCGCCGAGCCGGTAGTACCCCGCGTTGTAGCGGGTCAGCGACAGACGCACGTAGCGGGCCTTGATGTTTTGCAGGTTTTTGAACAGGTCTATCTGGCCATTGGCGTTGGTGGCGGCGCCAATGTCGGTCCATGTCTGGTTGTCGTCCGACACCTGTATCGTATAGTCCCGGGCGAAGAAAATCCAGTCCCAGTGCAGTTTGACGGCCGAAATGACCTTGGTGGCGCCCAGGTCGAGGGTGATCCACGTTTGCTGTTGGCCGAAAGCGCTCGACCAGGCGGTAGCAGGGTTGCCGTCATGTGCGTTGGCGGGTGCATTTACGGGGGTAATGTCGAGCACGGAGGCCGCGGTGGCAGTACCCAGCAGGCCTTCGGACGGGCCGATGGCGGCGCTTGCATCCACCCAGACGGGTATCTGTTCTGCGCGGAGGTTGGCGCCCAGTGCTTCGAACTCGGCCGTGGTCAGGTAGTGCACTTTGGGGAGGTAACACTGCATGTAGCCGTTGCGCCAGTTGACGCCGATGAGTGTGCTGTCGTAAGCGCTGCCGGTCCATTCAGCGCGGGCCCAGCCAAGGTTGTTTTCGTGGGGTGCGAGGGGGAAGTGCCAGTCGGGCGCCACGCACAACCAGCGCATGAGCAGGCCGAGGTAACGCTGCTCTCCCCAGTCGACCCAGGTGACCCCGTTGTCGGGGGTGGCGTTCGCCGGCCGGTCGGCGGGGCTGGAGTAGGCGATGATGTAGTTGCGCCGGCTGTCGAGCGTCACGTCTGCGTCGGAGACGGCGTGTACGGTGGTGGCGGGCAGGGGCGACAGCGGATCCTGGTCGATGCCGCAGATGCTCCAGTAGCGCACCTCTCCGCCCTGCATCACGGGCTCGCCATTTCGGGTGGATGGAAAGGTAGGCATTCGCCCGGTAAGCACCGCTACATGACCCGGACGCACGGTGAGGGCCCTGCCGAGGTAGGAGATGTAGTTGTTGGTGGTGGCGTGTGGCTCTATGCTGGCCGAGGGGAAAGGCTGGAACTCGCCCCTGCCGGTCCAGCCCAGGGCGATGTCGCGGACGCGGGCGCCGCTGTCGGGCCTGCTCCATCCGTTGGCCTGGCAGATGCCGCTGAGTATGCTTCGGGAGATTTCCCAGGATTTGGACCACCCGTGTGCGGGGCCGAAGTTGGGGTTTTCAGGGTCGTCGGTTGTGCGGTTGGCGATGGTCTTGTCTGCACGTTCCTGCAGGGCGGAGAAGTCGGACCCGACGAAATACCGGCGTCCGTCGGGCAGCTCAAACCATACGCGGGGCAGGGACACACCGCCATAGGGGCCGGAGCCGTTGTCGGGCTCGTATATGCGCACCCAGAGGGCGCCCAAGTTCCAGTGTCCCTGTACGGGCAGGTCGGTGCCCGCTACGGTCTTGAAGCCCAGTGGCCCCTGACACACGAGCATGGCGCCGTTGCGCTCGTTGCCGGCGGCCCGGTAGGGGTAGCGGTGGGCTTGGGGGTTGAGGGCGGTGGGGTCGCCCGTGCGGAGGTTGAACACCAGTCGGTAGCTGCGCCGGGTAGCGGTGCGGTCGGCGCCTGGGCGGAACGGGTTGGTATGGCCCGGCAGGGGCTCTATGTCGGCATCGACCACCGCCACCTCGGCGGCGCCGAACTGCCGCTGGGCGTAGTACTCCAGTCCATTTAGCGGGGCGGTGATCTGCACGGAGAAGAATCGACAATGCGGAAATTCGCCCTCCATGACCAGCTTGCTGCCGAAAGGGGCCAGGGCCGTGCCCAGAAAAAGGTAGGTGATCTTGGGATCTGGAATGCCTGTATACAAGGAGTCTTTGTTGATGGGCCGGGCTTCCCGAATGCCCCAGGTTTCCTCCGGCGTCACCAAATCGGGATTTTTCAGGTAAAAATCCTTGCTGTCGGAAATACCCTGGGGGATCAACGAATCGGGTATGGCGGCAGGCGCCTGTCCGTCCAGCCACTGCTCAATGTAGCCCTCAAAGCGATCCGACCAGTCCTGCGCCTCGGCGAGTACCTCGTTCGCCGGACGGTAAGGGTAGGGGTCGGAGGGCGGAAGGCAGGCAGAAAAGAAAACGAGGGTAAGCACGGCGGCCACCGCGATGGGATATCGAACGGACATAGACAGTTTGGTTTATACCCAAAAAAGACGAAAAGGGCCGGCGGTTTGTTACACCCGCGTGGTCGTTTTTCGCCGGGATTGTTCACGCTTTTTTCATCGCCTCCAGCTTGTCCGTCACCCACATCTTCATCCAGGCGTCCTTGAAATCAAGCCAATCTTCGCGCATGGCCGAATCTTCCACTGCCGTGCGGAAATACCGAAAAGGTTTTTTGCTGTGCAGGGCCTCGGTGAGGTGGCGCCTGAGGTGTTCGTCCTGCACGTTGTTCAGAAACGCCTCCATGATGTAAAACGCCTCTTTGGGCTCGGGCGGCTCAATGGTGATGTACTGTTCCGGCTGGGCATCTACCCGGGTTTTTACCTCCTCAATTTGTTCTTCATACTCCGTGTATTCCCAGCGTCTCGGGTCGGGGTGGGAAAGGATCTCCCCGCTTTCGCGGTGGAGGTACACAACATCGCCCTGGTCAAGCAGGTCGACCATTTCCCAAAGGGTGTCTTCCGACATGGTTTTTTTGTGGGCAAAAATGCGTATTTTCTTTTATTTGATCAATTTAACCTTGTCTTAATACACCATTTCGCACTTTTGTTGTTGAATCACGAAACACAAAACAACCGTTTCTATGCAACGCATGTACACCCTTGTTTGCGCGCTGGTGCTCCTCAGCACCGGTATTTTTGCCCAAAACACCCAAATCGGCAAGGTCAGCCGCGAGCGCAGCGGCTTTAATGCCGACTTGAAGCCTTTCTTCCACGGTGTGGCTTCGGGCGACCCCACCAGCAGCAGTGTAGTAATCTGGACGCGCGTGACGCCGGAGAACAATGACCCGTCCATATCCGGCAAATACTTCGTGGCCACCGACACCGGGTTTGCCAACACCATCCGCGAAGGCGCCTTCACCACGACAGCCGACAAAGACTACACGGTGAAGATTGACCTCACGGGACTCAACCCCGGCACAACATACTACTACTACTTTCAAACATCGGAAGGCAACTCCCTCATCGGTCGCGCCAAAACCTGCCCTGCCGGGCCGGTAGACAACCTGAAGTTCGCCGTCATCTCCTGCTCAAACTACGAAGGCGGCTACTTCAACACTTACGGCGAGATCGCCAAACGCAACGACATCGACGCGGTCATCCACCTGGGCGACTACATCTACGAGTACGGCGCCGGCACCTATGGCATCCAGCTGCCGGGTCGGGTGAATGAGCCGGCCACCGAAATCCTGACCCTGGCCGACTACCGCACCCGCTACTCGCTCTACCGCCTCGACGAGAAGCTCATCCGCGCCCACCAGCAGCATACCTTTATTACTATTTGGGACGACCATGAGTCGGCCAACGACTCCTACGTTGACGGCGCCGAAAACCACCAACCCAACGAGGGCTCCTGGGAAGACCGCAAAGCGGTATCCAAAAAGGTATATTTCGAGTGGCTGCCCATCCGCGACTACCCCGGCGAAAACATCTACCGCAAGGTCAGCTACGGCAATATGGCCGACCTGCTCATGCTCGACACCCGCCTCGAAGGCCGTGTACAGCCGCCCCCCCACTTTGACACCCCGGACAACCCTGCGCGCAACATCATCAGCCCCACGCAATACAACTGGCTGATCGACAACCTGAAAAACTCATCCGCCACCTGGAAAATCCTGGGCAATCAGGTGCTGTTCAGCACCTTCAACGTGGGTTTCGCCGCGCAGTTCAGCGCCGGCAACATCGACTCCATCCGGCAATACGAAGATGTCTTCATCGACAACTGGGAGAGCTATCCCACCCAACGCAACAGCATCATAGACACCCTGCGTGATGCCGATATTGACAATGTGGTGATCATTACCGGTGATTCCCACACCTCCTGGGCGTTCGACGTTACGAAGCAAGCCGTCTTGTATCCCAACCCGCCCATTCCCCAGCCCAATCCCTACAACGCCGCCACGCGCGAGGGCTACACGGGCGCTACGGGCGACGGCTCCTGGGCGGTGGAGTTTGGCGCCCCCTCGGTGTCCTCACCCAACTTCGACGAAGCGGTAGGCGCCTCCCTCACGGGTATATTTGAAGCCAGCATCAACAACCCCATTCCGTTCCTGGGCAACGCAAACTACAACCCGCACCTCAAGTTTGTCGACCTGGATCGCCATGGTTACTTTGTGCTTGACCTGCGCGGAAACGCAGCACAAGCCGACTTCTACTACGTGCCCACCGTTGCTGCCGACACCAGCGGGGAGTCCTTCGGCGCCGGCAGGCTAACCCTTGCCGGAACCAACCGACTCATCGCCGCTACGGCAGCCGCTGCCCCCAAACCGCTCCAGGACATCCCCGCGCCCCAGGACCCCAAACGGTTTAACGTTTCGGCCAAATCGCCCAACGGCGCTGTGACGGTCTTCTCTTGCTATCCGAACCCCACCAGTGGCGATGTATTCATGCAGGCCGGCTTCAAATCCACCGCCACCGCCGCCATCAATGTATACGATCTCAACGGCAAGCTGGTGATGAATGGTCTGGCTGCACAGTCCTACAAAGCAGGCGTGTACAACCTGTTCGTGAACATCAGCGAGCTGCCCAAGGGGGCTTACCTGATCCGCCTGGAAGGAGAAAATGCGTTTTCGGCGCAGAAGGTAGTGCTTAAGTAGGATGTCGGATATCGGTTGTCGGCTATCGGTAGTCGGCGGTCGGCTCCTCCGTGCTTCCTCTGAGTAACCTCCGCGTCCTCTGTGGTTCCTTTTACAATAAACCGCAGAGGGGCACAGTGGATACACAGAGGAAGCACGGAGGAGCCGACAACCGACTACCGAAAGCCGACTACCGATAGCCGACTACCGACCGCTGAAATTCGCCACCCGTTTCTCCAGAAACGCCGTTGCGCCTTCCCGAAAGTCCTCGGTGCCACAGCAGTCGCCGAATGCTTTTAGTTCGGCCTCGAAGCCGTTTTGGCTTTCAAAATACGCGTTTACGGATTCGATCACCTTGGCGACGGCCACGGGCGCCTTGGCGGCAATCTTTTCGATCAGCGAGGAGGCCATGGGCACCTCTTCGCCTTGTGGCACCACCATGTTCACCAGGCCCAGGCGGTAGGCTTCCGGGGCGTCGATCATGTCGGCGGTGAGCATGAGTTCCAGGGCTTTGGTTTTACCGATGTATTGCACGAGGCGCTGGGTGCCGCCGTATCCGGGGATGAGGCCCAGGTTGACTTCGGGCTGGCCGAAGCGCGCTTTTTCACCAGCTACACGCAGGTGGCAGGCCATGGCCAGTTCGCAGCCGCCGCCGAGGGCGAACCCCTGAACGGCAGCCACCACCGGGCGGTGGAACCGCTCGATGAGAAAAAACACTTCCTGCCCGTTTCGGGCGAAGGCTGCCCCCTGTTCCGGGGTCAGTTCGCGGAACTCGGTGATGTCGGCGCCGGCCACAAACGCTTTCGCGCCCGCTCCGGTGAGGATCACCCCTTTAAGGTCGGGCAGGGCGGGTGCGGCGACGCTGAAAAAGTGGCGGAGTTCGGAGAGCGTCCGGGTGTTGAGCGCGTTGAGCGCTTTTTCCCGGTTGATGGTGACGGAGGCGATGCCGTCGGCTACATGGATCAGTAGATTGTCGTATGTCATAGTGGAACAAGCTGTTTGCCCAAAGGTATTGCGCTTATTGGAGAAACAGCGCCTCCACCCGGGCGCGTCATCCGTATGATTTTTGTGGATGGAAAAATGGGCAACATATAGCACAAAAATCCAATGGCTATTGTACAACACAAAACCTTTCCCGGGAAAAAAGTGCTACCCTTCATGTTCCAGACTTGCTGCCACCACGCTCTCCAGTCCGTAATTGCAAAGTCGGTTGTGGTAATAGTATAGCACTTTGAAATCGGAAGAAACAATATCGCCTTCTTTATTGAAACGCAGGGGTTTGCGGCTGTGGAAGACGCCCAGTTTGCGCACGCCCTGGCGGATGAGTTCGTCGGCAGGCAGGTATATCTCGGGTGCGAGCCGGACGGCCTCCTGCTGCTCCAGTTCAAACAGGCGATGTTTGAGGGCGATGACGGTCTGCTCGACGATGCTGAACCGGAATGTCATTTCATCGGCCGGCAGGCGCATCAGCCCGAACAGGTCCAGGCGGGGGTTTTGGGCCGCCAGAATCTCAAAGACGGCAAACGGCACGAGGTGACTGGATAGCACAACGTTTTCGGCGTAATAGCGGGACGCCAGTTTATCGGCCAGGATACGCGTGTACTCGCCTTCCCGTTGACGGTCTTCGTTTACGGCGCCATCGCGCATGAAATACTCGCAGATGTTGATCGTGTGCCCGTGCCGGTCGCGGCTCACACCCTGGTCATCGACGAAATTGCCCATAACATCCAGCGGTCGTCCGATGCTCAGGGTGATGTCGCTGGTGGTGGAAAAAAAACGCCAGAAGAAACGCAGCCAGCTTCGGATGCGGGAGCCCTCGTCGCGCAGGCGCAGGTACTGTTCCTTGCCGGTGTGGCGCAGGTGTTGTTCGATGAGGAAGGGAGCCTCCAGCACAAAATTGTAGCCGATCACCATGGGCACGATGAACACCTTGCGGTCGCTGTCGTCCTGGCATAACATGCGTTGGGCCTCCACGGCCGTACCCAGGAGACCCATTTTAAGGTCGGACTCCAGTGCGCCGCTGCGCGAGCGGGTGCCGCCGGGGAAAAACAGGTTGTTGACCCCCCGGTATATACTCAGGGTGCTCATCGACTTGAGCGTTTCGAGGTAGATGGGGTTTTTCTTTCGCCGGTCGACGCGGTAGGCGCCCAGGCGATTCATGTAGTAGGCGGCAGGACCAAAGTTGTACAGGTTGAGGCCGGCGCCATAAGAGAAAGCCGGGAGCCCCATAATCTGATCCATGGCATAGCCGACGAGGATGGAGTCCAGGTTGCTGAAATGAGTGGGCACCACGACCACGGTGCCTTTGGAGAACAGCGACCGGACGGTGTCGATTTCACCCACAACATTCAAGCGTTCATACAGGTTCCGGCGGCCCCGGATGAGGCTTCGAAAACTCTTGTCGACCGCCGCGTTGAACAGCCGGTTGAACAGAATGGTGAGAAACCGGCGCGCAAACCGAAACGTGCGGGTGCTGAACGTACCGACAATTTCTTCAGCGTACCGATGAATGATCTGCCGCAGCAGTTCCTCGTTTTCGACCTTGGACTCGGCCTCCTCGCGGTCCAGCGAGCGTTTGATCATCCGTTTGCCGACGCCGTTCCAGAAATTGCGCTGATCGGGTGGATCGATTTTCCAGGGCATTTCTTTCATGCGCTGGCGTTCCTGATAAAGGGTTTTTACAATGAGATCGGACAGGTCGCCGCGGTGCCTTTCCAGCAACCGGTTGAAGGTAAACGCATCGATCTGGCGGATAAATGCGTCGCGTTCTTTGCTGATCCGGTTGACCGGCCAGTCGTCCATGTCCTCGATCAACTGAGGATAAATGATGAGCTCCTTTTTCAAGATGTAGGGATCAGGTCGCGCAAAGATGCATTTTTTCAAATGGACGCCGTCACCTCTTCGATGAATTTGAGGATATCCTCCCGTCCGGTGCGGTATTCGGAAGACGTGATAAAATGGGGAGGGATCGTTTCCCAGGTTTCGGACAGGGCTTCAAAAAAGGTGGCGGTGTGTTGTGCCAGTTGCCCGGGTTTGAGGCGGTCGGTTTTGGTAAACACCAGGGCAAAGGGCACGTTGGCTGCTCCCATGGCATTGATGAACTCCAAATCGGCTTTTTGCGGAGGCACGTTGGCGTCGACGAGGATGAACGCCAGGGCCAGCGTCTGTCGGCGCATGAGGTACCCTTCAATCATGAGCGAGAGTTCCTTGAGCTTGGTTTTCGACACTTTGGCGTAGCCATAGCCCGGCAGGTCGACCAGGTACCAGCGGTTGTTGATCTTAAAAAAGTTGATCAGCTGGGTTTTTCCGGGGGTACCCGACACCTTTGCCAGGCCTTTGCGACCGGTGAGCATGTTGATGAGCGACGATTTACCCACGTTGGACCGGCCGATGAACGCAAATTCAGGGAGTCCGTCTTTTGGGCACATATTCTCGCGGGGGTAGCTCCCGATGAACTCTGTTGTGTGGATTTGCACGTAGGCTACTGGCGTTGGCGATGAAAATTGGGTGGGAAGCGCGAATGTAGAGAAAAAAGAGGAACCGCAGGTAACCCTTTGCGCGCCTTTGTGAGGCCACTGTGTCCTCTGTGGTTTAATTTTTTTTCAAAAAGGAACCACAGAGGACTCGCGGAGGGTTCACAGAGGAGAATACCCTTTGCGCGCCTTTGTGAGGCCACTGTGTCCTCTGTGGTTTAATTTTTTTTCAAAAAGGAACCACAGAGGGGCACAGAGGACTCGCGAAGGGTTCACAGAGGAGAATACCCTTTGCGCGCCTTTGTGAGGCCACTGTGTCCTCTGCGGTTTAATTTTTTTTAAAAAGAATCGCCGCAAAAACACATCAAACCCCGGATGTTTACCTGTCATCCGTTCGTTGCCGTGTTTGTGCAGCGATTCACTGCCAATGCTAACGAGCCAAACCTATTTCATCTTCGTTTTCCACTCGGCGATCGACTTGTCGTTCATGCGCGGGTAGTCGGCGTTGCCTTCACTACGGGCAATTTCCGTGCTGCGTTCGGCGGTGGAGATCGCCTCCGGGTAGCGCTTCAGTTCGGCGAGAATATTAGCTTTCAGACGCAGGTACCAGAATTTTTCGCCGCCTTTTTCAATGGCCGTGTTGATCCAGCCCAGGGCCGTGTTCATGTCTTTTTTCTCCTCGTAGTAGTAGCGGGCGCTTTGGTAGAAAACGCCGGCGGACGGACCTTCCATCTGGGCTTTGATGTCGGCCATCACCTTAGTATCCACGTCGAAGGTCATGGGTACAGAAACGGAGGTGTTTTCCCACACCAACTGAAGGTCTGCGGAGTTGTTGGTGATGTTGCCGATGTTGATTGTGAATGTTTCGACAAAATCCTTCACGTTTTTGGAAGCTGCTTTTACCCTCGCGGCAACGTCGGCTTCGCTGAAATCCTTGTCGGGTGTGCCCCAGAAGGTGGTGTTTTTGTACAGAATCACCTCCCATTCATTTTTGCCGGGAGTGGTATACAAGGCGTAATTGCCCTTGGGAACAGGCACGCCGCCGAAGTTTACGTCTTCGGTGAAATTGATTTTGGTAGAGGCGTTGGCGCCGGTGCGCCACATGGCGCCGTAGGGCACAAGGTCGCCGTACACGGTGCGGTTTTTTGCGCTTGGACGCGAGTACTCCACTTCGACTTTACCCAAGCCCAGTTCCTGGGATATTTTGCCTACCGGACTCGGCGCGGGCGTTTTGATTTGTGCGTGAACGGAAAAGGCAACAAACAGCATTGCCGACAACAGCATTGAATAGCGTTTTATCATGGTCAAGGTTTTAGAAAATTTCGTGTTGAAACAATTAATTTGACCAAAGGTTGCCCATTTCAGTCGAAATATCAAAAACCAATACCTTTGGGCCATGGAATCCCTGCGTTTTTCGTGTGTCCCTTTCGACCTCCTGACACCCCTGGAGTTGTACCGGATCATGGCCCTGCGCCAGGAGGTGTTTATTGTTGAACAAAACTGCCCATACCTGGATGCCGACGGGAAGGATCTTCGCGCCTGGCACCTCACTGGATGGGCCACCGACGGGCTGCCTGCCTGCCATGCCCGTTTGTTGCCCGCCGGCGTATCGTACCCTGGATATGCCTCTATCGGGCGGGTCGTGAGTGCGTCTTTTGTACGCGGCACCGGCGCCGGCAAACAGTTGATGACCGAGAGCTTGCGCTGCTGCCGGTTGTTGTTCGGCGACGTGCCGGTGAAGATCAGCGCCCAGACATACCTCCTGGGGTTTTATGAAAGCCTCGGATTCCGATCTACAGGGAAGGCATATCTGGAAGACGGCATTCCGCACACGGAAATGGTGTGGGAAGGATAACAGGCGTATTTTTGGATACTTTCACTGCAAAAACAACACGATGATCAGTTATGACCCCAAGGATTGGTACCGCTTTCTTTTTCGCCTGCACAAGACGGACACCATCAGGAAGCTTTTGCCACTGATCGTGCTGGTGGGCTTGTACGCCTGGCTGGTGGCCTGGCTGGAGATGGAGTTGTGGCGGCTGAGTGAGAACAGCCGGGTGCGCAACGTGACGATCATGCATACCCTTCTGGGTTTCGTCATTTCCTTTTTGCTGGTGTTCCGCACCAACACGGCGTACGAACGCTGGTGGGAGGGCCGCCGGCTGTGGGGCGCACTGGTGAACAGCAGCCGTAACCTGGCCATGAAACTGTCGGCCCTGCTGCCTGAGCAACATGCCGACCGCGATTTTTTCCGCACCACCATCCCGTTGTATGCACAGGTGCTGAAGGAACACTTGGGTTCCGAAAGCACCCGAATCTCGTTGTTCGACAACTTGCCCGTGTCGGTGCAGGAGCAATTAGATCGCGCAAAACACCTGCCCAATCAGGTCGCCCTGCTCATGTACCGCCGCGCGGCGACCCTGCACCGTGAAGGCGTACTCAGCGGGGAGGAATTGCTGTTTATCAATGCCGAGCTGCTGTCTTTTACCGACATCTGCGGCGCCTGCGAGCGCATTCGGAACACGCCCATCCCGTTTTCGTACAGCAGCTTTATCAAGAAATTCATTTCTGTGTACATACTCACCCTTCCGTTCGGATTTGTGTTCAGCCTGGGCTATCTGGTGATACCCATCGTGGTGTTCATCTTTTATGTGCTGGCGAGCCTGGAAGTCATCGCTGAGGAAATCGAGGAGCCATTCGGCGGCGATGCCAACGACTTGCCGCTGGGCAAGATTGTGCACAACCTCAAGTCGCATATTCACGAGTTGATTTAGCGGACCCTGTTTCAGGCGTGCAGGACAGGTTTAAGCAACTTTTAATTTCTGTTTGTAAGGACAGTCTGCATCGGGTGCTACTTTTGCATTTTAACAACAGAAAAGTCGTTCTGCGAATATACACATAAATACGCACCGGTAAAGTCATGTTGAGATTTATCCTTCCGGCCGTTTTTCTTTGCGGTTTCCTGGCCGTACAGGCGCAAAACCACACGGGTGTCGACTCCTTTTCCAGCCAAAGCCTCAAGGCCGTCACCATAGAAGCCTGGAAATCACCCGTCACAAAGGTGGACACCCTGCCCGATATCTACAATACATACCTGCTGGCCGGCAAGCGGACGGAGACCATACAGATGGACCAAACGGCCGCCAATACGGTGGAAAAAACCGTGCGGCAGGTGATGGCCAAGATACCAGGCGCCTTTGCTTACGACATGGACGGCTCGGGAAACCAGATCAACTTCGCCTTGCGCGGCCTGGATCCGCACCGGAGTTGGGATATGAATGTGCGCCAGAACGGCATCCTGCTCAACTCCGACATATACGGATACCCGGCCAGCCACTACAACCCGCCCCTGGAGTCAATAGAGCGCATCGAACTCGTACGCGGCACGGCCGCCTTGCAGTATGGCGCCATGTTTGGCGGAATGGTCAATTACGTGACCAAATTGCCGGACACCACCAGGCCCATCACCTTTGAAAACCAAAGCGCGGCAGGTTCTTTCGGTCTGCTGAGCACGTACAATGCCCTGGGCGGCCACCACGGACGGCTCACCTGGCAGGTGTATTATTATTGGCGCAGCAGCGATGGTTACCGCGACAACAGCTCCTCCCGTTCGGATGCACAGTTCGGCAGCCTGAGCTGGCAGATCAACCCCCACTTGCGCATCAAAGCGGAGGTGGCGCGCTCAACCTACCAGTTTCAGATCCCGGGGCCGCTCAACGACAGCATGTTCGCAGCCGATCCCCGTCAGGCAACCCGGACGCGCAACCACTACAGTCCCGACATCATCATTCCCTCCCTGACCCTCGACGCCCGGCTTGGGCCCAACACCAGCCTGAACTGGACCATCCAGCACCTCACCGGAGATCGAAACAGCGTGCAGTTCATCGGTACCGTTGACCGGCGCGACACCATTAACGTGCTAACGGGCGAATACGCCAACCGGCAGGTGGACATCGACCGATTCAACAGCACCACCTCCGAAGTGCGGCTCCTGCACCGCTACCACCTCGGGCGCATGCAATCGGCCGTTTCCGGCGGGGTACGCCTCATACACAATGACCTGCACCGCCGCCAGCTCGGCAAGGGCACCACCGGCAGCGATTACGACCTCACCCTGGTGGACCCGAACTGGGGGCGAGACCTGCATTACCGCACCAACAACATCGCCGCTTTTGTGGAAAACCTGCTCTACATCTCGCCCAGGCTCAGTGTCTCCCCCGGTATTCGCCTGGAAAAAGGGCTGACCAGGATGTCGGGTGTCATCCGCGCCCTGCCGCCCGAACAGATTCCGTCGGACTTACAACACGATTTTGTGCTGCTGGGGTGTAGTTTCGATTACCGGACCGGTAAAAATACCCGGTTGTACGGAGGGCTTTCTCAGGCCTACCGGCCGGTCACCATGGCCGAGTTCATTCCGGTGAACGACCTGGAAAGGGTAGACCCCAACCTGAACGATTCCTACGGCTACAACGCCGAGCTGGGCGTGCGCACCAGCCTGTGGAAAGACCGCCTGCGGGTAAACGCAACCCTGTTCCGCGTGCAGTACAACGACCGCATCGGGCAACAGGCGTTCGAAGACACCGACGGTGTGACCCGTTTCCTGAGAACCAATATTGGCGACAGCCGGACCGACGGGCTGGAGCTGTACGCCGAAGCCACCTTGCTCAGGGCCCAAAACGCCGAGGTGTCCGCCTTTACCGCTACGGCCATAATGGACGGGCGCTACATGGAAGGCCAACTGGCTTCGGGTACTGAAAACTGGGACATCACATTAAATCACCTGGAAAGTGTGCCGTACTGGACCTCCCGAAACGGGGTTCAGGCTTGCTGGCGGCGTTACAGCGCCTCCTTACAGTATAGTTTTGTCGATAAAACCTATTCCGACGCCCTCAACAAGGAAAAGCCCACCGCAAACGGTTCCCGGGGTCTTGTGCCGGCGTACGCGCTCTGGGACGCCCATTTCGGCGCCACCGTCAACGCCCACCTCCGGTTCCGGCTGACGGTCAGCAACCTTACCAACGTGTCGTACTTCACCAAACGGCCGACCATCTACCCCGGCCCGGGGGTCTGGCCCAGCGACGGTTTGGGGGTGACGGGCATGGTACTAGTGCGCTTGTAGCCCGTTCGTGTGTGCCCACAAGCTTTTGTGGTTGGGCAACCCTGTTTGTTTATTTTTAATGACGGCAAATGAAGATGTATTTTACATTTGCTGCTGTTAAATCAACCTGAACCCGTCCATGGAAAAATTTTTCAGCCTTTTTGAGCGGATCATCTCCATAACCCTCATGCTGGTTGCCGTTGTGGGCATCACCTATCTGACGCTGGAACTGGTATACGAACTCGGCGCTAAGCTGATTCACTCCATTCAGCACCGCACCTTTGAGCCACAGGAACACGATAAACCGCTGGTTGTGCTTTTTTTCACCATCCTGCTGTGGCTGGAGATCATTCAGAGCATCCGCTATTTCGCCGAAAACCATGCCATCAAGTTAAAAACCATTCTCCTGATCGGCATCATTGCCATCACCCGTAAAGTGCTGCTGCTCGACATGATGGAACCGGAGCCCATGGTCGAGTTTGCCGTAGCCGGGCTGATTGTTGCCCTTACCCTTGGGTACTTTCTGGTACACAAATCGGATGTGGCCGGCGGGCATACCCGCGCAGATTAGGTCAGCCTGTTTGATTTTTTTCATCCGACTAAATTTTATACTATGAAAGCAATTAAAACCCTGTTGCCCGCTTTGGTCATGCTCTCGCTCGGCTTCTCAGCTTGCGAAACCAAAACCAAAGAACCGGCCTCTGCCGCCACCCAGGACACCCTGTCTGCCGCGCCGGCGCCCGCCGAAAAACCCTCCGCCCGACCGGTGCACTGGGGGTATTCGGGTGAATCCGGACCCACCAGCTGGGGCTCACTCTCTCCGGTTTACGCCGCCTGCGGCAACGGCCGTGCCCAGTCGCCCATCAACCTCACCCCCTCCAAACCCGGTGGCACCCCGAACTGGACCATGGAGTACAACACCACCGGACTCCACATCGCCCACAACCAACACGTGGATGATATCGTGGACAACGGGCACACCATCCAGGTGAACGTAGATTCCGGCAACACCATCACCCTCAACGGCAAGGTGTTTGCACTCAAACAGTTCCACTTTCACACCCCCAGCGAGCACACCCTTGACGGCAAGCACTTTCCGATGGAGACCCACTTCGTCCACCAAGCCGCCGACGGCAGTTTTGCCGTGGTCGGCGTGTTCGTAGAAGAAGGAAAAGCCAATGCCAACTTCGCCCAGATCATCAAAAACCTGCCCAACGCGCCCGGTGAAACCAACCGCCTGGCCGATACCCGCCTTGACCTTACCCTGCACGTGCCCAAAAACATCCATGCTTTCCACTACAAAGGCTCGCTGACCACGCCGCCCTGCTCCGAAAACGTGGATTGGCTGGTGCTGCGCGAACGCATCTCTATGAGCACCGACCAAATCAAGCTGTTCACCGACCGACTGAAGAACAACAACCGCCCCGTGCAGGCCCTGAATGACCGGGCGATCACCATGGACGAGATCAAAAAGTAAATCGCCGAACATGAATACGCCACGCACCATATTGCGCTGTCTGACGGCAGCCGCCTTAGCCGTATTGGCCATCCCTGTCAAGGCCCAGCAAACCACCAACGACCTGCCGCCTGGCTGGATCGGACTGCCCAAAACGGAGACCCGCTTCAAAATCGGCGGTTATGTGAAATTGGACCTGATCCACGACTTCAAGCCCATCGGGTCGCCCGACTTCTTCGACGTGTCTAAAATTCCGACCGACGACTCAAAGGGCCAAAGCTCCCACCTGAACGCCAAGGAAACCCGCCTGTTTCTCGACGTCCGCACGCCTTCGACGGTTGGTGAGATCAAAACCTACGTGGAGGGCGATTTTTACGGCTCCGGAGGCGGATTCCGACTGCGTCATGCTTTTTTGGAGATTGACGACACCTGGCTCGCCGGCCAGTACTGGTCGAACTTCATGGACGAAGACATCATACCCGCAACGCTCGACTTTGAAAAGCCGGCTGCCTACGCGTTCATCCGCCACCCGCAAATCCGGTGGAAACACCCGCTCGGCACCGATGCCTACCTCGCCCTGGCCCTCGAGGAGCCCAGCGCTTCGGCGCAGACTCCAACGGTGCCGGGCACGCTGGAAAGCCCCTTACCCGACCTGACGGCCCGCTATCGGGTGACCAGGTCGTGGGGACACGTGCAGGTTTCCGGTTTTGCCGGCCTCATCCGGTTCCGGCCCGAGGAAGGTGACAACGACGACGAGCCGCTCTTCGGCGCCAACCTGTCCGGCCAGTTCAAACTCCTGGAAAAAGACCGGCTGGGCTACCAGGTCATTTACGGCCCGGGCATCGCCCGCTATCGGGGCGGCCTGTCGGCCGGCCTGGACGCGGAGGGCGATCAGCTTGACCCGCTGACCGGCATCGGGTTTACGGGCAGCTACCTGCACTATTGGTCCCCGGTTTTGTCGTCGAACCTGGTGTTCAACTACGGCCACGACAACAATACCGACGGGCAGCCCGGCACCGCCATCTACTCGGCTTCCTACTTCGCCCTCAACCTCGTGTGGTACTTTACCCACAACGCGTTTGCGGGGGTAGAGTACCTACACGGGGTTCGGGCGGACAAGAACGACGCGGATGGTTCGGCGGATCGCTTGCAGTTTAGTGTGAAGTACGCGTTTTAGCGAAGCGAGGTGATGGCGCCATGCCCGAAATTTTTTGGGAAGTGCACTCGGGCATGGTATTTATGATATACCCTCGCGTGCTTACATGTTTTTGATGATCTCCGACCCAAATTCCGAGCATTTCAGCTTGGTGGCGCCTTTCATGAGGCGTTCGAAGTCGTAGGTTACGCGTTTGCTGCGGATGCTGCGCTCCAGGCCCTTCACGATGAGCTTGGACACCTTGGTCCAGCCCATGTATTCGAACATCATGACGCCGGACAGGATGACCGAAGAGGGGTTTACCATGTCCTTGCCGGCGTATTTGGGCGCGGTGCCGTGGGTGGCCTCGAAGATGGCGTGTCCGGTTTTGTAGTTGATGTTGGCGCCCGGGGCGATGCCGATGCCACCGACCTGGGCGGCTAGGGCGTCGGACACATAGTCGCCGTTCAGGTTGAGGGTGGCGATCACGTCGTACTCGGCCGGGCGGAGCAGGATCTGTTGGAGGAACGCGTCTGCGATCACGTCTTTCACGAGCATCTTACCGGCGGCGAGGGCGTCGGCCTGGGCCTTGTTGGCGGCGTCTTCTCCCTGGGCTTCCTTAATGCGGTCGTATTGGGCCCAGGTGAACACGCGGTCTCCAAACTCCCGTTCGGCGAGCGCATAGCCCCAGTCCTTGAACTTGCCCTCGGTGAACTTCATGATGTTACCCTTGTGCACGATGGTGAGCGATTTGCGCTTGTACTTGAAAGCGTACTCCAGGGCGGCGCGCACCAGGCGCTCGGTGCCTTCAACGGACACCGGTTTGATGCCGAACGACGATGTTTTGGGGAAGCGGATCTTTTTTACGCCCAGCTCGTCCTGCAGGAAGCGAAGCATTTTTTCCGCTTCGGGTGTTCCGCTGAGGTATTCGATTCCGGCGTAGATGTCCTCGGTGTTTTCGCGGAAGATGACCATGTCCACCAGTCCGGGTTCTTTCACCGGGGAGGGAACGCCGCGGAACCAGCGCACCGGCCGCAAACAGGCGTAGAGGTCGAGTTCCTGTCGCAGGGCTACATTGAGGGAGCGGATGCCGCCTCCGACGGGCGTGGTGAGGGGGCCTTTGATGGCCACCTTGTACTCGTTGATCACGTCGAGTGTCTCCTGGGGAAGCCAGTTGCCGGTTTTGTTGAAGGCTTTTTCACCGGCGAGCACTTCGCGCCAGACGATTTTTTTCGTTCCGCCAAACGCCTTTTCTACGGCGGCGTCGAACACGCGTACGGAGGCCGCCCAGATGTCGGGGCCCGTTCCGTCGCCTTCAATGAATGGAATAATGGGGTCGTTGGGCACTTTTAGCTTGCCCGCTCTGTTGATGGTGATGGCAGATCCTTGCATGAGGAAAGGTTCAGTTGGATATTTCGTAAAATAAAATTGCCCGATGTGGGGTTCCGGCAAAGGTAGGGATTTGTTTGTTTGGCAAAAGGATGAAAAACAGTGCAGGCATACGAAACGCCTTTTCGCGTATTTTTGACCCATGATGATCAAACGCCTGCTCTTTTTTGCCCTCCCGGTCGCCGGGTTATGTTTGGCCTGTAACGAAACCGCCGTCGCACCCAAGCCGCGCGCCTACCCCAGGGTTATTTACCCGGAGAAAAACTACGTGCGGGCATCCACCGACTACTGCCCGTTTTCGTTCGAACATCCCGATTACGCCGCCATGGTAAAGGACACCTTGTTCTTTGAGGAAAAACCGGCCAGCGACTGCTGGTTCAACCTGGAGGCGCCGGTGCTGAACGCCAAAATTTACTGCAGTTATTACCCCATTCGAAGCAGGGCAGCATTCGACGAGCTGGTCGCCGACGCCTTTGAAATGACCAACAAGCACAACCAGCGCGCCACATACATCCAGGATTATCGCTTCGACCGGCCGGAAGCCCGGGTGCACGGCATGATCTTCGAAGTCGAAGGCCCGGTGGCGTCGTCGTACCAGTTTTTTGTGAGCGACTCTACGCATCACTTCCTGCGCGGCGCCCTGTACTTCGAAACCCAGGCGCGACCGGACTCCCTGGCGCCGGTGCTGGCATTCATGAAACAGGACGTTGACCACCTGCTGGAGACCCTCCAGTGGCGATAAGTTGAAAAGTCATTCACCAGGTTGGGTGCGGATCATTGTTCAAAGCACGACGTTTGCGCACCTTAGTTCCTTCTGGATATAACTGTCAACTTTATTTGCCATGAAATCTGAACAATCTCCCACCAAAACGAGGTTGAAAACAGCTGAATCCAATCGGATGGCAGACGCCCGCCTGAAGGGTGTCCTTTGGAAAAAATGGGGTCCCTACCTTAGTGAACGCCAGTGGGGGACGGTTCGGGAGGATTACAGCGACAATGGCGATGCGTGGAACTATTTCTCCCATGATCATGCGCGTTCGCGGGCTTACCGTTGGGGTGAAGACGGTCTTGCAGGGGTCTCCGACGACCACCAGTTGCTCTGTTTCGCCCTTGCCCTGTGGAACGGCAAAGACCCGATCATCAAAGAGCGATTGTTTGGCCTAACCAACAGCGAAGGCAACCACGGCGAGGACGTGAAGGAGTATTATTTCTACCTGGACAGCACGCCGACGCACTCCTACATGCGATATCAGTACAAATACCCTCAGCGCGCTTTCCCGTATGATCAGATCGTGTTGGCCAATCGGAATAAAACCCGCGGGGAAATGGAGTACGAATTGCTGGATACGGGTGTTTTCGACGACAACCGGTATTTCGACGTGGATGTGTCGTACGCCAAGGAGTCGCCCGAAGACTTGCTCATCAAAATCACCGCGCACAACCGCGGGCCGGAACAAGCGACGATTCACCTGCTGCCGACGTTGTGGTTCAGAAACGAATGGGCCTGGAACGCGGGCGCCCCCAGACCGGAACTGCACCAACTGTCGGATGGCACAATACAAGCCCGACACCAGGATTTGGGTGATCATTTTCTCTACTGCGACGGCAAACCGGAACTGCTTTTCACAGAGAACGAGACCAACACCGAACGGGTTTTTGGATTGCCCAACAAAACGCCTTATGTGAAAGACGCGATCAATAATTACCTGGTGCACCGTCAAGCCGATGCGGTCAATCCGCAGCATATCGGTACGAAAGCATCCGCGCATTACACCGTTGTGGTTCAGGCAGGCGGCTCGGAGGTCGTCCGTTTGCGCCTGACCCGGGTTGCGCCCAAACAACTTGCCGAAGCGTACGGAACTGCCGGAGATCCGTTCGGTGAGCACTTCGACACGGTCTTTCATACCCGAAAGACCGAAGCCGACGCCTTTTACCAGTCGGTTATTCCCGCATCGTTGGGTGCTGACGAGGCCAATGTGATGCGGCAAGCCCTGGCGGGTATGCTGTGGTCAAAACAGTTTTACCTGTTCGACGTCGCCAAATGGCTGTCGGAACACGGCGTAGATTCTTTCCGGACAACCCGTAAAACCGCTCCCCGAAACAATGAATGGCACCATATGTACAATGGGGACATCATTTCCATGCCCGACAAGTGGGAGTACCCCTGGTATGCAGCGTGGGATCTTGCTTTTCACGTGTTGTCGCTCACGCTGGTGGATCCACAGTTCGGGAAAGACCAGTTAAGGCTGATGCTGCTGGGTAACTATATGCACCCCAATGGTCAGGTGCCCGCCTATGAATGGAACTTCAGCGACGTGAACCCTCCGGTACTTGCCTGGTCGACGATCTTTACATACCGTTTGGACAAGATGCAAAGTGGCGTCGAGGACCTCGATTGGCTCAAAGGCAATTTTCAAAAGTTGTTGCTCAATTTCACCTGGTGGGTAAACCGCAAAGACCGCTCCGGCAAGAATGTGTTTGAAGGCGGTTTCCTGGGGCTCGACAATATCGGCGTTTTCGATCGCAGTTCGCCCCTGCCCACGGGAGGACACCTCGAACAGGCAGACGGAACGGCCTGGATGGCGCTTTTCTGCCAAAACATGCTCGAAATAGCCGTAGAACTCGCGTTAAAAGAAAGATCATACGCCGACATGGCCATTAAATTCGCCGAACACTACCTTTGGATCGCTTCTTCTATGGTCCGTATGGGCGATGATGTGGGTATGTGGGACGAAGAGGACGGGTTTTTCTACGACGTACTGCGCTTGCCCGACGGCCAGTCCCAGCGCCTTAAAGTGCGGTCAGTGGTGGGTTTGCTGCCTTTATGCGCTGCTACGGTGTTCGAGGGGGAATTGATCAAGGCATATCCCGAAATTCAGGTAATGTTCCAGCGCTTTCTGGACAAGCGCCCCGAGTTGACGGCAAACATCCACGATCCCCAAAAAACGGGGGTGTCCGGGCGGAGGATGGCATCGGTGCTGAACGAAGAACGGCTTAAGAAGGTGCTGGCCAGAATGCTCGACGAGAATGAATTCCTGAGTCCGTACGGCATCCGTTCCCTTTCCCGTTTCCACGAGGAGCACCCCTATCGGCTTTGGGTAGACGGCCAGGCATTTGAAGTCGCGTACCTGCCCGGCGAATCCGATTCCGGTATGTTCGGCGGCAACTCCAACTGGCGAGGACCCATCTGGATGCCGGTGAATGCGCTGATCATCCGGGCGTTGTTGCAGTATTACAGCTATTACGGCGACGAATGGAAGGTCGAATGCCCCACCGGCTCCGGAAATTTCATGAATCTTTATCAGGTGGCGGAGAACCTGTCTCAACGACTCTCCCGTATTTTCCTCCAGGACGACCAGGGGAGACGACCGATTTACGCCGGATCGAGCAAGTTTCAGGAGGATCCGCATTGGCGGGACCACATCCTGTTTTATGAATATTTCCACGGCGACAACGGCGCCGGCCTGGGCGCGAGCCACCAAACGGGCTGGACAGGACTGGTAGCCCGGATGATGCACCTTTTTTCGACCACCAACGCCCAAGAATTACTGACGCTGGGCAGAAAAGCCATCTTTATGCCCAAGGCGGGTTAACCCTTAAACAGGATCTTATGCCCAAAACCGAATATCCTTCGCTCTATCAGGTCAACACCCGGGTGTGGCTCACCGACCTTTCCCGGGAGGTGGGTCGGGCAGTAACACTTGACGACATCCCGGACGAAGCGCTCGATCGACTCATCGACGAAGCCATCGAGTGGGTGTGGCTGCTCAGTGTGTGGCAAACTGGTCCGGAAGGCCGGCGCATCTCGCGGGAAAACCCCGACTGGCAGGCCGAATTCCGGGAAACACTCCCCGACCTGACCGAGGATGACGTGGCCGGCTCGGGTTTTGCCATTGCCGCCTACACCGTTCACGCATCGCTGGGTGGGGATGCCGCCCTGGCCCGACTGCGGGCACGCCTGCGCAGCCGGGGCATCCGCCTGATGCTGGACTTTGTGCCGAACCACTCGGCCATCGACTGCCCCTGGGTGCAGGCGCATTCGGACTATTATGTGCACGGCAACGAAGCTGAAATGGCCGCCGCCCCAGCTAACTACCGGAAAATGGACCACCCGCAGGGCAGCCTGATCCTCGCCCACGGCCGCGATCCCTACTTCCCCGGATGGCCCGACACCCTGCAGCTCAACTACGGCAACCCGAAACTTCAGGAGGCCATGGTCACCGAACTCACCAACATTGCCGGGAAGTGCGACGGGGTGCGTTGCGACATGGCCATGCTCGTTGAGCCCGCGGTTTTTGAGCGCACTTGGGGGATTCCCAGCGACCCATTTTGGCCCAAAGCCATTCGCCAGGTTCGGGAGCAAGTGCCCGGATTTGTCTTCATGGCCGAAGTGTACTGGGATATGGAGTGGGAACTCCAGCAGCACGGTTTTGATTACACGTACGACAAACGGCTCTACGACCGGCTTCGCGAAGGGCATGCAGGCCCTGTGCGCGATCATTTTCTGGCAGCACCGGGCTATCAAAACAAGATGGCCCGTTTCCTGGAAAACCACGACGAGCCCCGGGCCGCTGCGGCCTTCCCGCCCGGAATGCACCAGGCAGCCGCCGTGCTCACCTATTGTTCGCCGGGACTCCGTTTTTTCCATTACGGCCAGCTACAGGGAAAAACCAAGCGAATTTCGCCCCACCTGGTCCGCGGTCCGCAAGAACCGGTAAATGCCGAACTGGAAACATTTTACAGGGAGTTGCTGGCCCTGCTCTACCTGCCCGCATTCAAAAGCGGACACTGGCAATTGCTGGCCACCACGCCCGCGTGGGCGGACAACCCGACCCACCTGAACTACATCGCTTTCGCCTGGGAGGGCCCCGCCGGCGAACGGTTTCTGGTGGCCGTCAACTACGCACCCCAACATAGCCAGTGCTACATCCCGTTGCCCTTCCCGGAACTGGATGGGTTCCAGTGGCGCCTGAACGACCGAATATCGGGAACCGCCTTTGTGCGAGACGGACACGATCTGCAGCACATGGGACTGTACCTCGACGAGCACCCGTGGCGACACTTCGTTTTTTCTTTCCAAAAACAGTGAATCACATCAAAAGTACACATCTGATGAAAAAGAAGTCAAAAAAACACCATAAAAGGGCGGCAGAACCGGAACTTGAAAAACTGCCGCGCAAGGAATACGATCTGCAACTCGAAAAATTGCACGTCGAACTCGTCAAACTTCAGGAATGGGTCAAATACAAAGGCCTGAAAGTTTGCGTTATTTTTGAAGGGCGCGACGGTGCCGGAAAAGGAGGTACCATCAAAGCCATCACCGAACGCGTGAGTCCCCGCGTTTTCCGGGTGGTGGCACTCCCTGCACCCACGGAAAGGGAAAAAAGCCAGATGTACGTGCAGCGCTACCTGCCGCACCTGCCGGCCGCCGGTGAAGTGGTCATTTTCGACCGGAGCTGGTACAACCGTGCCGGCGTGGAACGCGTGATGGGGATCACGTCGGAAGAATTAGTGCAGAAATTCCTTAAAATGGCCCCCCTGGTGGAAAAGGCAATCGTTGACTCCGGTGTTATCCTGCTCAAATACTGGCTTGAGGTCAGTCCGGAAGAGCAAACACGCCGGCTGGAGGATCGGATTAACGACGGGCGTAAGATATGGAAGCTATCGCCCATGGATCTCAAATCCTACAGCAAATGGTACGAATACTCACGGGCGCGCGATGACATGTTCGCGGCTACCGACACCGATTTTGCCCCCTGGTTTGTTGCCCGGACAGACGACAAGAAGCGGGCCCGGCTCAACATCATTACCCACCTCCTCGGGCAGGTGCCCTACGAATCGGCTCCCCGGGAAAAGGTCAAACTCCCCAAGCGGCAAAAAGCGGGCGGGTACAAAGAGCCGGATTATGCTTACCGGTACGTGGAAGAGCGGTTTTGACGGGCCGGATTTGTGGTCAAAATCCGTTTATCAGGCAATTGTTCCTAGAGTGATTCACCGCTCAAAAAGAACATGCCATCTTCGCGGTACTGCACCTCGAAGCCCAAGCCGTCCTTTTCCAGGCTGATCTCGTAATGGATAATGCCATTGTTGAACTCTATCTGGGAGGCCTCGTCCGGGGTAAAGCCGGGGTAGCGAGCGCCGATGTCGTTGAGAATGATCTCGGGCACCTCTTCCAGGTCTATTTCGGTTTCGGTGAGCAGCCACTCGCCGGTGATGGTGAATTCAACCTCGTGCTCTACGCCATCGAGTTCAAACTCCCCCTCGTAAATTTTGCCCGGCACTTCCCAGGACCAGGTTACGGTGTCGAGCGCCACGAATGGGTAGTGTTCCTTGAAGGCGACCAGGATGTCGCTGGGTACAAAAAATGAGTCCATATATTTCCAATTGAGATGGCGAAAAACGGGTATTCCGGCGGAAAGAAATGTTTTGGGGTGTTATGTCTGTGTGAATTTTTACAAAACAGTCAGGATCAATACATGCGAGCACCCAAGGGCGCGTCTCTTTCCGGCTGGAGCAGCACGATGCGACCTTCGGCGTCGGGCACACCGAGCACCAGCACCTCCGACATGAAATCGGCGATTTGCCGGGGCGGAAAGTTGACGACGGCCAGCACCAGCCTCCCGGCCAGCGTTTCGGGTGTGTAGAGGTCGGTGATTTGTGCGCTCGATTTTTTGACGCCAAGTGCCGGTCCGAAGTCGATGCGCAACTGGTAAGCCGGTTTCCGGGCTTTTTCAAACGCTTTGGCTTCGAGGATGCGCCCCACGCGCACATCCACCTTTTCAAAATCGCTGTATGCAATGGTGTGGCTCATTCGTCGCTCAGGCGGTGTGCATGGTGATCCAAATAACGGTTCCGGTAATAGATGCCGGCGACGAGACCGAACACGAACCCGCCGATGTGCGCCCACCAGGCCACGCCTCCGGCGTCGGTGGCCTCCAGGCCCATCACTGAAAAGGCCGATCCGATCTGCTGGTAGAACCAGAAGCCGAGGAACACCCATGCCGGGATGTAAAAGGTGAACAGCAGGAGCAGGGTCATGCGCACCCGGCTTTTGGGGAACATTACGATGTAAGCGCCCATAACGGCGGCAATGGCGCCGCTGGCGCCCACGCAGGGAACGTTGGAGAAAGGGTCGACCACCACCTGGGCGATGCCGGCGACCAGCCCCCCCATCAGGTAAAACAGCACAAAGCGAATGTTACCGATCACGCCTTCAATGTTGTCGGCGAAGATCCACAGGTAGAGCATGTTGCCGAGCAAGTGCAGCCACGAGCCGTGCAGGAACATGCTGGTAAACAGTGTTTGCAGGTCGATGCCCCGGGAAATCTCGCTGGGAATAGCGCCCCAGGTGAAGACAAACAAATTGGCCTGGTCGGCATCGGGAATGCCAGCCTGAAAAATGAACACGGCGACATTGACGACAATAAAAAGGTAGCTGAACACGGGCGAATGCCCGCGCACCAGGTTGTCGTCGCCAATCGGAAAGAGCATAGCCTTACAGGTGGATCACCTCCCCGTAGGCTGCGGCAGTGGCTTCCATTACCGCTTCGCTCATGGTGGGGTGGGGGTGTACCGATTTTAGGATCTCGTGTCCGGTGGTTTCCAGTTTACGGGCGGCTACGATCTCGGCGATCATCTCGGTCACGTTGCTGCCGATCATGTGGGCGCCCAGGCATTCGCCGTATTTCTTGTCGTAAATGACCTTGACGAAGCCTTCCGGCGAGCCGGCGGCCTTGGCTTTGCCGGAGGCCATAAAAGGGAATTTGCCCACCAGCACGTCGTATCCGGCGTCTTTGGCGCCCTGTTCGGTGTACCCCACCGAGGCGATCTCCGGGGTGCAATAGGTACAGCCCGGGATGTTGTTGTAGTCGATCGCTTCCACGTGCATGCCGGCGATGGCTTCCACACAGGCGATGCCTTCAGCGCTGGCCACGTGGGCGAGCGCCTGGGTGGGCAGCACGTCGCCGATGGCGTACACACCGGGCACATTGGTGCGGTAATGCTCGTCTACCTTGATGTATCCGCGGTCGGTGTTGATGCCGAGTTGTTCCAGTCCGATGTTCTCCGTGTTGGGCGTTACGCCGGCGGCACTGAGCACTACGTCGCACACCAGGGTTTCGGTGGCGCCGTCCTTTCGGTTTTTCATGTTCACCTTGATCTCCTTGCCGGTGGCGTCCACACTTTCCACGGCCCAGCCGCCGTACACCTTGATGCCCTTGCGGGTAAAAATTTTGGCGAGTTCTTTGGACACGTCGGCGTCTTCGCGGGGCACAAGACCCTGTTCCATGAATTCCACGATGCTCACCTCCGTGCCCATGGTGTGGTAAAAGTAGCCAAACTCGACGCCGATAGCGCCGGCGCCCACCACCACCATGCGCTTTGGCATTTTGGGCAGGCTCATGGCTTTGCGGTATTCGATGATCTTCTCGCCGTCGATGGGCAGGTTGGGCAGTTCCTTGGCGCGGCCTCCGGTGGCCACGATGATGTGTTTGGCGGTGTACTCGGTCACCTTGCCCTCGGCATCGGTTACCTGCACCTTGGGGCCGGCTACCAGTTTGCCGTTTCCAAAAATGACGTTGATCTTGTTTTTCTTCATGAGAAACTGAACGCCCTTGCTCATGCCGTCGGCCACGTCGCGGCTGCGCTGGATGACGGCCGGAAAGTCGGCCTTGGCGCCGGTGACCTTCAGCCCGTATGTTTCGGCGTGTTGCAGGTAGTCGAACACCTGGGCGCTTTTCAGCAAGGCCTTGGTGGGGATGCAGCCCCAGTTGAGGCAGATGCCGCCGAGGCTCTCCCGTTCGATGATGGCGGTGTTCATGCCCAGTTGCGAGGCGCGGATGGCCGCCACGTAGCCGCCCGGGCCGCTGCCCAATACGATCAGATCAAAATTCATTCGCTGAAATTAGGTGGTTTATGTGGTGCAAAGGTATGTCGTAGAGACGTTGCATGCAACGTCTCTACATGCACGCAACGTCTACGGGGGGATGCGGTAGAGACGTTGCATGCAACGTCTCTACGACGGGAGGATGCGGCATCATCATCACACCCGTTCGATCACAATGGCCGTAGCGCCGCCGCCGCCGTTGCAGATGGCGGCCAGGCCCAGGTTGCCGTCTTTTTGTTGCAGGACGTTGTTCAGGGTGCTCACGATGCGGGCGCCGGAAGCGCCCAGCGGGTGTCCGAGCGAAACAGCGCCGCCGAACACGTTGGTTTTTTCGTGGGCGACGTCCAGCACATGCTGGAAAGCAAGCGCCACCACGGAAAAGGCCTCGTTGACCTCGAAGAAGTCGACGTCCGATTTGTCCACGCCGGCCATTTTCAGTGCCTTGGGAGCGGCGATGGTCGGGGTGGTGGTGAACCATTCGGGTTCCTGTTCTGCGTCGGCAAACCCGCGGATTTTGGCGATGGGTTTCAGACCGTACTTTTTAACGGCCTCCTCCGAGGCGAGGATCAGGGCGGCAGCGCCGTCGTTGATGGTGGACGCGTTTGCGGCGGTCACCGTGCCGTCGGGAGTAAAGGCCGGACGGAGGCCGGGTATCTTGTCGAAAAGAACCTTTTTGTACTCTTCATCTTCGGCGATCACGATGGGGTCGCCCTTGCGCTGGGGCACCGACACCGGCACGATCTCGTCCTTGATCAGTCCGGCGTCTGTGGCCGCCGCTGCACGCTTGTAGGAGTCGATGGCGTAGGCGTCCTGCTGTTCGCGACTGATGTTGTATTTGGTGGCCGTGCGATCGGCGCATACGCCCATGGCGAACTGGTTGTACACGTCGGTGAGTCCGTCTTTTGCCAGCCCGTCGACCAATTCTCCGTTGCCGTATTTGTAGCCCCAGCGGGCGTTGGGCAGGTAATAGGGGATTTGCGACATGTTCTCCATGCCGCCGGCAACCACCACTTCGTTCAGGCCCAGCATAATGCTCTGGGCGCCGAGGGTGATGGCCTTCATGCCCGAGGCGCACACCTTGTTGATTGTCGTGCAAGGGATGTGGTTGGGGAGTCCGGCATAATAGGCAGCCTGGCGGGCGGGGGCCTGACCGAGGTTGGCGCTCACTACATTGCCCATGAGTACTTCCTGGACGGCATCGGGCGCCAGGCCGGCTTTGTCCAGCGCGCCCTGAATGGCCGTCGCGCCGAGTTTGGTGGCCGAAACATCGGCGAGAACACCGCCAAAGCTGCCGATGGGCGTACGTACGGCAGAAACGATATACACAGTTTTGTTCATGTATTGGGCTGTATGGTTAGGGATAAAAACGTTGATCCGGCAAAGGTAGTTCAATTTGCCTTTTCAGGAACAGAACCTTATTTGGAGGTATTGTTGGCTTCAGGACAAAATTTTACTATTTCCAATCTGTTTTTATTATTGTTTTAAAACTGGCATTAACATAATTTTTAGATTCGAGATTGGCTTTGTTTTCAAAATTTTAAATACCTTTGTCTTGATCTCGCACACAAATTATTGTTTCACTTAAATGAACTTACATGACGTTGTTCAATAAAATGACGGCACGCGAAGCCTACGCAGCCTATTTTTCCGGAAGTTTGTTGGTAAATGTCAGCGAAAATCCGAGGTTTGCCAACAAAGATTTGGACGTAAAGCATGTTTTGCACATTCCGTTCAGCCAGATGCCCAAGCGCATGACGGAACTTCCCAAGGATCGCAACGTGGTGCTGATCTCCGGTGTCGGCAACAAAGGAAAACACGCGGCGGAAATGCTGTTGTCCAGCGGCTTCGACGCCGACCGGGTTGCTTTTGTTGAGGGCGGGATGGCGGCATGGGAGGAAGAAGGATTGCCGGTGCATACACAGGCGTAGTATTGTTGCTTATTTTTGCGGGAAAACCCGGCTGTTTTGTTTTCTCCTCAATCACTGTTTTCCCGCCCCGTCCTGTTCATCTGGTTGTTGAGCGTGGGCATTTTTTTGCTGGACGTGTTGGTTGCCCAACAGGGCAATGTCTCGCTTTTGTACCTGCTGCCGGTTGTGCTCGGGTTGCTGTTGAAAGAAAAAAATGATGTCGTGCTGCTGGGTCTGGTCGCTACGGTGCTGTGCATCGTACCGGTGTTTCTGAAAAGCAACGAGTTGCCCGTGCAAACGCTGTTTTTCGACCGCATCATCAGCGTATTGGGCATCTGCGCCGCTGCCTATCTGGTGCTTCGGATCAAATACCTGAAAGACGATGAGTCGACCCGCAGCGAGCAGTTTCGGGCCCTGTTTGAACACGCCTCCATCGGTATCGTCGTGGTGAACAGCCGGGGTGAGATCGTGCGGGTAAACCCGTTTGTAGAACAGCTCTTCGGGTACACTTCCCATGAGTTGGACGGTGAACCGGTGGAACTGCTCATCCCCAAGCGGCTGCGCGCCGCGCACCGGAACCACCGCGAGGAATACAAGTCGGAACCCACACCGCGCACCATGGGTACAGGCCTTAACCTGTCGGCCGTAAGAAAAGACGGCAGCGAATTTCCGGTGGAGGTCAGCCTGAGCCCGTTCAAAACGACCTCGGGCAGTTATGTGATGGCGTTTTTGTTGGACAACAGCATCCGTAAGGACAACGAAAACCGCATCCTCCGCCAAAATCAGCGCCTGGAACAACTGGCCGCAGCCCTGCAAAACCTCAACGAGGGGCTGGAGGAAAAGGTGCGGGAGCGCACTAAAGAACTGGAACAGGCCAAAAACGACCTGGCTGCCGCGTTGGACAAGGAGCGGGAACTGGGTGAGCTGAAAAGCCGCTTCGTCTCCATGGCTTCCCATGAGTTCCGGACGCCGTTGAGTACTGTCCTGTCGTCGGCCTCCCTGATCCAGACCTACAACCAGAAGAACGACCCGGAAAACATCCAGAAACACGCCGGCAAGATCAAAACCGCCGTCAACAACCTGAATACCATCCTCACGGAATTCCTGTCCCTGGGCAAGCTGGAAGAAGGAAAAACCCAGCCCAACCGGCAGGAGATCGACCTGCCTGCGCTCATCGCCGAAGTGGCCGACGAACTCCGGGGCGTGTTTAAACCGGGGCAGACCATCGAACAGCGACACAACGGACACCCCTATGTGCTGCTCGACCCCGGTTTGCTCAAACACGTGCTGATCAATCTGGTGTCCAACGCCGTCAAGTACGCGCCGGAAAACAGCCCGATCACCGTGCTATCCGAAGTGAACAACGGCCGGGTGCGTATTGCCGTGCAGGACCGGGGCATGGGCATACCCGAATCGGACAAAAAGCACCTGTTTTCACGCTTTTTCAGGGCATCAAACGCCTCCAACATCCAGGGCACAGGCCTCGGGTTGTACATCGTTCACCGGTATGTGGAACTCATGAACGGCGACATTGACTTTGAAAGCGAAGAGGGAAAGGGTACGACCTTCCATGTCTCCTTCAATGCCGCCGGGGCGCATGCCTGAAACGGCGTTACATGTTGTCCTGCACGAATTTCTCCAGGTCTTCCGGGTATTCCTTCCGGTACTCGTATTTCAGCAGATCGTATGTGCTCAGTATGCCGATGAGCTGATAATGCTCATTCACAATGGGTAGTGCATGAAACAGGTGCTCCATGAACACCTCTGCAGCGGCGCCCAGATGCTCGTCGGGTCCCATGGTTGCCAGTTTGGTGGTCATCACCTCTTTGATCGGAATGTGCTCGTATTCTGCTGCCGATTTACCCAGCTTGAACATATCCCATGAGGTGATCATGCCAACCAGCAGGTTGTTGCTTTCCACAATAGGCAAATGGTGAATACGTCTTCCCAACAGGATGGCACGGGCTTCCGCCAGCGTGTTGTCCGGTTGAAGGGTGATGACGTTTTTGGTCATGGCCGAGTGTATGGGTTCGTTCATCATAGGGCAAAACAGATTTAAGCGGGAAATATAGGACGTATTTCAGATTTGATGTTGCGTTTGTGCAAAAAGTTGGTAATTCGCTGCGTTAAATTTCATTTTGACACTTAAAACGAACACATTATGCGTCTTGCTTTCCTGCCGTTGGTCGCACTGGCCATGACCTGGGGGCCGATCCACAACGGGTACGCCCCATCAACACCCAAAGCAGAATATGCCCTCGCCATCCACGGGGGCGCCGGCGTCATACTGCGCGAACAGATGTCGGCTGATCGGGAAAAAGCTTATCGCAACGCTTTGGACACTGCCCTGAGCATCGGGGAGGACATCCTGCGCGCCAACGGCAGTGCCCTGGATGCGGTGGAGGCCACCATCCGTTTTCTGGAAGACTGCCCCCTGTTCAACGCCGGCCGGGGTGCTGTTTTGTCATACGAAGGTCGCTGCGAACTGGATGCCAGCATCATGGACGGCGCCACGCAAAAGGCCGGCGCGGTGGGCGGGGTGACCACCGTGCGCAACCCCATCACCCTGGCGCGCGCCGTGATGGAACGCTCCCCGCACGTGATGCTCACGGGCAAGGGCGCCGAGGCATTTGCAATTGAAAACGGGATTGACACGGTCGGGGCAGACTGGTTTTTGACACCGGAACGGTGGGAAAGCTGGCAAAAAGCAAAGGCGCGCGACGGCAGGTCGGGCAGCGCGACCGGGGAGGAGCCGGGCAAGTTCGGCACGGTGGGCTGTGTGGCGCTCGACAAGCAGGGCAACCTCGCGGCCGGCACCAGCACCGGCGGCATGACCAACAAGCGCTGGAACCGGATCGGCGACACCCCCATAATCGGGGCCGGAACGTACGCCGACAACGCGTTTTGCGCCGTTTCCTGCACCGGGCATGGCGAGTTCTTCATTCGATACGCCGTAGCGCACGACGTGTGGGCCCTGATGGCCTACAAAGGCTGGAGCCTGGCCAAAGCCGCAGACCAGGTGATCCGCAAAAAGCTGGTGGAGAAAGGCGGCGAGGGCGGACTCATTGCCGTCGATAAAAACGGCGACATCACCATGCCGTTCAACACACCGGGTATGTACCGGGGCTTTGCCCGGCCCGGTGCGCGGGCGGTGGCTGTTTTCAAGTGAGGCGCCGTTCGGAGCGGCCCCTTACTTCTTCTTCCCCTGCGACGGTTTCTGCTGTTCGGCCGCCAATCGCTGTTGTTCCTTCATGGCTTTTTCCAGCCGGTCGCGGAAGCCACCGGCTTTTCGGGGTTTCTGGCGGTTTTTCTCCAGTTGGGCCCTGATTTTGTCGTGGTTGATCAGGTAGTTTTTGGTGAGCACCGTTTGGCCGATGTTGAGGATGTTGCTGAACACCAGGTAGCAGGTGAGTCCGGAGGCGAAGTTGTTGAAAAAGAACATGAACATCACCGGCATGAAGTACTGCATGTACTGCATGATCTTCATCTGCTCGTTTTGCAGGGCCGACTGGTCCATCTGCTTCATGTTGTACCAGGTGTACCACAGGGTGGTGACGACCCAGATCAGGGTGAACAGACTGATGTGGGTGCCGAAGCCGGGCAGGTAGAAGGGCAGCTTGATGAGGTCGTCGTAGCTCGACAGGTCATTCGCCCACAGGAAGTCCGCCTGACGGAACTCAATGGCTGCCGGGAAGAAGCGATACAGGGCAAACCAGATGGGCATTTGGGCCAGGATGGGGAGGCATCCGCCCAGGGGGTTCACGCGGAATTCGCTGTAGAGCTTCATCGTCTCCACCGAGATGGCCTGCTGGTCGTCGCCCAGTTTTTTGCGCAACGCCTCAATCTGGGGCTTCAGGGCCGACATTTTGGCCTGGCTGTACACCATGCGGTAGGTCAGGGGGTACAGGATGAGCTTGACCAGCAGGGTGAGCATGAGGATGACCAGGCCTTTGTTGCCGATGAACCGGGATACAAAGTCGAACAGCGGGTGAATGGCCCACCGGTTGATGATGCCGAAAAGACTGGCGCCGTAGGGGATGATGTCCTCGTATTGCACACCGAAGCTGCGCAGGGTGTAAAATTCGCTGGGTCCGGTGTACAGGGTCATCCGGGCCTCGCCATTGGTCAGGGGGACGGTGGCTACGGTCTTGAGGGTCTTCAGATCCGGATCTGTTTCCGACCGCATGATGGTTTCGGCCTGGAAGTCGCGGAACTGGAAATCTCGGGCGATGAGGCCGGTATTGAAGAACTGGTTGGCGTGGCTGAACCACTGCACGGGCTGCTGTCCAAGGTTTTCCGTGTCGTCGGAGCGGCAGTCGCAGTAGTCGGGCGACGCCTCCCCGGGCTTGAAGTACACGGTGGACATGGTGCGCTCGTACTGTTGGTTTTTCTCCAGTTTGTCGAGGTGGTTGATCCAGATGAGTTGCACGGCGCCGTCCGGGATGCCGGCAGCCTTCAGCGTGTAGTCCAGCTGGTACTGATCGGGCTGCAGGGTGTAGTGTTGTTCGAAGTAGCGCCCTTCGCCGGCGTCGATGCGGAACACCACGGTATTGTTGTCCTGCCGGGTCTGAAAGTACAGATCGGCGGTGCCGATGCGGCCGTCGGGTGCGCCCGGGGTGGGAATGCGGTATTCGAAGCGGTTGTTGGGGTCTTCGAGGAGGTACACGGGTGCGCGGAAGTCGTTGCCCGCGGTATCCACGTTGATCTTGTCGTAGTTTTTCACCCGTACGCTTTTGATGCGACCGCCCTTGTTGGTGAAGGTCACGCGCAGGCGTTCGTTTTCGAGTACGGTCTCCTGCTCGGCGCCGGTGGCCTGGGCGGCGAAGTCGCCGAATTGGGCGGCCAGGCGGGTGCTGGTGAGGGAGTCGGCGACCGGGCGGGCCACCGTGTCGGCCGGGGCCAGGGTTTGGGACAGGGAGTCGAGTGCGGCCCCGGAAGCCCCGGGCGCCTCGTTGGCTTTCGGGGGCGGGGCGGCGTATTGCATCCAGAGGTAGAGGAGGGCGAAAATGAGCGCCATCCCCACGTAGGTCATCCAGTTAGTCTGCTTTTCTTCCATTTTTTTGCTTCGCTAGGCGGCGGAGAAGCGTTTTTCCACCGTTTCCCAGTTAAGGACGTTGAAAAACGCGTCGATGTACTCGGCGCGTCGGTTTTGATACTTGAGATAATAGGCGTGTTCCCATACGTCGATGCCGAACAGCGGTACGCCGGGCTGGTCGGTGAGGTTGACCATCAAGGGGTTGTCCTGATTCGGTGTTTGGGCGATGTACAGTTTTTTGCCCGGGCCGGCGCACAGCCATGCCCAGCCGGAGCCGAATACGGACTTGGCGGCGTTTTTGAACTGCGTTTCAAAGGCGGCGTAGGAGCCGAACGCTTCGTTGATGGCGCCGGCCAGCTTGCCCGTTTGCGTCAGCGGCTTCCCGCCCGGGGTCATGGTTTGCCAGAACAGGCTGTGGTTGTAATGGCCCCCGGCGTTGTTGCGGATTTTCTGCTCATTGGGGGCTTTGCCGACGCCGCGCAGCACGTCTTCGATCACCATGCCTTTGAAAACGGAATCCTCCAGGGCGTCGTTCAGGTTTTTAACGTAGCCGGCGTGGTGTTTACCGTGGTGAATTTGCATGGTTTGGGTGTCGATGGACGGCTCCAGCGCCGAAAAATCGTACGGGAGCGGCGGCAATTCAAAGGGCGGCAGGAGCAGCCGCCTGCCCGGAGACCCGGGTTGGGGCTGCTCAATCAAGCCAAATGCGGTGTTCAAGGGGGCAAAAGTAGCGCCCAGACCCAATACCAACCCTGTTTTCAGGAAAGTTCTTTTTTTCATGGTCGTGCGTTTATCTGGCGCCCGGGGCGCCGGGGGCAAAGGTAAGGAAGTGGCTCACGCGGGGGGCAACGTTTGCTCCAGCAGCAGGTAAATTTGCGCGTATTCCGACCTGGCCAGGTTGTAAAAGGCATTTTTTCCTTCGCGGCGGACGCTCAGGATCTGCTTGTCTTTCATGATCCGCAGGTGGTGCGATGCCACCGCCTGTTCAATGCCCAGGGCCAGGTGAATGGCCGTCACCGTTTGGGGGCCTTGCTCGTGCAGCATCTGGATGATGAGCAGACGCAGCGGGTGCGCCACGGCGCGCAGGGTCTCCGTAGCGTTTTCCAGGAACAAATAGTCGTCGTCCATGTTTTTCATGAAGGGATAAAGATATGTATATATTCTGAAAGCGCGAGTCCCGATTTTTGAGTACCTTTGTATTCCTTGCCAAATACGCCCATGCCCAAGCGCCCGATAGAAGAAGAATTGGAGCCCGACTTCAGCGATCCGAGCGACGATTCGAATGACGAGCCAGAAGACGGCTCCGACGAGCCCAGTCCGACCGACGAGTGGTTCGAGCGGCACGACATACGGGTGGACGCCCGGCAGTCGCTTGTCCGACTCGACAAATTTCTCATGGACCGGCTCAGCAACCGCACGCGCAACCGGGTGCAGAACGCCATCCGTGCCGGTTCTGTGCTGGTCGACGACCGGGAGGTGAAGCCCAACTACAAGGTGAAGCCCGGCAACCAGATCAGCATCATCCTCCCGCGCGACCCCCAGGAGTCGCTCGACGTCCTGCCGCAGAACATTCCGCTGACCATTGTATACGAGGACAACGACGTGCTGATCATCGACAAGCCTTACAACATGGCCGTGCACCCGGGCGTGGGCATCCCCAACGGCACCCTGGTGAACGCCGTGGCCTGGCACCTGCGCGAAGCCGCCGGCAAACTGCCGGTGAAGGAGGGCAATGACCAGCAACGCGCGGGCATCGTGCACCGGATCGACAAGGACACCACCGGGCTCATGGTGGTCGCCAAAAACGACTACGCCATGAGCCACCTGGCCAACCAGTTTTTTCACCACACCATCGAACGGCGCTACTGGGCGCTGGTTTGGGGCGACCCGGAGGCCGACAGCGGCACGGTGGAAGGGCACATCGGGCGCAATCCCAACGAGCGCAAACTGTTCATGGTTTTTCCGGAGGGCGAAGACGGCAAACACGCCGTCACCCACTGGCGCGTGCTGGAGCGCTTTTACTACACCACCCTCGTGGAGTGCCGCCTCGAAACCGGCCGCACCCACCAGATCCGGGTGCACATGAAATACATCGGCCATACCCTTTTCGGCGACCCCCGCTACGGCGGCAACCGGGTGCTCAAAGGCACCCTCCACAGCCGATACAAACTGTTCGCCGAAGGGCTGCTCCAGGTTTGTCCGCGCCAGGCCCTGCACGCCAAAGTGCTGGGTTTTGTTCACCCCGTCACCGGGGAGCACCTGCGCTTCGAATCTGAACTGCCGGAAGACATGCGCACCGTCATCGACGGCTGGCGCGCGTATGTGCACGCCCGCAAGGCCGAATTGTAGCCATGGAAAAATCGCACCCGATAGCACCGCAGGGCATCTGGACGGAAGCGCTCAAGCCCCGGCGCATCCTGTTCATCGTCAACCCAAAAGCAGGCAGACCCTGGCGGCGCCACCTCGACCGCAGCGTGGACCAGTACCTGAACCACCGGAAATTTGAATACGGTATCCGCGTGACCGAGGCGCCCGGCCATGGTACCGAGCTGGCCCGACAGGCCGTTGCCGAAGGGTATGAGGTCGTCGTGGCCGTCGGCGGCGACGGAACGGTCAATGAGGTCGCCGAAGGACTGCTCAACAGCAACACGCCCCTGGGCATCGTGCCCGCCGGCTCCGGCAACGGACTGGCCATGCACCTGGGCATCGGGCGCGACATGGACCGCGCCGTTCAACGCCTCAACACCGCCACCCTCCGCCACATCGACGCCTGCCGCATCAATGAACGCCTGTTCGTGAACCTTACCGGCGTGGGGTTCGACGGCCTGGTCGCCCACCTGTCCCGACGGAACTACACCCGCGGACTCCTGCCGTACTTCCTGCGCGCCGTGCAGGCCGGACTTACCCACCCGATGATCGACTTTGCGGTGGAAGCCGACGGACGCCGCTTTCCCCTGCGCGCCCTCTCTGTCGCCGTTTGCAACGGCCCCATGTACGGTTACGGGGTGGAAATAGCGCCCGGCGCCCGGCTCGACGACGGCCTGCTCGACGTGGTGGCCCTGCGCGCCGCACCCCGGTACCGGTACTTTGCGGCCGTCCCCGCCTTTCTTCGCGGAAAAGTGTATGATCTGGACTTCATCGAGCACTTCCGCGCCGCCAACATTACCCTCTCCGCTCCCGGGACACATTACATCAACCTCGACGGAGAAGGAATCACCATGGACGGACCCCTGACTTTTCGGGTGGAAAATCGCCCAATCACCCTGTTGGTCTGATTGCTCCCTACAAATTCCCCCATGAATAGAGGGTGTATCATAAGTCGAAAGAACCAGAATTCCTCCAATTAAAATTTTGAAAAGCGACGCAAACCGATAGGATGGCTTCAAGCCCAATGTCGTCAACTTAGTGTAAAGGCAATGTTTTTTTGCCGTTGTCGGCGTCCTCGCCGACAACAAACGGCGGAGTGAGGGGCCAAATAAATGCACCCAAGTATTGTCGGCGTTTTTCACCTGATCGCTCACTCCGCCGTTTGTTGTTGGCGAGGACGCCAACAACGGCACAGATTGCTCCCTACAAATTCCCCCACGAATACCCCGGATTTCATCCGGGGCTATTTATGTTTGACCGCTACGCAGTCAGGTTATATTGACCGACAACTACCGACTACCGACTACCGACTACCGATAGCCAACTACCGACTACCGACAACCGACTACCGACAACCGACAACCGATAGCCAACTACCGACAACCGACTACCGATAGCAAAAAAAATAGCCCTCCGTCCTTTCTCCTTTGAAAGGACCGGAGGGCCCCCGCCTTCGGTTTATTCTTGACGACGCTGCATGACGCCGTTTTGCTGCAAATGAGGCAACGCGTGTTGCCGGTGTGTAGTAATTTCAAACAGGGTACTTGGCAAACAACCCTATTTAGAAAACGGACCAAATCACTTTGTTAGACAAAGCAAGTTTTTTGAAAAAATCGATTTAAAAACCGTTCCCTCAAAAAAACGACCGCTTCCTGTTTCGCACTGCAAATATGAAGGTTTTTTTGACATATAATCCGCTTCGGAGCAAAAATATTGTCGAAAAAATGAAAGAAAAATTTTTACATTAAAATATATTAGTTACGTTAAATTTTAAACAATTTAAATGAAATTAAATATAAATGTTAAAATATATAATTTATTTTATGTCAAAAAAAATTTTAACATTTCAAATGGGGAAATTTTGCACGGGAATGGCCTCTGCGCAGCGGAAGTGTCCCTTGGGGCAGGCCTTGTAGCCGTGCAGGCCGCAGGGGCGGCATGCCATTTCCTCATCAATTTGCACCGTGTACCGGATATCCGACAACGGGCCGAAGCCGAAACGGGGCACGGTGGAGCAAAACACGGCGCAGGTTGGGGCATTGACGGACGAGGCCAGGTGCAGGGGGGCGGAGTCGTTCACATAACACATCTGTGCGCCCTCCATGAGTGCGGCGGATGCCAGGAGGCTCAACTGGCCGGCGAGGTTGACCACCCCCGGGCGGCCGGCCATGCGTACCAGTTGCTCGCAGGCGGCCTGGTCTGAAGGGGCGCCCAGCAGGCAAACGGTGGTGCTTTCCGGGATGCGGTCGATGAGCCTGGCCCATTGGTGCAGCGGGAACTGCTTGGTAAACCAGACAGAGGTAGGCGCGATGCACACGTAGGCCCCTTCCGGGCGCACGGCGGCTGCGGCGGCGCGGTGCTGCCGGCCGGGGTACAGGCGGGGGCGTTCGGCGGAGGGCGCATCCGTCAGGCGCCGGATAAGGCTCAGGTTGCGCTCCACTTCATGGCGCCCGTCGACCAGGTGGGGCGCCCGGTGTGTGAACAAGGGCGAAAACGGATTTTTGTCGAAACCCACCGTGTGCCGCGCACCGGAAAAGACGGTCAGCCATCCGGAGGCGCCAAAGCGCTGGCAGTTGATTGTCCAATCGTAGCGCTCCCGCCGAATCTGCCGGGCAAGCCGGTAGAGCTGCCCGTATTTTCCGCCTTTTTTGTCCCAGATCCATATCCGACCCAGGTGCGGGTGCCCCTCCAGCAGGGACTCGTTCCCCTTGCGCAGCAAAAAGTCGATGCGGGCATCCGGATAGAAGCGCCTGAGTTTCTCGATGATCGGCGTGGCGAGGATGACGTCGCCGATAAATGCGGTTTGAATGATGAGAAAAGACATGGCGAATGCGGAATGTGGAATGCGGAATGCGGAATATGTGCGCTTGGGTTTGGCGGGGTGAAAATAGGTGTTTTCGGGATTGGTGAGAAGGATAGGGTAGGGCGTACGTATTCCGGCGGGTGGCGCTTGCGAAACTTCAAGAAAAGTTAACCTGTCAGGAATGCGGCGGGGGGTACATTTGTACAAACCAAACATCTGTATTCCATGAGCCGACAGTACCAGATCATCCGGCGCGTTCGTTACGAACGCAACCTGCTCGACTTGGCCCGCGCTTTCAGCGCCGACGGTCAGCCCATCACCCTGGACGGTATCCAGCAGATCTATCAAAAAGCGCAGGACGGATACCGGATTACCGACACCGAACGGCGTACCTTGTTGTACATCGGCGCGCAGTTTTCCCTGGATCCGGATGCACAGGCCTGGTTGCGCGCGCAGTTTCAGTCGCCCGATCCGGACAACCCCTACGAGGCCATCCTCAAGCGCGTGATCCGCGAGGAGTACCGGCTCATGAACCTGGGTTGGCAGGTTGACCCGGCAGAGGTCAGGCGCCAGGAAGACCTGGGGCAGCCCCGCCTGTTTGAAAACGCATTGCGCGGCGCCCTGAAGGCATTCCTGAACTGGAACATGGGGCAGTTGAGTTTTGGCGCCTTTGTCAACCGCTTCCACGACAATGAGACGTACCCCACGCCCGAGGCGCTGTTGCGCGCGCACCTCGACCGGGGCACACTGTTCCTTGTGCCCCTTGACCGGCAGCAGTCGCCCCTGGCGCACGACGTGCCGGATGGGCTCGACACCGTGCAGCACTGGGTGTTCGGCTTGCATGTGCCCAAGTTCTTTCCGGCCCTGTTTTTGGCCCACATGCGCCGCGACCAGGCAGACCAGCAGTACAGCAACGGGTACATCTCGCGCAAGCCGCCCCTGACCGATCTGATGCCCGATACCATTGGCCGTTTGCTGGACAACCCCGGTCTGGCGGCGTCGATAGACCCGGATGAGGTGTCGCGCCAGCTGGCTTATCTGCCGGGGCAGAATTTCGGCAACGCCCTTTTCGCCGCCCTCCACGGCGGTATTTACAACGGAGAGAGCAGCATGTCGCTCCGCGATTTCATCCAACAGGAAATCTGGCCCGACCCCGAGCGCGACCTCCGGGAGTACATCCGCGACTACCTCAACGAAGGCGGGAAAATTTCACTGTTGCCGGCCGACTTTCGCGACGGCAATGCTTTCGGCATTCCGCCCGACATGATCTACTGGGACGAAAAGGAGTGGTGGCTATTCGTGGTGGAGATGCCCCAAAGAACCCACATAAAGGCTATTATAAACACCCCGCGCGACAATCAGGACGGCGAGACTGCCTGGAACGATTGCTTCCAACCTGCCGACAACCGCCCCCTGGCGGAGCGGCTCCGCGATGTGTTGACGCAGGAGTTCGACCTTCCCGCGCTTCAGCTGCTGTTCCCGGAAAGCGAGTACGAAGCCCAGCGCACCCAATTCGGCCCCGACTGGCGCCACCCCCAAGGGCTGCTCCGACAGGCGCTGAACACCATCCTGCACGACTACCTCGAGCCCCGCTCGGTGTTCCACATTGTCACCCAGGTGCACAACATGCACCCCGGAGACTATCCCGGCCCGCGTGCTTTTCGCGATGCCGTGCGCACCCGCATCCACGGATACCTCCAGACCGCTACCCTGGAGCTGTTGCCGATCGAACGGCCCGATAACAACCCGGTGGACACCGAACCCATCGACCGGTTCTGGGAATTTTTCCTGTTGTTGCCCGGGTTGTCCGACCATGGCTTCTGGGTGATCATCCCCCGGTGGCCGGAGGAGGGGCAAAGACCCTATGTGTACGGCGTGAATTGATTTTTGTCGAAAAAAAATTCACACAGCTCTTGCACAGTTAGTGTTTGCAGTATTATCTTTGCACCCGCTTTTTAAGCGAAGTCCCTGCGGGAATGGCGGAATTGGTAGACGCATACGTTTCAGGGGCGTACGCCGCAAGGTGTGCGAGTTCGACTCTCGCTTCCCGCACTTGATTTTCCAAAGGCTTTTGTGCTTGCGCACAGAAGCCTTTTTTTTGTGGGTTTGCCATAGACGGCGGCATGAATCAACCTGCGGACTTTCCGTCAGGGCTTGCATTCTTCCAGCATCTTCGCCAGTTTGACAATGCTTTCTGCATTGCGCGAAAAAACCTCTTTTTCAGCGGCTTCCAGTACGGCCGGGCAATTGGCGTACGCCTTTTTGATGCCTTTGTTGAGATTTAAGGCGAATTTTATGCTGTTGAGCGACGTGTACTCCTCTTTGCCGACGTGGTAGAGCACGTATTCGGGTGGATTCATCACGCCGTCCTTGTCATCGGCATACGCAAGGTATGCCTTGATTTGGGGCGAATCGTACAGCAGTTCCAGAACGGTCTTGCTGGCGCCAAGGTTGACGGAGTTGGCTGATTTGAAAGGCATGATTTTAAAGATGCGTCCGTCGAAGGCAAAACCGGCTATTTTCCCCTTATCGAGGTACTCGATTTTATACTTTTCGCCCAAATCAATGGCGTAACGCACATTTCCGCCTGCGCCGAAGCTCAGACCAATCGAATTGGGGCTTTCTGCCAGGAACAACACGTTTTTTTCGATACCGTCGGTACCGGTCACGGTGCCGTTGTACTGCACGGTACTGACGGACAGGCCGAGGCTTTTTTGTTTGTAGGCGTCTTTTCGGTCATCGCTGTCGGTGTCATACGTTTTGGGCGGGGCATCCGACAACGCATCCGGCGCCGGCGTCGGGGTTGCTTGCATGGCCAGGTGTCGGGTGTTCTTTCCGGTGTTTCGAAACGCTTCTTTCAGGTCGTCAATCGCCGAGAGGGCGCGTTTTCCGTCTTTCGGGTCGTAATCGTTGGTTATCACGGCTTGCGCGTATTCGGCCGCTTTATCCAGGTCTTCCAGCCAAAAATGAACCAGGGTCAGGTTGTACAGGCAGGCGTACCGGAGCTTTTTGTCGGACTTTTCGTCTGAAATGTACTTGTCTTTTTGGCCGGCGAAGTAGTTGATGGCTGTTTGCGACAGTAGTCGGACGGAGTCCAGCGGTTGATCGGCTTTCATGGTAACGAAGGCCTGGCGGAGGGTTTCGTATGCGCTGTAAAAACCGCTAAAATCCGGGTGCGATCTGGAATTGAGGATTTGCAATTGTTCGGTTATGGTTATGGGCGTGTATCCAAAAAGGGTATTGATTTCTTCATGGATTTCTTTCATGGCGCCGACCAGGCCGTCCTGGTCGGCTTTGGCCATGTCCTTGCCCATTTTTCCGTTTTTGATGTAGGCATCCACGTCGGCTTGTGAACTGAATTCTTTGGACTTGAATGTGCGCCCACCCGAGAGATAATCTTTTGTAAACGCCGTTTTGCCGTCTTCGGTGACCACTTTCAGGTTAAGGTTATGGTCGTATTTCGCTTCATAGTAATAGTAGGTGGCGGTTATTTCCTTGCCGGACGGGTCTTTGGTGGTTTCCTTGCGCGTTTTGAGCGCTGCTTCGCCCTTGGTAAAATCCGAGAGTTTGAGTTGCAGGCTGAACTGGCCTCCCTGGGGTATTTTTTCATACCCGTACACTTTGAGGTTGTTGAGGAAGAACTTTTCATCCAGGCCCACCGATTTCAGATCGCCCGGGTTGGCGGAGAAATCGGCACTATACTGGCTGTAGGAGGCGGGGAAAGGTTGTTTGGGCAAGCGGGTGTAGGCAACGGTGATCGGCATGGGGTCGAGGTCGACCTTTTGGGCATCGGCGTCACCGGCCTGCAGCAGCATCAGGTAAGCCAACAAAAGGGAGGCGAAGAACTTTTTCATGAGGGATCTGATGGTATAATTTTATCAATTGAGGGTAAAGACGGGCGCACATTGCATTCAGGAATGTTGCGTGTAACGCGGTCACGGCGGTAAAAGTAAGGCGTTTTTGTTGCCCTTGCCAACACAATTTGTATAAAAGCGTATCTTTGCAGAAACCATCTTAGTCATGGCCTTGCAAGACAAGTACATCAACCCTTTCACCGACCGCGTGTTTGAGAAACTGTTCTCGGTGGCGGAAATCGCCAAATTTACCCCGGAAGAGCGGCAGGGGGTGGTAAACTTTTAGTGCAAGTTGTTGTGCACATTGGGTGATAAGTGACCACCAGGCGCGGTTCAGGATAGACTCAGTTGTATACTTCTTGTAAACCGGATCATTTTTTCGTATCTTTGAATCCGGTTACATACATTCAAGAAGAAAATGACAGAAAGCAGTGATAAAAGACCTGCCATTGAAGAAATCAAAGCAACTGATTTCAACGGCTATTTATTCTGGGATGCCGATCCTGCCCGAATTGATTTAGAAAAAAGCAAAGCATACGTTATAGAAAGAGTGCTGTCGCACGGCATGGTGTCGGACTGGCGCTTGCTAAACCGGCTCTACGATCGCCAAACACTTTTGAACACTGTTCTGCAACTGCGTTATTTGGACAAGCGGTCGCTGCACTTTTGTGCTGCCTATTTTGACGTTCCTATCGAAGATTTCAGATGTTACACCTACGCGCAGTCGAACCCGGCACACTGGAATTATTGAGGTCATTGATGCTGGAGCCTTTTTTAGCGCCCAATTTTTTGGTGGGTGGCACGGCACTAGCGTTGCAAATGGGGCATCGACTTTCCATTGATCTTGATTTGTTTACCCATCAACCGTTTGATGGTGCCATTCTTTTGGAGCATTTCAAAGCTCAATATCAAGTGCAGGCACTTACGATAACCGATACTATATTTATTCTGGTGGTAAACGGTATTAAAGTAGATTGTGTGCAATATCGGTATCCATTTGCGTTTCCACTGGTTCAAGTTGGAGGAATAAGGCTTGCCGATATCCGGGATATAGCCCCTATGAAGTTAGATGCAGTGACCAAGCGCGGAAGCAAGAAAGATTTTGTAGACATGTACTACCTTTTTGAATTGTTCAGCCCGATTCAAATTTTAGAATGGTATGATCAAATGTTCCGACATTCTACCAGTTTTCACGTTGTTCGAAGTCTAACCTATTTTGAAGATGCCGAACAGACTGAAATGCCGGTCGTTCTTGATCAGGGCGTTTCGTGGGAAAAGGTGAAGAAGCGGATGATCGAAGTAGTTAAAATGAACTTTTGATCATGGAAATGCCGAATTTTACCAAAACGGAAGCGGAACTGGAAACGACATTCGACAAATGGATGTACGTGCTCAAGCACCTGCCCGATCTGGAGCGCCGCCCGCAGGTACTGCAAGACCGCGTGTTTGAGAAACTGTTCTCAGTGGCGGAAATCGCAAAATTTACCCCGGAAGAGCGGCAGGGCTACGAACAGCGTCTGAAATATTACCGGGATTTGAAAAATGTGATAGATACGTCGTACATGGAAGGACGGGAGGAGGGACGGGCGGAAGAGAAAAGCGAAATCGCCCGGCAAATGAAGGCAGACGGCGAGCCGGTGGAAAAAATCCGGCGGTACACCGGGCTTACAGATGCGAAGATTGCGGGGTTGTGAATGGTTGGTTTTGGGGCTGGTGGGTATGTTTAAGGGCGGCTCGTGTGTGGGTTTATTATTCGATGCAAATAGGGGTGGGCAGGGAGTCAAAGCAATGAAAATAAGGGTGTTAGAGGTTTTTCAGGATCGACTAATTAATCCAACGTAATTATCGAACTTCTTGTAATCTCCAACACATTATTATATTCTATCTCAATTAAAATTCTGTCTAAATTTCTATCAAACAATTGAATCAATTCATCCGTGGACATATTGCCAACGGTTAAATATATCAATTTGTGTGGTTCGAGCTTTTGAAAATACATGTCGTAAAAATCTGAATCTTTGGAGATTACAATCCGGCGCTCTTTGAGTGACAATTCGATTATTTGTTCATCCGATGTTTTATTTTTTTCAGGTAAATCCAGTGTATGGATTGCGTCGTACCCCCTGGCCGAAAACCAACGGGCTAGTTTTTTGGGCAACTGGGCATCTACTAAAAACTTCATGCAACCAGCTTGCCGATATTTTTTACCTGAATTACTCTTTTAGCAAAAAGGAGGCAAGCGAGCAGGTCCTCTTCCTCCAAATCTTCAAAATCCTCTAATATTTGCGCATGCGTCATATTGGAAGCCAGCAAATCAAGGATGTGTTCTACCGGGTAGCGCAAACCCCGGATAGTGGGCTTGCCGTGGCAAATTTTCGGGTCAACAGTGATTCTACTGAGCAGATCTTCATTCATATGTAAAGCCATTGATTATGCAAAGTTAATGAATTTTTGTCAAAATGGATCATTTTTTCGTCCATTATGTTTGCGAAACTGTTCTCGGTGGCGGAAATCGCAAAATTTACCCCGGAAGAGCGGCAGGGCTACGAACAGCGTCTGAAGTATTACCGGGATTTGAAAAATGTGATAGATACGTCGTACATGGAAGGACGGGGGGAGGGAAAAGCTGAGGGAAAAATAGAGGGAAAAATAGAGGGAAAAATAGAGGGAAAAATAGAAGGGATGCAAGCGCGAAACCTCGAAATCGCCCGGCAAATGAAGGCAGACGGCGAGCCGGTGGAAAAAATCCGGCGGTACACCGGGCTTACCGATGCGGAGATTGCGGGGTTGTGAATGGTGGGTTTTGGGGTTGGGGTGGTAAACTTTTAGTGCAAGTTGGTGTGCACATTGGGTAAAAAGTGACCACCAGGCACGGTTGAGGATCGACTCAGTTGGATACTTCTTGTAACTCGGATCATTTTTTCGTATCTTTGCATAGTACATTAAGTTAACCGTAAGACATGAGTCGTATTACCGATCCTATTACCATTCCGGTTGATATTTTGCAACACATTGCAAAAGACAACGCGGCAGTTCGCCTGGAATTGGCTGTATGGTTCTACACTGAATTTGCGCTGTCTTCCGGCAAGGCAGCAGCCTTTGCCGGCATCTCGCGCGTAGCGTTTTTTCAGGAACTGGCGCAAAGGGGCATAGCGATAGCTTACGACGAGTCGGATGCCCGCCACGATGTGGAAGCGATGGAGCAGTTTAACAAGACGTTTCCACATCAGCTTTCATGATCGTCGTTAGCGACACCACAACGGTCAGTGCTCTTGTTCGCGTGGAGCGCCTGTGGTTGCTCAAGCAGCTGTTTGACAATATCATTATACCCCAGGCAGTCTATACTGAACTGCTTGAATTGCAGCATTTCGGAATTGATATACAAGCTATTATTTTTGCCGATTGGATTGAAGTAACAGAACCAGCGCCCTGTACTTTGCTTAACGAATTGAAAGTTGTACTTGACCCAGGAGAAGCTCAGGCTGTAGCCTTCCCCAATCACGAGGCCACTGAATAATAGAGAACCTCTTTTTTGTTCTCATACTGTTCCGGGGTGCTGTTCCCCAGGTTTTCGTGCGGCCGCAGGTGGTTGTACACATGCGACCAACTTTGTATCTCCTCGTT
>JANRJH010000004.1:0-58510 GCA_033764075.1 Saprospiraceae bacterium | reverse complement strand
ACCACCCCCTGCTGAACGACTCCAAGCAGCTGAGCGCCATGCAGCGCGACGAGCTGCGCCGGGTCATCGAGTCCGAAGCGGTCGCCTGGGCGGTGGCGTCCGTCTCCGCCGAAACGATAGACCGCATCAACATCCTGCAGGCATCCATATTGGCCATGCACCAGGCGGTGGAGGCCTTGTCTGTCCACCCGGAGTGGCTGCTCATCGACGGCAACCGATTCCGGCCGGTGCTGGGGCTGGGGCATACCTGCGTGGTGGGTGGCGACGCGCGCTTTGCGTCCATCGCCGCCGCCTCGGTGCTCGCCAAAACCCATCGCGACGCGTATATGGAGGCGTTGCACGGACAGTTCCCGCAGTACGGGTGGCATCAAAATAAAGGTTACCCCACGCAAGCGCACCGGGAGGCCATTCGGGACTTCGGGTTGACGCCCCACCACCGGCTCACCTTCCGGCATACGCCGAAGTGAGGCTTAGAGCTTGTTCGGATTTTGATGCTGAGGCGAAACCGATAAAATTTTATTTTTAACAAGGCAAATTTTGCAGTCGAATACGGGTAATTCGGCAAAAAATTTAACGCCGTTAAAAATAAAATTAGCCGGTTGTAGCCCAGCAATCAAAATCCGAACAAGCTCTTATTTCCGCCGTTCCGTCACAAACACCAGCAGCGCTTCCAGCGACTGCCGGGCCTCGGAGGGCGGCATCCGGTGCAGGATGTCCAGCGCCTCCTGGCGGTAGCGGTACATGGCCTGGCGCGCGTATTCCAGCCCGCCGTTCCGGCGCACGATGCCGATGACCTCGTTCACGCGATCGCGCTCCTGGTTGTGGTTGCGCACAATGTTGAGGATGTGGCGGCGGGTGGGCCGGTCCGCGTTGGCCAGGGTGTGGATGAGGGGGAGGGTCATTTTTTTCTCCTTGATGTCGATCCCGAGGGGTTTGCCGACGTCGTCGTCGCCAAAATCGAACAGATCGTCCTTGATCTGGAAGGCCATGCCTGTTTTTTCGCCGAAGAGCCGCATTTGTTCCACGGTATCGGGATCGGAGACGGTGGCGGCGGCGCCGGCGCTGCACGCAGCGGCGATAAGGGAGGCCGTTTTCTGGCGGATGATGTCGTGGTAAACGGCCTCCTGAATGTCCAGTCGTCGCGCTTTTTCCATCTGCAGGAGTTCACCTTCCGCCATCTCTTTTACGGCGCGGCTGACGATCTCGAGCAGGCGCGTTTGTCCCTGCCGGATGCTGAGCAGAAGGCCCTGGGATAGCAGGTAGTCGCCCACCAGCACGGCTACCTTGTTTTTCCAGAGGGCATTAATGGAGAAAAAGCCCCGGCGTTCATTGGCCTCGTCCACCACATCGTCGTGCACCAGGGTGGCCGTGTGCAGCAGTTCGACGAGCGAGGCCGCGGTGTACGCCGCTTCGTTGATCGGGCCGAACAGACGGGCGCTGAGCAGCACCAGCATGGGGCGCACCTGCTTACCTTTGCGCTTGACGATGTACCACGTAATTTTGTCGAGCAGGGGCACGTGGCTGCGCATACTCTCGCGAAACCGTTTTTCAAAAACGTCCAACTCTGCCGAAATGGGCTCTTTTATGGCCTCTAAAGACATGCTTGCCGCGTTAGGGTTTGAGGAAACCAATTTTCAATGTAAATTGAAAGATTTGAACATAAAACAGTGTCGAACGGGGTAAAGTTGTGACAAAATTTTGTTCTCCCGGGAATCGATTCTTTCGTACCGGCCATACCGGGAACACTGTTTCATAAACAAGAATCGATGAATGGTTCAACAGTCCGCGCGCGTTTAACCTACCTTTAGCCGTCCAAACACAGAGAACATGCTGGTTTTTCAACGCAATGCCGACCTGCAGGCGTGGGTAGCGCAGGAAAAAAAAGACGGAAAAAATATAGGCTTTGCCCCAACCATGGGCGCCCTGCACGAAGGGCACCTCGATCTGGTGCGCGCTGCCGATGCCCGGGGCGACCGGGCGGTGGTGTCCATCTTCGTGAACCCCACCCAGTTCAACGACCCCAAGGACCTGGAAAAGTACCCGCGCACCCCGGGTCGCGACCTGCACCTGCTGCTCGGTACGGCTTGTGCGGCGGTGTACATGCCCACTGTGGAGGAGGTGTACCCTCCGGGTCGGGACCTGTCGGTAAAGATCGACTTCGGCACCCTTGACAAGACCATGGAGGGCGCTTTTCGCCCCGGCCATTTCGCCGGTATGGCCACTGTTGTAAACCGGTTGCTGGACGTGGTGAAGCCCGACCGTCTGTACATGGGCCAGAAAGATTACCAGCAACTCAGTATTGTGCGCGACATGATCCGGCAGCTCGACCTCCCGGTGGCGCTCGTCATGGTGCCCACGCGCCGGGAGCCCGACGGACTCGCCATGTCGAGCCGGAACGTACGCCTCACCCACGACATGCGCGCTGCAGCGCCGGCCATTCACCGCACCCTGCTCGGCGCCCGAGAGCGGTTTCCCGATATGCCGGCCGCGCAGGTGCAGGAATGGGCGTTTTCAGCCCTGCGCCAGGCGGGGTTGGCGCCGGAGTATTTTGAACTGGTGGACGGGTTTAGCCTGTTGCCTGTTCAATTATTTGCCGACAGCAATTTTGTGGTGGCGTGCACTGCCGTAAAAGCCGGGGAGGTCCGGTTGATTGATAATGAGGTTGTAAAAAACTCGTCCTACGAGTAAACTCGTAGGACGAGTTGTACTACAAAAAACGCATGAAACACTTACTCTGTCTTCTGTGGATGGCTGTCGCCCTGACGGCCCAGGCACAAACGACCCGACAGCCTTCCCGCATCCTCATCACCGACATCGGCATCTTCAACGGTAAGGACAACCGCATCACAACAGGTTGGTTTGATGATGATTTGGTGATTTGCTCTTCATAATTTGCAAGGTTTTGCCTTAAAAATACAAAACCTTGCAAATTCGGAGCTAGTAAATTCGTGACAAATAATTGATTGATAGTTCGTTGGGCGTTTTTCAGGGGCGACTAAACAAGTTGTCGACCAACAAACGTCCAATCGAGCCGGAGGCGTAGCGGGACTTTGATGGTCGACAACGTGGCAATAAAGAAAGCCTGACACAGAAATCTGAACACCCCAATGTTACCTGCGGGTCTTCATCATTTTCGTGTATAAACCGATTTTCCTTCTTTAATTGTCTCAAGTACTTTAATATCCTTTAGCGTTAATGGATCAACTTTTAAAGGATTTTGGTCTAATACAACCAAATCTGCCAATTTACCTGTTTTCAAGGTGCCTTTTATATCTTCTTCAAAGAACTGATATGCCCCCCATTCAGTTAAACTCTTAAGCGCTTCATAAGGTGTAAGTCTCTCTGCTTCACCCATTACCTTGCCAGAACGGCTTAGGCGATTTACGGTAGTGTACATAATCATCATTAGATTAGGTAATGCAACCGGCGCATCGGTATGGCTTGTTACACGAACACCTTTGTTTAGAGCCGTCTTGATGGGACTAATTTGTTGGGCTTTTTCTTCACCAATAATTTTATCGTACCAATCTCCCCAATAGTATGTATGCATTGGGAAGAACGAACCGATAATATTGTATTTTTTAAGGCTATCTATTTGATCCATACGGATCAACTGGCCATGAATAAGTGCGGTTCTTCTTTCTTTACTATTAAGTTTGCCTTCAACTTTATTCAATGCTCTACACAATTGATCCATAGAGGCATCTGCATTACAGTGAATAGATAACTGCCAATTGTTTGAATAGGCTTCATCAACAATTCGCTCTACTTCTTTATCATCAGCAATGGCTGGATATCCTTTGTAATCTTTTGGCTGGCCATCAGGCGGTAGGGTATAAGGAATAGTTCTCCAGGCGGTTCTACCCTGTGGAGAGCCATCCAGCGTTAGTTTTACTCCTTTGACTCTATAATGATTTTTGTATGTTTTGGAGTTCCATTCAGTCGCCATTAGTTCTTTGGCCACCGTATAATCTACGTCTGAATTTACATCAAGTTTAAACTTTCCTTTATTTGCAAAGTCGACAAAAGTTTTGTGATTTCCTACCATAGCCCTACCTTCATTTGCAGTAGTATAGCCATAACTAAGGGCTAACTCTTGTCCTTTATCCATATAGAAATCTCCCAATTCTGGGGTAGCTGGTGTAAGGATATTAAGCATATTAGGAATAGATGCCAATTCTTCTAAAACACCGTTTGGTTCTTGACTGCCATTCATTCTACGAATTAATCCACCGCTTGGGTCTTTAGAATTTTTGGTAATGCCTACTTTTTCTAATCCCTTTGAATTCATAACAGAGAAGTGTCCAGAGATATGTACGATAATAACTGGTACATCCTTTGAAACTTGGTCTAAGTCTTCTTTTGTAGGGAATCGATTTTCTTTTAGTACGGCGTCATCGAATCCCATTCCTATGATCCAGCCATTGGTCTTGTCTACGCCGTTGGCAGCGTGCCACTGTTTTAAGGTAGTGATTAATGTAGGTATGTCACCACACTTGCCGTCTGGATAAGCCAATAAGTTGGCAGTTACAGCCTGAGATCCAAAACTTGCAAAATGTGCATGCCCATCAATCATGCCTGGTATTAAGGTTTTACCTTTTAAATCATTCATTTGGGTTTTGTCTCCATGAAATTTTTCGGACTCAACTTTTGAGCCAACAAAAAGAATTTTTCCATCCTTTATTGCAATGGCCTCAACATATTCTGGGCTTTCCCCTTCCATGGTGATTATTTCGCCACCATAGTAGATTGCATCGGCTGCGTCGGCTGGTTTGTTCTGTTTAGCAGATTGATTACAGCTTACAATAAAAATTGCAACCGCAACCGTTGAAACTTTGACAATTGAATTCATGTTAACTGAATTAAGGTTATTGAATGTGATTCTGCGTTTTCGGTTTTATAGCCATCGCGAAGTGGTTTGGCTTTGTTGCATGAATCCCCCGCTCAGCGGGTGAAACAGTACGAAAAGTGAGCCGGTCGGTGTAAATTTGAGTTCCGAAACAAACCCACTTTCGGGCTCGTGACAAAAGTAGATACAAATTTTGACTCAAACAAGCCCAAGGACCGCTACAAAATAAGGAACTGGCATGAGTACACTAATGGGCTTTGTTGCATGAATCCCCGTCAAAGGCTGGTGTTCCCTTACCAAATTAAAGGTCATGCGACTTTTACCGCCTTGGGCGAAGCGATTTGAATAAATTTATTCAAAATGGCGGCTTTGACGGCGGCCTCGGCTTGCTGATTTTCAAATACTCTTGCATACATTTTTTCGCCCAGAATTGTCTTCCATCGGAAAAAAACATTTTCACTTTTGCTTCGTCGGTGATAGCCCGATTGGACTTTCCAATCTTTTCGATTCGCCTCCATGCCGCCCCGGTCAATGATTTCCAGGGTCCGGTTTCTTGGGTGTTCGATGAGTCCCCCTCTGTCGTCCAATTGGTATACCGCATTCTCCCGGGGCGGTATGATGGGCTTAATTTCCATTTCCACAAGCATATCCCAACAATCGTAATGGTCATAGGCGCCATCGGTACCAACTTTGCTGATATCTACGCCCTCATCAATGGTATTAACCACTAGATCTTCCAGTACTGCAGCGTCATCGGTCTTGTTGTCCGTCAGCACTTGCGCCGTTATTTCTCCCGTCTTCTCATCCACGCCGAGGTGAATTTTGCGCCACGTACGACGCTTGCCCCAACCGTGTTTGCGGACTTTCCATTCGCATTCGCCATATACTTTCAACCCGCTTGAGTCGACCACCAAATGAATCGACTCCCCGTTTTTGAGCCGCCCACTCACCCCCAAGGGCACTTTCAATTCCAACTGCCGCCGACATATCTGAGTGTAACTTGGCACTTGCAAATCAAGGCCCATCAGCACAAAAATAGATTCCGCAAAACCCTCCAATTGCCGAAAAGCAAGCCCAAAGGTCGCCTTCAACGTCAACAACAACACTATACATTCCGAGGAGTACACTTGCTGACCACCTCGTTTGACCGGCCCCTGGTGATACCAACTCGCCGACACGGACTCATCAACCCATATTGTAAGGCTCCCCCGTCGTTTTAAGCCATTAGTGTACTCCTGCCAGTTCCTTATTTTGTAGCGGTCCTCGGGCTTGTTTCAGTCAAAATTTGTATCTACCTTTGTCATGAGCCGGAAAGCGGGTTTGTTTCGCAACTCAAATTTACACCGACCGGCTCACTTTTCGTACTACTTCACTTTATGAGCGGGGGATTCATGCAACAAAGCCTAATGAGGTTGTAAAAAACTCGTCCTACGAGTAAACTCGTAGGACGAGTTGTACTATTTTTAAGCTATTATTTTCACCAACACAAAAAACGCATGAAACACGTACTCTGTCTTCTGTGGATGGCTGCCGTCCTGACGGCGCAGGCACAAACAACCCGACAGCCTTCCCGCATCCTCATCACCGACATCGGCATCTTCAACGGTAAGGACAACCGCATCACCACCGCCAACATCCTGATCGAGGGCAACCTCATCAAAACCATTTCCGCCCAGCCCATACCGACCGACAAAAGCGCCATGGTGCAGGTCATCAACGGAAAGGGGTACTACGCCATGCCCGGCCTGATTGATGCGCACACCCACCTGATGTTCGAGTCAATACCGAAAATGAAGGCCCTGACCGCCGACTACGCCTACCTGACGCTGTTTGCTGCCAAAGCCATGGAGCAGCAACTGCTGCGCGGGTTTACCACCGTGCGCGACCTGGGCGGCGGCGCCCTGGTGCTGCAAAAAGCGGTGAACGACGGGCTGTACCCGGGTCCGCGCATTTTCGCTTCCGGCGCTATGATCTCTCAAACAGGCGGGCACGGCGATTTCGGCTTTCCCACCGACGTGCCGCGGGTGCCGGGCCAGCTCTCCTATGCCGAGCGCAACGGCATTGTGGCCATCGCCGACGGGGCCGACCTGGTGCTTATGCGCAGCCGCGAACAACTGCGTCAGGGCGCCACCCAGCTCAAACTGATGGCCGGCGGCGGCGTATCGTCCGACTACGACCCCCTCGACGTGACCCAGTACACCGAAGCCGAGTTCCGCGCTGCGGTAGGCGCCGCCGAAAACTGGGGCACCTATGTGACCGTACACGCCTACACGCCCGACGCCATACAAGCCGCCATCCGCTCGGGTGTGCGCTGCATTGATCACGGCCAACTGGCCGACGAAGCCACCGCCAAACTTATGGCCGAAAAAGGCGTGTGGTGGAGCCTGCAACCCTTTCTCAACGACGAAGACGCCAACCCCCAGCCCGAAGGTTCGGCCAACCGCGCCAAGCAGCTCGAAATGAGCGCTGGTACCGACAACGCGTACCAGCTGGCCAAAAAGTACAAGGTCAAAACCGCCTTCGGCACCGATTGCCTGTTCGACGCTTCGCTGGCCAAACGCCAGGGCAAGCAGCTCGCCAAACTAACCCGATGGTACACGCCCTTCGAAGTGCTCAAAATGGCCACGTACGACAACGCGCAGTTGCTCGCCATGAGCGGAAAACGCAGCCCCTACCAGGCGGGCAAACTAGGCGAAATTTCGGAGGGGGCCTACGCCGACCTGCTCATCGTGAATGGAAACCCGCTGGAGAACATTCAACTGATCGTTGATCCGGAGCAGCACTTCAAGGTGATTGTGAAAGACGGGGTGGTGTATAAGAATACGCTGGGGCAGTAAGAGACCCTCGCGTGGCAGAACCGCGAGCACAAGGAGGTGTTTCCACAAAAAAAGCCCCCTTGCGGCCGAAAACAACGGCGCAAGGGGGCTTTTTTATGTGGAAAAAACGTTCTACATCCGCTTGTAAATCGTCTTGCCCTCCTTGATCGTTTCGAGCACCTTGATGTCCTTGATGGTCATGGGCTCAACTTTGAGCGGGTTTTTGTCGAGGATCACCAGGTCGCCGAGTTTGCCGGCTTTGAGCGAGCCGCGGTTGTCCTGCTCGTCGTATTGTTCGGCAGCCCAGAGGGTCTGGCAGAGCAGGGCTTCGTAGGGCGTTACGCGCTGGTCGGGGCCCAGTACGCCACCCTCGCGCGATTCGCGGTTGACGGCCGACCACATCATAAACATCTGGTCGAGGGGCGCCACGTAGAAGTCGGTGTGGTTGGTGGGGTGCAGGCCGGCGTCGATGGCGTCGCGCATGGGGCTGAGGTAGGCGGCCTGTTTTTCGCCGCGGTTGGCCTTGTGGGCCGAGGCGAAGTAGAACGTGTGCAGGGTGTAGAACGACGGACGGATCTTGTACTGCACAAATTTGGGGATTTGGTCTTTGCGCATGAACTGTGTGTGGATGGTGGTCACATTCCAGGGGCGGCTGAAGTCGCCCGCGCGGGCTTTTTCATAAGCAGACAGGAACATGTCTATGGTAGCGTCGCCGTTGGTGTGGATGATGAGGGGCACGTTCCAGTCGTACACCTGCTTGACGAGCTTGTCCAGATCGGCCTGCGGCATGGTGGGTTCGCCGCGCCAGTTTTTTTCGCCGCCGGGGCCACCGGTGAGGTAGGGTGTGGTGAAGTAGGCGGTTTTGCCTTGCGGCGAGCCGTCGGCAGTGATTTTTACGGCGCCGATTTTGAGGCGGTTGTTGAACTTGCCCCAGGTTTCGAGCGGATGGTCTTTGATAATGGCTTCCAGATCGGTCATGAACGGATGCACGACCACATCAATGATGTTGGCGCCGGCATCGGTGGCGCGTTGGATGACGGCCATGTCGGAAGCATGGGTGGCGCCTTCGTGGGCCAGGGTGATGCCCGTTTCGGCGTACATCATCTGGCCGGCTTTGGTCCACGGGATTTCCTGTTCGGCGGTGGGTTTGGGCAGGGCTGCGAACACCGGCAGGTAGGCGGTTTCCATGATGAGGCCCCAGGGATCGTTGGTGCCGGGTTTGCGCACCACCACGCCGCCGGGCGGCGTTTTGTAGTCGGCCGAGTAGCCGTATTTTTTGAGTGCCACGGAGTTGAGCACAGCACCGTGCATAGACACGTGGCCCACAATCACCGGGTGATCCTTGAAGGCGGCGTCCAGGTGTCCGGTGTTCAGCTGGTTGTCCTTGGGCATCACATTTTCGTCGTAGCCGTAGCATTGGACGAGTTCGCCTTTGGGGACCTTGTTTTTTTCAATAAACTTTTTGATTTCGGCCACGATGGCATCGGGGTCGGTGCCTGGGCCGGCGGGCGGGGCGTACACGTTCACCTGGTTGGCCACGGTGAGGGAGCTGATGTAGTGCCCGTGCCCGTCGATGAAGGCGGGCAGCATGGTTTTGCCCTGGAGGTCGACCATTTGGTGGCCCGGACCGGCGGCGGTCATGGCTTCGGCTTTGTTGCCGACGAAAAGAATTTTTCCATCTTTAACCACCACCGATTCCGCGTATTGCGGTTGGTTGCCTTCCATGGTGATGATGTCGCCGTTATGGTACATGACGGCGGTGGATCCGGCCTCTGCTGCCGGTTTTTGGGCCGTTTCGCCGCAGGCGGCGGCGAAGAGAAGCAAAGTGATCAGGTAGGTTTGAAATTTCATTTTGCAAGAAAAGATTTAGGGTGAAAATTCGTCCTACGAGTATACTCGTAGGACGAGTTGCGTAAGACCTTACTCATGTGCATGGGCAACTTTCAGCGCGTGTTCTAAAGCGATTTGTGCAAGGCGGACGTCGTCTTCCGGCGTACCGGGTGTGCGATAGCCGGTACTTCCGCTTGTGTTCGTTCCGCCGACGGGCAGCAGCCGCCCTTCCATAACGGTACCCCAAACCTTGATGTTTCTGATCTGGTCGGGATCACAGGTGACCGGGTTGTCTTTAAGAATGGTGAAGTTGGCCTTTTTGCCGGGTTCGATGCTGCCCACTTCATGTTCCAAACGCAGGGAATAGGCGGCGTCAAGTGTCATGGCCCGCAGGGCGCCTTCGCGGCTCACACGCTGAGCAGGGGCCGCTACGCGCCCGGAAGGCGTCTTGCGGTTGACAGCGCACCAGATCAGGAAGAGCGGATCGGCAGGGGCCATGGGCATATCAGAATGGAAGGAATAGGACACGCCGGCACGCTCCACATCGCCCAAGCGCACCATGTCGTCGGCGCGCTTGGGCCCCAGCCCCTTTTCACCGTACTTGTCGGCCAGCGCGGTTACGTAGTAGGGGTTGGCACTCACGATGCAACCGAGCTGTTTGATGCGTTCCACCTGATCGGGGGCGCTGACGGCGAAGTGGACCAGCACGGTACGGTGATCGTAGCGGGGACGGCGGCGCATGTTCGCTTCGAGGGTATTGAGCACACGATCCATACCGGCATCGCCGTTGACGTGCACGTGGATCTGGTAGCCGGCGTCCCAAAAGATCCGGAAGGCGCGCTCGAAGACACCCAAGTCGGTCATCCATTCGCCTTTGTGGCCATCGAGGTAAGGATCGCGTACCTGCATGAGCTGGGAGTAAATGGCTCCGTCGGCAAATAATTTGATCTGTTTGGGTAATAGCCCGGTCATGCCCTCGTACCAGCTGTCCAGCTTTTCGGCTTCCGCCAGCACCTGGGCGTCGTCGGTGTACTTGTCGACCAGGGTTTTACCATCGGCAATGAAATAAAAACGAAAGGGCATCGAAGCGGGGGACATTACCTGATTGACGGCGTCCTGCAGCGGTTTCACCAGGATACCGCCGGGCTCACAACCCAGTGTTAGGCCCTTGGTGTGCATATAATCGCGTGTAATGTACAAGCCCTGTTCCAGCTTCTCAGGTGTAACCATCATGCCGACGATTTTGGGCAGTACGGCGAACATGCCCTGCTCGTAGAAGTTCCCTTCTTCGAGGTTCGACTGCTCTTTGGGAGTGGCTCCCCAGCCGGCAACCAGCTCCCGGGAGATTCCGTTGGCTTTTAGGGCGGCGCTGTTGAGTGTCACCTGGTGGCAGGAGCGGTGCCAGATGATGATGGGGCGTGTGGTGCTGATTTTGTCCAGATCTGCACGGGTCAGATTGCCGTAGAAATATGGATGGTAGCCCCAGCTAACCAATGGCGACACAGGATCTGCCATTCGTTTATCGGCCGCTGTGAGGCGTTGGAAGAAGTCGTTCCGGTCTTTGACGGCGGGCGTTTTACCGGAAGGCAGGTCCCAATCTTCTATGGAAAGTACTTCCGAAACCATGGTCAACGCAGCCAGTACAGGATGATCGTGCTGCGCGATGAAGCCGGGCACGATAACATGTCCGGCAAAGCGTTCATCAATGCGGTATGGCTGGTCGCCGATGGCTTTTTTCAGGGATTCCAGGTCGCCGACGGCCAGAATACGATCGCCCTGTATGGCCACGGCCCGGGCTGTCGGGCGGTTTTCGTCAAGTGTAACGATCTCCTTCGCCGTGTAGATGGTCACTTTCGGCAGGCCGGCATAGGAAGCGCCTATGTCCTGCAGGGTCAGGGTTTGGGTTTGGCTGCCGATCGGCCACAGGCAGCAGAGCATCAGCGCAAAGAGATTAATCCGGCAGATTGGCACAATGGTAATGCATTTCATGGTGGAATGGGTTTAGTGAAACATTACGTAAAAATTCGTCCTACGAGTATACTCGTAGGACGAGTTGCGCAATCACGGTTTCCGATACACGGTATTGCCTTCCTTGATGGTTTCGAGTACTTGCAAGGCGCCCAGCTCTTTGGGGTCAATTTTGATCGGGTTTTTGTCCAAAATGACAAAATCAGCCAGTTTGCCGGCTTTGATGGTGCCTTTACGGTCTTCTTCGAAATACTGGTAGGCGGCCCATTCAGTGATGGATTTGAGGGCCTGGTAGGCCGTAACCCGCTGGTCGGGACCCAGCACACGGCCGCTGCGGCTGGTGCGGTTCACCGTGTTGTCGAGGATGCGAATGGCGTCGGGATTGGCCACCGGGGCGTCGTGGTGTTCGGTGAAGATCATATTGCGTTTCAGGGCGCTGCCGGTGGGCGAAATGCGGTTGGCGCGTTCGGGGCCCAGGGTTTCTTCGTAGTGCCAGTCGCCCCAGTAGAAGGTATGCATGGAAAAGAATGAGGGGATGACACCCAGCGCCTTCATGGTGTCGAGTTGGTCTTCGCGGACCAATTGGGCGTGAATCATCACATTTCGGCGGTCGCCCTGGCCATATTTGTCGGTGGCCAGTCGAACAGCACGCAGGAACTGGTCGCCGGAAGCGTCGCCGTTGCAGTGCGAAAGCATTTGCCAGTTGTTGGCGAAGGCGGCCTCCACCAAGGCGTTCACCTTTTTGTCGTCTGCAATGGCGGGGTAGCCTTTGTAGTCGCTTTTTTGGCCGGGAGGAGGTACCTTATAGGGTTTGCTGAGCCAGGCCGTTTTGCCTTGGGGCGACCCGTCGAGGCTGATTTTTACGCCGCCCACCCGGAATCGGTTAACGTATGTTTTGGAGGCATTGCCCTCTGCCTTCATCCAGTCCAGGGTGTTTTGGATGTCGGGGTAGGCGACTACATCGATCGGGAGCAGGTTTTTTTCGGCCATGGCGCGGTAAGTGCGGCATGCGCCGGCGTCGGTACGGCCTTCCTGGGCTGTTGTAAATCCGAAGCGGGTGTAGGCTTGTATGCCTGCTTCAACCAGTGCCATGTTATCGGCATCGGTCATCTTGCCCATCAATTGGAAGAGCGGGATGAAAAGCGCCATTTCCTCGAGCACGCCGTTGGGTTTTTGGGTGCCTTCGACACGGCGGATGAGTCCGCCGGCAGGGTCTTTAACGCCGTCGGTGTAGCCAAACAATTCAAGTCCTTTGTGGTTTATGGCGCCGAGGTGGCCCGACTGGTGGATGAACAGCACCGGTTTTTCGGTGGAAATCCTGTCCAGCACATCCGCTGTAGGATGCTGTTTTTCTGCCAGTTGCGCGTCGTCGTACCCAAACCCCAGTATCCAGCCGGCGCGTTCAACAACTTTGGTGTTTTTCGCGACCCAGTCGTTGGTGATGGCGATAAGCGCGTTGAAATCGGTGCCCTGTCCGTCGGGCGGGGGCAGCAGGTTGGCCGAGAGGGCCTGGATGCCTGCATTAAGCAGGTGCCCGTGCGCGTCGATGAAGCCCGGCAGCAGGGTTTTGCCCTGGAGGTCAATCATTTTGTGGCCGGGGCCGGCGGCCTTCATGGCTTCGTCGGAAGCGCCTGCGAAGGCGATTTTGCCGTCTTTGACGACCACCGCCGCCACGTATTGGGGCTCGTCGCCTTCCATGGTGAGGATGTCGCCGTTGTAGTAGACGACGGCGGCTGAACTACCAGCTTCGGCCGGCTTCTGCGCCGTTTCGCCGCAGGCGGCGGCGAGCAGAAGTAACGAGAATAGAAAAGGTTGAAGTTTCATATGATGTAAAAAACGGTTGGCTAAAAATTCGTCCTACGAGTATACTCGTAGGACGAGTTATAACTACTTAGGAAACAACAAGGTAGCCACTGCTCGCACCCCCCAGTCGGCCTTTGTGGCGTCGGGCGCGGCGAGGTTGAAGCGGGGCCCTACGGCAAAGGATACTTTTTGCTTGCCCATGGAGGTCAGCCCGGAGATAGTGGGGTTGAACCAGACCACCGCCTGGTCGGCGGTCCAGTTTTGGGTCCATTCGAAGTTTACGCCGGCGCCGGCGCCGCTCTTCCAGTTATACACGAGGAAGGGCTGCAGGAACATCTGGCTTAGGTCGCCGGCCCAGATTTGGTTGATGAGGCCCCCGTAGGTCCAGCCGTTCGACTGCTTAAGGGCTACCGCTGTTGGGCCGACGCCGAATTCGTCTAAAGTAAAATCCTCCGAGCCGATGGGCAGCAAAAGCACCGGGCCTGCCCCCCAGGTGAAGCCGTTTTTGGAATCCTTCGGCGAAATAAAACCGCTCACCACCGGGTCGGCGATGCCCGATTCTTTGTTGCCGGCGCCGCTGATGTTGTACTGTGTAATGACCGGCTGCACCCAGCGTGCGATCAGGTTGAGTTTGGGGGTGAGCGATACCGGGACAACCGGCTGGATGTTCAGCGTGTTGCGGCTGCCTTCGAGGTCGCCAATGCCAAAATCGGCGTTGTTCTGGAAGGGTACGCTGATGAGCGATGCGACCGGGTTGGCCAGTTTTTTGGCCAGCTCTTCGGCGCTGGCGCCTTCCTGAGCGTTCAGCCAATACCCGGCGAACAGGAAGACGGCGGTGAAAAACAAAACATTTTTCATGAAAAATACCGTGTGTTTATGGTTAATCGTGTTTGTTGGCGCGGGGCCATATTTTGCTGATGGTGAACGCCAGACCCCAGGAATTGTAGTAGTCCCACTTGTTGTCCCAAACCGCCGTGGCGCCCACCTCCCAGTTCCGGGGCAGGTGTACGCCGTACTCCACACCCAGGCGGGTGAGGGTAAGGGTTTGTTCGTGTGCGTACTCGGCGCCGACCCCACCGATAAAGCTCCAGTTTTTCAAGGGCTTGTACAGGGCTACAGGTACAATGGACCAGGGGTAGGAGCGTTCCAGGATCTTGTTGTCGCCATGTTCTATTAAAAAGTCCTGGAGCACCAGGTCGTTTTGCAGTCCGATGGCCCAATGGTCCGATAACCAGTAGTCGTAGTTGAATGACCAGGAAGCCGTGGAAAGCCATTTGGTATCGCCCTCAATTTTTCCCTGTGAAATGTGCGTGTGGCCCAGACCGAGGGTGAGGCGGTGGCTGCCTTTCAGGTGATGGGCATGGTCTGTGTGTGCAGGAGGCGAATGCTGGGCATAAGCGAACGTTCCCAGGCAAACGGAAAGCAGCGCCGCTAGCAGGCAATTGGTTGGTTTCATCGTTTTGTTTATTTTATTTTAGAACATCGGATTCGTCATTTGACGATGACCACATCCATGGCCGATTTTGGCCCGTTGACGCCGTCGGCCTCGAATTGTGTTTTCACCTTTTCCTGCATGTAATAGTATACATCCCAGTAGTCGGCCGAATGGCACCAGGGCCGCACATCCAGCTTGGTAATGCCTACTTCGTGGCCGTGCACCAGCACATCCATGGCGGGGTTTTTCAAAATCAGCGGATTGGCGTCGGCAGCTTTTTTTACGGATGCCCGCGCTTTTTCCACATCTTCATCCCCGCTGATGGCAAACACCATATCGACACGAATGGTACCCTGGCCGGAGATGTTGGTGATGGGTCCGGCAGTGATGGATCCATTGGGTATGAATATGCGCTTGTTGTCCAGCGTTTTCAAAACGGTATTGAAAATCTGGATAGCCTCCACTTCGCCGGTGAACCCGGCGGCAGTGATGAGATCGCCCACCTTGTACGGTCGGAAAACCAGCAAGAGTACCCCGCTGGCAAAATGCGCAAGGCTGCCTTGCAAAGCGAGGCCCACCGCCAGGCCGGCGCCGCCGACCAGGGCAATAAATGAGGTGGTTTCCACGCCGAATTTGCCGGCCACGCTGATCAATACCAGCACTTTGAGCACCACGCTCACCAATGAGCCCAGAAAAGGAATGATGGTTTCCTCCACATGCCGGCGACGAAGGGCGGCAGACAGCACCTGGGATACCTTGTTGGCGATCCAGAACCCGACAACGAGGGTGAGCAGGGCCATCACCACGTTCGGCGCAAACTGGAAGACCATCATTTTGAGTTGTTCGAAATAAATGTCCATGGCAATTTCGTTTGAAGCTTTGAAGACTCAAAGATCAAAAATCCTGCTTACCATGCCAAGTTTATTTTGGGAAGAACAGCGAAACAGTTGCGTACCTTGTAATACGTAATACACGAATCATGCATGCCAAAGGGCCCTTTCCTTCAATCCCGCTTTAAGAGGGTTTTCGTTCTGTCTGGATCTGGAAAATGAAAGGATAGCGGAGGTTATGATTTCCGGAAAGGGCCCATGCGATTAAAAAAGCCAAATAAGCGTTTTCTTGCTGAACAAGCTCTAAGTCTCTGATCGCAAGGTAAAGGTCGGTAGTCTGTAAATGTTAAAAGTGTAGAATTGTAACTACAACCGCCCGGCATACCATGATCGCTAGAGGGCAGCCGGCACCGTCAGGCTGAGGTACACCCGAACGCGTACGCCCGCCCCACCCGGGCTGTCGATGTCCCAGTGTCCGTCCAGGGCCTGTACCAACTCTGCCACCAGCGACAGCCCGATGCCGTTGCCGGACGATTCGCCGGCAGGGGTTGCTGTGCCCTGGCGGATATTCAGCAGCTGGTCTGCCGTCATGCCCCTTCCGGTGTCCGCCACTTCAATTGCGTAATGGTTGTTTTCGACACGCGAACGAACCCAAATCCGGCCATTTTGCGTGAACTTGACGGCGTTGGACAGCAGGTTGTGCAGCACAATGGAAAGAATCTGTGGGTCGGTGCGGATCACATCGTCTTCCGGAACCTCATTGATGAGTGTATTGCCCTGGTACCGGGCCATTTCGCTGAAGTCTTTAAAAAGGTGTTCTGTCAATGCATACGGCGAACAATTGGACGGGCTTACCTTGAAACCCTGTTGTTGGTATTTGACCCAGTTGAGTACGTTTTGGGTGCTGTGGAACAATTTTTCAGCCGCGTTGCGCACATCCAGCAGGGACTGTCGGGCGCGTTGCGCATCGTGTTGCTCATCCTGGGCCGACATGCGGGCGATCAGGCTGATGTAGCGAAGCGGGGTGAGGATATCGTGCGACAAAACAGAGATGAGGCGGTCTCTTGCCAGCACACTGGCCCGGAGTTCGCTTTCCGAGCGCTCGAGTTTCTGGAGGTTTTGGGCAAGGTGCAGGTTGCTTTCCTGCAGTGCCCGGGTCTGCCTGTCCACCTTTTTCTGCAGCGAAATGTTGCTTTGCCTGATGGAATAGGCATAGAGGTAAGACGATAACCAGAGCACCAGCAAAAAGGCAAGGCCGTAGAGCACAAAGGCCCAGGGACGCAAAAACCAGGGTGCGTCGACGGTAAAGGTCAGGGTTGTTTCCACCACGTCTTCCGGCCGGTAGCCGATTCGTTTTTGCAGCACGAGCGTGTACGTCCCGGGGCTGAGGTGGTCGAAGGACAATTGCTGCTGCCCGTCGCGAACAGGTCGAAAGGCCTCGTGGTAGCCTGTCAGTTTGTATTGAATTTTTCGGTTGTAGGGTTGATCCCACCAGGGCGTGGCAAATTGGATGGAAATGGTCGAATGGTTGGCAGGCAGCAGAATCGGCTTGTTCAGCAGGTAACTGTTCTGATCCTGTTGAAACCCCTCCAGCAAAATGGTGTCCCTTGAAAACCGCTCGGGAATGGCCAGGGGATCAAACCATACCAGTCCGTCCATCGTGGGCAGCGACAGGCGACCGTCCGGAAGCCACAAGGAGGTTGGGAAACACCCCCCGTTGAATTCGGAGCTGCTGATCCCGTCCTCCTCCAGGTAGGCGTTGAAATAAATGCCCCGGGTGTTGTCCTGCAGGTGCTGTTCCAGCGCGTCGACATGGGTACGGTACAGGCCGCGGTTGGTGGTGATCCACACGAATCCTTTGGGATCAAGGATAAAAGCGTGGGTATGCAAAAACTCCTTGCCCGCGCCCAACGGCATGCTGCTGATCTGGCCGTTTCGGTACACAAAGTATCCGCGGCCGTAGGTACCGATGTATATATTGCCCCGGATGCAGGTAACGGCACGGACATCGGCGCCCTGCAGTTGCGGAAAAGAGTCCAGCGTGCCGGACCCCCTGTTGTATCGATATAGTTGGTCTAAATTGGAAAACCATACCCCCCCGTAGTCGTCATGACACATGCTCTTGAGTGCCATGCCATAAGCAAAATCCCGCTGATAAACATACACCAGCGAATCGCTGTCCAGAAAACTAAGCCCCCTGTTTGTGCATACCCAAATGGTGTCCTTATACTCCGCAATACAACGGAACAACGTATACTTGTTGATCGCCTTGGGCCTGGCCTGCGAATTGTTCAGGTTCAGCAGGAAGGCGTTTCCCCCTACCGTGAAATACAGTTTTTTTTGCGGCTGGCTGTATAAAAAGTACGGATTGAACGGGAAGGGGAACCTTTCGCCGACCGTGCCGCTTGCCACGTCGATCTGGTCTCCATAGCTGGTCAGCATCGTTTGGTCATCCAGCAATGCCTGGGCATATTGCGCGTTTTTTAACACATTTCTGACGCTGTTGATGCGTATGCTTTTGAATTGCTGTTTGCGATAGATCAACAAGCCCTGGGTTTCGGTGCCCACGGCGATCAACCCTTCCTCCGGCCGGTTTGCCACGACATAAACAGAACAGTTCTTCGGAATCCGAACCGGTACTTTTTTTAATACATATGTAAACGCAATATCCGTTGGTTCCAGCAGAAACAAGGAACGACCGTCAAACACGAATATCTGCCCGCTGCCGTAATCGGGCAACATCCGCAGGTTGTCCGTTGGAAATTTGGTGGGTCGCCGGTTTTCATCTACCACCCGGCAAGGCGCCAACCGGGCGCTCAGGGTGTCCAGCGCCAGCAACTGCTGTTTATGCCAATCGAGCACCAGAACCCGGTTGGGGTATCCTACAACTTTATAACGCCCCTCCATTGCGTAGTGAATGGGCTTGTGTACACCGGTTTGGTGGTCCAACACGAAAATCATATTCCTGCCAGGATAACACATAAAAGAATACTGGCTGGAAATGGGAAATAGTCCGTTGTGCCAATAGCCCCATAATTTCTTCCGCTGGACCACTTCGAACAAGCCAACCCCCGCAGGAAAAAGTTCCGGCGCCAATGCAGGGTTTTCCGGGTCGTACGAATGTGATTCGAAAAACCGGTTTTCTTTCCACAAAAAAAGCCGAAAGAATTGATCTTCGAACAGAATACTGGAGTCCGGCAACTGCTCCAGGCGACTGAATCGCTGTCCTTCCAGCTCCGGATGGGTATCCGTGCCGACCAGCTTGAAGCGGCTCCCGTCAAACCGGGCAACGCCCCCTTCTGTGCTCAACCACAGGAACCCATGACAGTCGAACGCGAGGCCGCGCACCGAATTTTGTGGCAGCCCCTCCCGCGAGGTGTACACGTCCATCTTATACGTCACCTGACCATGCAAGGCAACGGAGCCAATACCTACCCCCCAAAAAAACAATAACCACCAACGGGCCATGGAACAGCTAATTCAAATTGCACACTGCCACTGCCACAAAAATGCGTTTTTTTTGAGAATAACCTGTAAAAATGGTTGCTTCAACAGAAAACCCTGCCTGCTACAATTCGAACTGAGCCCGGAATTGCCAGAAATCTGCATTGCCGGTCAGGTCGTTGCGGTCGAGGGTACTGCGCCCGTAGTTCACTTCCAGGCGCATGTGGGTATTGAGGAACCAGCCCACTGCCGTGGTGAAACGGCCCAGTTCCCCTCCGGCGAGTTCCCGGTCGGTGGCGTCGGAATGGGTGTAGCGGGCAGCCAGCTCGATGGCGCCCGGTCCGCCGCCTTTGCGGAAGGGGAACGGGCTGTTGGGAATAAGCTTGCCCAGGCTGCCCGTGTTCTTGTTGTACCGGCGGTTTTCACCGGTGACCATCCACGAAGCGCCAATCTGCCAGTATTGTAGCTGTGGGTCGTTGACAGCATCGCTGTTCACAAAACAGCGCATGTATTCGGCCATGATCAACACCGGCCCGCGCGCTTCGATGAATTCGAACATCAGTGTGTTGGCGCCGTCGGCGTCGAAAGCGCCCGTATTGATAAACGACGGAGCCGTGTTGACCTCGGGTTTGGCCTTGTAGGTCAGTTGCCCGTTGGTGGGGCCGGTATTCCGGAAAGCGGCGCCTATGTGAATATAGTCGCGGTCCGAGACGTAATGGGGCAGGCCCGTCACCCGCGTGGTGAATTGGCCCCCGTTGTCGTCAAAACTGTTGCCGGTTTCCCACCAGTTGTTGAACACGCCGACAGTGTACGACATGCGTTTGTCATAGGCCGTATTGGAGTAGCGCACGCCGATGTTGCGCTGGCGTACCAGCATAGGCGCGCCGGAGCCCCTTTCGATGTAGGTGCCCTGGGTACCCGGCGCCACGTATTCGTGGCCGACACCTTCTTTTTGCTTGCCCAGGGTGAGCCAGCCGCCTTTTTCGTTTTCGCCAAACGGGATTTCCAGGTTATAGTCGATAAAATCCAGCGTTTTTTTACCCGGAGGGGCGTCGAGGCCGTTGTAGTTCAGGCTCACCATGTAGCGCCAGGGGTTTTTGCGGTTGGCGAACCGCATTTTTCCGGTCATGATGAAGCGGTCGGCCCTGAACTCGCCCGCGTCTTTCACTTCGCCCACCTGGCGGATGTTGTTGTCGTCCTGGGTCACCACATTGTAATCGTAAAGAACGGCCAGGCCCAGGTTAAACGTCATGAATTTGGCGTCGAGCTGGTTCCATCCTTCGGCGTTGATGGTGGGCGCCGTTTGAGCGTTTTCCGATCGGCTGATGGTGGTGGTGTCGCTCAGGTTGAGTATCGGCGTTTGCGCGGACAACATTCCGGTACCGGCCAGGAGCAGTAGCCAGAAGAGTGAACTTTTGGCACACGTGAAAAAGGGAGTGTTTTTCATACAAGTGGTTTTTTATAGACCACAAACCTCGGCACTAGTTTTCGCTTGGGCGTATAGAATTAATACTACATACCCCCCTCGGCATACACCCGCTGCCGGCTTTGCACCGGCGTGCACAAACGCTGATTCAAACAAAATCATACACATCGGCCATGCGCTGCAGGTCCATGACGTTGTCTACGCTCAATTTTTCAAAAATGCGCACTTTGTACGTGGCTACCGTACTCATTTTCAGATCCATCTGGTTGGAAATTTCCTTCACCCGGAGCCCCTGAAGCATGTACCGAAGAACGGAGGTTTCCCGTTCCGACAACCCGGTAAACGGGTTTTCCGGCCGGCCGGGCTCCTGAACCAACAGGGGCTTCAATTCTTCGCTGATGTACCGGCCCCCATTGAAAAAAAGCTGCAAGGCGCGAATCACCTCGGCTTCATCAGCCTGCTTGCTCAAAAAACCCTCCACGCCCATTTGCATAAGGCGTTTGCCGAAAATGGCTTCCGGACTCATCGTGTACACCAGAAACGGCAAACCGGGAAAGCGCTCCCGCATTTGTCCAATGAGTTCCATGCTGTTGCAATCACCCAATTGCAGGTCCAGAATAACATGCGTATACACCGTAGCGTCCAGGGCAGCGAGCAGGCTCGTGCACGAGTCCGCCTCGTCCACCTCCTGCACCTGGAAGTGCCGGGCCAACAGGTACCGCAAGCCGGTTCGAATGACGGCGTGATCGTCGGCAAGCAGAATGCGGCAGGGAATCATATCAAGGTTGGCGCAAAAAGAGCAAATTTCTTTAAGCAACAAAGATAAAATGCTGCGCCGCAATCGGCATGGCTTTTTGTGTAGAATCAATACTACAATTCCCGTTTTTAATAATATTTAATTTTGCAATTTTGTGTTGCTGAGAGGAAGCCGGAACTTTGTTTCGCGTTTTATCCGAAGGATTCGGACTGTTTTTCTCTTTTTCTTAAAAAAAATAAATAATGACGCCTCCTAAAATTCACTTTGCGTTGCTGCTGGCCCTATGGGTCGGCGGGCTCTGGGCTTGTCGGAATACCCCGGACACGGCCGACCCGGCAACCGCTTCCCACAAGACGCCCGCCCTCGACGCCTGGGCCGACGCCCCGCGCCAACGCATCGAGCATTGGGTTGCGGAGGTGACCCAGGCGGGCTCACCGAATTTTATACCGGTAGCCGACCGCATTGCCGTGTTCGACAACGACGGCACCCTGTGGCCCGAACAACCCGCGCCCACCCAACTCGTTTTTGCCCTCGAATGGCTCCGGGCACAGGCGCCCCAACACCCCGAATGGGCCAAAGACCCGCTCCTGAAAGCCGCCCTGGATGGCGACTGGAAGAAATTAGGCGACAACCACGGCGCCGGACTGAAAAAGGTCATGGCGGTCACCCACAGCGGCATGAGCGAAACGGCATTTCATACCGCCGTTCGCAGCTGGATCGACACCGCCGTCGACGAGCGGTTCAACCACCTGTATAAGGAGGTGCTCTACCAACCCATGCTCGAACTGCTCGACTACCTGCGCGCGCACGGTTTCCAAACGTTTATTGTGAGCGGTGGCGGGGCCGACTTCATGCGCGTGTGGAGCGAGGAGGCGTACGGCATCCCGCCTTATCAGGTGGTGGGCACCTACGCCGGCGCAACCTACGAGGTTGTGGGCGGCAAACCGGTGATTACCAAAACCGCCGGTGAGGTGTTTTTTGACGACAAAGCGGCCAAGCCCGTGGCCATTCACCGCTTCATCGGCAAGGTGCCGGTGCTCTGCGGCGGCAACAGCGACGGCGACCAGGCCATGATGCAGTACACCGCCGGCAGCCCGTACAAAAGCCTGTGTGTGCTGCTGCACCACACCGACGCCGAACGGGAATACGCTTACGATCTGAAAACCCTCAGCGGGCACTTGGAAAGCGCCCTGACAGAGGCAAAGGAAAAAAACTGGCTTGTGGTGGATATGAAAAATGATTTCAAGCGGATGTTTCCTTTTTAGCGTTGAAATGAAAAATCCCCGCGCACAGCCGTACGCGGGGATTTTTTTTAAAAAATCTTGGTCTATTTACCACCACCCTTGGTCATGTCTTCAATTTGCTTCTGCACCTTGGACAGGCTCCAGTCGCCGGCGGCTTGGCTCGGTGGATAGTCCTTGAAGGTGGCCAGAAAATTGAAAGCATATTGCTGCATGGAACCGAGGATGTACGCGCGATCAATATACCAGTCGTAGTAGGTATTGGAACCGTACAAGGCCTTTTCAAACGGATCCCTGCGCAGGTTAAAGAGGTAAGGGGCGCGCAATTCAACAAACGGCTCCAGCCAGATTTGCAGCTGGTCGGCCCGGTTTTCGAGGAACATGGCCTTCCAGTCGCCATAACGCAGTGCTGCGATTTGGCCACCGTCATTCACATAAATAAAGCCTTTTCTTGCCGATTCTTTCGCCTTACCCATCAGGTAATCCAACTGATTAACCCCATCGATGTAGTTTTTGTAGGTTCTTCCATTGATGCTCGTGCCTTTTTTGAGCTGATCTACAATGCCGGTATTGCCGGCGACGGCGGCAAAGGTGGGCAGCCAGTCTTCATGCGCAACGATGCCGTTCAGGGTAACACCGGCAGGGAATTTTCCGGGCCAGCGCACAAAAGCCGGCACGCGGTAAGCACCTTCCCAACTGCTGTTTTTTTCACCGTGGAAGGGTGTGGTGCCGGCATCAGGCCAGGTGTTATAGTGCGGGCCGTTGTCGGTTGAGTACAAGACTACGGTGTTGTTAGTCACACCGAGCTCATCCAGCAGATTGAGCAGTTCGCCCACGTGCATGTCGTGCTCAATCATTCCGTCGGTGTACTCGTCGTTGCCTTTGTGGCGGCGGTCTTCTTTCACGTGGGTTCGGAAGTGCATACGGGTACCGTTCCACCAGCAGAAGAACGGCTTGCCCGATTTAACGGCGTCGCGGATGAAGCGTTTGGCCTCGGCGAGTGTTTCGTCATCAACCGTTTCCATGCGCTTTTTGGTGAGCGCACCGGTATCCTCAATTTTTTGACCGCCTTTGCCGTCGGCCCAGCTGTGGATCACGCCGCGTGGTCCGTAGGTTTGCCGGAATGTTTTTCCGTCGGCCAGGATCATATCGCCGGGGTAGTCTTCGTTTTCGGGTTCCTCCTCGGCGTTGAGGTGGTAAAGGTTGCCAAAAAATTCGTCGAACCCGTGCATGGTGGGCAGATGTTCGTCGCGGTCGCCTTGATGGTTTTTACCAAATTGTCCGGTGACATAACCCTGACCTTTCATCACCGTAGCGATGGTGCAGTCGGACTTTTGCCAGCCTTCTGCAGCACCCGGCATACCCACCTTGGTCATACCGGAGCGAACGGGCACACTTCCTGAAATGAATGCGGCTCGGCCGGCCGTACAGGACTGTTGTCCGTAATAATCGGTGAAGCCGACGCCTTCGCGTGCGATGCGATCGATGTTCGGGGTGGAATACCCCATCATGCCGCGATTGTTGTGGCTGATGTTCCATGTGCCGATGTCGTCGCCCCAGATAACGAGCACATTGGGTTTGTTTTGCGCCTCAGCTGAGTTTAAGCACAAAATTGCGACCATAAGGGTTAATGCTGAAATTTTTTGCAACATACTTATGTGTTTGTGTGAAAGATTATACCACTAGGCCCGTCAAAAATACGCCTGTCAAATTGACTTGGGTGTGTAGAATTTGATCCACAAAATCTGGAAGCCACCTCTGTTTACGGTGCACTTTTCACACACCGGAACCCCAGATGCTCCTGGCTCGAATTCACCTCGGTGGCCATGCGCGCGGAGGGCCGGTAGCTCTCGCAATAGGTGACGTGGCAGAGAAAAGAACCGCCTTTGGTCACGCGCTTGTCCCTGGCATACAGGTCGTTCGGGTCGTACACCGTTTTGGAGCCTGTAGGATTGTGGCAGCGGCCTTCCGACGAGAGCGCTTCGTAGTAGCGCCAGTCGTAATGGTCGGTGGTCCACTCCCACACGTTGCCGGCCATGTCGTACAGGCCGTACCCGTTGGGCGGAAAGCTTTTGACGGGTGCTGTGGTCAAATAGCCGTCCTGGGCAGTGTTGCCGGTCGGGAAAGCGCCCTGCCAGATGTTGGCGAGCATGGCATTGCTGATGGGATTTTCGTCGCCCCAGGAGAAACGCGCTGTTTCCAGTCCGCCCTTGGCGGCAAACTCCCACTCCGCTTCGGTCGGCAAGCGTTTGCCGGCCCATTGCGCGTACGCCTGCGCGTCTTCGAGCGAAATGTGCACCACCGGATGGTCGTCTTTTCCGTCGATGGAACTTCCCGGACCTTCGGGGTGCCGCCAGTTGGCGCCCACCACCCAGCTCCACCATTCGAAGTACTGCACCTCCTCCCGGGGCTTGTCGGTCACAGCGTGAAACACCAGGGAGCCGGGTTGGAGCAGGGAGTCCGGCGGCTTGGGGGTACCTTCCGGCACCTCCCGCTTGAGCACCTCCCAGTCCACCGGGCGCTCGGCGACCGTCACATATCCGGTCTCCCGGACGAAGCGGGCAAATTCCGCGTTGGTGACCTCATGCTCGTCCATAAAAAAAGCATCGACCGACACTTCGTGCGGCGGCCCCTCGTGCTCCAAAACGCCGGGTGCGTCGGAGCCCATGACAAACTTGCCGGCCGGGATGTACACCATGCCGGATGGCGGCGTGGGCGGGGCCTGGGTGCATTGAAGGAGCACGGTCGCCAGGGCCAACCAAAGGAGTATACAGATTCTGGGCATGTTCATTCCGGGTTTATGCTGTACGAATGCGTTTCAACTGCCATCCCAACATGACGTGCACCACGCCGGCTGCCAGTGCGCCCAGCGCCAGCCAGAAGTACCGGGTGAGCACCTCCGTTGGGTTGAGGACCACACAAACACCCAAAACGCCAACGACAATGCCGCCAACCAGGAGCCAGAGCCAGGGTTCACCGCCCAGCCTTTTCAACCGAAAGGAAAACACCAACAGAAACAGGCCCCTGAACAACAACCACAACCCCAGGAAAAGCATCAAAATGCGAAAGGAAATACCGGGTTGCAACAGAACGATAACACCCAGGATGATCTCCACCGCCCCGATGATGAATTTCCACCAACCGTAGGGCTCTTCATCCGGCCCGGTGTAAACGGTGATGATTTGCCAGATACCCATGGCCAGGATCAGGTAACTCAGGGCGCGGTCGATGGACAGCAGGGACGCTTCGTGGACGGAAAAAAGCCATACGCCGGCGAACAGCATAAAGGCGCCCATCAGGAGATACGCCCACCATTTTCCCGAAGAGCCCAATAAGTCGGTAGAAGTCTGTTTGTTCATTTCGTCTTGTTTTTCGTGTGGGCTCGCAAGGTAATCACACTGGCAGATATTATTGTTTGAAAAGTTATTGTTACCGCCAAAATAAGGTCTGTTCCGGTAAGCGGAACAATGCTACAACCGTTCATCACCCGTTTTCAACCGTTCACCGCAAACCGCTTGTTTCGGTGCGGCACAGTCCGCCATGTTTGCACCATCAACCGAAAGCAAACATTTATTGACATGAAAACGGCTATTCTTCCTGCATTCCTTTTACCGGTATGGATCACCCTGATCCTCCCCGTTTTTGTTTTTTCCCAAACCCAAACCGTTCGCGGCACGGTCGTCGACCGCCAGTCGGAAACACCCCTGATCGGCGCCACGGTCACGGTCGCCGGCACCGAACCCGTCATCGGCGCCACCACCGACGCCGACGGTCGCTTTAGCCTGCCCGGGGTGCCCGTGGGCCGCCAGGTGCTCACGGTGTCGTACATCGGCTACGAACCCCAGACGGTACCCAACGTGCTGATCACTGCCGGCCGGGAGGTGGTGCTCAACATCGCCCTGGAGGAGTCGCTCAGCAGCGTGCAGGAGGTGACCATCACCGCCCGCGTCGACAAGGACCGGCCGGTAAACGACATGGCCACCATCAGTGCCAAGCCTTTCAACACCGAAGAGGTGCTCCGGTACTCCGGTGGCCGCAACGACATCGCCCGGCTGGTGACCAACTTCGCCGGTGTGGCCGCCAACAACGACGCCCGCAACGACATCATCATCCGCGGCAACTCGCCCACCGGTGTGCTTTGGCGCATGGAGGGCATCCCGATTCCCAACCCCAACCACTTCAGCACCCTGGGTACCACCGGCGGCCCGGTGTCGGCGCTTAACCCCAACCTGGTCGGCACGTCGGACTTCCTCACCGGCGCCTTTCCCGCCGAGTACGGCAACGCACTGGGCGGCGTGTTCGACGTGAACCTGCGCACCGGCAACACCGACCGACATGAGTTTATGGGGCAACTCGGCGCTTTTTCCGGCCTGGAGGCGCTGGCCGAGGGCCCGCTGAACCCCAAAAACAACGGCTCTTTCCTGATTGCTTACCGACACTCGTTCGTCGAACTGGCCGATGCGGCCGGCCTCGACTTCGGCACCGACGCGCTGCCCAGGTACAAAGACCTGTCGTTTAACCTCGACCTGGGCAACGGAAAAGCCGGCAAGTTCAGCGTGTTCGGCATAGGCGCGACCAGCAAGATCGACTTCCTCGGCGCCGAGATCGATACCACCGACCTGTTCGCCGACCCCAATTCCAACTCATACAACACCAGCCGGTTCGGGGTGCTTGGCCTCAAACACAACTTCATCCTCAACGACCGCTCCTACGTCCGTACCGTGATCAGCGCCTCGGGCAACGAAACCACGTTCCAGGAAGAGTCTCTGCGCCAGGAAGACCCCAACGGCGGCCCCCTGCAAACCACCGACGTGAAAGACGCGCTGTTGGTGTACCGCCTGTCCTCTTTCTACCACCTGAAAATGAATGCGCGCACCACCCTGCGCTCCGGCTTCCTGCTGCAAAACCAGCACCTCGATACCTACGTGAATACCCGCGACAAACAGCCCGACCAGGACGGCGACGGCCTGCCCGACTGGTTTGAACAACGCGACTTCGAAGGCGCCTTCAACACCTTCGAAGCCTATGCACAGGCCCAGCACCGCCTCAACGACCGGCTGTCCCTCAACGCCGGCCTCCACGGGCTGTTTTTTGAATACACCAACGATTTCGCCCTCGAGCCCCGCGCCGCCGTCAACTGGCAGGTGGCGCCCCGCCACGGCCTGAGCCTCGGATACGGACTGCACAACCAAAGCCAGCCCCTGCCGGTGTTCTTCTTCCGCGAAACCCGGCCCGACGGCAGCGTGCAACAGACAAACGACAACCTGGGCTTTACCGCCAATCAGCACCTGGTGCTCGGGTACCAGTACAAGCCCGCCGCCGACTGGTTCTTCAAAGCCGAGGCGTACCACCAGTGGATTACACAGGCGCCGGTGGACAACTACCCCTCCAGCTTCTCCCTGCTGAATGCCGGCGCCGACTTCGTGTTCCCAGAGCGCGGATCGCTGGTCAATGAAGGAAGCGGATTCAACCGGGGCATCGAACTGACGGTGGAGAAATTCTTCAGCCGTGGCTATTACGGGCTGCTGACGGTCAGCATTTTCGAATCCCGCTACGAGGGGTCCGACGGCATCGAACGCAGCACCGCCTTCGACGGTCGGTACGTGTTCAACTTCCTCGCCGGCAAGGAGTTCCCGCTCGACCAGACCGGCCGCCGCTTCCTGACCCTGGATACCAAGTTCGCCACCGCCGGCGGACGCCCCTACACGCCCGTAGACCTCGAAGCCAGCCAGGCTGCCGGGTACGAAGTGCTGAAGGAAGATGAAGCATACAGTTTGCGGCTGGATGATTACCTTCGTTGGGACGTAAAGGTGGGTTTCCGGCTCAACAGCGCGAAACGCAAGCTCTCCCAGACGTTTTTCCTCGATTTTCAAAACGTAACCAATCAGCAAAACGTGTTCGCCGTGCGCTACAATGAAGTACAAAACGAGGTGGGCACGATTTACCAGATCGGATTTTTCCCCGATCTGCTGTACCGTGTCGAATTCTAACAGCCGGGGGTCCGGTCATCGGGTAAAAAAATACCCGCCACCGGGCCCCCGGATTACCCAAACGCCACCACCATGAACTGTGTCAAAAAAACATTCCGTGATGTCACCGGTTTCGACGACCGCTGGGTCATCCTCGTCGGTTACCCCATCACCAGTGTGCTGAGCTCCCTGTTGTTGTTCAACGACCAGTTCGAGTCGATGAACCTGCCCTTTATAAGCGTCTGCATCCCGATGTCATTCCTGTACACCGGGGTGTTCTGGATCGGCATCCGGCTGTCGTACAAGTACGTTCGCTGCCGTTTTCCGGGATCGCACGAAATCGGCAAACGCCTCATGGGGCTGGGGGTGGGTTTTCTGGTCATTTATTTCTTTGTCGATCTGGTGCTTGACCCCGTTTTGAGCCGCCTCATCCCGCACGACGCAGGGGGTTCGCCCAGCGTACTGATGGTGTTTATATCCTCGCTCCTGCTCACCGCACTGGTCGTCAGTATTTACGAGTCCCTGTCGTTTTATTTGCAACTGCAAAAGGCCATGGAAGAAAAAACGGAGCTGGCCCGGCAGAACGTGGAATCGCAACTGGAGGGATTGCGCAACCAGGTGAATCCGCATTTTTTGTTCAACAGCCTCAACACGCTGATTTACCTGATCCCGGAAGAACCGGAAAAGGCCGTCCGGTTTGTTCAGCAGCTCAGCAAAGTGTACCGCTACATCCTGGAGAGCCGGGAAGCCCGTTTGATCCCGCTGCGGGAGGAGCTGGATTTCCTCAAGGCGTATGTTTTTTTGCAAAAAGAGCGTTTCGGCGAAAACCTGCACGTAGAGTTGCCCGAGAACGGACACCTGCCCGATGCGGCCGTCGTACCCCTCACCCTGCAGATGCTTTTTGAAAATGCCATCAAGCACAACGTCATCTCCACCGAAAAACCGCTGAAAATCGAGGTGTTCTCCGAAAACGGCCACCTCGTGGTGCGCAACAACCTCCAGCGCAAAAACCAGGTGATGGACTCCACCGGCGTTGGCCTGCAGAACATAAAAGACCGCTACCGCATCCTGAGCCGCCTCGGCGTGGAGGTGATCGCCTCGCAACAGTATTTCACCGTAGTTTTGCCCATACTGAGCCTGGAAAAAACCGGCGCCCCGGACCGCGTTTTCTGACTTATTCATCTCCTGTATGATTAAAATACTCCTCATCGAAGACGAGCCGCCCGCTGCCCGCCAACTGACAAAACTCATCGGGCAGGTGCAACCCGGCGCGCAGGTGATCGACGTGCTCGACAGCGTCGAAAGCTCGGTGCGCTGGTTGCGCACCTTCCCGGCGCCCGATTTGTTGTTTATGGACATACAGATCGCCGACGGCATGAGTTTCGACATCTTCAACCAGGTGCAGGTGCCGTCGCCGGTCATTTTTACCACCGCTTTCGATCAATATGCCGTTCAGGCATTTAAAGTAAACGCCATTGACTACCTGCTCAAACCGGTTGACCCCGAAGAGCTCAGGCAAGCGTTCCTGCGGTTCGAACAGCGCAGCGTTCCGGCGCTCAACGTCCAGTCGTTGATGCGCTTTTTTCAGCCCCAGACCCACAAGGACCGTTTTCTGGTGAAAAGCGGCAGCGCCATGCAAATGCTGCCCTGCGACGAGATTGCTTTTTTTCACTCTGCCGACGGACTCACCCAGGCGTACACCCACGCCGGAAAAAAATACTTCATCGACCATACGCTGGACGAACTCGACGCCATGATCGACCCGCGCCACTTTTTCCGCATCAGCCGGGGCATGGTCGTCGCCGCGGTGTCCATCAAAAAAGTGCATCCGCACCTGAACGGTCGCCTGAAACTGGACCTGCAACCCGCGCCCCCCACCGATGCCTTTGTGAGCCGGGAACGAACGCCGCCGTTTAAAGTCTGGCTCGGCGGATAACCGATTCACAAAAATATTCCGCTTTGCATGTGCACCGTCACCTACCTGCCCACCACTGAAGGCTACATCATCACCCACAACCGCGACGAAGCGCCGTCGCGCTCTCCTCATGCCATCGAACGGTCAGACATCGGCGGAACGCCCTGCCTGTTCCCGCGCGATACCGGCGCCGGCGGCGCTTGGGTGGCGGCCGTGCAGCAGGGCCCGACCATCTGCCTGCTCAACGGCGCTTTTGTCAAACACGAGCGCACACCGCCATATCGCCGCAGCCGCGGATTGATTTTGCTCGACCTGCTCGCGCAACCCGACTGGCCGTCGTTTGTCTCTGCCTACGACCTCCAAAACATCGAACCCTTCACCCTGCTGTTCTTCGACCGCTCAACGGCGTCGGAATTGCGGTGGGACGGCGCCCGCAAGCACGTGCAATACCTGCCCGCCACGGCCCCCGCATTCTGGTGTTCCGCCACCCTGTACCCACCGGAGATGCAGGCCCGCCGAGAGGCCGTTTTTCGGCAGTGGTACGCCCAACAACAACCGCCGGTTTCGGCCGCAGCGATCCTCAACCTGCACCACACCGGCAGCGTGGGCGACCCCGAAAACGACTTTGTGATGAACCGGGGCAACCGCGTACGAACCGTCAGCATCACTCAGGTGGTTGTTGGGTCGAACACGCTCATGACCTACCACGATTTGCTGCTGGGCCGATCCGACGCCAAATTTTTGCCGGAAACACCCGCGTAAAATGCCCGGTTAAAGACTATTTTTTGCTTTATTGCTTAAAAGAAGTTAAAATTTTGCAAAAGTTCTGAACCCGGTTTGCGATTGTGCATTATAAAACGCTACTTTGTGGCCGATAAACAACTCTGTCCCGCATGAAAAACACTTTACTCCTTTTTGTTTTTGTACTGCTGACCACCGCCTTGAGCGCCCAAAGCGCCTCCAAAGGCACGCTCAGCGTGTACCCTAATCCCGCCTCCGATTTCATAGCCCTGAACGACAATGCGGATCAATACGTAGCCTTCCTGGCCGTGTACAACCTGGTCGGAAAAAAGGTCAAGGAATTTGAATACGTGCGCGGCGACCGGTACCCCATCGGCGACCTGCCGACCGGCATGTACCTGGTGCAAATACAGGACCGTCAGCGCCACGCGCTGACCACCCAGAAGTTGGAGAAACGGTAGTGCTGCCAAAAGGCGGGCACACGCGAGGGCGCTGCTGGTGAATGGGTTCACGGGCAGCGCCCTTGATGTTCCAGACTTATCCCTTTTCGCCCATCACCAATTCATAGTGTGTGCTCCTGCCCCCGGCTGCTTTCTTTTGCAAAATACCTTTGGAAACCAGGTCCTGTATGTCGCGCAGCGCCGTGTCGGGAGAACATTTGGCGATTTTCGCCCACTTGGAGGTATTGAGCTTCCCTTCAAACCCGTCGAATAACTTATTGAGGAGCAGCCGTTGGCGTTCGTTGAGGATGGTTGCCCTGTGCTTTTCCCAAAAAGTCGCTTTAGCAAGCACCTGTGCCAAAATGTGGTCGGTATTTTTCAGGGCGCTGTGGAGGCATGCCAAAAACCACAGCAGCCATTCGGTGATGTCCAGATTGCCCTTTTGGGTACTTTCCAGTACTTCGTAATACCGGCTCCTCTCCAGCTGGATCTGAGCCGACATGCTGTAAAACCGTTGGCTGCCGCCATCCGCCCGCGCCAGTTGCATATCGGCAATGGCCCTGGCAATTCGGCCGTTACCGTCGTCAAACGGGTGAATGGTCACGAACCATAAATGCGCGATGGCCGCCTTTAACACCGGATCCAATGGCTCATCCCGGTTGAACCACTCGATAAAGGCGTTCATTTCCCGATCCACCCTCACCGCATCCGGCGCCTGAAAATGTACCCGTTCACGGCCCATTCCCCCGGAAACGACCTGCATGGGACCAGCGGCGTCATCGCGCCAGGCGCCCACCCTGATGGCATACATCCCGCTCCGGCCCGTCGGGAACAATGCGGCGTGCCAACCGAATAAACGCTCTGCCGACAATGGTTGATTACATTGCCGGGTGGCATCCAGCATCATGTCCACCACGCCGTCCACCTGCCGGTCGGCAGGTATCATCCCGGAAATATCCATCCCCAGGCGGCGGGCAATGGAGGAGCGCACTGCCTGCGGATTCAAAAACGAACCCTCTATTTCGTTGGATTTCACCACATCCAGCGTGAGCGTCTCCAATAGTGCCTCCTGCTGAAGCACGAAGCCTAACGCCGACATGCTCCCTGCCAGTTTTCCCTGCATATGCCGCACCGCACCCAGCGGCGTGGGCAACGCTCCGGTATCCCAGCGAAAGTTGGGCCACGCAGGCAATTGATGGATGTATTGCATTTGCCGCAAAATTTGCGGCAAATATACGGGTTATTTACCGCAACAAAAGGGCCTGGTACCCGTCCCTACCGCCGGCTACGCAACTCATTCAAATAATTCTCCAACTCCGGCATGCCGTAGTACAGCACCTCCCGGGGCTTGGAGCCCTCGGCCGGACCCACGATGCCCAGCGCTTCGAGTTGGTCCATGATGCGACCCGCGCGGTTGTAGCCCAGCTTCAGGCGTCGCTGGATCATGCTGGTGGAGCCGTGCTGGGTTTCCACGACGAGGCGCGCGGCGTCTTCGAGCATGTCGTCGAGCTCGGACAGGCTGAAGGTCTTGACGTTTCCGCCGGCTTCTCCGTCGGGGTGGAACTCCGGCAGGAAGAAAGGCTCGGCGAACCCCTGCTGGTGGGAGATGAAGTCGATCACGCGTTCCACTTCCGGCGTGTCGATGAAGGCGGACTGGAGGCGGATGATGTCGCCCCCGACGCTGAGCAGCATGTCGCCCCGTCCGGCGAGCTGTTCGGCGCCGCCGGTGTCGAGGATGGTGCGCGAGTCGACCTTGGACGCCACCTTGAACGCGATGCGCGCGGGGAAGTTGGCCTTGATCACGCCGGTGATGATGTTGACCGAGGGGCGCTGGGTGGCGATGATGAGGTGTATGCCCACCGCGCGGGCGAGCTGGGCCAGGCGTCCGATGGGCAGCTCCACCTCTTTGCCGGCGGTCATGATCAGGTCGGCAAACTCGTCGATGATCAGCACGATGTACGGCATGAACCGGTGCCCCTTGAGCGGGCTGAGGCGGCGGGCCACAAACTTGTCGTTGTACTCGGTGATGTTGCGCACCTCCGCCTTTTTGAGGAGGTCGTAGCGCGTCTCCATCTCGATGATGAGCGAGTTGAGGGTGTGCACCACCTTGGTGGTGTCGGTCACGATGGGTTCCAGCTGGTCGGGCAAAAAGCCGAGGAAGTGGTTCTCCAGGCGGGCGTAGGGGAACAGCTCCACCTTCTTGGGGTCGATGAGGATGAGCTTGACCTGCGACGGGTGTTTCTTGTACAGGAGCGAGTTGATGACCACGTTGATGCCCACCGACTTGCCCTGGCCGGTGGCGCCGGCGATGAGCAGGTGGGGCATTTTGGCGAGATCGGCGACAAACACCTCGTTCTGGATGCTCTTACCCAGCGCGATGGGCAGCTCCATTTTGGAGCGCTTGAACCGTTCGCTCATGATCACCTCGCGCATGCCCACCGTCTGCCGGTTTTTGTTGGGCACCTCGATGCCGATGGTGCCTTTGCCCGGGATGGGCGCGATGATGCGGATGCCGAGGGCGGAAAGGTTCAGGGCGATGTCGTCCTCCAGGTTTTTGATGCGGGAGATGCGCACCCCCCGGGCCGGAATGATCTCGTACAGCGTGACCGTGGGGCCGATGGTGGCGCGGATCTTTTCGATCTCGATCTTGAAGTACCGCAGGGTGTCGGTGATCTGGTTTTTGTTCGACTCCAGCTCGTCGCGGTCGATCTCCAGGTTAGGCTGCTCGTATTCGTTGAGCAGCTGCAGGTGTGGGTATTCGTAGTGCGACAGTTCGAGCGTGGGGTCGTAGGGCTCGCTGCTCACCGCGCTGTCTTCCTGCACCTGCACCACCGGCGGCTTGTACTGGTCGGCCTGGTCGGGCTCCACGGGCGGGGGAGGCGGCGGCAGGTTGATCTCCATTTCCAGGTCGTCGTCGGCGGCCCTGGCCGGCGGCGCGGCTTCGTCGGATTCGGAGAACAGGCTGCTTTGTTTGGCCAGATCAAACGCCACCGACCGGGCCGGTTCGGGCGCTTCGACGAACGGCTTTTCAACCGACGACGATTCGGACGCCGGCTTCTCCCGGGCGGGCTTGGGCGGTGCGGGTACCGGGCGCGATCCGTAGCGGCCCGCGCGCAGGTCTTCCCAGGCGCGCTGCGTTTCGTAGCGCACCTGCCGCCAGGTGAACTCGTCGAGCGTGGGGTTGTTCGACCACACGAACACGGCCAGCAGCCCGAAAAACAGGAGCGCCAGCGTGCCCACCACGCCCAGCAGGTTTTGCAGGTAATCGCTGACCGACTGCCCGAACACCCCGCCTATGGGAAACTCGATGAACTGCAGCGCGAAAGACCCGATGACCGAGGTGGCCACCATCCACACCACCGTGCGCATGAGCACCGGCGTGAGGTAACGCATGGGAATGCCCCGGATGAGCGACATGCCATAGCGGAAAAGCAGGTACACGATGCCGAACGCGCCCACACCAAAGCCCCAGTACATGAGCGAGTCGGCCGAAAAAGCGCCGAGCCGGCCCAGCCAGTTGTCCACGGGGATGTCCGCCAGAAAAACATTCCACGAAAACCGGAACACCACGTCGTGGTCGTTCCGCCACGTGAACAGATACGAGGTGAAAGCAATGAGCAGGTAAAAGGAAAGAAACAACAGGAGCACACCGAGGAGCTTGAACGAGCGCTCGTCGTTGAAGTTAATAAAGAGTTGTCCGCGCTTCTTCTTGGCCATGCGATGGTGGTTCGGGTGTGCGGCCGGGGCCGCGGGCGTGGGTTTTGGGGGTGGTGGTTAAGGGGCAAAAGTACGGGAAGATGCGGAAAGGGGGAAGTATTTACGCATCCCGACGAATTTTTGCGGTTACCGGCCGGTTAAAAACATAATGCGATACAGCAGAGTGCTGTATAGCATTCCGGAGCCATTTTTTAAAAACACAAAATGTTTTGAAAAAACAATCCCTTAGCCCTATCTTTGTCCCCAGAAACTGAACCCGCATGGCCCGCGCAAAAAAAGACACCTCCGTACCGCCCACCACCTCCGCCAACCACGACGACTCGGTGGTCACCCTCTCGGGCATGTACCAGACGTATTTTCTGGACTACGCCTCCTACGTCATCCTCGAACGCGCCGTGCCCGCCCTGGAGGATGGGCTCAAGCCCGTGCAGCGCCGTATCCTGCACGCCATGTTCGACCAGCACGACGGGCGCTACCACAAGGTGGCCAACCTCATCGGCCAAACGATGCAGTACCACCCCCACGGCGACGCGGCCATCGGCGACGCCCTCGTCAACCTCGGCCAGAAAGACCTGCTCATCGATTGCCAGGGCAACTGGGGCGACTACCGCACCGGCGACCCCGCCGCCGCCGCCCGCTACATAGAGGCGCGCCTCACCAAATTCGCCCTCGACGTCGCCTTCAACCCCGACACCACCGTCTGGCAGCTCAGCTACGACGGCCGCAAGCGCGAGCCCGTTACCCTGCCCATGAAGTTCCCCCTGCTGCTCGCCCAGGGCGTCGAAGGCATCGCGGTGGGCCTCAGCACCCGCATCCTGCCCCACAACTTCATCGAGCTCATCAAAGCCTCCATCGCCATGCTTAAGGGCCGCAAGATGGAGCTGTATCCCGACTTCCCCACGGCCGGCTTCGTCGACGTGCGCGACTACAACGGCGGCGCCCGCGGCGGCAAGGTGCGCGTGCGCGCCCGCATCCGGGAGATCGACAAAAAAACCCTCCAGATCGCCGAACTGCCCTTTGGCGTCACCGTCGGCGACCTGATTGAGTCCATCCTCAAAGCCAACGACAAGGGCCAGATCAAGATTAAAAAGGTGATCGACAAAACCGCCGCCGAGGTCGACATCGAGATCGAACTGCAACCCGGCGTGAGCCCCGACGTGACCATCGACGCCCTCTACGCGTTCACCGACTGCGAGGTGAGCATCAGCCCCAACTGCTGCGTCATCACCGACAACAAGCCCCTGTTCACCGACGTGCACGAACTCCTGCGCATCAGCACCGACAACACGCGCGACCTGCTGCGACAGGAACTGGAGATCCGCCGCCGTGAACTCGAGGAGAAGATCCATTTTTCCTCTTTAGAGAAAATTTTCATTGGAAAACGCATCTACCGCGACATTGAGGAATGCGAAACCTGGGAAGCCGTGCTGGAAACAATCGATGCGGGGCTGCGCAAGTATGTGGCCTCACCCCCCGGCCCCCTCTCCAGGGAATCGCACGCCCCCCCCTCTCTTTTGGAGAGGGGGCCGGGGGGTGAGGTCTACCTCCTCCGCGACATCACCCAGGACGACCTCATCCGCCTCACCGAAATCCGCATCAAACGCATCTCCAAATACAACACCTTCAAGGCCGACGAAGACATGGCCCGCCTGAGCGATGAGCTGGCCCAAACCCTGCACCACCTGGCCCACCTCACCGAATACACCATCGCCTACTTCGAAGACCTGCTCGCCAAACACGGCAAAGGGCGCGAACGCCGCACCGAAGTGGTGGTGTTCGACACCATCCAGGCCACCGAGGTGGTGGCCAACAACGCCAAACTGTACGTGAACCGCGCCGAAGGGTTCATCGGTACCGGTCTCAAAAAGGACGAGTTCCTGCAGGACTGTTCCGACATCGACGACATCATCATTTTCCGCCGCGACGGTGTGATGAAGGTCGTGCGCATCGGCGAAAAAACGTTTGTCGGCAAAGACATCATCCACGTGGCCGTCTGGAAAAAGAACGACGAACGCACCACCTACAACATGGCCTACGCAGACGCCGGCAGCGGCCGCAGCTACGTCAAACGCTTCAACGTAACCGGCATCACCCGCGACAAGGACTACCAGCTCGCCTCCGACGCCAAAGGCTCCAAAGTGCTTTACTTCACCGCCAACCCCAACGGCGAAAGTGAAGTGGTGAACGTGACCCTCAGCCCGGGCAGCACCGCCAAAATCAAGGTCTTCGACTTCGACTTCGCCGAACTGGCCATCAAAGGCCGCGACGCGCAGGGCAACATCCTCACCAAATACCCTGTGCGCAACATCAAACAAAAAGAGGTCGGCAAAAGCACCATCGGCGCGCAAAAACTGTGGTTCGACGACATCACCGGCCGCCTCAACACCGCCGAACGCGGGCGCCTGCTCGGCGAATTCGACACCGGCGACACCCTGCTCGTGCTCTACAACGACGGCAGCTACGAGCAAACCGACACCGACCTCCTGCAGCGCTTCGAACCCAAGGAAATACTCTGCATCGGCAAATTCAACGCGCAGCAGGTGGTTAACGCCGTGCACTTCGACGGCCACAAAGGATGGACCATGGTCAAACGCTTCCGCATCGAAACCAATAAGCTGCGTGAACGGTACAGCTACCTGAGCGACCACCCCAAGTCGAAGCTGCTCTTCGCCAGCCTCGACCCCAATCCGCGCATACAGTACACCCTCCGCATCAAGGGCAAAGCCATGAAAGGTGAACTCAGCCTCGGCGACTTTATGGATGTGAAAGGCTGGAAGGCGGTGGGGAACAGGCTTAGCGACCAGGCGTTGAGTTCGGTCAAGCAAATGACCATGGACGAACCCGGTGGCGAACCGGAACCACCACAACAGGGCGATTTGTTTACTGATCCCCCCGCCGCAGAAACACCCAAACAGACGTTCAAGCCGGGCGACATGATTGAATTCGATTGATTGGTCGATCAACTTCCGCTATTCGCCGGTTTTTTTCGCATGTACCCTTGACATGTTGGAAGAACTCGCCACCTTTGCCATCAAAACAATATCACTTTAAAACCAAAACAATCCTGCCATGGAAAAGACCCTCAAGCCGGCCTCGGGCTGGACTATGTTGCTGCTTTACTTTCTGTTGACGGCCGCAGGCATCTGGCTGGCGATCAGTCATTTCTACATCGCCGGCGGCATCGTCGTCGCAGTGGCCAACCTGTTCATAGCGACAGGGTTCATCGCGGTGGAGCCCAACAACGCGCGGGTTATGACGCTGTTCGGCGCGTACACCGGTTCGGTGAAAGACAGCGGCTTCTTTTATGTCAACCCTTTTTACACCAAGAAGAAGATGTCCAAACGGGCTGAAACGCTCGACGTGCCGGTCATCAAGGTAAACGACAAGCAGGGCAATCCGATCATGATCGGCGCCGTGGTCGTGTACCGGGTGCGCGACACGTACAAGGCCGCATTTGATGTGGAGCACTATCAGGAGTTCGTCAAGTTCCAGAGCGAATCGGCCGTGCGCAAGCTGGCCGGGCGCTACAGCTATGACAACCTGGAAGACGAAGAGGCCATGGTGACCCTGCGCTCCGGCACGGAGGAGGTGAACCACCAGTTGGCCGAGGAGATCGCTGAACGCCTGGAGATCGCCGGCATCGAGGTGATCGAAGCCCGCATCAACCACCTGGCCTACGCCACGGAGATCGCCGGGGCCATGCTCCAGCGCCAGCAGGCCACCGCCATCGTGGCAGCCCGCAGCAAAATCGTAGAAGGCGCCGTGGGCATGGTGGAACTGGCGCTCGCCCAGCTTTCCCAAAAGGAGATCGTGCACCTCGATGAGGAGAAAAAGGCGGCAATGGTGAGCAACCTGCTGGTTGTGCTGTGCGGCGACCGGAATGCACAACCCGTGCTGAATACGGGCACTTTGCACCAATAACACCTGATTATGTGTTCGCCCGCCCGTGTTTTTCGCATCCCACGCGCATCCCACGCGCATCCCACGCGCATCCCACGCACATCCCACGCACATCCCACGCACATCCCACGCGCATCCCACGCGCATCCCACGCGCATCCCACGGCTAAAGCCGTGGGCTAATTCTCCGCGTAAATCATGCATCGGCGGAAGGGATGTAATGCACGACCCCGTGATTAACCCACGCCTTCAGGCGTGGGATCTTCATGACCCCGTGATTAACCCACGCCTTCAGGCGTGGGAGTCATATAGGCGTGGGAGTCATACAGGCGTGGGAGATTAACCCACGGCTTTAGCCGTGGGTACCGCGAAAATCATGCAACGGCGGTGGGGATGTAATGCACAACCCCGTAATTAACCCACGGCTTTAGCCGTGGGTACCGCGAAAATCATGCAACGGCGGTGGGGATGTAATGCACGACCCCGTGATTAACCCACGGCTTTAGCCGTGGGTACCACCTACCCACACCAGCCGAAGATTAATCTTACCCTACAAACAATATGGCCGGTAAAAAAAACTTTGTACTGCGTATTGACGAAGAAACGTATGCCGCCCTCGAAAAATGGGCGGCAGACGAGTTTCGCAGCGTGAATGGCCAACTGGAATGGATCATTCACAACGCCCTGCGGCATCAGGGAAGGCTAAAGGGCCATAAACCGGACGGAGAGTCGCCCCAAAAAGACAACCCGGCAACGTAAATTGGTTACTTTTACCCCATGAATTTTCGTCAAACCATCGTTGACTTCCTGCGCGAACGCATACCCGGGGTGGTTGGCGTATATTTGTTCGGCAGCCAGGCGAACGGCACGGCGCGCCCTGACAGCGATTACGACGTTGCCTTTTTATTGCCTGCGCCGAATGAGTCACCCGACCCCTACAACCGTTTTTTATTGGGCGCTGACCTGGGTGACTTACTAAACCAACCCGTCGACCTCATCGACTTGCAACAGGCCAAAACGGATTTTCGGTTTCAGATCATCTCCACCGCCGAACGCATATTTTGTGCAGATAAAACGACTTGCGACACGTTTGAAATGCTCGCATATTCCATGTATCAACGGCTTGAATTGGAGCGCCGCGATATCGTCGAAGCCGTCAAAAAACGGGGAAGTGTGTATGGCTGATGTTGTTATTTTGAATAAATCAGCATTACGCATTCGCCTCAGCTCCATGTTTTCACCTGGTGTGGATACCGCACCACATACGCCTCCTTGACCAGCCGCGTCAGCCGTTCCTTAAGGGTGTCGATGCCCTCTTTCGTATGTGCGCTCACCACCACATTTTCCCCGTAGGTATGCCGAAGGCGGTCGGCAAGTTCGGCCTCGAGCTCCCGACGGGTGCCGGCGTCCACCAGTTCATCGAACCAACGTTCGCGGTAGCGGTCGATTTTGTTGTACACCATCAGGGTGGGCTTCTCCGCAGCACCGATATCCTGCAACGTGGCTTGTACGGTACGCACATGGTCTTCGAATTGGGGGTGGGCCACGTCCACGATGTGGAGCAGGATGTCCGATTCCCGCACTTCGTCCAGCGTACTTTTAAAACTCTCGATCAGGTGGTGGGGCAGCTTGCGGATGAATCCCACGGTGTCGGATAGCAGGAAAGGGATTGTGTCGAACACCACCTTGCGCACGGTGGTGTCCAGGGTGGCGAAGAGCTTGTTTTCGGCGAGCACTTCCGATTTGCTGAGCAGGTTCATGAGCGTGCTTTTGCCCACGTTGGTGTAGCCCACCAGGGCCACCCGGATCATCTCGCCCCGTGTTTTGCGCTGGGTGAAGGATTGACGATCGATGTCCACCAGTTTCAGTTCAAGCGCTTTGATGCGGTTTTGTACGATCCGCCGGTCGGTCTCGATCTGCGTTTCACCCGGGCCCCGCATACCGATACCGCCCCGCTGGCGCTCCAGGTGGGTCCACAGGCCGCGCAGCCGGGGAAGCAAATACTTCATCTGGGCCAGTTCCACCTGGGTTTTGGCCTGGGCCGTTTGGGCGCGCTCGGCGAAAATGTCGAGAATGAGCGATGAGCGATCGATGATCTTGACCTTGAGGGCCTCCTCCAGGTTGTTGGTTTGCTTGCCGGAAAGGTCGTCGTCAAAAATCACCATGTTGACCTCTTCGTGCCGTTCCAGGTATTGCCGGATTTCTTCCACCTTGCCCTTGCCGATGAACGTGCGGTGCTCCGGGTGGGGCAGGCGTTGGGTAAAGCGCTTCAGCGTTTCAGCGCCGGCAGTGTGCGCCAGAAACTCCAGTTCATCCAGGAATTCATGCGCCTGGGTCTCGGTTACCTCGCCGTGGATCAGGCCGACCAATACGGCGTACTCCGTTTCTTTTTTCAGGCCGGACGATTTTTCGCCCAGCGTCCATTCTTTAGCCATATGCTACAAAGATATGGGAAAGAAAATTTAACAGTCAAAAAATACGCAAAGAGTTGGAGGTTTTAAAAATTTGGCCCCATCTTTGTGGGGCGGCTTTTTTCGCCCAATTACTCGAGAATCTGTAATAATCTGCTTTTTATGTCATCCTTCGGACCAAAACAATCCCTTTCCCAGAAACTCCAGCAAAAACTGTCCCCTCAGCAGATTCAGCTCATGAAACTGTTGCAGATTCCGACGGCTATGCTCGAACAGCGCATCCAGGAAGAACTGGAGATCAATCCGGCCCTGGAAGAGGGTGACGAAGCCGGCGACTCGCTCGAAGCGACCGACAACCTCGATTCATTTATGAGTGACGACATGCGCACCGGTGAGGACAGCGACGACGGAGCCGCCGATAATGGTGAAGCCGGAGGAGATGACACCGGCACCGGCGATGATTACATGGACATCGACGACGACCCGGTCTCCGTGCGCGAAGACGACGTGGAACTCGACGACTACCTCATCGACTTCATCGAGGAAGACCCGTCTACCTACAAAACCCGGGGCGATGAGTACGGCGACGACGATGAGCAAAAAACCGTTCCGATGGCGTTCGAAAGCTCGTTCCACGAGTACCTCGAACAACAACTCGGCATGCTCAACCTCCCCGATGAACGCGAACAGGCCGTCGCCCTCCAAATCATTGGTTCCATCGACGACGACGGATACCTGCGCCGGGACTCCTCCGCCATGGTAGACGACCTGCTCTTCGGTCAAAACGTGCAAACCAATGAAGCAGAGATCGAGCGTATTCTGCAAAAAATACAACAATTTGACCCGCCAGGTACCGCCGCCCGCGACCTGCGGGAATGCCTCCTGCTCCAGCTTCGCCATAAACTCAACCAGGACGACGCCACCCTGCCCTTCGGCGAACGGCTCGCCATTCAGGTGGCCATTCGGATCATAGACCACTACTTCGAGGAGTTCACCAAAAAACACTACAGCAAACTCTGCCGCCAGCTTGATCTTGATGAGGAGGATCTCAAAGAAGCCATCGACGAAGTGCTCAAACTAAACCCAAAACCCGCCAGCGGATTCGCCTCTCGAAACGACCGCGCCATGAACTATGTCGTGCCGGATTATGTGGTCAACAACCGCGACGGCGAACTCGAACTCAGCCTAAATGCCCGTAACGCGCCCGAACTCCGCATCAACGACCAGTACCGCGACATGCTCAAATCGTACCACGATGGCCGCAACAGCCGCCGTATGAACAAACAGGAGCGCGAAGCCATTCTGTTCATCAAACAGAAAATCGACAGCGCCAAGTGGTTCATCGATGCCATCCGCCAACGCCAGCAAACCATGATGCTCACCATGGGCGCCATCCTCGACCACCAGCACGACTACTTCCTCACCGGCGATGAAAAACGCATCCGGCCCATGATCCTCAAGGACATTGCCGATACCACCGGGCTCGATATCTCCACGGTATCCCGCGTTGCCAACTCCAAATACGTGCAAACCGAATTCGGTACCCGCCGCCTGAAAGACTTCTTTTCCGAAAGTATGCAAACCCAGGAAGGTGAGGAGGTCTCCACCCTGGAAGTGAAAAAAATCCTCACCGACCTCATCCGGGAAGAAAACAAAAAACGCCCCTTGTCCGACGAAAAACTCAAGTCTCTCCTCCTCAAAAAAGGATACAACATTGCGCGCCGGACGGTCGCCAAATACCGCGAACAGTTGAATATTCCGGTTGCGCGGTTGCGGAAGGAGCTGTGATGGCGATAAACCGTAGAGGAGTGGTTTTTTTAAATAAACCGCAGAGGATTGTTATTTTAAATAAAAATCCCCCCCCTGTGCCCCTCTGCGGTTTTTTTAAAAACAAAACAAGTACAACACCGAAGCACCCATCCAATTCATATTCAATATTTTAAACCTAAAAATCAATCAATTTACATTAAAATAAATGTGCTCGCCTACTTTCACCATTTAAAAAAATAAAAAAAATTTGTGGGATCAAGCACAAGATAAAAACATTTTGTTTATCTTTGTGCGCGCTTTAAAAACAAAAAACAGCAACCGCCATGTCCGACGAAAAAGACAACAAACTTAAAACCCTGCAGGCCACGATCGAACGGATCGACAAGACCTATGGTAAAGGTACCATCATGCGCCTCGGCGACAAGCAAAGCGTGGAAGTGGAAGTAATCCCTTCCGGTTCGCTGGGTTTGGACATTGCGCTGGGCTGCAACGGCTACCCCAAGGGTCGCATTATCGAAATCTACGGACCTGAGTCCTCCGGTAAAACAACACTGGCCATCCATGCCATTGCAGAATGTCAGAAAAAAGGCGGTATTGCCGCCATTATTGACGCCGAGCACGCCTTCGACCGTTTTTACGCCGAAGCCCTGGGCGTGAACGTGAACGACCTGCTGATCAGCCAGCCCGACAACGGCGAGCAGGCGCTGGAAATCGCTGAAAACCTCATCCGCTCCGGAGCAGTAGACATTGTCGTTGTCGACTCCGTGGCGGCCCTCGTACCCCGCTCCGAGATTGAAGGAGAAATGGGCGACTCCAAGGTAGGCCTTCAGGCCCGCCTCATGAGCCAGGCCATGCGTAAACTCACCGGAACCATCGGACGCACCGGTTGCACGTGTATCTTTATCAACCAGTTGCGTGAGAAAATTGGCGTTATGTTCGGAAACCCCGAAACCACCACTGGTGGTAATGCCCTGAAGTTTTACGCATCCGTGCGACTCGACATCCGCAAGAGCGGCGCTGCCATAAAAGACAAAGAAGGCAATCTGGTTGGTAACCAGGTCAAGGTAAAAGTCGTGAAAAACAAACTTGCCCCGCCCTTCCGAATCGCGCAATTCGACATCGTGTTTGGTGAAGGGATTTCAAAAACCGGTGAAATCATCGATCTGGGTGCCGACTACGACATCATTCAAAAAAGCGGGGCCTGGTACAGCTACGGCGGCGCCAAAATCGCCCAGGGCAGAGACGCTGCCAAACAGTTCCTGCAAGACAATCCGGAGGTAGCCCTCGAAATCGAACAAAAAATCAAGGAACGCATCCTGTCCGGCACGCCCAAACCCGGCCCCCAGGCTGCTGCCATGGTGATGATGGACGACGACGCGGAATAAATTCAAATGGTTTTTTCCATCCAAACCGCGCACCCATAGTGCCCGGTGTTACCCAGTGGCCTTTGCAAATGGCTAAAACCAAGCCGTTCGTAGAGCGCAACTGCCTGCGACAGCTCAGGCATAGACTCGAGGTACACCTTGCGACGACCTGATTCCTGCGCTGCGTTCAGACATAGCGCGATCAATCTTTTGCCCAAACCCTTCCCCCTGGCTTCAGGCAAAAGATACATTTTAACCAGCTCAATCGTATCGTCTGGCAATCCCTCCGTAGGGAAAATTCCAGCACCGCCCAGGATAACCCCGGCTTGTTCGGCTACAAAATACCGGCTGCCCGGTGTTTGAAACATCTCGTACAATTGGTCCGTTGATGCTTCGTAATATACGGTTCCCGGATGGTTGGCACCGAATTCTTCCAGTGCATTTCGAATGATTTGCGCCAGAAAAGGGTTGTCTTTGGGCTCAATATCCCGGATGGTAACCATGGGAACGGATGGGTTTAACCGATGATTTTTTCCAACTCGGTCATCACGAGGTTCACGCCTTGTTCCGACATCGGCGCCAGGGGCAGGCGCACGTCCCTGCTGCACAGCCCCTGAAGTTCGAGCGCTGCCTTGACGCCGCTGGGGTTGCCTTCAATAAAGAGCAACTTGTAGAACTCCAGTAGTGTGTCGTTCAGCGTGCGTGCCGCCTTTAAGTCCTGCTGGAGCGCCGCGCGCACCATGTCGGTGAATGGCCGGGGTGTCGTATTGGCTATTACGGAAATGACCCCGTCGCCGCCGCAGGCGATGAGTGGCAGGGTGAAGAAGTCGTCGCCGCTGAGCACCAGAAAGTCATCCGGTTTGCCGCGAATGATTTTCATGACCTGATAAATATCATCGGAGGCCTCCTTGACCCCGATAAACTTGTCGCTGGCGCGCGCAAGTCTCACGGTGGTTTCAGCGCTCACGTTCGACGCCGTCCGGCTGGGCACATTGTAGATAATGATGGGTCGGGGCGATGCTTCCGCGAACTCCATGTAATGTTGAAAAATGCCTTCCTGGCTGGGTTTATTGTAGGAAGGGTTGCTGGAAAGCAGCGCGTCTATGCCGTCGAAATTAAACCTGCGGGCTTTGTCCACCAAAGCAGCGGTATTATTTCCGCCAAATACACCGGCGACCAGCGGCAATCGGCCATGGTTGACCTTGATGGTAAAGTCCAGTATCTGCCGGTGCTCATCATCGCTCAAGGTGACGGATTCACCGGTGGTGCCGAGGCTGACGAGGAACTCCACGCCCCCGTCAATGACGTGTTCTATGATCCGCTCCAGACCGGCAAAATCAATTTTTCCGTTATTAAAGGGGGTAACCAGGGCGACCCCTGTTCCCCGCAGGCGCTCCTGTAGGCTCATTTGTTGGTATGCAGTTTATCGAGGTAAACGTTCATTTGTTCAAAAAAGAACTCAAGGCCTTTTTTTTCAGGGATCTCGATCATCAGATCGTAGTCCTGTGGCCAGTTGGTTGGCGCACCCACCTTCATGCGGGCCTGTGCCAGCAACGATGCGTAGGCGACCGCCAGCAAGTCTTTGGGGTTTAGGGTGACCATAAGGTCCGGCTTTTCGTGAACAAATGTTTCCAGTGCCGCAGTCTTCCAGGCGCCGTTTAGTGCGCGCTGTTTTTTACTGAAGAAGGGGAAACCAGGGTTATCGGGTGGTTGCCGGTTGTCAAAATATCCGAGCAAATACACTTTTTTGCCGTCTTGTTCCTGGCGCCGCGCCCAATGGATTGCCTCTTGCCGGAAATCGGTTTGGGTGGCGTCAAACAACAAGGCAATGCTGCGCGCGGTGCGCAGGGTGTGGGTTTCCCGTTTTCGGTTCGGGTGCCCGGCTTGGTACCGGAGCTTGCGCTTCAGCAAATAGTTGAGCATAACAAACGCTTTGATTCCGGCGGCGAAAAAGGGGGGGATTAGGATTTTAAGTCCTCTTCGGTGAGGCGATGAAAATGGCCCATACGACTGTATTTGTCGATGCGGGCGGTAATGCGCTCATCGGGGTCTTGTCCCAGCAGCGGCTGGAGTTGCGCTAAAATGTGCGTTTTGAGCACGGCAGCCATTTCCTCCGGTGCGTTGTGCGCTCCGCCAAACGGCTCCTTTACCACGCCGTCAATCAAGCCAAACTCCAGCATGTGGTCGGCGTCCAGCTTCAGGGCATCGGCTGCGGTTTCCTTGTAATCCCAGGAGTGCCACAGGATGGAAGAACACGATTCGGGAGAAATAACCGAGTACCAGGTGTACTCAAGCATAAACACCCGGTCGCCGAGTCCTATACCCAAAGCGCCGCCGGATGCCCCCTCTCCGATGATGTAGCACAGGATTGGCGTGCGCAACTGGGCCATTTCAAAGAGATTCCGCGCTATGGCCTCCGCTTGCCCCCGTTGCTCGGCTTCCAGACCCGGGAAAGCGCCAGGCGTATCAATGAGCGTAATCACCGGAATGTTGAACCGTTCGGCGAGTTTCATCAGGCGGAGCGCTTTGCGATAACCTTCCGGGTTGGCCATGCCGAAATTGCGGTACTGGCGCATTTTGGTGTTGACGCCTTTCTGGTGACCAATAACCATGCAGGTGAGCCCGTCGATCTGTCCGATCCCGCTCACAATGGCGTGGTCGTCGCCCCCGCAACGGTCTCCATGCAATTCGATGAACCGCTCACAAATCGTGTTGACATAAAACAGCGTGTACGGCCGTTCAGGATGGCGAGACAGTTGTACTTTCTGCCAACCCGTCAGGCTGGCGAATATTTCTTCGCGTTTGGCGGCAATTTTGCTCTCCAACTCGAGAAGCTTGTCCGTAACGTCTAACTCACCCTGCTCCCCGATCTCCTTGAGCTTCTCCATTTGTTCGTACAAAGCCTCCAGGGGCTTTTCAAATTCCATAAATACCATACTTGCACACAATTGAGAACGTGAAAAACGATTGACCCAATGTACAAAGGTACGCGGTGAAACCATTACGCCGCACCGCCCGGCCCGTTCTTGTTCGGGATTAAAATTTTTTTTTACAAAAAAGCTTGCAAAAGAGACTTGATCACCTGTATCTTTGCCCCGCTTCGATAAAAAGCAACCGGATCGGTAGTTCAGTCGGTTAGAATGCCGCCCTGTCACGGCGGAGGTCGCGGGTTCGAGTCCCGTCCGGTCCGCAAAAAGCCTGGCTCACGCCGGGCTTTTTTTATTCGTCCTACGAGTATATTCGTAGGACGAATTGAAATACATGGCTTTTCGAAAAACTAAAACAGGGCAAAGCCCGACACCCGACGAAGCACTGCTCCAACTGGAGCGCTGGTGCGCCTTCCGCGAACGCTCTCCCCTGGAGGTCAAAAAGAAAATTGCCGAACTGGGTCAGACAGGCGAGGACGCCGAACAGCTGATGTCGGTGCTCGAAACCGACGGCTTTTTCAACGAGGAACGCTACGCCGAATCCTTTGCCGGAGGCAAGTTCAGGATCAATCGCTGGGGGAAAACCCGCATTCGGCAAGCCTTGCTCCACCAACAAATACAACCTGCACTGATCGAACAGGCGCTGAACGCCATCCCGGAAACAGAATACCGGACCACGATCGACAACCTGGTTCGGCAAAAAGCAGCTGCCCTGGCGCTGGATGCGCCCGAAAATAAGGCAAAAATTGCGGGCTACCTGATCAGGAAAGGATTTGAGGCGGAGCTGATTTTTTCAGCATTTGATCGCTTTCAGAAACCTGATTTTTGAAAAAAAAAGTCCAAAACCAACCTTGCCCTTTCGACCAATTGCCGTTAATTTTGTAAAACGTTTGACTTACCAATCATTTCAAATCATTTCGGCAAAATGAGCAAGAAAAAAATTACACTACAGGAGCTTCAGGTTAAAAGTTTCATGACCGAGCTGGAAGAAGAACAACTCGGCCAGATTCGCGGAGGCGCCACATTTCTGAGAGGTCGGCGGTTTCACTATCGCACCCGGTGGACTTCGGTGGATACCCGCTCCGACGCAGAAGAGATTCCGCTTTGGGGAGGGAAAAAAACCATTTAAACCCTGGGTTGGCTGTCGGCTGTCGGTTGTCGGTCGTCGGCTTTGGGTTGTCGGTTTGGCTATTATATTGTGCGTTCAGGGTTGGGGGTTACACCTTTGCGTATCTCTTGGCGACTACGGCCTGGTCATAGGCTATTGACGCGATATGGCTCTCAATCCATGCCTCCAGATCGAACGTCTGAAGCAACGCCTGCACGTCGGTGTCCGTTTTCCATGGACGCATGTCTGCCTGCATCCCCAGAAACAATTCCCTTTTTTCCTGTTCGTTTTGCGCAGCGGTCAACTGGTGTATCAAACGAAAAAACCGCCTTTCAAAAGCGGAATAGCGGTTCTTTTTGCGCAGGAACCGGGTGGCCGAGCGCTGCAGGGAATCCAGCAACAACGTGTTGTTGAGTTCGTAGTGCAAGATCAACTGAAGGATGCGGCCAAGGCTTTGCAGGTCCTCGCGCTCCACCGACCGTGGTTGATTCTGCCATTGGTTAAGGTAGTCCAACGCCTCGCGATACTCCCCGCAACCCAAACAAATACACGTATATTGAAAGTAAAAACTGGCCGTTCCGTAAGACTTCGGGTTGAACCGGCGCATGGCCTCCTTGCATTGCAACATCTCCGCATAGGCCTCGCGGAACCGGCCGGTGTACATGCATAAGACGAACTTGTTGGTGAAATACTGGCGGTGAATTTTTTGCCGGTCGTCTTCCGTAATCGGCCGGAGGTGTTTGAGCTTGTCCAGATAATGCTCCACCTCAGAGAATTGGCCGGTAAGACCGCAGGCCAGGATAAGATTGCTCAGGGTGGCGATGTAGTCAGACAAGTCTTTATTCAGGAAGTGGGGTCGGGATTCGAGTAATTGGAGCAGTTGTACGCCGTTTTCCCGGAACAGATCGTACTGCTGTGACATGTACAAGTATAGCGTCGTGGTTCGGTAATACAATACGCGGGCTTTGTGCGACAACGCAGACTTCGGGTCCGCAAACAGCAACGGGTCGAGGCTGATCGGGCTTTCTACCCGGGTTTGCTGGCGGGCGTCCTCCTTTACCAACCGGTACATTTCAAAAAATGCCTTCCGGTACACCTGCTCATTTTGCAATTGCCGAAGCGTTTGTTCCTCTTCTGTGTGTATTTTTTCAAGGTGCCGATGCAGAAAGTCCGCGTCCATTTGGGTGTAGGCCAGTTTTTTTTCCCAGTTAAGCACGTCGAGTAACCCGGCAAAGTCCTCGTAATACCGGGCACTTCTGGCTGCTCTTTGCAGCAGTTGCGCGCAGTCGTCGTACATGCCGCGCCGGAAAAGCGCCTCTACGCCGTCGAGATAGTGCCTGCTGCGCCGGTCAGGAGCTGATTGCTCATCAAACGACACCAGCGATTTGAGGATGAGGTCGTATAAATAGCGCTTGAGTTCGGGAAATTTGTTGCCCCCGGGCTCGCCCCCGTACACCTGCAGGCGAACGCGGGCTTCGTCGGGCTCGGTCAGCGCGTCCATCGTATCGAACAGCAACCGGTATTTAAGGCCCGAATCGGGCTTATGCGGAACCGACAGCCGGAAATGGCGCTTTTCGGCGGGGCTCATCGCTTTGATCAGGTAAAACAGATTGTCGGAAGGCGTTCTGGCCATAAGGGAAAACTTGGGCTTGCCAATGAAACGTCAAAATTGTCTGTTTTTTGCAAGATTGTCGGAAAAGAGTCGTCCTCAGAAACCTGAGTTATGGGAAAATGTGGATTGGATTTCCCTTCCGGTGGCCGCTACCTTTGTTGCACAACAGATTCAGCGCAGCCATGACGATCAGCATGAACAAAGACATCGACACTTCTTCGGCCACCCCGTTGCAGGTAGTCCCCATCAACCGCCCGGATGCCGCCGCACTCACCGACGCCTCCCGCGCAACCAGCCGCAAGAGCAGGGTACTCATTCTGCCCACAACAGACGGGCTCTCCTTCGAACGCGTAAAAAACATCGTCTACCTCGAGGCCGCCGGGAACTATACCACCGTGTATTTTGTCAATGGGCGCAAGGTAGTGGTGTGCAAAACGCTTTCCGATGTAGAAAACATGCTGCCGGATCGCGCTTTTGTGCGGATACACCGCTCGCACAGCATCCACCTGCGCTACATCCTGAAATACGTGCGCGGAAAAGGCGGACACGTCGTCATGCACGAGGGCGCTCAACTGCCTGTTGCCTCCGGGCAACGCGATGCTTTTCTGGCCGCCATCCACGCGTATTTCCGTTAAGCCTTTCTTGTTACACCCTATTCAAATAAACACAGCAAAAGGGTTTGGTTTACGCCGGGCGCAGCAATTTGCGTCCGGCGTTTTTTATGGCGCTTGCCATACACCGTGAAAACGCAGCAAGTGCCCCGGCGCCTGCTCGTTGTACAAACACAAAATGAGTGTATGTCGGGCCGACGGGCCGGCCGGAAACAAAATTTTCAACGGGTTGTGCACATACCCGTTCTCTTCAAACAACTGCAACTGCCTGCGCCTGGGGCGTTTGAACAGCCGTAACTCCGCCGCATCAGCCGGAATGGGTACGTCGGCGTAACCTTCCTCCGCTAAAAATTGTTTCACCATGTCGTACGTGTACGCCAAATTTGAGCCCGCAAAAACAGTGCGGTACTCCCATCCGTCGCTTTCACCACCCATATAGTGGCTGCCGGCCTCCGGAAAGGCAGTGCGGACGGGCGGGCGGGAACGCTCCGGGCGCTCAGCTGGCGTCCGCGCCGCCGAAAGGGACTCGTCAAAGCCAAATTCATCGTACACAACTCAATTTTTTTTGCAAAAATAACGGCATTATTCCAACCGACAACGCCAACAAACAAATTGTTTCTCAATGAAGGTCCACCTGCTGGTCATCGGTGATGAGCTCCTCATCGGCCAGATCACCGATACCAATTCCGGTTTTCTCGGACAATTGTTCACCCAAAACGGCTATACCGTATCCGGTAAAAGTGCGGTGGGCGATCAGGCGAACGCCATCCGGGAGGAGTTGGCCGACCGCCTGCCAACGGCAGACCTCATTGTCCTTACCGGTGGTCTGGGGCCTACAAAGGACGACGTGACCAAAAAGACACTTGCAGAATTTTTCGATTCCGAACTGGTTTTTCACCAGGAAACCTACGATCGGATTGAGGCATATTTCAACAAAATTGGGCGCGCCATGCCGCCGGCCATGCGCGATCAGGCGACGGTGCCGGTAAAGGCGGAGATTCTGCCCAACAAGGTCGGTTCGGCCCCGGGCATGTGGTTCGAAACGACCGACCACAAAATCGTGGTCTCCCTGCCCGGCGTTCCCTGGGAGATGGAGTACCTCTCGACCCACGAAGTGCTGCCCCGCCTGCAGGCGCGATTCCCGGGCAGCCCGATCGCACACCGCACCGTGCTGACGGCCGGTGAGGGCGAAAGCAACGTGGCCCGACGCATTGCCTCGTTTGAAAATGACCTTCCGGAACACGTCAAACTGGCCTACCTGCCCTCCCTGGGCCAGGTCCGCCTCCGCCTCAGCGGCGCCTACACGGGCCTGCGTACCCCCGAGCGGCAGGCCGAACTGGAAGCGGAAGTGGAGCGCCTGCGCGACGAGATGATCGACCTGATTCCCGATCTGGTGTACGGCACGGAGGAGCAGAGCCTGCAGGCAGCGGTCGGCGAACTGCTGCTGCAACAGGGGAAAAAACTGGCCACCGCCGAGAGCTGCACCGGCGGGCATGTAGCCGCCCTGATCACCAGCGTGCCCGGGTCCTCTGCCTACTTCCCCGGTTCGGTGGTCACGTACTCCTACGAGATGAAAGAAAAGCTGCTGGGCGTACGCCCCGAAACGCTACAGACATTCGGCGCCGTGAGCGCCGAAACCGTCCGGGAAATGGTGTCCGGGGCACTGCCCCTGCTGGAGGCCGACGTGGCGGTGGCCATTTCGGGCATCGCCGGACCCGATGGGGGTACGGCGGACAAACCGGTGGGAACGGTGTGGATGGCCGTGGGCGACCGGGAGCGCACCATCGTCCAAAAACACCTGTTTGGCCGAGATCGGGTTAAAAACATCCAGCTGACAGGGGTGTATGCGCTGAATTTGGTGCGCCGGTTTTTGTTGGGGGAGGGGTGAGGGTGGCACGCTACCCCTTCACCGCACAAATCATCCCATACCGCCACGCCCCCATCTGCAACGCCTCATACTGCCGAATAGAGGCGATCACATTCCGGAACCGGACATCGTTTACGATGCCCAGGGCCAGGAAAATCCGGCCGGGCAGCAGCCATTTTTTGCACAGGTTGTGCAGGTTTCGGAGCGAGACACGGACATTGGGGGTGATGTCCGCCGCCGTAAACGACGAAAACCCCGCCTCCCCGGCGTAGGAGCGGTACTCGGCCTCCGTGCCGATGTCGCGTATGGCCTGAGGGCGCAGCCAGTCCCGCAAAAGCGCTTCCTGTTCATCCGCCAGCGGCCGGTCGGTGCGCACATAATCGGCGATGATCAACCGCCCGCCGGGCCGCAACACGCGGAAGGCTTCCCGAAAAAACAACCCCTTGTCGGTGGCATGGCAAAAGCTTTCGCATGCCCACACGACGTCGAAATGGCCGTCGGCAAACGGGATGTTCAAAAAATCACCGACCACAAAATCCGGAGAAGTGCCTTTTCGCCGTGCCGCATACCGCCGTGCGTCCACGATCTGTTCGGGCACGATGGACAACCCGGTCACGCGGGCGCCCATGTGGTCGGTCAGCCAGAACGAGGCATTGCCTACCCCGCAGCCGGCGTCGAGTACCCGCTCGCCGGCACGGATGCCGGCACGCTCTGCCATGGCGCGATTCATGTTGCCGAGGGCACGCGCGTGCTTGTCCGCATGCGCATCGTAGTAGCCGAAGTGCAGCGCCGGTACGCCCGTCCGGTCCCAGATAACCCGGTAATCAAAGCGGGTATGTTTGTAATAGGATCTGACGTCGGTCATTGTTCGTACGCTTTTGCTTTTTCCGGCTGCCCCATGTCCCTGTATGCCGATCCGATATATTGCCGCAGGGTGGGGTTGCCGGGTTCGTACTTCAACCCTTCTTCCCACTCTTTGATGGCCTCCGGGAACTGTCGCTTCAGGGCCAGCACGGCGCCCAGGTTACGGCGCGCATCCACAAAGCGGGGGTCGTACTGGATGGCCCTTCGGTACACAATCTCGGCGGAGTCGAGATTGTTCCGCATGAAGTATATAAAACCCATGTTCGACAGCACTTTGGAGTCGTTCGGCCTGTGCTGAAGCGCCCGTTCGTAATCGCTCTTCGCCTGGTCGTACTGCCGGAGCCGAAAGTAGGCCAAACCGCGACTCCCGTAGGCGTCGTGGTATTGTGGGTACAATTCCAGGGCACGGGTGTAGGAGGCGACCCCCTTGACGACCATCAGGCTGTCGCGCAAACGACCGGTTTCTTCCTCCACGCCCAGTTTCACCTCTTCCAGGCCCAAATGGTAGTTTAGTTTGGCACAATTCGGCGATTTGGGAATGTCGGCTTTGTACAGCGCATAGCTGTCGTACCAGGCCGGGTTGCGGCCAGTGGTGATCATCGCGTACACGGCAACAATGCCCCCCAGCACCGCCCAGGCGACGTTGGTGTTCTGCCGGATCAGCGGAATTTGAAGCAATGCCCAGGCGAGCAACAGGGCAAACCCGAGCGAAGGCAGGTACAACAATCGCTCCCCATACGAAGTACCGATGGTAATGACCAGGTTGCTGAACAGCGAAAAGGTGGCCATGAAAAACAGGATGGCGAAAGATGCCACGTCTTTTTTCAGCAGCCGAAACAACGCCCACCCGCCAAGGCCCGAGAAAGCCAAAAAACCAAGCAGGGCCCGCCAGTCGCCAAACCCGACGGGTTGCATCTGCGGGTATCCCAGGTCGCTCACCAACGGGTAAGGCACCAACAAAGCCCACAGGTATCGACCGAACATCATGAACGCCGACGCAAGCCGTTCGGCGGCAGAAGATCCGCCCACGATGAAATTGTCCAGCACCGAAAAGGCCTCCTGCCCCGTTTGGGCCGACAACACCTGGTGGCGAACCGCGAGAAAAAAGGCGGCAGGCAATACAAACAGGGCCGACCTGCGTACAAGGACCGCAGCGCTTTGGTTGCTAAAAAACCACAACGTGAGCGGGAAAACGGCCAGCAGGGTGATGGCACTTTCCTTGGAAAACAGGGCAAGGGTGTACCACAAGAGCGCCAGCGCAAGCCGCAATCCCGTATTGCCGTATTGCGCATGCCAGAGCGCTCGCAGGGCCAGCATGCCAAACAGGAGAGACAGAATCTCGTCACGGCTCTTAATGTTCGCCACCACCTCCGTGTGCACCGGGTGGGCCATGAACAGCAGCACGGCAAAGGCGGCGAACATCGGTGGCTGCCGGTGCAGGATGTCCCGCCACGTGATCCACAACACCCACCCGGTGAGGGCGTACGCCAGCACGTTCACCAGGTGGTGAACAAACGGGTTGTCGGGCGATAACTGCCATTCGAGCGCAAACATGGTCAGCGGAATGGGTCGGTACAGGGTGCCCGGGCTGTTCCAAACGCCAAAACGGTATTCTTTGGAAAAAATGAGGTGGATGTTTTTCAACCCGCCCTTCACCACCCAGTTGTCTTTGATGGCCGAAAAATCGTCCAGACAAAACTGGTGCCCCAGCGTGTTGGCGTACAAGAGGAAGCCCAGCGCGGCAGCAAGCAAACCCATCCAACGAAGCATTCCGTTGGTAGCGACGTTCGAGTCGGGTAGTGGCGACCGGTCGGCCGGTGACTGTTTCGGGTGAACGCTTTTTGCCTGGGCCGCCTTGGGGGGCTTGACAGGTTTGGGAGTGGGACGTTTTTTTGCCATGTGGCAAAATTATAAAATTTGGAAAAGCGCGTCGTTCCACAAAACAAACCTTACAAGGGTAAACAGCAGCGTTCACCCGCTCAACGGCCCCGTTCACACATTTTTCGCATCTGCGTGTGCATTTTCCATCCATCGAACAATCCTTTTAGAAAATGCCATTTGTTCACCCAACCAAACATGCACACCATGTACAACTTCCGATTATTGCTCACCGCGCTGCTGGCCGTCGCTACCCTGGCTGCCTGGCGCTTGTCCACCGAAACCGCAACCCTGCAAGGCCAGGTGACCGATGAGACCGGCGCCCCGCTCGCCGGCGTAACTGTTGTGGCGCTCCGGGAATCCAATATGGTAAAAGGCGCCGTCACCGACATCAACGGTGCGTACCGTCTGACACTCGACCCTGGAATGTACACCATTGAGTTCCGGTACACCGGTTATGCCCGGGCAACGGTAGAAAATGTCAAGGTAATCGCAGGGAAATCCAACACGCTCAACCGGCAGATGAGCGCCGATAATCTCAATCTGTTGTCGGAAATAGTGGTTTCAGCGTATGCAGCCCCGATCATTCAGCAAGACGCTACCAGCGGCGGACAAACGATCACGTCCGATCAAATCCGAAATTTGCCCACACGCAACATCCAGGCGCTCAACGCCACGACAACAGGCAAAAGCAAGGACGCCGCCGTCCGCGGCAACCGCAGCACCGGCACCGAATATTACCTGGACGGGGTGCGGGTGAGTGGCCAGGCCGTCGCCGCAGAAAAGCAGGCAAAAGACAAAAAAGCCCACAAGCCGATGCCCGAAGAAGTAGAAGCGTGGAAATGCGGCACACCCAATCCCGACCACACCCCTGAAAACTACGCCGCCATTCAGGAAAATGCTTTTTTGCCGGCCGCCGATAACCCTGTATCCACGTTTTCCATTGACGTCGACGTGGCATCCTACGCCAACCTGCGCCGTTTCCTGAACAGCAACCAGTTGCCACCGCCCGACGCCGTGCGCATCGAGGAAATGGTCAACTACTTCGACTACCGGTACGCGCCGCCCGCCGGCCCCCATCCGTTCGCCGTGCACACCGAACTGGCGCCCTGCCCCTGGGCCCCTGAGCACCGTTTGTTGATGGTGGGTCTGCAAGGACGCGGCATCGAGACGGGCCAATTGCCCCCTTCCAACTTTGTTTTCCTGATCGATGTATCGGGCAGCATGAGCGCACCCGACAAGCTGCCGATGGTGCAGGCGTCGCTGCGCCTGCTTACCGACCAACTGCGCGCTGAAGACCGGGTGGCCCTGGTCGTATACGCCGGCGCTGCCGGCACGGTGCTGCCCTCCACCTCGGGCAGCGAAAAGGCGACCATCAAGGCGGCCATCGACCGGCTCTCCGCCGGAGGCAGCACCGCAGGCGCCGCAGGCATTCAACTGGCTTATCAGGTGGCGCGCGGCCATTTTATGGAGCGCGGCAACAACCGCGTCGTTTTATGCACCGACGGCGACTTCAATGTGGGGGTCAGCAGCGACGCTGAGCTGGTGCGCCTCATCGAAAAAGAGCGCGAAAGCGGCGTATTCCTCACCGTGCTGGGTTTTGGCACCGGCAACTACCAGGATGCCAAGATGCAGCAACTTGCCGACAAGGGCAACGGCAACCACGCCTACATCGACCAGGCAAGCGAAGCCCACAAGGTGCTGGTTGCCGAATTCGGCGGCACCCTTTTCGCCATCGCCAAGGATGTGAAACTTCAACTGGAATTCAACCCGGCGCGCGTAGCCGGGTACAGGCTCATTGGCTACGAAAACCGCATGCTGGCGCGCGAAGATTTCGACGACGATGCCAAGGACGCCGGAGAACTTGGCGCCGGACACCGAGTAACGGCACTCTATGAAATCGTGCCTGCCGGCAAACCCCTGCCGTTGGCCAAAGGATCGGGGCCGCTCAAATACCAAACGGTGCAAACCAGCCCGGCCGCACAGTCCGGCGAACTGTGTACCCTCAAGCTGCGCTACAAAAAGCCCAAACCCAACGCCCCCAGCACCCTGATGGAAACAGTAGTGCAGGATGCGCCTTCCCAAACCATGAGCGAAAACCTGAAACTGGCCGCTGCCACAGCCTCCTTCGGCATGCTGCTGCGCAATTCACCCTACAAGGGAAATGCCACCTTCTCAACCGCCCTGACGATGGCTAAAGAAGCGGCGCAATACGACCCGAACGGGTACAGGAAAGAATTGTGCACATTGATCGAAAAGGCACAGGCGCTGCAAAGTCCGGTGCACGCCGGCAAATAAGTGTCTGAGGGTGCACCACAAGTCGAAAGAACCGGCATTCCTCCAATAAAAATTTTTAAATACGGCGTTAACCGATAGGATGGCTTGAAACCCAATGTCGTCAACTTATCGTAAAAGCAATGTTGCAAAATTGTCTACAACGAAACTAGATATTTTTTTTTTGCCGCTAATTAGCGCTAATTAGCGCTAATTAGCGGCAAAAAAAGCATCCCCGGTATGCCTGGCGGCGACGCCGCCGATAAAGGGCGCGTACCTTTTTTGCCGCGAATGACGTGAATGAACCCTAATGCGTAGAATGCGCGGCAGAACGGGTCATTTTTGCCGCTGTCGGCGTTTTGCGCCTGGTCGCTCGCTCTTCCTTTGAAAACAATTTGTTTTTAAAGAGACAACTCCGTACCTTTGCCTGCTCAACCCTGGGGTTGATCATGGCAAAATCAAAACCCAAAGGTTCGCGCAAAAAAGACAAGCCCCACGATGCGGTGTTCAAAACCTTTTTCGGGGATGTGGGCATCGTCCGTAACTACCTGGCGCATTACACCGGCCCGGAGGTATACCGGCACATTGATCTGGCGGCGTTGAGCAAGTGCGACACGGCGTTTGTCGGCGGGCGCTTCGGAGTGTCGTTCAGCGATATGGTGTACGAAACCCGGCTGAACACCGGCGCGCCGGTTCGGCTGTTGTTTTTGTTTGAGCACAAGAGCTATGAACCCGATCATCCGG
>JANRJH010000056.1:0-11731 GCA_033764075.1 Saprospiraceae bacterium | reverse complement strand
GGCCGCGCCGTCGGGCGTGCAGTCGTTCGACGCGCAACCCAACCCGTTCAGCAGCGAGACGCAGATGCGCTTTGTGCTGTCGGGGCCGCAGGAGGTGACGCTGACGATCACCGACGCGCAGGGCCGGGAAGTGGTGCGCCGTCCGATGCGTGCGGTGAGCGGGTTGAATGTGGCCCGCTGGAACGGACGCACGGACACGGGCACCTGGCTGCCGTCGGGGGTGTACGTGGTGCGTTTGCTGACGGAAACGGGCAGTGTGAGTCGCAAGGTGGTGTTGCAACAGACACCGTAGATAAAAACAATTGGTCTGATGCCGGAATTTGTTGGCACATCTTGCGATTTGCCTGCAAATTCCGGCCAGATAATACACGAACAAACATTATCCAATGATTGCCATGAATTTGCACTCTACATTCAGGCTCACCCTGTGCTGTGTTATGTTGGTTTCATGTCTGCTGGCTTCCTTGACGCTGGCAGGCACAAACGCGCCAACGGGCCATACCACCGCGCCTCCTGCGTGGGATGTTGATCCCGCCGATTACCAATTCAGAATGGACCTGGTGATTCGTCTCGAGTACCAAAATACTCCTACGAACGATCCGGGCAACCTGATCGGGGTATTTGTGGGCAGCGAACTCCGAGGTGTGGCCACGCCGATCGACATCGGGGGAGAGATGTATTTTTTCACTACGGTGTATTCCAACGAGTATACCGGTGAAAACCTGCGCTTTCGCGCCTATTACGCACCCGACGATGAGGTTTACGCCATCGTGGACACGGTAGTATTCGTCAATTATGGCATTATTGGTTCTTTTATGCAGCCTTACTGGCTCAACATAGACCCAACCCTTGATTTTCCGCCTGAAATTCTCCCCATTCTGGCGGATACGACCCTGCAAACCATCCCGTTTGAACCGCTGGATTTGAACGGCCGGCTGTTGAGTGTAGACGGGGATCCGGTGATGTGGAGTGCGCTGGCAGGTCCGAACCTGACGGCGGTGATTGTAAACGACACCCTGATTGTCGAACCGGTATCACCGGCGTGGACCGGAACGGACACGGTTCGGATCATTGTCAAGGAAAATACCCCCGGGCAACTGGCCGATACGTTCTACGCGTCGTTTACGGTACTGCCCGATTACGGTCCGCCCTCCTGGCAAACGGTCCCCTCGCAGGCCATTTTTGGCGGTTCGGCTTTTACGCCTTTCGATTTGGACGACTACCTGACCTTTGCCGGACCCTGCCGGGCATTTGATCTGAACGTCTTCCCGTTCACCGGCACGGCGTCCAATCCCAACTGGCCGGCAGTGGCTCCGGCGCCCCAGGTAATGACCATCACGGCCCGGCCCCTGTTTGTCGACCTGCCGCTGGCCGGCGCGGGCGCCCAACTGGCCGCTTATGTCAACGGTGTGCTGGCCGCCACGGCCACCCCGACCGGCACCCCGCCCAATGTGTTTTACACCCTCGAGCTGCAAAATGTCGCTTCCGGGGCGATCAGTTTTCAGTTCTACCATGCTGCGGAACAGTTTTTATACGAAAAAAATACAACCCTGACTTTCAGTGCCGGCGGCTCGCTCGGCACGGTGGCCGCGCCATATCCCATCCAACTGTCGCCCCTGGTGCCTGTGCTCACCGCCAATGGCGAGGTGGAGATACAGATCGTTGACTCGACCTGGCGCGGAATTTTTCCGATTGACTTCATTGTGTGGGACTGCGACTATCCGCTGCTCCGCCGCGATACCACAACGGCTACGTTCAGCATAGAGGACAACAACAACCCGGCCATTACCTCTTCTCCGACGGCTACCTTCGAGGAAAACGCCTGCTACGAGGTGTACGACACCCAGACGCTGGACCCGAACGATGCAGAAGGCAGCGGTTTGAGCTATTCAATTGAAGGCGGCAACGACGACGACAAGTTTTCGATTGACCCGGTGACCGGCGTGTTGTCCTGGTTAAATTTCACGCCCGACTTCGCCAATCCGGCGGATGCCGATTTGAACAACGATTATGAAGTGACCATCCGGGTGACCAACCAGCTCAACCTCACCGATGATATCAACCTGGTTGTAACGGTAACCGAGGATACGGACGGGCCGTTCAATCCGCAGGTGACCGGCGGCAGCGGACAGTGTATCTCCGGCGGATCGGCAGTGTTGGAAGCCACCGGCGGCGACACCTATCTGTGGAGCACCACGGAAACGACCGCTTCGATAACGGTTACCAATGCCGGGATGTACTCGGTAACGGTAACGGACGCAGCTGCGTGCTCTGCGGTGTTGTCGGTAAACCTGAGCATCGCGCCGACGATTACCGCTTTGGGCAACACCGGTCTGGTTTGCCAGGGTACCAACATCGTGCTTTCTTCCAATCCAACAGGAGGCACCGGCGTTTACAGCAACTTTTCCTGGACAGGTCCGGACGGATTTGCCTCCTCCGCGCAAAACCCGACGCCCTTTACCGCAACACCGGCCTCTTCAGGCACGTACACGGTAGAAGTCACCGACAACGGGGGCTGTACGGCTTCGGCAACGGTTTCGATCAGCGTGTCCCCGAACAACGCCCCGTCCATCGCCGCCACCGGCTCCAGTCCGGTGTGTGCAGGGCAAAACATTTCCCTGGGTTCTACGGCCTCTGGCGGCTCCGGCACCTATTCGCAGTATCGGTGGTCGGGCCCGAACAACTTCACGGCGGCTCAGCGAAACCCGTTTCCTTTTGTTTCTACGGTAGCCGCTTCGGGGGCGTACATCGTCACGGTTACCGACAACCAGGGATGCACAGCCTCCGACACCGTTACGGTGCTGGTGAACCCGTTGCCGACGGTTACCGCCACCGGAAACGGGCCGCTGTGTGCGGGGGCTACCGTTGTGTTGGGCGCCACGCCGGCGGGCGGTTCGGGCACCTACTCGTCCTTTTCCTGGACGGGCCCAAATGGTTTTACCGCCAATGTGGAAGACCCGGCACCATTTGCCGGTGGTGTGGTCAATTCAGGTCTTTATACCGTAACCGTAACAGACAACGCCGGATGCTCGGCAAGTAGAACGGTGACCGTGTCCATTACCGCCAACCCAACCCTCACGGCCATGGCCATCGGCCCTACTTGCGAAGGTGGAAACCTTGCACTGGGTTCCACGCCGTCGGGCGGTACGGCCCCCTACCCGACGTTTACCTGGTCGGGCCCCAATGGATTTTCCGCCACCACCGAAGACCCCGCACCGATACCGGCCATTCCCGGGGCGAGCGGAATGTATAACGTAACGGTAATCGACAATGCCGGTTGTTCGGCAACGGCCAATACGTCGATAACGATTTATCCGGTGCCGTCGATCACCGCGCAGAGCAATGGACCTGTTTGCGCCCAAGCCCAGCTGACGCTGTCCTCCACGCCTTCGGGAGGCTCGGGCGTATTCTCCCTGTTCAGCTGGAGCGGTCCGGATAATTATGTGGCAAGCGTGGAAGACCCGGCCGGTTTTACCACCACGACGGCTTCCGGCGGCACGTACCAGGTCATCGTGACGGACAACCGGGGCTGCACGGCTGTTGCCACCACCAACGTGAGCATCAAGCCCAAGCCTTCTGCTACGGCTTCCAACAATGGCCCTTTGTGCCAGGGCGCTACGGTCTCCTTGTCGGTACAGGCCACGGGTGGTTCAGGGACGTTCAGTGGTTACAGCTGGAGCGGCCCCGACGGGTATACTGCGAGCGGTCAAAATCCGCCCGGCTTCCAGGCCTGGTTGATCAACTCGGGTGTTTATCAGGTAACCGTAACCGACGACGCCGGCTGCACGGCTACCGCTACGACTACCCTGTCTGTTTCTTCCGGCACCTCACCGTCCATCACCGCATCTTCGAACGCTCCGTTGTGCCAGGGATCGATCCTTCAGTTGACTTCCTCGCCCGCCGGTGGTACCCCTCCCTACACCTCTTTTCAGTGGTCGGGACCGGATGGGTTCTCTTCCAATGCGCAAAACCCGCCCGGATTTGCGGTTATGGCCAACGATGCGGGTGTCTACTCCGTTACGGTCACCGACCAGGACGGGTGTAAAAGTGCTGCAACGGTAAACGTGGAAATCAGCCAGCTTATGGCCAACGCCTCGAACATCGGCACCTGCGCCGATCCCAACGTGACGCTCACCTGTGCGCCTACCGGTGGTTCGGGTGTGTACACGCAATTTTTGTGGTCGGGCCCGAACGGTTATTCGTCTGCCGACCAAAATCCGGCGCCTTTTACCCGGACAACCGCCACGGAAGGCAACTACACCGTGAGCGTCACCGACAACCAGGGGTGCAGCACCACAGGTACCACGTTTGTACAGGTGAGCGACATAGGGCCGCCGACCATAACCTGTCCGGCGAACACGGCGTCCCTGCCGCCCGACCCCGGAGTGTGTACAGCCGATGTCATGAACATCGATGCCACCGTTTCCGACGATTGCTCTTCCGTTTCTGTTGCGTATGTATTGACCGGCGTAACCACCGGCAGCGGAAACGGTCAGGCGTCCGGCGAGACGTTTGATGAAGGCATCACCACCGTAACCTATACGGCTACAGACGGTGCAAACAACACCAGCACGTGTTCCTTTAACGTGACGGTGGCTTCTTGCACCCGCCTGTCCGGCAACATCCTGTGGAGCCAGAACGGGTCCCTGGGCGTGAAAGACGCTACGGTCACGGCCACAGGGGGAGGCACCGGATCTGATGTAACGGACGTCAGTGGCAATTACATCATTGTGCCCGTCGGCACCGGGAACATCACCATCACGCCGGTGAAGAACATCAATAAATTCAACGGCGTCACCATGGCAGACGTCACGCGCATCCAGCAGCACGTCTCCGGCAATGGTCCCTTCCTTGGGGCGCCTTTCCCGCGGATTGCCGCCGACGTGAACAAGAGCAACAGCATCAACACCTCGGATGCGGGCATCATCACGCAGGCCCTGCTCGGGTCTCCTGCGGCCAATGCACAGTGGACCGTTTCCTGGCGTTTTGTGGACGACGCTTATGTGTTTCCCAACCCGAATGCGCCCTGGAACTTCCCGGAAAATATTACGGTTACGGGGGTGACGCCCGGCGCGCAGATCACCGGAAAGGACTTTATCGGCGTCAAGCTGGGCGACGTCGCGGCTCCGGTAGCCAACCCCGCTTTGCGAACAGCATTGGTGGTGCTTCGCGGCCAGGACCAGCCACTGGTGTCCGGCGAGACGATAACCGTGCCCTTGCGTGTGGAAGGATTTGAAAACATCGCGGCGTTCCAGTTTGTGGTGCATTTCGACACTTCACGGCTTTCTTTCGACGGTGTAACCTTGCCGGGCGGTGGGTTGCTGGCCCCCGACGATTTCGGCACTTATTTTACCGACAACGGCGAACTGCGCGCGGCGTATGCGCGTGCGGAGGGTACGGACATTCAGGCGGGGGCTTCGTTTTTTACCGTTCATTTTGCGGTCAGGCAAAGCGGAGGACTGCTCAGCGAAGCCATCTCGCTCGCAGAGGACCTGATGCCGGCCGAAGCCTACACGCCGGAGATAGATGTCCGGCCCATTCAGTTGGTGTTGACACAATCGTCTGCCACGGGCAACCAACCGGGCGAATTGACGCCAACCCTCACGGCACAGCCCAATCCGGCGCACGACCACACGAACCTGCATTTCACCCTGCCGGCGGCAGGGGAAGCAGCGTTGCGGGTGTTCGATGTGAACGGGCGTTTGGTGACAGAACGCCATGCATTTTACCAGCCCGGCGCTTATGTGTTTGCAGTGGAATTTGCTCAACCCGGTTTGTACGTGGCGGAGTTGCGCACGGCGTACGGCGTGCAGGTGGTGAAAGTCGTAGTAGAGTAGGTCGAGTTTCGAATGTCGAGTGTCGAGTGTCGAATAGCTTCGCTCCCGGCATGAACATTTAGAATTGCAAATGGCCGCGTAGCGGTCAAACCTGAATAGCCCCGGGCGAAGCCCTGGGTGAAAAAAGTTGTGTTACACCCGGTGTTTTGTTCGCAGGCACAAAATTCCGGGTGTACACAACTTTTTTGTTTTGCATTATTGAATACCGCCACGATTCACCCTTTCCCGGCGCCCGACAGTAGAAATATATATGCATAATAATTACCTTTGGAGCAAAAAATCGCTTGATCAACCAACGCAAGCCATTTGCCGCTCCATACACTGACCCACTGGCGCAAAAGCAGGCAGAAATACTCGGCAGTAAATCGGCATGGCACAAGATCAAGCCGGCTTATCGGCTGTTTTTTTTGGCGTTGGTAACCGCTATAATGGTTGCGGCCATCTGGTTTCCGGTGTCTGTGGGGTTGCCTTTGTTTTTTGCGGGAATGTTGAACTACCTGACGCTGATTAGTTTTCGGATCAGCAACAACATCGGACGTGCGAGCAGACGTTCGGAGCATTCATCCGGAGCGGAAGCCGGGTGGCCCCTGTATTCGATCATCATACCCCTAAAACAGGAAGGGGAAGTCGTTCGCGGAACCATACGGGCGGTGGAGGACCTGGTTTATCCCGACCATTTAAAACAGGTGCTGATTGTGGTGGAAGAAACGGATCGCCTGACACTGGACACCCTAAAGCGCATCGAACTGCCCCCGTATGCAGCAGTGGTGGTCATACCCGAAAACCCGCCCTTTACCAAGGGCCGGGCTTTGTTGCATGCCCTTCAGGCTGCCAAGGGGGACTATGTGACCATTTACGACGCGGAAAGCCGCCCGGAGCCGGAGCAGTTGCAAAAAGCGGCCCGCGTGCTGGCGGGGTCCGACGGCCTGGTGTGCCTGCAAGCCCGGATCTCCATTTCCAACAAAGACAGCAACTGGATCACCCGCAATTTTGCCGGGGAGTACTACGAATGGTACGAGCGGCATTTGCAATACCTTTCTGCGGAGGGGCATCCGTTTGGTCTGGGTGGCAATTCGTTTTTCGTCGGCCGGGATGTGCTACAGCGTGCCTGCGCCTGGGATCCGTTCAACGTAACGGAAGACGCCGACCTGACCGTGCGGCTGGTGGAAAGCGGCGTTCGATTCCGGATGCTGGATAGCGAGACGACCGAGACATGCCCTGAAAACACGCGCGAATGGACCAACCAGCGCACCCGCTGGAACAAGGGATTGTTCATTACCCAATTGGTGCATTTCGCCCGTACCTTGCGTATGCGCCATTTCAGCGCGGATGGCTGGGTCAATTTCTGGCTGCCCATGGCCTGTTCGAGCCTGGTGCCTTTTTTCAATTTGTTCATACCGGTCCTCTTTGTTTCCGGAAGGTTGCCTTACCACTGGCAGTTCTTGCTCAGCGTGGGCCTGTGGTCCTTGCTGGTGGTGAACCTGATCAGCTCGACGCTGATCAACAAGCTGACCTACACGCGCCTGGGTATTCGCGCCGGGTGGGTGCAGGCATTTTTCGATTCAGTGGCCTACATGTTTTTGCACATCGGCGCCGGATTCAAAGCATACGGCGAATATTTCTGGTCGCCATTGCATTGGCATAAAACGGCGCATCAGGAAACCGGCGAACCAGCGCATTTTGCAACGGTTCAGCCTGTCGAAGTGCCGATTAATCAACTGTTCAATAAAATCAGATACTAGTTCCATGAAAAGTCTTGTCTACATTCTTCAGCCTGCTTTTTTGTTTGTCCTGACGCTTTTGGGGATGAACGGTCAGCCGGCATTTGCCTTTGAAGGGCCCGCCAGGCGTGCGCACAACGGCAACCCCGTTGTTGCCGAATCCCCGACGGTACTCCTGGGTACCATCACCTGGACGGGCGCGGTCAGCACCGACTGGCACACGGCCGGCAACTGGTCGCCGGCGACGATCCCGACATCGGGGAGCCTTTCCGGCGACGATGTGGTCATTCCGGTTGTCGGTAATGGCCGGTATCCGGAGGTGACGGCCATGGCCTTCGCGCGCTCCGTCTCGATTGCCGGAGGCGCCTCACTCACGGTAAAGTCCACCGGAAATCTGCTGGTGAATGCCAGCACCACAAACGGCGTAACCAACGCCGGGATGCTGACCAACCAGGGCACCTTGAAGGTAGACTCTTCTTTCAGCGACGGCATTGTGAACCAGACCGGAGCCATGATCAACAACTCCGGCAGCCTGCTGGTCATTGAGGGCACCGGCAGCCGGCTCAAGAATTCGGGTATGGTGATGAACACGGGAACCTTTACCGTCGACGGTGGACTGGGCATCGGGCTGATCAACTACGCCAACGCCACCATCAACAACACCGGCGGAACCTTTAAGGTGCAGTTCGGTGAAAACATACGCGTTGACAATTACGGCGCCATCAACAATTCAGCAAACTTTCGAATTGACGGCGCGCTGAAAGGCGCCGGCCTGATCAACCGAGCCGGTGCAAGCGTGGCGAATACGGGCGGGTCTTTTGTGGTGGAAAATGGGAAAGACCTTCGGGTGGACAACTACGGCAGCATCACCAATGCGGCTACATTTACCATCGCTGGCGCCAGCGGCGGCATGAACCTGATCAACCGGGCCGGCGCAGAGGTGATCAACTCGGCAGGAAGTTTTAAGATTGAAAATGGCGTGGATACGCGGGTGGACAATTACAGCAAGATCGACAATTACGGCATGTTCACCATCCTCGGTTCGGGCGGCGGCGAAGCCCTCATCAACCGGGATACCATCACCAACAGAGCCGGTGCGACCTTTCTTGTTGAATCCGGAAAAGGCCGCCGCCTCGATAATGCAGGGCTTTTTGCCAATTATGGAACAACAGATTTCGGTGGTGGCGAAATAGTCAACGGCAACGAGGGTATTCTGAACCGGCAGGGCGCTACCATCCTGAACGCCGCCGGGGCTCTTATGAAAGGCAATAACTACAACAAGCGGTTTATTACGAATGAAGGCAATTTGCTTTCTTATGGCGACCTGGTCATGCATAACTTCGCCGGCGACAACGGCGTTTTACTCAATACCGCAACCGGTGTGGTCGATATCCAGGACTCCCTGCACATTGAAGGGTATGGTGGCAGCGTTTTCGGCCTCGTCAACCACAACCAGTTCACACTCGGCAGCAACGGCAAGATTGTTATGCCCTGGGGATCCGGCGGGCGCATACAAAACCACGCCGTATTCACCACAGCGGAAGGATGCATCATCAACGCAGAAAACTCGGATAGCCATCTGATTTTCAACGAAACTACCGGAACATTTACGAATGAATGCGCCATTTTTTTCAACAACGGCCCGGAATCTAAAATAAAAAATAACGGTGTTTACACCCACCTCAAAGGCAACTTCGCATTTAGCGGGGGCACCCGGCTACTGGAAAACAACGGCTACTGCCGGATTGACGTGCCGTTTACATTATTCAATGGAGCCACTACCATCAACCCCTTCATGTTCCTCAATACGGACTCCCTGATTTTAGGGGATAAGTGCACCTTCCCGCCGGTTAGTTCAGGCATACTGATATATGACAACAAACCCGGCGCGTACCTGTATTCCGATATTGCCTTCGACTTTGTCAGCAACAACGGTTTCGGATTTCCTGAATTCCTGAGAAACAGAGGTAAGGCCATCCTTGGCCCCCAATCGGGTCTGCTTGCCAAAGGACTTGGGTCAGCCAACCCCATAATATCCAATACCGACACCCTGATCCTTCAGGGGGATATCGAAATCCGGAACTTTAATGCCTACGCCATAGGCAACACCGGCTACCTGGAGCATTCCGGCACTTTCCGTAGCGCCAACACCGGCAAAGTCATTCAGAACAACGGCGGGGTATTTATCAACTCGGGTCGCATTCAAATCGACTCGGTGGCCAACCATGCCCTCCTGCTGGAAGGCACACAAACCTTCACCAATACCGCCTCCGGCTTTATTTCGGCGGATTTTATCATTGGCAACGGGATTAAAAATACGGGCGGCAGCTTTATCAATGAAGGCCTTGTCGATATCGGCCTGAAAGACACCATCGGGCTTTCGGGTATCGAAAACGCGGGAACCTTCACCAATAAAAACCGCATCCGGATCGGCGGAAACGGCGGCGAGTTCGGTTTCCACGGCATCCTGAACAAATCGGGCGGCCTCTTGCACAACATGGACAGCATCGTCATTGGTGGCCCTGGCCTGATCAACGGCGACGCCATCGTCAACGAGTCGGGTGCAATTTTCAACAATGACCCCTGCCAGGCGGAACTGATCATCGCTTCCAATAACGTGATTAACAACGCAGGTACGTTCAACAACGATGGCCGTATCGTAGAAAATGCGTCGGGAAACAGCAGTATCTCGTCTAATACCGGTTTGGTTCAAAACCTCAACGGGGGCAACTTTACGATCAACTCGGGAGCACCGGCGATAACGGTTTCGGGAGATTTCAGTGCCTGCGCCGAAGTGTCGGGCGACATTTCCTGGTCTACCTTTCCAACTTTTGGGGTAAAGGATGCGTTGGTAAGCGTCACCGGTGCATTTTCGTTCAGCGACCTGACCGACGTCAACGGCGATTACCAGGTGAATCCGGTCAGCACCAACTGCACCGTCACACCCACCAAAACCATCAACAAGTTCAACGGCGTGACGGCCGCCGACGCCGCGCGCATCCAGCAGCACATCGCAGGCAACGCGCCGCTCGGCGCGCCGTTCCCCCGCATTGCCGCCGACGTGAACAAGAGCAACAGCATCACCACCATTGATGCGGGCCTCATCACCCAGGCCTTGCTGGGTAACCCCACCGCCAACAACATCTGGAACACTTCCTGGCGTTTTGTGCCCGACAGCCACACCTTTCCAAACCCGAATGCTCCCTGGGGCTTTCCGGAAAACGTGGTGCTGACCGGCGTCACCACACCAACCACTGTCAATTTCACAGGCGTGAAACTCGGCGATGTGACCGCTCCATTGGCCGACCCCTCCATGCGACCCGAAGCGGTGGTTTTGCGTTGCCCGGATCGACCGCTGGCGATCAACGCAGGAGTGGAGGTGCCCGTATCGGTGGAAGGATTCCGCGACATCGCCGCATTCCAGTTTGTACTGCACTTCGACACCGATGCGTTGGCGTTTGAAGGCATCACCACGCCCGACGGCGGCCTGTTGCGTCCGGAGCAGTTTGGCGCCTACAACCTTGAAAACGGCGAACTGCGCGCGGTGTACGCCCAGGCCGAAGGCAGCGACCTGGAATCCGGGTCCGCGTTCTTCACCCTGCATTTCCGGGCGAAAACCGGTGGGGCGATGGTGAGTGACTTGCTGCGTTTGAACGAGGATTTACTGCCGGCCGAAGCCTACACGCCGGAAATGTTTATCAAACCGGTTCAGCTGATTTTTGGACAAACAACATCCAGTGTTGAGCCTGCGGCCGGTATGCCTACGCTGTTTGCGCAGCCCAATCCCACGCGTGACCGCACGAACCTCCACTTTTCCTTGCCGGCAGGCGGCGAAGCGGTCATCCGGGTAACCGACATGAGCGGCCGTCTGATCGTTTCGCAAAAAGCGAACTACGCCGTCGGGGTGTACATGCTGCCGGTGGAATTTTCAAAGCCCGGTTTGTACGTGGCGGAGTTGCGCACGGCGTACGGCGTGCAGGTGGTGAAAGTTGTAGTAGAGTAGGTCGAGTTTCGAATGTCGAGTGTCGAGTGTCGAGTGTCGAATTGTGTGTTCCTAAAATAGGTTGACAAGAATTAGTGAATTGTTAATTGAAGTCGAGTTTTAATTGGCGATCATTTTCAACATTTTGTTTGTATGAAAATATCTCCAACATGCCTCTCTTGTCTTCAGAA
>JANRJH010000010.1:0-59678 GCA_033764075.1 Saprospiraceae bacterium | reverse complement strand
ATCAGCAAACCGAGGCCGCCATCAAAGCCGCCGTTTTGAATAAATTTATTCAAATAGCTTCGCCAAAGGCGGTAAAAGTCGCATGACCTTTAATTGGGTAAGGGAACATCCGCCTTTGACGGGGATTCATGCAACAAAGCCACTCTTAGAGCTTGCTGCTTCTATAATCTAAACACTTGCAATTCCAATATTTTCCATACATCTCCCCTACCTGGTACTTCAACTTGAAGCCCAAGGCCGGGGATATCCCCTACTTTACGGACTACCGCAAGCTGCCCGAAGCCGCACGCAGCCTGATTGACTACGATGCTGGGTACAGTTCCGAATACAGCAGCCTGTGGGATGCCGCTTACCAGGCCTGGCATAAGGGTGTGATCGAGACCGATGCAGACAAGACCCTGACCGAGGTGCCTAAAAAACCCGGCGTAGCCGACAACTACCGCTTCATCCGCAAGTATTTTCACCCGCTTTGGAGCTGGTATGTGCTGGCCCTTCGCCTGGTTACCTTGCATAACCCGTTCAGGGAAATCAGCGGATTCAGGAGCCAGCGCGGTGTGCGTCGGATTGATCTTTTTAAAAATGTTTATCCACACGAGCAGGCGTTTAAGTCCTTCGAGTCGGCCTTATTGCAGCAGGCACCCAAGGTCTCGGTCATCATCCCCACCCTCAACCGGTACCCATACCTGAAGGATGCCCTGCACGACCTGGAAAAACAGGATTACCCCAACTTCGACGTGATCGTGGTGGACCAGTCGGAACCCTACCAGCAGGAATTTTACGAGGCTTTCGATCTCGACATCAAGCTCATCCGCCAGGAAGAAAAGGCGCTTTGGCTGGCAAGGAACACCGCTGTGAAAACATCTGATGCTGAATACCTGCTGTTGTACGACGACGACTCCCGCACGGAGCCGGACTGGATATCCCAGCACATCAAATGCCTCGACTATTTCGATGCCGACATCTCTTCCGGCGTATCCATCTCGATGGTGGGCGCCAAAGTACCCGCCAACTACGCCTTTTTCCGCTGGGGCGATCAGTTGGACACCGGCAATGCTATGGTCAGGCGGGAGGTATTCCGCCGTGTAGGGCTATTCGATCGTCAGTTTGAAGGCCAGCGCATGGGCGACGGGGAGTTTGGCCTGCGGGCCTATCTGGCAGGGTTCAAAAACGTATCCAACCCCCTGGCTGGCCGCCTGCACCTCAAGGTCGGCTCCGGTGGTTTGCGCCAGATGGGCAGTTGGGATGCCTTCCGGCCCAAAAGCCTGTTGGCGCCCCGGCCGGTGCCGAGTGTATTGTATTTGACAAGAAAATACTTCGGAGAGCGGGCGGCGCGTCACTTACTGCTGACCAGCACAGCCCCCTCGGTGATTCCTTACCGATACAAAGGCAATAAGCTAATGATGCTGCTGAGCATACCCTTGTCGCTGCTGCTGCTGCCTTTTGTGGTGGTGCAGGTGTGGAGGGCGTATCATATTTCTTCGGCGATGGTAAAGGAGGGAGCGAGAATTGAAGGGAGATTGGAAATGCAATTGAACATAAAAAAAACATCCAACTTGTAAGCCATAACACTTACCAATAAAACTCTTGAAACTATGAAAAAACTACTTATTAAAATTTATAATCAAGCTCCAATTTTTAGGCACATAAAAAAAATAATAGGGATCCCCACTCCTCTTATTACAGAAAATATTATTTGGGACCAAAATCATAAAATAAAGTTTAAATTCATTGCACCATTTCCTGTTGCACAAAAAGCAAAAGAGAAAGGAATTGAAAGTACCATGTTACGGTCAGCCCTTTCCCTTTTAGGCTACAGGGAAGGTATCGCATTTGATAAAGTCGTTTTGGATGTAGGTGCAAATTGGGGTTTTTTAAGTCTAGTATTTGCCAAGACGGTATGTCATCCAGATGGGAAAGTTCTGGCTTTTGAGCCACACCCCAAAGTGCTTAAGGCCTTAACGCATACAACTAAAATAAATCACCTCGAAAATATAATAAATCTATATGAGGTAGCAGTTGGAGCAGAAAGCAAAAATGCCAGAATAAATCTTTTTAACGGGACCAGTAATATGCTTAAGCCATCTAAAAATAGCATATCGGTCAGGCAAATTACACTGGACAGTTTAGTTGGCAATTTAGCCTCAATCGATTTGGTTAAAGTAGATGTTGATGGCTATGAGTACAATGTATTACTAGGATCTGAAGACGTTATAAAAAAATTTAAACCAGTATGGATAGTTGAAACGAATAATGATGAACGGATCATACCTTTTTTCATACAAAGGGGCTATTCTGTTTTTGACCTGCACATGAATCCGGCAAGTGATAAAACACCAGATAACATCATCTGCGTACCAGAGCGCACGCCCTCTATTTGACAGGCCCTCAATGCAACTTACCCGTTTCCTCCTCCTCTCCACCGAATTCCCCCCTGGTCCCGGCGGCATTGGTCAGCACGCCTGGTCGCTGGCCCAGGCGCTGATAACTGCGGACAAAACGGTGGTGGTGCAAACGGAGGCCGATTATGCCGGTGTTGATGAGGTAAATGCCTTTGACGCCCAATATCAATCGGAGCGGCTCTCCATTGTGCGGAATGCCCGCGGTGGCTGGCGGACCTACCCAGACCGGATAAAGCGCTCGCGCCACTTGATAAAGACCCACCAACCGGATGTGCTCATCCTCACCGGACGGTTTAGCATCTGGGCCGGTGCCTGGCTGAAATACTGGGGGCTGGCTACACCCACCTGGGCGTTTGTACACGGATCGGAGGTGGGCAATGCCCGCAGGTGGACCACCAGACTCACCCTTCTGGCCCTGCAAAAGACCGACCGAATCATCGCCGTATCTGCTTTTACTCGCTCTCTGCTGCCCGGGCGCTTGCAACAAAAAACAGAAGTGTTACCAAACGGCATTACCACGGCCGAAATTCCGGCATCAGATGAACTGATCGGCTTTGTCAATTGGCCCGGTTCTCCCCGCCTGCTCACCGTGGGCCGCATCAGTCCGCGCAAGGGCCAGCACCGGGTCGTAAAGGCTTTGCCCGCGTTGCTGCAGCACTTCCCAGACCTGCACTACCACATGGTGGGGTTGCCTGACCGGCGCGAAGTGGTGGAGGATCTTGCCAAAGAGCTGGGCGTGACAAGTCACATCACCATTCACGGCAAACTGGCCAACCGGCTCGACCTTTACCGGGCCTACCACAACGCCGATGCCTTCATCATGCTCAGCGAGAACCAGCCCGACGGCGACGTGGAGGGCTTCGGCATCGCCATCCTCGAGGCCAATTACTTTGGCGTTCCTGCTATTGGCGCCCAAGGCTGCGGCATAGAGGACGCCATACAACATGGCCACAACGGCTATCTGGTAGATGGCGACAATGCCGAGGCCGTCGCACAGGCCCTGCAGGACTGCCTCGCATACAAACAGCAGCTCAGCACACAGGCAAAAGCCTGGGCTGCTGAACACGACTGGAACCAACTAGCACACCAACTGTTGCACAGTGAAATACGGTAGGCTGCTCATCATATCGCATACGGAACACCACTTGCGCGACGGACAGCCGGTCGGCTGGGGCCCCACGGTGCGGGAGATCAACCACCTGCTTGCCCTCTTCGATGAAATCACCCACGTGGCGGTGTTGTACCCGGGACAGGCGCCGCCCAGCGCACTGCCCTATGCTTCGGACAAGATCCGGTTTGTGCCACTCAGGCCCTATGGCGGGCCGAGGGTGCGGGATAAGTTAGGCATCATCCGCCACATGCCAGAAACCATTCGTATCGTTCGGCAGGAACTGAGGCAGGCAGAAGTGTTTCAGTTCCGTGCCCCCACCGGCATGGGTGTGTACCTCATCCCCTGGTTGCAAGCCAATGCACGCATACCCGGCTGGTTCAAATACGCCGGCAACTGGATGCAGCCGCATGCGCCCTTAGGATACCGTATACAGAAACACTGGCTGACCCGTTCGGCCAAACACAAGGTCACCATCAACGGCCGTTGGCCGGGACAGCCGGAGCACTGCCTCTCCTTTGAAAACCCCTGTCTCAACGAGGCCGAACGCGAAGCGGGAGCCGGGGCCATCGCCCGAAAGACCTACCAACCGCCTTACACCTGTTGCTTTGTAGGCCGGCTGGAAGATGCCAAAGGGGTGGGCCGCATACTGGAGGCATTAAAACACACCGAGCCGGGCCTCATCCAGGCCGTTCACCTCGTGGGCGACGGGCCCAAGCGCAGCGCTTATGAGGCGGCCGCAAAACAACTGAACATACCAGTGGTATTCCACGGCTTTCTCGACCGAGATCAGGTGAGCAGGGTGTACACCGAAAGCCATTTCATACTGCTGCCTTCCGACTCCGAAGGTTTCCCCAAGGTGCTGGCCGAGGCCATGAACTACGGTTGCCTGCCCGTCAGTTCCAATGTCAGTTCTATACCCCACTACATTGCCCACGGAGAAAACGGATTTCTGTGGGATGTAAACGGGCAAGATTTTACCAAACTACTGAACGAGGTGCTGAACGCATTAACCGCATGTGATGCCGGCGCTATGGTGCAAAAGGCGCGGGAGACCTCGGGGGGGTTTACGTTTGCCCACTACCAACGACGGATTCAGCAAGATATTTTGAACCCAACTTGATAAGCAAGATAAAGCCCAACTTTTTTGTTGAATCAAAGTGTTTTTGGGTACTGCATAGATCTACAAGGCTTATTTCCTATGCAGTTAGTCTTACACAGTAATTCCAATAGTAATCGAGAAGTTAAAACTAATTGCGAATCCAACAATAATATTTATAGATAGATTGATTTTTAAGTTTACATACTCTCGTTATCGATTGGCATGGTTGACGTTTCACCTTGTCGTGGGGGTTATTTCCATTTACACTCCTTATGTCTTGATCGGGTGGTTCTACGTTGCATTTGTAAATTCCATCATTGCCACAATGCGCAAGAGCGGCGATACAGACAACCGCCGAGCCGATTTGGCGTTAATGATTGCTTATTTTGCATCGCTTGAGTTGGTTGCGCGCATGGCAAAAACATCTCCTTGGGTGCCTTATGAACTAAGCAAGTACCTGATGTTTGGGATGCTGCTACTGGGAACAAGCCTATCCGCAAGAGGAAGACTTGGATGGCTTATGGCCCTCCTGTTGCTTCCAGCCGTATTTATAGATTTGAGTGGTTTGGTTACCGGTTATCAACCCATTGTTTTCAACCTGCTTGGCCCTGTCAATACGGCCTTGGCTATTGTCTTTTTCTCGAGGTTACCAATGGACACCGAACATTTCCAAAGGCTGTTATTAGTAGTTTTATTTGCAATGGCAGCTGCACTTTCATTTACGTTTTTCAACACTCCAGACTATGACTCTATTGAGTTTTCCCTGGCGGCAAATTTTGATACAGCGGGTGGGTTTGGTTCCAATCAGGTATCCACCGGATTGGGATTAGGAATGTTTCTGTCATTCCTATTCTGGTTTAATCGTTGGCCGCTTACCGGCTACCGGTTACTTGACGGTTTTCTGATGTTTGGCTTTGCTTTTCAGGGTCTGCTTACGTTTTCCAGAGGCGGCATGATTGGCGGCGCTTTGGGCATTCTCATTGTGTTGTTTGTTATTTCTTTAGCCAGTACCCAACAGAGAAAAAAACTGCGTTTGCCGTCAGTTGGAAAATACGCCATTCCCGCCATTATTCTTTCTGGGTTTGCATTCAATGCGGTAAATACCATAACCGGGGGTATGCTTTTGCTCAGATACCAGGGCGAAACCCAAGGCACCCTTGCCGGCCATAGAGAAAAAACCATTAATGTCCTAACAACCAACCGGTACGATATATTTATAGCTGATTTGGATGTTTGGAGCCAAAACCCAGTTTTTGGCGTTGGCGTTGGTGCATCTCGCTTTCTCCGTGAAAAGGTGGAGTATGTTGTAGCACATGTGGAACTCAGCAGGTTGCTGTCAGAGCATGGTCTTGGAGGATTATTGTATTTTATTTTGCTTTGTACCTATCCGGTGTATACAATTAACCGTGTTCAGCATACCCTCATACGTGGAATACAATGGGCATTATTCATTATAGCTATTTATACTACGTTTCACGCAGCCATGCGCACTTTTACTACACCACTTTTAATTGGTATTAGCCTTGTATCTGTTTTAACAACCGCTAAAAAATAACAGAAATTTGGCACCTATCAGCCCACTTGCGCCAGTGATGCAACTTAAAAATAGTATGTGAATCATTTTTCAAGGCACTATATGATAATTACTTATTAATCATGAAAATACTTATAATATCTACGGAATATCCAACGAAAGATAGCCCTAATGCCGTTCCTTTCTTAAAACGTCAGGTAGATCATTTGTTAAAAAGCGGAGTAGACGTTGATGTTTATCACTTTATTGGAAGAAAAAATCCTATTAACTATTTCAAAGCCTGGAAAAACCTTAGAAAGCTCACAATTAAAAATAAATACGATATTATTCATTCACATTTTGGACAATCGGCTATGGTTGCATTGCCCAAAAAGCTGCCACTTATAGTAACTTTTCACGGTAGTGATTTAATCGGAATACCTAAACCCAACGGAGAGTATTCCTTTATTGGCAAATTACTACAGTTTATTTCTAGACAAATAAGTTTGGAGGCTGACAGAGTAATCTGCGTATCTAAAAAACTAACGAATTATCTTCCAAAAAATATTAATTATGAAGTAATTCCATGTGGAATTGACTTAGATCAATTTAAACCCATTGAGAAAGACTTAGCCAAAGAGCAATTAGGAATACCCAAAGATCATAAAGTAATATTTTTTCCGGGTAACCCCAATAGGCCGGTGAAAAACTTTAAGCTTGCACAAGAAGCTGTTTCCTTGTTAAACTACGATAGCGTAAAGCTTATACCTGCTATTGATATTCCACATTCCCAGATCAATCTATTTTACAATGCAAGTGATGTTGTATTGTTCACCTCTTTACACGAAGGATCACCAACTGTAATCAAGGAAGCGCAAGCATGTAATGTGCCAATTGTTAGCACAGATGTTGGAGATGTAAAAGAGCGATTTAATGGAATTTCAGGCAACTATATTGTCAGTTATGATCCAAAAGAAATTGCAGCAGTTCTACAAAATATCCTGGCAAGCCCGAACAGGACTAATTCGAGAGATTACTTATATGAAATAACAGAAGCCGCCATCAATGACAAGTTGATAAGATTGTATAAATCGGTTCACCTGACAGGAAGTAACTACCGCAGATAGTTGAAAATAATTTTACTTTATATGAGCATGCAACAAATTGCAAACTGGCACTATAAATCCCTTTTATGATAATTAACTTATCGGTCATCTGTCCGGTACGCAACGAGGAGGACTACATTGAAACAGTACTAGCGCATTTTATCCGTACGGAGCCTCGTGAGAAGGAGCTATTTGTGGTCGATGGCCGCTCAACAGACCGGACAAGAGAAATCGTGTCCAAATGGATGGAAACCAATCCAAACATTTATCTCCTTGACAATCCCGAGCAATATGTACCTTTTGCACTTAATAAAGCCATTGTGCAATGCCGTGGAAGATATCTGGTGCGCATTGATGCGCATACAGAATATGCCGATGACTACTATTCCGCAATTCTGCGCGTATTTGCGAAAACAGGTGCAGATATTGTCGGCGGCCCAACACGGACCAAAGCAAAATCACCCATGCAGGCTGCTATTGCAAAAGCCATCTGTACCCCACTTGGCATAGGCAATAGTCGTGTTCATTTTGAAGATTTTGAGGGTTATACCGATTCTGTAACCTTTGGGGCGTGGCGCCGAGAAATTTTTGAGCAGACGGGGCTGTTTGATACGGCCTTATTGCGGAACCAGGACGACGAATTTCATTACCGGGCCAAAAGCAAAGGATTCACCTTGTATCAGAGTCCCGATATTAAGCTCTATTATTACCCTCGAAGCACCCTGAAAGGGTTATTCAGCCAGTACTACCAGTACGGGTATTTCAAACCCCTTGTGTTGCGCAAGGTTCCTGATGAATGGAAGTGGCGCCACCTGATACCCGCCGTCTTCACCCTCTACCTCTTTACCCTGCCACTCGCCCTGTGGCTGCCCTTCTGGCTGGCGCCCCTGGCGTTGTATGCGCTGCTATGCCTGTGGACAGGTCTGCGTGCCGATGCGCCCTGGCCGGTTCGCCTACGCATGCCGCTGGTCTTTCCGGTGCTGCACACGGCGTACGGGAGCGGATTTTTAAGAGGACTGTTCAAAAAATAGGCATCCCGTGCACAACGATTCACTGCTGCGCTCCAGCACCCGAGCCGATCTCCCCGCCCTTGCCCGCTGCCACCGAGCCGCCTTCCCCGGCGCGCTGGCTTCGGCCCTGGGCAACCGGTATGTGGCCCACATGCTCTCCTGGTACCTGTCCACCAACAAGACCTTTCTTTTCCACGCAGAAGACGAGCAGGGCCGCTGCGCCGGCTACTGTGGCGGCATGATCAGCGACGGCACCCTGGGCACCGGCTCGGCCAGCGGCATGGCCCAGCACAGTTTTTACCCGGCCTTGTGGGCTTTTGCCACACATCCGTGGGTGCTTGTCCACCCGGAGGTGCGCGCCAAGTGGCCGCTGTTGTGGAAAAACATCAAAATGAAGCTGGGGCTGGCCCGCAAGGTGCACACCACCACGGCCCAACGGCAGCAGCAGGTGCAGGCGCCCCAGGTGGGTCTGGTGGTCATCGGCGTCGATCCGGCGCATCAGGGCAAGGGCTATGGCTCCCTGCTGTTGCGCGAGTTTGAGCGCCGCGCGGTAGCGGATTACGGCATCCGCCGGCTACAGCTCACCGTCCGCACCGACAATCAGCAGGCCATCCGCGCCTACGAGCGCAACGGTTGGGTAATAAGCAAAACGGAAGGTGCATCCACCAGTATGGTGAAAATTTGTCCATAACACGCATGAAAATCCCCTTCTCCCCTCCCTACATCGACACCGCCATAGAGGCCGAGGTGCTCGACAGCCTGCGCAGCGGCTGGATCACCACGGGCCCCAAGGTGAAAGCCCTGGAGGCCGAAACGGCGCGCCTGGCCGGTGTGCAGCAGGTGTTGTGCTGCAACTCGGCCACCAGCGCGCTCATGCTGGCCCTGCACTGGTACGGCGTGGGTCGGGGCGACGAGGTCATTGTGCCCGCCTACACCTACTGCGCCACCGCGCTGGCGGTGATGCACATCGGCGCCCGGCCCGTGATGGTGGATGTGGGCAGCGATTTTAACATCGCCGTCGACCGCATCCGGGCCGCCATCACCCCGAACACCAAGGCGATCATTCCGGTGGACATAGCGGGCTGGCCCTGCGACTACCACGAGATCATGGCCCTGGTGCAGTCGCCCGAGGTGCAGGGCCTGTTTCAGCCCCGGGGCGCCGCCCAGGAAATGCTCGGCCGCGTGCTGGTGCTCTCCGACGCCGCCCACTCCATCGGCGCCACGTACCGGGGCAGCCCTGCGGCCTTGTGGGCCGACCTGACCGTGTACTCCTTCCACGCCGTAAAAAACGTGACCACGGCCGAGGGCGGCGCCATCGCCATCCACCTGCCGGCGGCGTTCGACCACGAGGAGGTGTACCGCACCCTGCGCCTGTGGTCGCTCAACGGCCAGACCAAGGACGCCTTCACCAAGTCGCAGGCAGGCGGATGGCGCTACGACATCGTGTACCCGGGCTTCAAGATGAACATGCCCGACCTGCTGGCGGCCGTAGGGCTGGCCCAGATCAGGCAATACGGCGATCACCTGCTGCCGGCGCGCCGGCACATCTTCGGGCAGTACCACGCATTTTTCGGCAGCGCCGGCCGGTACCAGCTGCCGCCCCACCAATCGGAGGACAAGTCCTCCTCCTGCCACCTCTACCCGCTGCGCCTGCTGGGCGCTGCCGAGTCGCAGCGCGACGAAGTGATCGCCCGACTCGGGGAGGCCGGTGTTGCCTCCAACGTGCATTTTGTGCCCCTGCCCATGCTCACGGTGTTCAAAGAGCGCGGGTACCGGATAGCGGATTTTCCGGTGGCGTACGACAACTATGCGCGCGAAATTTCCCTGCCCATTTACCCCCAACTCACGGAAGCACAGGTAACCTACATTTGCGAACAGGTGCGGTCCTGTGTAAACAGCGTGTTGTGATGACCCGCTTTTTTGATGTTGTTTTCTCCTGCGTCGGGCTGGTGCTGCTGGCGCCGGTCTTTGGGATCGTGTCGCTGTTGGTGCACTTTTCCAGTCCGGGCGGCGTGTTTTACGTGCAGGAGCGCATCGGCCGGTTCGGCGTGCCGTTCCGGCTGTACAAGTTCAGGAGCATGCGCACCGGCTCGGACAAAAAGGGCCTGCTGACCGTGGGTGGCCGCGACCCCAGGATCACCGGCATCGGTTATTTCCTGCGCCGGTACAAGCTGGACGAGCTTCCGCAGCTGTGGAACGTACTCAAGGGCGACATGAGCCTGGTGGGCCCGAGGCCCGAGGTGGAAAAATACACCCGGCTGTACTCCGATGCGCAGCGGCGGGTGCTCGACCTGCGTCCGGGCATCACCGATCCTGCTTCCATTTTTTATCGGAACGAGAGCGAGGTGCTGGCGCGGGCTGCCGACCCGGAAGCGGCGTATGTGCGGGAGATCATGCCGCACAAAATAGCGCTGAGCATGCCGTATGTGGAGCGACCCTCGCTGGCGGCTTATTTTCGGTGTATTTTGCTGACGGTGGTGATGATTTTTCGAAACTGACAAACGAGTGTCGAGTGTCGAATGTCGAATGTCGAGTGTCGAGTGTCGAGTGTCGAGTGTCGAGTGTCGAATGACTTGTACGCTTGATCTTTTCGGGATAACAAAGTGTACATGCTACTCGACAATCGACAATCGAATGGCTTCGGAAAAGTCGGGCATGTATGTCGATTAACGAAATGATATGTGCGTCAGCATATACGGTGGAACCATGCGCACAGGGCATACGGCAACCGGCACAAATGCCCGACTTCTCCGAAGTCGGGGAACGGGGCGGGGCGGTTTTTCTACAAATGCCTGACCTCTCCGAGGTCAGAGGAGTGTCGAATGTCGAGTGTCGAATGTCGAATGGCTTGTACGCCTGGTTTTCACGGAGGATCAAGCGTACATGACACTCGCCACTCGCCTGACCTCGGAGAGGTCATACATTTGTAGAAAACCAGGCATCACCAGATACACCCGACTTCGGAGAAGTCGGGCATTTATGTCGATTAACGAAATGATATGTGCGCCAGCATATACGGTGGAACCATGCGCACAGGGCATACGGCAACCGGCACAAATGCCCGACTTCTCCGAAGTCGGGGGAACGGGGCGGGGCGGTTTTTCTACAAATGCCTGACCTCTCCGAGGTCAGAGGAGTGTCGAATGTCGAGTGTCGAGTGTCGAATGACTTGTACGCCTGGTTTTCACGGAGGATCAAGCGTACATGCCATTCGACACTCGACATTCGACAATCGACATTCGAGTACGCCTGTTTACCCCGAAAAGATCAAGCGTACAAGTCATTCGACACTCGAAAATCGACATTCGACATTCGACAAGGGCAAAGTGGGTTTGATAAAAACAATACTGGCAAATTACTTTTGAGTGGACAACAAGAGCCATTTCCCCCGATTTTCCCATACCCAAAACACCGAACCCGACAACCGGCACAAGCGGCACAGAAAAATCAATACCGGATTGGCTGGAAACTGCCCAAAATGTCTTACATTTGTGTTACGGTCCTTCTGCGGAGGGCCCAAAGCAAAAAAATACCCGGGTGCTCATTTATTATCCAGGGACCTACCATCAGAAAAGCAGTACAACATGAGTTCAGCGTCGCAAATAAAGCACTTAAACCAGCATCAATTAGAAATATTGAAGCTGTTTACCCGGGAGTTGGACGACAACGATTTGATTGAGATCAAGCGTTTGATCGTTAAATATTTGGCAGGTAAAGTCACCAAGATGGCAGATGACATTTGGGATAAGAACAACTGGACAGATGAGGACATGGAGCGGTTGTTAAAAACCCACAAAAGAACGCCTTACAACCCAAATAACTGAACGCCTTGAGGATTGTTCTTGATACAAATGTATTACTTGTCTCCATTTCAAGTAAATCCAGATACCGTCCGATATTGGATTCCTTCTTAAACGAAGCGTTTGAGCTATGCGTAACAACCGATATTTTGTTGGAGTACGAGGAGATAATAGGGAATCATATGGGGGAAAACCTTGCAGCGTTTGTCCTTCAACTGATCGAAAATGCCCCCAATGTCAGATGGATCACAAAGTACTTCAAATGGAATTTGATTGCATTGGATGAAGATGACAATAAATTTGTTGACTGTGCCATAGCGTGCGATGCCAAGTTTTTGGTGAGCGACGACAGACACTTTAATGCGTTACAGCAAATTCCGTTTCCCAAAGTAGCGGTTCTGACAGCTGATGAGTTTAATGAAATCATAAAAAAAGAAAAGTAACTATCCAGTAAAGCCGTCAGGCCTTGGGAACGACCTGTCATACTGATCATGAACTTCAAAATTCAAACCACATGGATGGGTTTACCAAAACGGAAAAGAAACAAGTACAAAAAATCGTTTTAGACCATCAGGAACAATTTTTAACCGATTGGCATGAACACTTCGAAGATTAGCGCCCCCCAGGCCGTTTCAATCCGCCTGGAGGCCACAAAATTTTTTGTACAGTTGGCCGATGGCCGCGAGATCGGTGTGCCTTATGCCTGGTTTCCGCGCCTGGTAGCGGCCACGCCCGCCCAACGCGAACAATGGCGGCTCATCGGCAAGGGAACAGGCATCCACTGGGAAGCGGTGGATGAGGATATTTCGATTGTCGAGTGTCGAGTGTCGAGTGTCGAATGACTTGTACGCTTGATCTTTTCGGGGTAAACAGGCGGACTCGAATGTCGATTGTCGATTTTCGAGTGTCGAATGGCATGTACGCTTGATTTTTTCCGGACAGCCAGGCGTACTCGAAAGTCGATTGTCGATTTTCGAGTGTCGAATGGCATTTACGCTTGATTTTTTCCGGACAGCCAGGCTTATATGCCATTCGACACTCGACACTCGACAATCGACACTCGAAAACTTTTCCATTCATAACGTTGTTTTAAATCAAAATTGGGACATGCATTATTGGGACAGAATTTCGGTAAACCCCAAAGTAATGATGGGCAAACCGGTGATCAAAGGGACTCGGGTCACCGTTGAAGCGATTTTGGAAGAGTTGGCCGCTGGAAAAACAAAGGAAGACCTGATGGATGCATTCCCGGGCTTGGATGAAGACGCCATTTTGGCTGCTTTGGCATTTGCCGCTGATACCTTAAAAGGTGAAAAGGTCTATCCGTTGGCGCTATGAATTTTCTGGCAGATGAGGGCGTAGATCGTCAGATTGTTGTTCGTTTGCGGGCAGCAGGACACGATGTTTTGTATGTAGCAGAAGTGGCAGCTGGAGCAGACGATGACACGGTATTGGAGATGGCTACCATTGAAAATCGAGTACTCATTACCCGCGACAAAGATTTTGGCGAGTTGGCGTTCAGGAGCAGACGCGCACATGCGGGAATTGTACTTAACCGATTACAGGAGTTGCCATCCGACCAGAAAGCGGATCTGGTCGCGCAAGTGGTCAATAATTTCAAAGAGCAACTGATTGGAGCCTTTACGGTCATTCAACCGGGAAGAGTTAGAATTAGAAAAATATAAGATAGGAGTGATGTTGGATAAAAACACTAAACAGCATGATCTTGGCGAGTGTCGAGTGTCGATTTGCAGACGTCAAATAAATAAAAACTAGATAAAGAACAAGGCTTCCGGTGCATCCGCCCGAAAATAAAAATCAGCACGATGAACATACTAACCGTTAAAGAAGCTGTTGAGCGGGTCAACCGGGGCGAAACCCTGGAGGGCGTGGTATTGGACGAAAGCACGACCCGGCAGGTGAATGTGCGCGATGCCATGGTTCTGTCCATGGGCGGAATAGTGATACCGGAGGAAAATATCTACTACAACGATGCGGACATAGCATATGACGAGGACATCGACGAATTGGTGGTCACCAGCGGCATAGTAGCGCTTTCCTGGGAAGAAAAGGCCAAAAGAGCGAAAGCCTACAGTGAAAAGGCCGATTCGAGTGTCGAGTGACCAAAAAAATATCCATATTTGCACCCATAAAAACGTTCAACATGACTACGGTACTAAACGTTAGTTTAAACGACTTGAGTAGTCAATTTATCGACGATTTGAAACAAAAGTTTGGCGAGGCTACCGAGGTTGAGATTCGACTCCAGGATACATCTCCGGCAGATGAATTGTTCTCCGAGGACGACTTTTGGCGCGTTGTTGACGGGATTGACTGGTCCCAAAAAGGCAGTGCGGAAAAAGTTGCGCCCGCAGTGAAGGCGCTTTCCCAAATGCCGGTAGCGAGCATTTGCCTTTTTGCCGACAAGTTGTCCGAGAAATTGTTTCAATTGGACACGCGAGCGCATGCCACCCATTATGCTGCACATGCGCCGGACAATTTTATTTCTGCTGATGACTTTTTATACGCACGTTGCGCTGTGGTTGCTGAAGGAAAGGACTTTTACGAAATGGTGTTAAATGATCCTGCCCAGATGCCTCAGGACATTGTTTTTGAGCCGTTGCTTTACCTTGCAGACGATGCCTTTGAAATGAAGATGAATGTGCCTTTCAATTATATGCCTACCTACAACTATGAAACCCAAAGCAATAAGGCCGGCTGGCAATTGACGCAATAAATTATGCTGCACAGGAATTCAGACGACAGCGAAGAACTGCATCACCTTTACGAAATAGTTGATAAAGTTGACTATGATGTGTTCAAGTATGGGATTAGCAGCGACCCCATCAGTACAAAAGATGGAATGTCAAAAAGAATGCGCGTGCAGCTGAGGTTCGCTAATTTGATAGACAACTGGGCGAGATTTTTCACACGCATCCTTATTCGCGACATTCCAGGTCGTAAGGAGGCAAAACGTCTCGAAAATGAGCACATCCAAGCCTACAAAGAAAAGCATGGTCGTCGACCGAGGGGTAATTTGACAGACTGATGCTGGCGAATGCCGATTGTCGATTGGCGTGTACGCTTGGTATTTATTGATAACCAATCGTACATGCCATTCGACACTCGCCACTCGACACTCGACACTCGCCATTCGAGTCCGCCTGGTTTTCCCGAAAGACCAAGCGCACACGCCACTCGACACTCGACACTCGCCACTCGACACTCCCCATGATTGCTTCCACCGCCTACATCCACCCTTCCGCCTACGTTGACGACGGCGCCACCGTCGGCGAAAACACCAAAATCTGGCACTTTTGCCACGTCATGCCCCGGGCCGTCATCGGGGCCAACTGCAGCCTGGGCCAGAACGTCTTTGTGGCCGACGACGTGGTGGTGGGCAACAACGCCAAGATTCAGAACAACGTGTCGCTGTACACCGGCGTGGTCTGCGAGGACGACGTATTCCTCGGGCCCTCCATGGTGTTCACCAACGTGTACAACCCGCGCAGCGCGGTGAACCGCAAAAGCGCGTACATGAAAACGTTGGTGGGTCGGGGCGCCACCATCGGCGCCAACGCCACCATCGTGTGCGGGGTCAGCATCGGCCACCACGCGTTCATCGGGGCCGGGGCCGTGGTCAACACCGACGTGGCCCCGTACGCGCTCATGGTCGGCGTGCCGGCCCGGCAGATCGGGTGGATGAGCGCGCACGGCGAACGCCTGCACTTCGACGCCCGGGGCGTGGCCGTGTGCCCCGGCAGCGGCGAGCAGTACCGGTTGTCTGAAGGACAAGTACAAAAAATCGAACCATGAAAAACTTCGCCCTCATCGGGGCGGCGGGCTACATCGCCCCGCGCCACCTCAAAGCCATCCAGGACACCGGCAACCACCTGCTGGCCGCCTTCGACCCCAACGACTCGGTGGGCATCATCGACAGTTACTTCCCGCAGGCCGACTTCTTTGTCGAGTTCGAGCGCTTCGACCGGCACATCGAAAAGCTGCGGCGCACGGGTGCGGGCGTCGACTACGTGTCCGTCTGTTCGCCCAACTACCTGCACGACGCCCACATCCGCTTCGGCCTGCGCAACGGCGCCGACGTGATCTGCGAAAAACCCCTGGTGCTGAACCCCTGGAACGTGGATGCCCTGCTGGAGAGCGAAGCGGAGTCCGGCAAGCGGGTGTACACCATCCTGCAGCTGCGCCTGCACCCGGCCCTGCTCGCGCTCCGGGAGCGGCTGGCGCAGGCGCCCACCGACCAAAAATATGCGCTGGACCTCACCTACATCACCTCCCGCGGGCACTGGTACTACACCAGCTGGAAGGGCGACGTGAACAAGTCCGGCGGCATCGCCACCAACATCGGCATTCACTTTTTCGACATGCTGATCTGGCTGTTCGGCGACGTGCAGCACAACACCGTGCACCTGCACACGCACGACCGCGCCTCGGGGTTCATCGAGCTGCAGCGCGCCCGCGTGCGCTGGTTCCTGAGCATCAGCGCCGACACCCTGCCGCCCGACGTGGCGGCCGCCGGCAAACGCACCTTCCGGTCCATGACCCTCAACGGCGAACAGATTGAGTTCAGCGACGGCTTCACCGAGCTGCATACGCACAGCTACCGGAACATCCTCGCGGGCCAGGGGTTCACCCTCGCCGACGCCCGTCCTGCTGTGGTGCTGGCCCACGACATCCGGTACCAAACGCCCGTGGGCCTGCTGGGCGACTACCACCCGTTTGCGGCGCTGCCGTTGAGCAAACACCCGTTTGCAAAATGACATCGTGTGTCGAGCCAAGGGTATACAAAGGATTTGCTTGCAAAGTCAGTTATTGCTGCGCTAAACAGAAAAGCCCGTTCCAGAAGACCAGAAAGAGCCCCGTCAGGGGCGGCCCTCTTGTAGCGCGTGGGGGGAGGTAATAGGTCAGAACGCCGTAGGCGTGGCATTATAAAAGTCAAATATGGCGATCGTGATTTTTATAATGCCACGCCTACGGCGTTCCAACATCGCTCATTCACCTTGGGCTACAAGAAGGCCGCCCTTACAGGGCTTATTGGGACTTCTCCAATCATTCGGAAAAAAGCGTTGGCGCAAAGCGGGAACAAGCCTGCATAAGCTCCGTTAGGGGCGGCCCTCTTGTAGCCTCGGGTGAAACGTGTATATGTTTGAACGCCGTAGGCGTGGCATTATAAACAGCGCACGCGGAGCAAGGCCGGGGCAAACCGTGTACAAAAACAAATAAGAATGTCGAGTGTCGAATGACCTATACGCTCAGTTTACCGGAAAGACCAAGCGTAAACATCACTCGACACTCGACACTCAATTTCTTGCTGATAAAAATCATGATACACCATAAGTGGTATAATATGCGTTTACCAAAAATAGCGTTACCTTTGTGTATAATCACCTCCAAACGCCAATCATGTCTTCCGGTTTCCGATTACGCAATGAAAAGTATCTGGCCGCCTATATTTTGAGAGCGGTCGTTTTGGGAATGGATCTCCTGCTCGCCCTCTTCTCCTGGTTCTGGGCCAGTTTTCTGTTATTTGGGTTCGATTGGGGTCCCACGGCGCACTTTCTGGCCGCATGGCCCACGGTGGTGGTGCTGTTGTGCCGGGCTTTGGCCTTTTACGGGTTCAGGACGTACCGCGTCATTTTCCGGTACGTTGGGGAGAAGGACTACAAGACGGTTTTTATGGCCATTTCGGTATCCTCCCTGGTTATTTTCATTGTCTACTGGCTTTTGTTTCCCGACAAGCACGGATACCGGGGGTTGGCGATTGTGTACGTTGACTACTTTTTTCTGCTGGCCCTGCTGGGCAGCCAGCGCATCGCCATGCGGCTGGTGTACGACCGGCTGAAGGAGCAGCGGCAGCGGGTATCGGGCAAGCCCACGGTGATCTTTGGCGCCGGCGAGCTGGGCACCATGCTGGAGCGGGTGCTGGCGCACAACACGCAGCACGACTACCGGGTGGTGGCGTTTTTCGACGACAACCCCATGCTGCACCGCAAGCAGATGAACGGCATCCCGATCTTCAACCCCGACCGGTCATTCGACCGGGTGGTGAAAAAATACGGCGTCCAGACGGTGATCATGGGCGTCCGCGAGCTGTCGGCCGAGCGCCGGGTGGCGTTCATCGACCGGTGCCTGAACAACAGCCTGCACGTGCTCAAGCCGCCGCCCACGGAGCTGTGGCTCAACGGCGCCCTTCAGGTGGGCCAGCTCAGCCAGGTGAACCTGGAGGACCTGCTGAGTCGTCCGCCCATTCGGCTCGACGACGCGGTGCTGTCCGACGCCATTGCGGGCAAGGTGGTGCTCGTCACCGGCTGCGCCGGCAGCATCGGCAGCGAGATCGTGCGCCAGCTGTTGCGCCACCGCCCTGCGCGGGTGGTGGGGATCGACCAGGCCGAGACGCCGCTGGCCGAGATCGCCCTGGCCCTGCGCGCCGAGGTGTCCGCCGGGCTCTTTACCCCTGTGCTGGCCGATGTGCGCGACGTCGAGCGCATGCACCGCCTGTTCGGCGCCCACCGGCCCGCCTGGGTGTTCCACGCCGCCGCCTACAAGCACGTGCCCATCATGGAGCTCGCGCCGGAGGAGGCCGTGAAGGCCAACGTGCAGGGCACGTGTGTGGTGGCCGACCTGGCGGTAGCCTTCCGGGCCGAAAAATTTGTGATGGTGTCTACCGACAAGGCCGTGAACCCCGCCAACGTGATGGGCGCCAGCAAGCGCATCGCCGAAATGTACGTGCAGGCGCTCAACTTCGCCGGCAACCACCACACCCAGTTCATCACCACCCGCTTCGGCAACGTGCTGGGCTCCAACGGGTCGGTGATCCCCATCTTCCGCGAGCAGATCGAGCACCGACGCCCGGTGACCATCACCCACCCCGACATCAAGCGCTACTTCATGACCATCCCCGAAGCCTGCCGCCTCGTGCTGGAGGCCGGCGCCATCGGGCTGGGCGGCGAAATATTTGTGTTCGACATGGGCGAACAGGTGCGCATCCTCGACCTGGCCCACCGCATGATCCAGCTCGCCGGCCTGGTGCCCGGGCGCGACATCGACATCCAGTTCACCGGCCTGCGCCCCGGCGAAAAACTCTACGAAGAGCTGCTCGACCACAAGGAAAACCTCGCCGAAACCCACCACCCCAAGATCTTCCGCGCCCGCGTGCGGCCCAGCCGGCTCGACGACATCCGCGTGGACATAGACACCCTCATCTACGCTGCCGCCAACGGCACCCCCGACCACGACCTGGTGCAGCACATGAAAAACCTGGTGCCGGAGTTCCGGAGCCACAACAGCGCCTTCTCCAGCCTCGACAAGTAATCCAGGGCCCCCGCCCAACCCATCACAACACCCTGTGCATCCGAACACCGAACGACGATCCGCCGCCGCCCCCCTGAAATACTGGTTCACGCTGTTCTTGCGGAACTGGTATTGGTTTTTGGTTAGTTTGGGGGGGGCGATATTCGGCGCCATCATGTACCAGCGCTACACCAATCCGGTATTCGAGATCGGTGGCGCCATCCTGATCAATTCAGACCAAAAGGTAAGCACCAGCGAACAGGCCATCTTGTCGGAACTGGGGTATTCCACCCTGACGGACGTGACCGACCAGGTCCAGTACCTCAAGTCGTCGTACCTCATGCGCCGGGTGGTCGACAGCCTGGACCTTCACATTAGCTATACCCAGTACGGACGGGTGAAGGTAAACGAGCAATACAAGCCTTTCGTCTTTGAGTTGCTCGAGCCCGACCTGGGTCCTGCCCTCTTCGGGCGCACCCTGCGTGTACATACCCTCGACCCCAGGCACTTCGAGCTGGTGGGCCCCGACGGCGAGCGGCTGTCGGCCCAATTTGGCGACACGCTGCGCCACCAGGATATCCGGTTTGTCCTTCACCCCGGGCGAGAACCCAATACCGACAGTGAGTACGATGTAACCATACACTCGCCCAAACAGACGGCCCGCCGCTTTGCCTCCTCAGTCGATGTGCGCCAGGTCGAACGCTCCAACGTGATTGCCATCAGCCTGGTGGATGCCGTGCCCGACCGCGCGGTTGCCCTGCTCAACACCCTCGTGGAGGAATACAACGCCAGTGTACTGGAAGAAAAAAAGCTGGCCGGCAACAACACCCTGGTGTTTATTGACGACCGCCTGGGCTACATCGCCCAGGAACTCTACGACGTGGAGAGCGACGTGGAGCAGTACCGACGCGACAACGCCCTGCCGATGGACATGGGCATACAGGCGGAGACCTATCTGGATAAGGTGGCCGACGTTGACCGGCAGCTGCTCGAAGCGGACGTGCAGCAGGAACTGCTCGACAACCTGAGCACCTACCTGAACAGCCCGGACCAGCCTTTCCCCGACGCTTCGGCACTGGCTTCCGAGTCGCTCGGCGCCATTATCCGCCAGTACAACGAGCTGCTGTACAAGCGCCGCCACCTGGCTGAGGCCGCCACCGAGCGCAACCCCGCTGTGGGCAGCTATGATGAGCAGCTCGGCAACCTGCGCGACAACATTCGCACCAGCGTGGTGAACCTGCAACGCGAGCTTGCCGGCCGCCGCCGCACCCTGGAAGAGCGCCTGCGCCCCCTGGAGCGTCAGATCAACGCCGTGCCGCGCAACGAACGGGAGCTGCTGCAGATCATGCGCCAGCAAAAGATCAAGGAGACGCTCTTCCTGTTCCTGCTGCAGAAGCGCGAAGAGACGGCGCTGAACATCGCGGCCCAAACCTCGGACGCCTTTCTGCTCGACGAGCCCGAAAACCGAGGACCGGTGTCGCCCGGCGCCACCCGCGTGCTCCTCTTCGCCATAGTGCTGGGTATGGCCCTGCCTGCGGCCGCCCTGTTCCTGCGCGACCAGCTCGACGACCGCCTGCGCACCCGTCGCGACGTGGAGGCCCACACCCAAATTCCCTTCCTCGGCCAGGTAGCCCTGGCGCGCACCGACTCGCCCGTGGTGGTGCAGCCGGAAAGCCGCACCGCCGTGGCCGAGATGTTTCGCCTGCTACGCACCAACCTGCAGTTCAACGCCGCCGGCACAGCGGACCAGGTGCTGCTGGTTACGTCGAGCGTGAGCGGCGAAGGCAAGTCGTTCACGGCCCTCAACCTAGCCGTCAGTCAGTCGCTGCTGGGCAAAAAAACCGTGCTGGTGGGGCTTGATCTGCGCAAACCCAAGGTCGTGCAATACCTCCTGGGGCGGCGCGGGGAGCCAGGCGTAACCCACTACCTGCTGGGCAAGGCCGAGGCCGAGGCGCTCCTCCAACCTGTGCCGGGGTACGATAACCTGTACTGCATCGACTCGGGTCCCGTACCCCCCAACCCCTCCGAACTGCTCCAGCAGGAAAGCATACGCACCCTGTTCGCCTGGCTGCGCGAACACTTCGAATACGTGGTGGTGGACACCGCCCCCGTGGGCCTCGTCACCGACGCCCTCCTGCTCGCCCCCTACACAGACCACACCCTGCTGGTGGCCCGCTATGGCATGACCACCCAAGACAGCCTCCAACTGCTCGACGAGCTGTACCGCAGCGGAAAACTCGTGCGACCCGGCATCATTCTGAACGGCGTGCGCTCGTTTGGCGGATATGGGTACGGACGCGGGTATGGATACGGGTATGGGTATGGAGGGGGGTATTTTGAGGGGGAGGGAAAACAGAAAAAGCGCCGGATACGGATAAAGCGATAAACAATACAACATGACGCCAAAATCACCCAAGCAGACCCTGATTCTCGAGCCCGGTCGCACCGAAAAAAACTACTGGGCAGATTTATGGCGGTACCGCGAGCTGTTTGTCATCCTGGCCTGGCGCGACATTTCGGTGCGCTATAAACAGACGGTGATTGGTGTAGCCTGGGCGCTGCTGAGGCCCTTGCTTACCATGGTGGTGTTCACCGTCGTTTTTGGGCGAGTAGCCGGATTGCAACATGCCGAATCGGTCCCGTACGCCCTGCTGGTTTTCGCAGGGATGCTGCCCTGGAGTCTGTTCAGTTCCGCCCTGAGCGAGGCCTCCAACAGCCTGGTGGACAACGCCAGCCTCATCAGCAAAGTGTATTTTCCGAGGCTTGTGGTGCCCACCGCATCGGTCATCACGGCATTTGTCGATTTTCTGATCAGTTTCGCGCTCATGGCCCTGCTCATGGTCGTCTACCAATTCCTGCCCCCGTGGCAGGTGCTGCTCCTGCCGGTTTTCATGGCATGGGCGCTCCTGGCAAGCCTAGGACCCGGCTTGTGGCTCACCGCCCTGAACGTGAAATACCGCGATTTCAGGTACATCATTCCTTTTGTCGTTCAGTTCGGACTTTACATTTCACCTGTCGGGTTCAGCAGCAACGTGGTACCCCCGGCGTGGCGACTCTGGTACAGCCTCAACCCGGCAGTGGGCGTCATCGACGGCTTTCGATGGTGCCTCCTGGGCATGCCGCTCTATCTGCCGGGTTTGCTGTTGAGCCTGGGCGTTACCATGTTTTTTCTTTGGTTGGGCATTACGCGTTTTCGCCAGATGGAGCGTAGCTTCGCAGATCTGATCTGACCCATGTCGCAAACCGTCATCAAGGCCGAACAACTGGGCAAACAATACCTCATTGGGCGCCAGCAACCCGCGCGCTACAGGGCTCTGCGCGATGTGGTGTCCCAGGGCATACGAGACGCCGTGACCCAAACAGGCCGGTGGCTGCGCGGGCAATCCCAGGCCCGTGCCGAGTCCGCAGAAGCATTCTGGGCCTTGCAAGACCTCCACTTTGAGGTGCAGCAGGGCGACCGGGTGGGCATTATCGGACGGAATGGTGCAGGAAAAAGCACCCTGCTGAAGATACTCAGCCGGATCACCGAACCGAGCGCGGGCAGGGTGGAAATCACAGGCCGCGTTGCCAGCCTGCTGGAGGTGGGTACAGGCTTTCACCCCGAACTCACCGGCCGCGAAAACATATACCTGAACGGCGCCATCATGGGCATGACCCGGGCCGAAATCAGGCGAAAGTTCGACGAGATGGTCGACTTTGCCGGTGTGGAGCGCTTTTTGGATACACCCGTTAAAAGGTACTCAACCGGTATGTATACCCGGCTCGCCTTTTCGGTCGCTGCACACCTGGAACCGGATATCCTGATCGTCGATGAGGTGCTGGCGGTGGGTGATGCCGAGTTCCAGCGAAAGTGCCTGGGAAAGATGGAAGACGTAAGTAAAAAGGAGGGGCGAACGGTGCTTTTTGTTAGTCATAATATGGGGCTAATATCAACATTATGCAATACATGTATATTATTGAATAAAGGAAGGCTATCGGCAATTGGAGAAAACGCCTACGTTATTTCAGAGTATATTACGACGGAAAACATAAGTTGTGCATATAAAAAAACAAAAAATATAATTCCACCGTGCTTTCAAACCATTAAATTAAAGAATTCAAAAGATGAAGAAATTTATGAGTTTTTGCACAATGAAAATATCGTTATCGAAGTAGCACTTGAGATAAATAAGGAAGAGAAACGAAATGTTACAATGTTTATTATGATTCTAGACCAAAACAAACAACCAATTTGTGCATCAGAATCAATGAGAATTAGCCAACATATGTCTATTAATATTCCACCATATTTTTTAACACGAGGAAATTTTTCAATTCATGCATTCATTCACATTCCACAACAAACTCAATTTGACTCAGTTTATGATGTTTGCAAGTTTAAAATTACTGATGCAGGATCATTATTGGCAATACATGGAAGTTATAATTATGGCAGTGTCTTCGGACCTTTTATTTGGGAATACGAGGCTTAAAAGTGAAGGAAACAAAATAAATGTTCAGACAAACCGTTTATGCGTTGTACTTTCATCATTTTATTTGCTTATTCGAATCAGAATTTACTTGGAAAGAATGATTTCAAATAAGCCAATTGCTCGGAAGGTGAAAAGCACATACTTAAGCCTGGCGGATAGGTTTGTCAATAAAATGCCTAACATTGATTTTAACCCAGAAAGATGCAATTCCATTTAAAAGGACAAAAAGAAACGGACTACTATGCACACAGTCGGTTCGAAATGTTGAAGTATATACCTTTAGATACAAATAACATTCTAGAATTTGGCTGTTCAAATGGTGCATTTGGGTCAATAGTGAAATCTAAAATTACATGCACATATACAGGAATAGAACCATTTGAAGAAAGTGCAAATATTGCTTCTAAAATTTTAGATAGAGTTATACAAAGTACAGCCGAGGAATATATTAATTTTGTAATGCCCAAGGAAACTCTTTTATATGACACAATAGTCTTTAATGATGTGTTAGAACACTTAGTGAATCCTGAAGAAATTTTAAATTCCGTACGTGCAATATTAACACCTAATGCTGTGATTGTCGCATCTATACCAAATTTTATTTATTATCCAAATTTAGTTGAAATTATTGTAAAAAGAGATTGGGAGTATAAAGAATCCGGTATTTTAGACAAAACACATTTGCGTTTTTTTACAAAAAAAAGTATCATTAGGCTGTTTGAGAATGCTGGCTATCGAATAACAAAAATTGAAGGAATTAATCCTTTTGCATCAAGAAAATTTCAATTAATAAATTGGGTAGCACTAAACCGGTTAAATGAGTTCCGATTTCTTCAATACGCTGTATCAGCCATTCAAACATGAAAAAACTTGTTAGTATTGTCATTCCAATATATAAAGAGTTCCCTAACCAGGAAGAGCTATTTTCTCTTAAACAGTGTATAAAAATATTATCAGAATACGATATTACTGTTATAACACACAAGCAAGTTAACTTAAAGGCGTATCGAATTTTAGACACCTTAAAATACGAATTTTTTGATTACAAATATTTTATAGACATAAAAAGCTATAATAAGCTTATGCTATCATTAGAATTCTACGAAAGATTTAATAATTATAAATATATATTGATTTATCAACTAGATTGTTTTGTTTTTAAAGACGAATTAGCATATTGGTGTGAGCAGGATTATGATTACATAGGAGCGCCTTGGCTCAGAGATAGTTGGTCTGTAAAACTATATTTTTATACATTTTGGAACAGGTTTAAAAAAATTTCAAAAATAAATTTTAGTTTACCATTATTTATAAACAAAACGATAGGCAATGGGGGGCTTTCATTAAGAAAAGTCGATACCTTTATATATATATTAAAAAAATCAAATCAAAAACATAGATATCTTAAATATATAAAAAGCAATTCAACCAACAATCATAGCGAAATGTATAACGAGGATGTATTTTGGGCTTTTGAAAGCATTAAGTTCTATTCAGATTTTTCTAAACCAAAGTTTAAAGTTGCTGTTTTTTTTGCTGTTGATAGTGAACCTAATATGGCTTTTAAGTATTTAAATGGCAAGCTCCCATTTGCTTGTCATGGATGGTCAAAAGCAGCTAATATTAATTTCTGGAGAGAAATTATAAAATTTGAAAAACAAATTGAAAAATTATGACAAATAAAATATTACAATTGTTATTATTTAAAATTAACAACGTTTTGAACATATATCGTTTTTGTTATTATGCAATACTCGGAGTTAAAATAGACAAATCCACATCAATATCTAAAGGATGTAAGTTTACCTGGCCACATAAAGTATCAATTGGGAGGAATTGTACAATTGAGCATAATGTTTTTTTTAAACATGATGGCCCGTATTCGGTTGGAAAATCCATAGTCATTGGGAACAATAATTTCATAGGTAATAACACCGAATTTAATATAAAATCACTTGTCCAAATTGGAAATAATAATTTGATTGGAGCTTGCACAAAATTTGTAGATCATGATCATGGATTCGGACCCGGAGAACTTATATCAAAGCAAGAGTGCCCAACTCAACCAATTATCCTAGGCAATGATATTTGGATTGGATATAATGTTGTAATTTTAAAAGGTGTTACAATCGGTAACGGTTCTGTTGTGGCAGCAGGTGCGGTTGTAACCAAATCCATACCCCAAAATGAAGTGTGGGGGGGAGTACCTGCGCGGAAAATAAGAGATAGGTAAATTGTAAATCCATTGAAAATCCTCCTCATCTCCGATCAATTCCCGCCGGCCATTGATGGTGTCGGCGACTACACTTTTCACCTTGCCCGCGAATGGGTGGCTTCGGGTTGTACGGTGATCGTTGTTTGTCGCGAAGCAGAACACAAAACGACCGGTAAGTGCCCGGTGCGTGTCTTTTCGGTGGTGCAGCGCTGGAATGCTGCTGGTTATCGTCGGGTTTCGACCGTAATGGACGCCGAGCAGCCTGATTTCATTCTCTTGCAATACGTTCCCCATGGATTTCAAGCCAAAGGGCTGCCCGTACTGTTACCATTTTTTTTTCGGAAATGGTGCGGGCAAACGAACTCCGGGGTATTTTTTCACGAGGTGCGTGTACGCTGGGAGTGGCGCAGCCCGAAAACCTGGCTGGTGGCTGTTGTGGAACACCTGCTGTCCCGAATGCTTCACCAGTCGGCCAACCTGCGCATGACCAGCATTCCCGCCTACGCAGATATCCTGCCGGCAGACACACATATAATTCCGATTGGCGCGAACATCTTGCCTGTTTTTACAGAACAAGGACAACAGGAAGCGCTGCGACGCCGTTTTGTGCCCGAATACGCGGCACCCGTCATTATTGCGTTCGGCAATCGAGACCACCGTCCGCTGTATGTTGCTTTTCGACAATTGCAATCCAAATTCCCGAAGGCCTGTTTGCTGGTGTGCGGAAAAACAATGCACCCGATAACCGGAGATGGAATCGTGCACATAGGCATACAGCCTCCTGAAACCCTTGGCGTAGTGCTGGGCTTTGGCGATGTGTTGGTGTTACCCGATTCGTCCGTAGGGGGCACTTCCAACAAAAGCGGGAGCCTGGCTGCAGCCCTTGCCAGCGGCTGCGCCGTAGTGGGCATCCGGGGTAACATGAACGGCCCCTTATTGCAACATGGTGTGAACATTTGGCTGGCAGACCGACCGGACCCGCCGTGCCTTTTGGAGGCGTTGGAGAAACTACTGAAAGATCAGACCCTGCGCGCCAGGCTTGCCAGCGAAGCAAAACGCACGTTTGAAAAACACTTGACATGGTCAACCATAGCCGGGAAACAACTGGAACTGATACGGAAGGTCACCCAACGATCAATCCATTAAATTTGGTTTTCTACTCACCGGATTTTTTCCCAATAATCGGTGGCATCACCAATGTTGTGAGCACGCTGGCTACCGAACTTACCCATATGGGTCATCCGGTGACAGTGATTACCCAAACCGCAAACAAAGACGTTGATGTATTTCCTTTCCCGGTTTTGCGAAGACCCGGGTATCATACCGCACGGAAAGCGGTGCGGGCGGCAGATGTGTTCGTTCAGTTCAACTTGTCCCTGAAGGGTCCGCCTATTTGGATTGCGTCCGGCATACCTCTGGTGGTGGTACACAACGGGGATTATCCGGACAACCTGGTTGGGAAGGTTAAGATTAAAATCGCCAACTTATGGGCCCGGCTAAACCTGGCAGTCAGTCACTATACCGCCCGTGTGTTCCCTAATGCCGTGGTGATGCCCGTTCCATTCCGTAGCGACTTGTTTCAAGTGCGGAAGGATTTTGCAAACAGGACAAAAGACCTAGTTTTTTTGGGACGATTGGTGTCAGAAAAGGGAGTAGACCTATTGTTGTCTGCGCTGCAATACGCTCGTTTGGCCGGGCATTATTTTGACCTGACTATAATCGGCGACGGGCCCGAAAACAAAAACCTTCACCAAAAAGCGGGTGCACTTGGGTTGTCCAGCCAGGTGACGTTTGCTGGACAGCTCACCGGCGAAGCCCTGGTCGACAGTCTGAACGATCACAAGGTGATGGTGGTGCCCTCTATGGCCTACGAAGGATTTGGTTTGGTGGCGCTCGAAGGCATTGCCTGCGGGTGCATCGTATTTGCGGCCAACAGGGGGGGGCTTCCGGAGGCAGTTGGTGCTTGCGGCCGACTATTCCCGCCGGAAAATGTCGTTTCATTAGCCGAAATGCTGATCCAAACCCGACCATCATGGGAAGATCTACACGAAAAAACCATCTGCAATGCCACCGTACACCTAGAAAAATTTGCACCTCGTAATGTGGCAAATTTTGTTGTAGATTCGATCCGCCGTGAAGTATTCAATCGGACCCAACCCGGAAAATAGATGATGACAAGAGGCAGATACAATTTGAACCTTTTGCTGGCCATATTGCTGTTTACCGTCCTAAGTGGTGCTATACGCAAATGGCTGGTAAGTGCATCTGCCGTGAGCAACGCCATCCTTTTTGTACAGCTGCTAACCCCATTTGCGTTCGCTGCCTTTGTCCGTATCCCACCGGAGTCCAGTGGACGTCGTTTCCACCCAGTATTAATCATGCTTACCGTGCTGTTGGTTATTCTTGCTGCCAATCCAATAAATCAAACCGTTTTTCACGGAATATTCGGCGTCATCATTCACCTGGGGTTTTGGCTGATGATCTTCATTTACCTGGAACACAGGGCGGAATTCCCATTGGAGAAGCTCACAACTGCGGTTTTGATCCTGACTGTCGTCGAATTTGTGCTGAGCTATTTTCAATACCTTCTACCGGCCGGCCACTTCCTCAACAAGTATGCTAATGAAGAAGCAGTATATGCCATAGCCAAAGTTGGCAACCTGATCCGCACCACCGGGACATTCAGCTATTTATCCGGCTTTGGGTCTTTTGTAACGTTTATTGCGTTCGTCACCTGGGGACAAGGGGTGCGCTCGCAGAATGGATGGTACCGGTGGTTGTTTCTGGGGATGGGGGTTCTGATGTCATTGTTCTCCGGCGCTCGCGCCATCATTCTGATTATGGTGGTGTTTTCCATCTTTTCATTGCTGCCCTACCTGCATTTTCAGGCGCTGGCGCCCATGCTGGTCCGTTCCGTGATTATCTTGTTCATTGCTGCCTATGGGCTATTTCAGCTCCCTTTATTCAAGCTGGGCATATCCAATATGCAAAAACGCATCACAGAGAACGTGGAAGAGGGGGAAACACGCACCCGGATTGTAGGAACCGTGGCGGAGATAATTGACTTCAGAGGTCAATTCCCCTTATTGGGCGTCGGCTTAGGGGCAACCTATCAGGGATCGAACGCTATTTGGGGCGAATCCTATTATCTAAAAAACTACGGATATTATGAGGAGGAAGGTGAACGGATCATTCTCGAAGGCGGGTATGTCCTGTATCTTGTACGCGTACTGCTGTTTTCCTTAATGTTCAGCAGGCTTTATGGCCCCTGGCCGTATAAACTGCTTCTTTTTGCACTGATGTTACTGTATACGAATATGGTGTTTAACACTTACAATACCATTTTTTTCTTTTTCGGACTGGCATACATTGATCGTTGTTACTTTTTGAATGTCTCTTCAGGAAACGACCAGGTACCAAATGAAAATCATCGTCTCACATCCTGATCGGCAGCATGTTGACCAGTTGCTGTGTTGCTTGCGTGAGACTGGCAGGCTTGAATGTTTTTATACCCTTTTCGCCGAAACAAACCTGCTGCGCAAGTTGACCTGTTGGTGGCCGGCGGGAAAAAGCCAACTGGCCAAAAGGCGATTCTACGGTGTTTCTCCGGACCGTATTCGCCAGTATCCAATCCTTAAAGCCCTTCAATACTTGCTTCGGTTGGATCCCTACTTCCAAGTGTATCCAATTTTTGATCGCATGGTGGCTTATGGATTGCAAAATCGCGAGTTTGACCTGCTCATTTCCTATGAAAACGCTAACTTATACAGTCAACAAGTAGCCAGAAAACAGGGTAAAATTACTGTCCTTGATCTGGCTGCCGTACACCATTGTCATCAATACGACCTTTTTGAGCAGTATGAGGAGTACCGCAGACTTTTTCCTTCGTTTGCCTATTTCGACAACATGAACCGGCGTAAAGCAACAGCCCTGGCATACACCGACTATGTGTTTTGCCTGTCGCAATATGCCTGCCAGACACTCATCGAGGCAGGCTTCCCATCTGACCGCATCTTTATCCATCCCCTTGGTATTAACCACGATATTTTCTACCCCAAAAAGCAATATCGAACGCCAGACGGCACCCTTAGGCTGGTTTTTGTGGGCCGTATGAGTCGACTGAAAGGCCTACAGTTGCTATTTGATGCCTTGGCCTCGTTTGACCCCGGTCAGGTTAGTTGTACACTAATCGGGCCGGCAGATGACTTTTCGCCAGACCAATTCCCACCTCATGTACAGTACATCCCTTATCTTGCGCACCTAGCACTTGCCGATGCGCTGCGAGATGCAGATGTCATGGTAAACCCGTCCTACACAGACTCCTGGGCACAAACTGTACTGGAAGCAATGGCTACCGGCACGCCTGTCATCGTAACTGAAAACACCGGCGCCGCAGAAGCGACCCATGGAGGGGGAGGATTTGTCATTCCTGTGAACAACGCTGCTGCCCTTCGCGAAAAACTCCATTATTTTTTGAACCATCCTGAAGCACTGGCCGTAATGGGCAAACAGGCGCACCTGAACGCCAAACCATACACCAAAGAACGATATTGTCAATCGGTGAACCGCTCCTTGGATGTCATCGCTAAAAATGCGGGCCTGGCACACCCTTTCCCCCATGCCTGACCGCCCCAAACTCCTAATCCTCTACGACTACTTCCACCCCGCCTTCCGCGCCGGTGGCATCATTCGCTCTTTGGTGAACCTCACTGGCATTCTGGACAAGGAATATGATCTGTTTGTGATCTGTGGCGACCGCGACCTGCGCGAATCCCGTCCATTGCCCGATATCCAATCCAATCAATGGCTTCGGTACCGGGAGCACACCCAGGTTTTTTATGCGGATCCGTCGACCATTGACGCCGGCTTCTGGAGACAGCAATTCGAGTCGGTGCGCCCGGACTTTATTTACATCAACGGCCTGTTCTCTTATCGTTTCAATATTCTGCCGCTGTGGGCTGCCAACGGGTACGCACGGGCGAGGGTTTGTGTAGCTCCCCGAGGCATGCTTCAGGAAGGCGCTTTGTCCATCAAAAGTTATAAAAAGCGACTCTTTCTGTTGGTCGCCCGATGGTTGGGTCTGTACCGACGCAATATCTGGCACGCCACGAATGAGCAAGAAGCCGTCGACATTCGGAAAAACATTCCGCAGCATCGCATCATACACACCATTCAGGTGATTACAGATACGCCGGACATACACATGGACGGTCATCCCAAATCAAAAAGCCGGGAGGTAACCCGGATAACCACCATCTCCCTGATCGCAGAAAAGAAAAACCAGCATATGGTACTGGAGTCGCTCCGTCACCTTCCGGTAAACTACCCTGTCGTGTACCACCTTTATGGGCCGGTAAAAGACGTTGCTTATTGGAACAGATGCCTACAACTGATGAAAAATATGCCGGCACACGTGGAAGTGGCGTACAAAGGCGTGCTGGACCACGAACAGGTCAGGCGGGTAATGGCCGATTACGATTTTTTTGTGCTGCTCACCAAAGGCGAGAACTTTGGCCATGCCATCGCCGAAGCCCTGGGCACAGGTACGCCGGCACTAATCAGTCCATACACACCATGGAAGGCACTGGAGGAGCGCGGCGCCGGCTGGGTGGCCGACATCCAGCGCGCCGGAGCCGTTCAGTCTGCGCTGGAGCGCGCCATAACGCTTTCCGACGCCGACTACCGGCAAATGTCTCAATGTGCCATCGGGTACCTGAACGAGTACCTGAGCCGAAATGACAACGCAGCCCTTTATCGCCAATTGTTTTCCTTGTGAACATAGACGTCCTGTTGGTTTTTCGAAAGCCCAAGCCAGGGGAGCACTTTAGCATCGAACGGTCATTTAATGCCATGCTTGCTGCGTATACCTCGGAGTGGTTTGTCTGGAGGCGGTGGACTGCACCCGGGTATAGTACTGGCATCATCCCGCGTTTGCGTTCGATGATGGCTTTGAAGTGCTGCGCGGCCGGCATATATCATATCACCGGTGATGTTCACTTCTTGGCGTTGGCAACACCGGGAGCAAGAACGGTCGTCACCGTTCACGACTGCAATTTTTTGCGGCTGTACTACGGATGGGCGCGCCAGGTCATTAAAAAACTGTGGTTGGACTGGCCTGTTCGGCATGCCGCCATTGTGGTAGCCGTTTCGGAAGCCACAAGGCAGGAAGTCATCGCTTTTACCGGCTGCCGGCCGGAAAAGGTGTTGGTTATTCCCAGCGCCATTCCCCGGCAGTTTAAACCGGTTCCCTACCCTGCCGGCAGACAGGATGCCTTGCCGTGCGTACTCCACATAGGTACGGCGCCCAATAAGAACCTGGAGGGCCATGTGCAGGCGCTGCGGGACATCCCTTGCCGCCTGCTTATCCTCGGCCGGCTCACGGAGGCACAACAGACGCTGCTGGAAGCGTCAGGCATCGCCTACGAAAACCGTTTTGACCTGTCCGACGACTCCATGCAGGAGGTGTACGCCCAATGCGATCTGTTACTTTTCGCCTCCACCGCTGAGGGGTTCGGGATGCCCATTCTGGAGGCCCAGACTGTAGGCCGCCCGGTGGTTACCGCCAACTGTTCCTCCATGCCGGAAGTGGCCGGCGACGGCGCCTGCCTGGTGAACCCCTTCGACCCGGCCGACATCCGGAAGGGTGTCCTGAAGGTACTCCAGGATCCGGCTTACCGCAGAGAACTGATCGACGCCGGACTGCTGAACGTCGGGCGCTTCCAGCCGGAAGCGGCAGCAGTCCAATACGAGCGGATTTACCGAAGCCTGATGCCGTAACAACCACAACCTTGTAGCCTTCTTTCAGTCATGCCCACGGCGCTCTCCCCTCCCCCACCCACCTACCTCCTAGGCCTAAACGCCTACCACGGCGACGCCGCCGCCGCGCTCTACCGCCACGGCGAGCTGCTCGCCGCCACCGAAGAGGAGCGCATGGTGCGCGTCAAGCACTGGGCCGGGCTGCCGGTCGAGGCCGTGCGTTTTTGCCTGGCCGAAGCGGGTATTGGATTGCAGGCGGTGGACGTGATCGCCGTGTCGCGCAACCCCATGGCCCGCATCGGCGCCAAGGTCCGCTACGCCCTGTCGCAGGGGACCCTGTTCAACGCCGTGCGCGACCGGGTGCAAAACGCGTTCAGCATCCGGTCGCTGAAGGCCGACCTGGCCGCGGCGTTCGGGCTCCACGAACGCGACCTCAAAGCGCGCGTGGTGTATGTGGAGCACCACCGCAGCCACCTGGCTTCCGCCTTTTTCGTTTCCCCGTTCGACACCGCGGCCCTGCTCAGCGTCGACGGCATGGGCGACTTCAGCTCGGTCATGCGGGGGGTGGGCCGCGGCAACCGGATTGAGGTGCTGGACACCGTGTCGTACCCGCACTCGCTGGGTATCTTTTACACGGCGTTCACCCAGCTGCTCGGCTTCCCGCACTACGGCGACGAGTACAAGGTGATGGGGCTCTCTCCCTACGGCCAACCCAAATACATGGACCTGCTGCGCGACGTGGTGATCAGCCGCCCCCGCGGCCTCTTCGAGCTCAACCCAAAGTACTTCCGGCACTTCCGCGACGGGGTGTCCATGAGCTGGAACGGCGGATCACCGCACGTGGACCCCCTGTTCACCCGGGCGATGGAGCAGACCTTCGGGCCCGCGCGCACCCCCGGCGAGCCCCTGACCGACCACCACCGCCACCTGGCCGCCTCTGTGCAGCGCCTGTGCGAGGAAGCGGTCTTCCGCCTGGCCCAGGGCCTGCACGACCAAACCGGCCTCAAAAACCTATGCCTGGCGGGCGGTGTGGCCCAAAACTCGGTCGCCAACGGCAAACTCACCGACCATACGGGGTTCGAGCGGCTGTTTGTGCCGCCGGCCGGACACGACGCCGGAACCGCCGCCGGCGCAGCCCTGTACCACCACCACCATACCCTGCGAAACCCCAGAGCACCGTTTCGCCACCAGGCGTACACCGGGGCGCAGTTCGGCGACGAGGTCGTGGAGGCCCTGCTGCGGCAGCGCGGCATCCCCTTCCGCCGCTTCGACGAGGAGGACGCCCTGCTCGAGCACGTCGCCGAACGGCTGGCCCAGGGCGATGTGGTGGGCTGGTTCCAGGGCCGGGCCGAGTTCGGCCCCCGGGCCCTGGGCAACCGGTCGATCCTGGCCAACCCGGCCCGGCCCGACGCCCGCGACCTGATCAACGCCAAGATCAAACGACGGGAAAGCTTCCGCCCCTTCGCGCCCTCCATACTGGAAGAAGCCGTCGGTGCGTTTTTTGAAAAAACAGACGCCGTGCCGTTCATGGAAAAGGTGTTCGCCGTTCGTCCCGACAAGCGGGCGCTGATCCCCGCCGTTACCCACGTCGACGGCACCGGGCGCCTGCAGACCGTTGCCGAAGCCGACAACGCCCGCTATTACCGGCTCATCAAACGCTTTGCAGCAAAAACGGGCGTCCCCATCCTGCTGAACACGTCCTTCAACGAAAACGAGCCCATGGTGAACACCCCGGAGCAAGCCCTGGCGTGCTTTTTGCGCACCGAAATGGACGGCCTGGTCATGGGCAATCTGGCCATCTGGCGATGAAAATATCGATCATAACGCCCACCTTCAACAGCTTGCATACCCTTCCGCAAGCGCTGCAAAGCGTACGCATGCAAACGGGTGTAACGCTGGAGCACATCGTGGTCGACGGGTGCTCCACCGACGGTACCCTCGCTTTTCTGCACGAACGCACCGACCTGTACGACGTGCTGCTGCACGGACCCGACCGCGGCCTGTACGATGCCATGAACAAGGGGCTGCGGCAGTGCACCGGCGATGTGGTGGGCATCCTGAACGCCGACGATTTTTACCCGCACCCGGCGGTGCTGCAACGGGTAGCACGCCTGTTCGACCACACGGAGACCCAGGCGGTGTACGGCGACCTGCTGTTCGTCGACGCCCGCCAAACCGCCCGGATCAGGCGGCGCTGGCAGGCCGGGGCCTTTCGCCGACACCGGTTCCTCTACGGCTGGATGCCGCCACACCCCACCTTCTTCGTCCGCCGGGAACTGTACGAGCGGTACGGGATGTTCGACCTGCACTTCCGCTCGTCGGCCGACTACGAGCTGATGCTCCGCTTTTTGTACAAGCACCACCTCAAAGCAGCTTACCTGCCCGAAGTGCTGGTGCACATGCGCACCGGCGGCCAGAGCAACGCGTCGTGGAAAAACCGGCTGCACGCCAACCGGGAAGACCGCCAGGCCTGGCGGCACAACAACCTGAACCCGCTGTTTTTTACCACCTGGCTCAAGCCGGCCCGGAAAATTCCCCAGTTTTTCATCGCCGCCAACCCCGCACGCTGGTCAGCAGCGTGGCGCCGCCGGGCGCTTCGGGACGGTGGCGCCCGGGCCTACTGACCGCCGGCTATTCAGGCAACGGCTTGCCGTCGACGACCATGTGTGCCTTTTGTCCCCGACGCCTGCGCTCCAGGTGGCGCAGGGCGAAGGCAAACAGCAGGGCCCAAACCAGTACGATGACAAACAACACAAAATTTCCCAGGTCATTGAAAAACAGGGGGAGGGCGATCACCAACAGGTTGACCATCAGCAGCGCCCCGGTGGCCTGCAGGTGATTGAGCCCGGAGTCGATCAGCACATGGTGTATGTGTTCGCGCCCGGGGGCAAACGGCGAGCGCCCTTCGTACAGACGGATGATCACCACCCGGATCATGTCGAACAAAGGCAAAAATAAAAAGGCCAGCGCCAGTGGGGGGGCAGCTGAAAAATCGTATCCGGGCGGCTGTTCCGAACGGTGGTTGTACTCCATGAACAACACCGCCAGCATGGCACAGACTACGCCCACCAGCATCGAACCGGTGTCGCCCATGAAAATACGCGCCCTGACACGCCCGTTGTACCATAAAAAACCGGCCAGCGAACCGGCCAGGCAGAAAGCGACAACGGCCGGGTCCGGATAGCCGGCGCCGTAAAACCAGGCGCCCGATGCCAGGCAGATCAGCAGCCCGGTGGCGCCCGCCAGCCCGTTGATGCCGTCAATCATGTTGAATGCATTGATCAGGCCGATGAAAAACACCACCGTGAGTGGCGCCGCAACGTACAGGGAAAGGGCGTTAATGCCCAGGATGCCATACAGCCCCGAGAACCGGATGCCTGCTCCCAGCACCAGGATCAGCGCCGTAACCAACTGCCCCAGGATTTTTTTTCTGGGAGAAAGGCACAGCAGGTCGTCCTGTACACCGACAAAAAAGAGCACGGCAAAAGCAGCCAGGGTAAACTGTAGCTGCGAAAAAACCTCCGCAGGTGTCCACAACAGCATCCCGACCACCGTGCCTGCAAAAATGGCCACTCCGCCAAAAGACGGCGTGGGCTCCCGGTGCGCACTCCGGTCGTTGGGCAGGTCAAACAACGACTTTGAGGTGGCTATCCGGATGATGGGCGGAATGGCCCAAAGGGTCAAAAACAAGGCGGTTGTGAACCCTGATACGATCGCATACATGAGGAGAAATTTGGATTAATACCTGTTGCACTTATACACAAAAGTAGCGTTTAATGACCAACACCTCCACGTTTTTAACCATTTCCTGAAATATTCTTCTAAATTTAACAGCGGCTATCGGTAGTCGGCTATCGGTTGTCGGCTATCGGCTATCGGCTATCGGCTATCGGTTGTCGGTAGTCGGTTGTCGGTCGTCGGTTGTCGGTCGTCGGTCGTCGGTCGTCGGCGGTGGTTGAGGGGTGTTTGGGGTGTTGGGCACCGTCTTCCGCTCCCGGGTAACGCCCGGGTTGTTTGTATTTATCGCTTTACCGTATCGCGCCAACGACCCCGGGTTGCACCCGGGGTTATTCATGTTTGACCGCTACGCGGTCATTTATAAAAAGCCAGCAACCGACTACCGACAACCGATAGCCGACAACCGACAACCGACAACCGACAACCGATAGCCGACTACCGACTACCGATAGCCGACAACCGATAGCCGACTACCGACTACCGATAGCCGATAGCCGACTACCGACTACCGATAGCCGATAGCCGATAGCCAACAACCCATGCTTTTCCCCACCCTCGACTTCGCCCTCTTCCTCCCCACCGTTTTTTTCCTCTATTGGTTCGTAGCGGGTCGGGGGGTGCGCGCCCGGAACGCGTTATTGCTCGGGGCCAGTTATGTGTTTTATGGGTGGTGGGACTGGCGGTTTTGTCTCCTCATGCTGTTCAGCACAGCGGTGGATTATTTCGCCGCACGACAGCTCTCCGGCGCCGATGATCCCGGGCGCCGCCGCCTGGTACTCGGGCTTAGCATCGCGATCAACCTGGGCCTGCTCGGTTTTTTCAAGTACGCCAACTTTTTCATCGCGCAGTTTTCGGCCGCGTTCTCCTTTTTCGGGCATCCCGTGGGGTGGCGCTCGCTGGACATCATCCTGCCCGTGGGCATCAGTTTTTACACCTTTCAGACGATGAGTTACACCATTGATGTGTACCGCCGCCGCCTGGAGGCCTCGCGCGACCCGGTGGCTTTTGCCGCTTACGTGAGCTTTTTCCCGCAGCTGGTCGCCGGCCCCATCGAGCGCGCAGCGAGCCTGCTGCCCCAGTTCGAGTCGCCGCGCCGGTTCTCCTACCGGGCGTCGGTCGACGGCCTGCGGCAGATCCTCTGGGGGTTGTTCAAGAAGGTGGTGGTGGCCGACAGCTGCGCCGTGGTTGTCGACGACCTGTTTGCCAATCCCGCAGCCCACAACGGCAGCGCGCTCCTGCTGGGCGCCTTTTTGTTTGCCTTTCAGGTGTATGGCGACTTTTCCGGGTATTCCGACATCGCCATCGGCACGGCGCGCCTGTTCGGCTTCACGCTCATGCGCAACTTCGCCTACCCCTTTTTCTCCCGCGACCTGGCGGAATACTGGCGCCGCTGGCACATCTCGCTCTCCACCTGGTTCCGCGACTACCTGTACCAGCCCCTGGGCGGCAGCCGGGGCGGGCGCTGGATGAGCATCCGCAACACGACGATCGTGTTTCTCGTCAGCGGCTTTTGGCATGGCGCCAACTGGACCTACATCCTGTGGGGCGCCGTGCATGCGCTCCTGTTCATCCCCCTGTTGCTCCTGGGCCGCAACCGGCTGCACCTCGACACGGTCGCACACGGGCGCCGGCTGCCCTCCTGGCAGGAGATGCGCCAAATGAGCACCACCTTCCTCCTGCTGTCGCTATCCCTGGTCCTTTTCCGCGCCGAATCACTGACGCACGCAGGGACGTATTTTGCCGGCCTGCTGGACCGTTCGTTGTTCGCCATGCCGACGGCCATGCCGGAAACAACGCTGTTTTTCATCGGCATACTGCTGGCGTTCGAATGGGTGGGACGCGAACAACCGCACGCGCTGGCTTTGCCCGCCGCACGCTGGCCGCGCCCTGCCCGCTGGGCACTGTACTATACGCTGGCGTTTGCGGTGGTGTTGCTGTCCGGCGAGCAAAAACCGTTTATTTATTTCCAGTTTTAAATGAAGCGCTTCCTCCGCAAACTCCTCCTATTCGGGGTCCTATTCTTCCTGCTCGACAAGCTGCTGATCCCCCTGCGCGACCGCTCTCCGGCCCCGGAAATGGAGGCCGACCGTCGGCTGGAGTACCTGTTTACCGGGCGGCTGCGGGCCGACCTGCTGGTCACCGGCTCTTCGCGCGGGGCGCGCAGCGTGATCGCCCAAATGCTCGCCGACAGCCTGGGCATGCCTGCGTACAACCTGGCCTATCCGGGTTCAGGGCTGTCGTTCCACGTGTACGTACTCGAACAATCCCTGCGCCACCTGAACCCCAAGCCCCACACGGTGGTGCTGGTGATCGATGATCCCATGGAGCTGTTTCACGATCCGTACCTCGCCTTCCGCACCGACCGGCTGTACCCGCTCGTCAAGTACGCACCTGCCCGCGAGGGGCTGGTGCGGGCGGGCGAGAAAAACGCCGTGCTGAGCCGCCTGCTGGTGTCGCACCAACTCACCCGCCAATACCTGTTTCCGCGGCGCATCCCGTTCACCACGATGGACACCCTGCTGCCCTGCGGCTCTATGCCCATACACCGGCAAGATCCGAAGTGGAACCGCCAATACGGTTCCGTCGAACCGCCCTACGACCCTGCCCGTGAACTGGAACCCAAACGCCGCGACCTGGAACGGTTCGTCGAGCTGTGTCGCCAGCACAACGTCCGCCTGGTGCTGGCCATCCCGCCCAATTTCAACCCGCCTACGCCGGGCTTCGCCGCGCGCATGCAGACGCTGGTTGGTGCGCACGCCACCGTTTTTCACTACGACACCCACCGCAGGCAATACCGCGACCCGGCATTTTTCTACGATCAGGGGCATGTGAATGCCGCCGGAGCGCGGTTGTTCACGGAAGAGTTGGCAGGGCATTTGAAAACGATATTATTCTGACAATCAAATTTTTACTTTTGTTAGATGACATATTTTCCGGGTAATTAATGGGTGCATTTTCCGGCAAATGTCCTTTGCAGCGGCTTGCGCCCGACAGACATTTGTACCGCAGCCGGGACGAACCACCAAACCGCCCGTTCCCTGGCTGATATCGTTTAAACAGCGACGTCAAAACACGCCTTCCGGGCGACCTTCGGGTCGCCCAATTTTGTTTAATTTTGCATCGTATGTTCAATCTTTTTTCAAACCAACCGAAGGCGACCGATTTCAGACGGGTAGGCGTCGACATGCACTCGCACCTGTTGCCGGGCATCGATGACGGCGCGCCGGACCTGGCCGAGAGCCTGACGCTCATCCGGGCGCTGCTCGACCTGGGCTTCGCCGAGCTCTACACGACACCCCACGTGATGAGCGACCTGTACCCCAACTCCCGCGACACCATCCTGCGCAAACGCGACGAGCTGCTGGAGGCCGTTGCGGAATCGGGCCTGGAAGTCCGGCTGGATGCGGCCGCTGAATACTACATCGACACCGCCTTTACCGACCGGCTGATCCGGGAGCCGCTGCTCACCCTGCCCGGAAATCGTGTGCTGGTGGAGCAGTCCATGATGCAACCCTACCCAAACCTCGACCAGGTGTTGTTTGATCTTCAAATGAAAGGCTACCAGCCAGTGCTGGCCCATCCGGAACGGTACGCCTTTTACCGCCATGCGGAGCAGATCCTGGAACTGGCCGACCGCGGGATCGAACTGCAGGTCAACCTGCTCTCCCTCAGCGGCTACTACGGAACTGCGGCGCGGAAAATGGCCAAAGCGCTGATCGAGGCGGGCGTCGTCTCCTTTGTTGGCACCGACCTGCACCACATCCGGCACGCGAAAGCGCTCGCCGAATGCCTCAAAGAGCCGATGTTTGTGCGGGCTGCGGCGCAGGCGGCCAACCCTACCCTGTCGACATCGGGGTGAGCCCCCTAGCCTACCATGCACATCTCCCTCATCCTGGGCGCCCGGCCCAACTTCGTCAAATACGCAGCCCTGCACGCCGCTGCCGGGCTGTTCGACAACCTGCGCCTGCAAGTGGTGCACACCGGCCAGCATGCGCTGCCAGAGATGAGCCAGGTGTTTTTTGATGAACTGTCGCTGCCGGCGCCGACACATCGGCTGGGCATCGCCGGCGGGCAACGGGCGGAACAAATCGCGCAGACCATGGCGGCGCTCACGGCCCTGTGGCGCGCCGAACGCCCCGATCGGGTGTTGGTGGTGGGCGACGTGAACGCGTCGCTGGCCGGCGCGCTGGCCGCCGACGCGCTCGACATTCCGGTTGTTCATTACGAGGCGGGGCTGCGCAGTTTCGACCGGCGCATGCCGGAGGAGCGCAACCGGATGCTCATTGATGCCGCCAGCACCCTGCTGCTCTGCACCGAGGGCGCCGGATGCGATAACCTGTTGGCCGAAGGGCGCAGGCAGGCGGACATACACCTGGTCGGCAACCTGCTGGCCGACACCCTGCGCCTGTATGCAGACCCGATCGGGCAGCACGCCCTGCCGAAGGCGCTGGGCCTGGCGGGCGGGGGCTACCTGCTCGTCACCCTGCACCGGCCTTCCAATGTGGACGAGGCCGACGGGCTGGGTCGCCTGTTTTCCCTGCTTCGCGTGCTCGCCGGTATCGCACCGGTGGTTTTTCCGGTGCATCCGCGCACGCTCGACCGCCTGGAACGGTCGGGCATGAAGGCCGCACTTCGCCGTTTGCCCAACCTGAACCTGCTGGCGCCCCAACCCTGGACGGCTTTTCAGGCCCTGCAACGGTCGTGCGCGCTGGTGGTCACCGACTCCGGCTGCGTGCAGGAGGAGACAACCATCACCGGCACCCCTTGTCTGACCTTCCGGGAAAACACCGAACGGCCGGTAACCGCGACCCTGGGGACCAACGTACTCCTGCCGGACCTTTCGCCCGAAGCGGCCGGCCGGTGGGCCGAGCGGGCCCTGGCCGGCAACTGGAAACAGGGGGCGCTGCCGCCATGGTGGGACGGGCATGCCGCCTCCAGGGTGTGGGCGGCGGTACTGGAGCGATGAGCGACGCGCCCGCCGGCTATTAAGAAATTGTAATCTCTGCCTAATTTTGACGTACAAACGCTGCAATCTGGCGGGGGCGCCGCATTTTTGCAGGCATTTTCGCACAGATGGTGCGCATTAAATTGACAACGGCATGAACGACGCCTCTTACACCCCCCGCGACATATCCTGGCTTTCCTTCAACTATCGGGTGCTACAGGAGGCCAAAGACCCTGCGGTACCCCTGTTCGAACGCCTGAAATTTCTGGCCATCTACTCGTCGAACCTCGACGAGTTTTTCCGCGTGCGGGTGGCCAATATCCGCAACCTGAAAGAGATCAAACGGCAAACGAACGCGGAGATGGACTTCGAGCCGCGCGACCTGCTCAAGGAGATACACCGCATTGTCAACCGGCAGCAGGAGGAGTTTTCGCTGATCTTCGACCAGCAGATCGTGCCCGAGCTGGCCCGGCACAACATCAACCTGCTGCGCCGGCTTAGCCTTAACGACGAGCAGAAAGTCTTCGTGGAGAACTATTTCCACGAAAACCTGCTCCCCTTCGTAATGCCCGTGCTGCTCGTACGCCAACGCATCCGCCCTTTCCTGGCCAACGCCAACCTGTACCTGGCCGTGCACCTGCGCCCCAAAAAACGCCCCCTCGGCGAAAGCGAATACGCGCTGGTGCGCATCCCCACCGATCAGCTTCCCCGCTTCATCGAACTGCCGTCCTCGAAGGAAAAGCACGACATCATCATGCTCGACGACATCGTGCGCAACTCCGTTTCCTGGCTGTTCCCGGGCTACGACATCCAGGACACCTACTCCATCAAACTCACCCGTGACGCCGAGCTGTACATCGACGACGAGTTCAGCGGCGACCTGGTGCAAAAGATCAAAGACAGCCTCCAGAAACGCCTCGTGGGCCCCCCCAGCCGCTTTGTGTACGACCGCGAGATGCCGGGCCACCTGCTTGAATACCTGCAAGACACGTTCGATCTGGGCAAGTACGACATCCTGCCCGAAGGCCGTTACCACAACAACTTCGACTTTTTCAAGTTTCCCGACTTCGGGATGACCCACCTGAAGAACAAATCCCTGCCCCCGCTCCATCACCCCATCCTGGATACAGCGTCCGATCCGTTCTCCGTCATCCGGCACAAAGACTACCTTGTCCACGCACCTTACCAGAGCTACCAGGCGGTGATCAACTTTTTTGAACGCGCCTCCGTCGACCCCGCCGTCACCCACATCAAGATCACCCAGTACCGCGTAGCCAAAAACAGCAAGATCCTGCACGCCCTGATGGACGCCGTGCAGCGCGGCAAACAGGTCTCCATATTTGTGGAGATCAAGGCCCGCTTCGACGAAGCCGCCAACCTGGAGTGGGGCGAAAAGCTGGAAAAAGCAGGGGTGCGGGTCCACTATTCCTTCCCCGGCGTGAAGGTGCACGCCAAACTGGCCCTCATCCGCCGCCTCGAGGACGGCCAGTCGCGGCTGTATGCCTACCTCGGTACCGGAAATTTCAACGAGGATACGGCCAGGGTGTACTGCGACATGGGCCTGTTCACCGCCCACACCGAACTGTGCGAAGAGGTGAGCGCCGTTTTTACCTTTCTGGAAAACGTCAAGCCGCCGCGCCAGGAATTCCGCCACCTGCTCGTGGGCAAGTTCAACCTGCGCCCCCGCCTCGTCGAACTCATCGACCGGGAGATCGCCTCGGCCCGCAGCGGCCGGCCGGCCTCCATGCTCCTGAAGATGAACAGCCTGGAAGACAAGGCCATGATCGACAAGCTCTACGCCGCCTCCAAAGCCGGCGTCCGCATCAAGCTCATCATCCGGGGCATCTGCTGCCTCGTGCCCGGCGTCAAGGGGTTGAGCGAAAACATCGAGGTGTTCAGCATTGTAGACCGCTTTCTGGAGCACGCCCGCGTATTCATTTTTCACAACGACGGGCACCCGGAGTACTTCCTGTCCAGCGCCGATTTCATGGAGCGCAATCTCAGCTTCCGCATCGAAACGTGCTTCCCCGTGTACGATCCCGACCTGAAAAACGAAATCCAGGACACCATCGATTTTCAATTGAACGACAACGTCAAGGCCCGGCTCATCGACCGCTCCGAACAAAACATCTACCGCCGCTCCAACTCCGATGTGCCGGTGCGCGCGCAGATCGACACCTATTTCTACTACAAACGCAAACTCGAACAACTCCGGCAACAACTGCCGGAAGAAAGCCGGGAAGGGCATGCCTGATCGCCGGAAAAATTTTTTTGAAAAAAAAACTTGCACAAGTTTACAGGCCAGCTTTATCTTTGCATCCGCTTAACAGCAAAACGCGGAAATAGCTCAGCTGGTAGAGCGCAACCTTGCCAAGGTTGAGGTCGCGAGTTCGAATCTCGTTTTCCGCTCCAAAGCCGCTCCGATCCGGGGCGGCTTTTTTCATTGACAGGCAAAACGCTTACCTTTGCGTTGGCTGCCGGCAACGCAAGCCCGGATGGTGGAATGGTAGACACGAGGGACTTAAAATCCCTTGACCATCAGGTCGTGCAGGTTCAAGTCCTGTTCCGGGCACTTAGCGAGTGTCGAGTGTCGAGTGTCGAGTGTCGAATACAAGGGCGCTTGGTTTTCACGTGCAAACTGGAGACCACTTAGCGAGTGGCGAGTGTCGAATGTCGAGTGTCGAATACAAGGGCGCGAGTTTGCACGTGAAAACCAAGCGCCCTTGTATTCGACACTCGACACTCGACACTCGACACTCGACATTCGACACTCCTACTGTGCCAAAATATGCGACATCCGCAGCAACTCCCTGCTAACGGGTTTGCTCTTATGGATCGCCTCGTCGAAAGAGGTGTAGTGCACGTTGTTGTTCTTGATGCCGGCCATCACGCCCGATTGCCCGGCCATAATGCCCTCGACGGCTGAAAAACCCAGCACACTGGCCAGCACGCGGTCAAACGTGCTGGGCGACCCGCCGCGCTGCAGGTGGCCGATGACCGAAATTTTGATGTCGTCGTAGATGTCCAGCTTTTCGGAGACCAGCCTGGCGATGTCGTACACCGATCCCATGTGGTTACCCTCGGCGACGATGACGATGCTGAACAACTTTTGCCGACCGGCAGCCCGCTTGAGCAATTTAACCAGATCGTCGACCGACACGTCCTCTTCCGGGATGAGCACGCCGCCGGCGCCGCCGGCGATGCCGGTGTGCAGACCGATGAACCCGGAGTGGCGGCCCATCACCTCCACGAAAAAGAGGCGATTGTGCGAGTCGGCTGTATCGCGGATGCGGTCGACGGCCTGCACGGCGGTGTTGACGGCGGTGTCGAAACCAATGGTAAATTCCGTTCCGTACAGATCGTTGTCAATGGTGCCCGGAAGGCCGATGATGCGTAGGTCCGGGTATTCGGACATGAACTGCAGGGCGCCGGTGAACGTGCCGTTCCCGCCGATGGCGATGAGGCCGTCTATGTCGTGCACCATCAGCTTTTCGTAGGCTTGCTTGCGCCCCTCGGGCGTCATGAAGCGCTGGCTGCGGGCCGTTTTCAGGATGGTGCCCCCGCGATGGATGATGTTGGACACATCGGAGGTTTCCAGTCGCTTGATTTGCCCGTCGATCATGCCCTCGTATCCGCGCATGATACCGTACACGTGCAGGTCGTTGTGGATGGCATTGCGCACCACGGCCCGGATGGCTGCATTCATGCCCGGGGCATCTCCACCGGAGGTGTACACCGCTATGCGTTTTAATTCTTTCGTCATCATGGTTTTGTGTTTTCCTGAAGGGTATGGTGATAGGATTGCAATGCCCGAATGGGCTTTTGAATGACGGTGCCGAGTTGCAAGCCGCGTGCGTGCAGGCAAGCGGCCAGTTCCACGCGGTAATGGTAGGCAATGGAGCCCACAAAATGAACGGGCAAATCCCTGTAACCGGCATATTTGACTACATGGGCATCCAGAAAAGCGTCGAACGCCTGTCGGAGCATCGCCTGCACAAAAGGATGGGAAACATGATCGCCTAAAAAACCGGAAAAACCGGCCAGGTACGCATTTCCGCCCTTGGCGTACACGCGGTCTTTTATTCGGCTTTCCGACTCCGGGAAGGCGACGGTGAACGCCGCCGCCAGCTCGGGGGGCAGCTCTCGGTAGAACCAGGCGCGCAGGAGCGCCCGGCCCAGGTAGGTGCCGCTACCCTCGTCGCCGAGCAGCCAACCCAGCGAGGGCACATTGTCCACGATCCGCTGCCCGTCGAAGAGGCAACTGTTGGAGCCCGTACCCAGAATACACGCAATGCCCGCCGAGTGTCCGCAAGCGGCACGGGCGGCAGCCAGCAAATCGTGCTCAACGGAAACAGCAGCGACGGGAAAAACCCGTTGCATGGCCTCCCGGACCACGCCGGCCCGGTAGGCGTCGTGCACACCAGTGCCGTAGAACCAGACGGTGAGCACCGGCCTGTCGCCCAATTGGGGCAACAACTCAGACCGCAGGATGTGCTCGATCTCCGCAGCCGTGTGGAAAAAAGGACTGAACCCGGTGGTCTCCAGTACCTCCGTCCGGATGTTGGCGGCATCCACCAGCCAATCGCATTTGGTTGATCCACAATCGGCAATCAGTTGTGCGGGTTGTCTCATCAGTGTCTGAAAACGAAAAGGCGCCTTGCTTTGGCAACCCAGGACAAAGATATGCCTGACGGAGGATTCGCCGGTGTTGATTTTTTAAAACATTTTATTTGTTTTTTAAAACACTTTTTGTTTATCTTTGCAAGGTCATTAGTCCTTCACATTAAAAGATTCAATCACTATGGAAAATTTGCATTTTGCCCACTCGACAATGAACAGCAAGGAGCAGGTGAATGCAAGCCAGCGGAACGCTGCCCCGACGTCGGACGGCTTCCTCTGGAAGTTCACCACCTTATGTGCCTTGGTGTACCTCATCTGGAGCGACAGGATCCAGCTGGTGTTCAGCCCGACCGTTGCAGACGCACCGATGGAAACCTCGGGCGCCCCGGTCAGGGCCTCGTTGCTGGAGATGTTCGCAACCCCGAAAAAGGCGCCTGAAGAACCGGTATCGTTCGTGGAACTGCCACCCGGAGACATGAACAACCTCACCCTGGCGATCGATCCGGGTTTCGCCCGCCGCTACAACGTGCCGGAGGCCGAACTTTCGGTTCACAACCGCGCCTGCGACGCCTACATCAAGCGGTTTGCGCCGGTAGCCGTTGCAGAAATGCGCAAATTCGGCATCCCGGCCAGCATCACCCTCGCCCAGGCGCTGTTGGAAAGCAATGCCGGCGAAAGCAGCCTGGCCAAAAAAGCCAACAACCATTTCGGGATAAAATGTTTCTCCAGAAAGTGCAAAAAGGGACACTGCGTCAACCAGACAGACGACAGCCACAAGGACTTTTTTGTCGCGTTTCCCAACGTCTGGGGCAGCTTCCGCGAACACAGCAACCTGCTGGCCGGCAACAAGCGCTACAAACACCTGTTCAACCTGCCACCCGCCGACTACCGCGCCTGGGCCTCAGGTCTCCAGGATGCCGGCTATGCCACCGACGAGCAGTACGCAGAAAAACTGTGCGCCATCATTCAAAACCTGAAGTTGTACCGATACGACCGACGGTAGTGGCTATCGGTTGTCGGCTATCGGTTGTCGGTTGTCGGCTATCGGTTGTCGGCTATCGGTAGTCGGATATCGGATATCGGTAGTCGGTAGTTGAGTGTCGGGTATTGGCTTTGGGTGGTTGGCTTTGGGGAAAGGCCATAAAGTGGTTTGGAATGCACATCGAGCAACCCAAAATGGTCATCCCGGAAATTCGGCGAACGGGGCGTGCACTTTCAGCCTGTTGCTGATCAAACCAACCATGTGCCTCCCAACCGAAAGCCATCAACCGAAAGCCGAAAGCCAACAACCGACAACCGATAGCCGACGACCGATGTCCGAAAGCCGACGACCGATAGCCGACGACCGACGACCGAAAGCCAAAAGCCCTATTGCCCCTGCGTCTGCAAAGGAATATCTGCGCCTTCAGCGCCAACAGTAACGCCCACCGTAAGGGCAGCAAATACGCAAAGGGCAAAAAGAAGGCCAGCCAGCACCCAGGTGGCCGTTTCTACAAAATCAGTGGATCGGGCCGCGCCGAACAGTTGCTGGGCCTGACCGCCGAAAGTGGGGTCTACGCCACCGCCCTTGGGATTCTGGATCAACACCACGGCCATTAAAAGGACACTAACCAACACGATCATCACCGTCAAAAAAGAAAGCATGTGCGCTATTTTTTAAGTTTCTCAATTTCGGCCGCAAAGTAAGCGCTTTTTTCGGGAATATCCAAACGCATTCTGTCCAGCATGGCGATCGCGCGGTCGGTATGCCCCTGTGCGAGTAACAACCGGACCAGCGTTTCACTGTACAGATGGGGTTTTTCCCGTACGCTCTCCCGCGCCAGTTCCTGCGCGACCCCGGACATGGCGGTTTGCGGCTCCGCCGGTGCACTTACGATCTCGGAAATATTTTTCTTCCTGGCGCTGCGCATGGTCAACACAGGCAGGTTAAAATAACCATACCACTCGGCAAAAGAGATGGTTTGGCCATTTAGCGCAGCCTGTGTTGTCCCTTCCGGGGGCAGCGGTTGTTCGGCGATGGGTTCCGGAGCGGATGGGATGTCGGCAACCACCGCTTCCGGCATTTCCGGTACCGGCGGATGTTGGTGTGGCGCCGCCGCCTTTTGTGGCGCCGCCTCGGGTGCATCCGGTTCGATTGACTGGAATTTCGCAACACCTTTCATGTCCGCCGTTTCAGCGGCGGGTTCTTCGTGGAAGAGGTTGAACAGGCGGCTTCGGTCGATGCTGTACACCGAAGCGGTGGCCATCATGCGTTCGGCGTCCGGATGGTTGACCATCTGTGCTTTGATGGCCAGCAGGTACCGCAAGTTCTGTGCGTACGGATAAGCCAGGGCCAGCGTCTTCAGTTCCTCAAAGGAAATGGACGCCAGAGAATCCGGATTTTCCAGCAAGTGGGTGAGCCGTTCGTCAGTCAAAAGCAGTGTGCGGTAAAAACAGGCAGGCAAATGTAGCCTTTTTTTACCAATCGTTGAAAGCGGCGTTGAAAATGTCGTCCAGCAACTGGGTACTGATCTGTTGGATCAGCTCGTTTTGAACGTCGTACAGATCAGTTGTGCTGGAAAACTCGGCAAAATGGCTGAAACGACGCTCCGAGGGCCAGCTTTTATCCGGCTTGATGTTGTTTTTCAGGAACACCGATACAGACATTTCCAACCGGTTCAGGGCCACGGTTTCCTCGCCCGGCCGGGGTGCGACGGGCACCACCCGGTAGTCGATCATTTTGCCACCCAGTTCGATGTGCGGCGCTTCATTGACCAGCTTGAGGCGGGTCTCCGAGCGGACCTTGTCCTTGAGTTGCTCAGTGAAGTCGACGGCCAGCGTGGGCGGTGCGTTGGGCGCCAGGTTGTCGAAGGTAAAAACGGAAAACGTTTCGATATCGGGATCCACGGATATGCCGTTGAGCGTGTAGCAGCCGCCGACGCCCAGCAGCAGCACCGCGAACAACACCTGTATGCCAATTTTTATCCTCATCCCGTTTTGGCGTTTATTCCCACTCGATGGTTGCCGGGGGTTTCGTGGAGATGTCGTACACCACCCGGTTGATGCCACGCACCTGATTGATGATCTCGCTCGACACTTCCGCCAGGAAATCATAGGGCAGGCGACTCCATTCGGCCGTCATGCCGTCGGTGGAGTTTACCGCACGGAGGGCGACGGTTTGTTCGTAGGTCCGCTCGTCGCCCATCACGCCCACCGACTGGATGGGCAACAGGATGGTACCTGCCTGCCAGACACTGTCGTACAACCCGTGCTCCTTCAGCTTGCCGATGTAAATGGCGTCGGCCTCCTGCAGCAACGCCACTTTTTCCGGCGTGATGTCGCCCAGGATACGAATACCCAACCCGGGCCCCGGGAAGGGGTGACGGTTCAGGATTGCATCGGGGATGCGGAGTTCGCGGCCCACGCGGCGCACCTCGTCTTTGAAGAGCATGCGCAGGGGCTCAACGATGTTGAGCTTGAGCTTTTCCGGCAAGCCGCCAACGTTGTGGTGGCTCTTGATGGTCACCGATGGGCCGTGCACGCTCACCGACTCGATAACGTCAGGGTAAATGGTGCCCTGCCCAAGCCACTCGCAATCGGCGTGTGCCTCCGATTCCTCCTCGAAAATTTCGATGAACAGTCGACCGATGATCTTTCGCTTTTCTTCCGGCGACGTTACGCCTTTGAGCGCCGAGTAGAACCGCTCGCGGGCATCTATGCCTTCGATGTTGAGCCCCATTTGGTGGTAGGAAGCCAAAACGTCGTGAAATTCATTTTTGCGGAGCAGGCCGTTGTCCACAAAAAAGCAGAACAGGCGGTCGCCAATGGCGCGGTGCAGCAGCTCGGCGGCCACGGTGGAGTCGACGCCGCCCGACAAGGCCATGATGACCTTTCCGCCGCCGACCCGGACTTTGAGTTGTTCGATGGTTTCCTCGACGAAATGCGCGGGCGTCCAGTCACCCGAACAGCCGCAAACGCCGAAAACGAAGTTTTTGAGCACCTGAAACCCTTCTTCGGTGTGGTACACCTCCGGGTGAAACTGGATGCCGAAAACCGGGCTGCCGAACCTGCCCGGCGTCGACCGAAAAGCGGCGACCGGTATGCTTTCTGTGGTGGCAGTGATCTCGAACCCTTCCGGGACAGCAATAATGGTGTCGGCGTGGCTCATCCACACCTGTGTAGGCGACGCCACCTGTTGGAAAAGCACATCGTCGGCGCGTTCGTGGCGCAGCATGGCTTTGCCGTATTCCCGTTTTTCGGAACGCGCCACTTGTCCGCCGAAATAATCGGCCGTCAGTTGGGCGCCGTAGCAGATGCCGAGTATCGGGCGGCGCCCCACCAGGGCGTCGAGGTCGATGCGCAGGGCATCGGGCTGCCGGACGGAGAAGGGGCTGCCGGAGAGGATGATGCCTTTGGTGTGCTCATCCGGCTGCGGCGCCTTGTTGAAGGGTACGATTTCGCAAAATACGTTCATCTCCCGCACCCGGCGGGCGATAAGCTGGGTGTACTGGGAGCCAAAATCGAGGATCAGGATTTTTTCCATGGCGCAAAGGTAAGCGCTGGTCAGTTGCCCACCGCCAACGATACGTGAATTAGCGCGTGATCAAATGCAATGTGCACCTGGTAGACGCCGGGTGGAAGTCCTTGCAGGGGCAGTCGGATCGTGCGTGATCCGGGTTCGGCGGTTTGCCATACCAGTCGCCCGTCGGCGGCATACAGCCGCAATGCCCCGGGTGGCTGCTCCGTTTCCACCCAGGCTTCGTGCCGCGCCGGGTTGGGAAAAAGCCGGATGGCGCCGACCCGAAGCGGTTGCCCCGAAGCAGCACCGGGGATCATCACCTCAATGACCTGCTGGAGCACCGAAACGCCGCAAGCATTCACGGCGCTCAGGGTGACGGTATAAGCGCCGCTTTGCGTGTACTGGTGCTGCGGGTTTTGGTCGTTGGAGAGCGCTGTGCTGTCGCCGAAGTTCCAGGAAAACTGGCTGGCGCCGACGCTGTGGTTATCAAAAATCACCAGCCCGCCCGGTAGCAGGTTGGCGGTGAAATCCGCAAGTGGCGGCGCCTCAAAAGCCACTGCGAATGACCGGCTGAAGGTGTCCAGACCCAGGGCGTTTGTCGCGATGAGCGTAGCGGCGAACTGGCCTTCCGTGTTGTAGGTCACCGTAGGTTGGGGCAGGGAGGAGAAGGCCGGCGTGCCGCCCGGGAGCAACCACTGGAAGGTGGTGGTGTTGGCCGACGACAGGTTGGCGAACGTAACCTGTGCGCTGTTGACGCAACCCCAAACCGTGTCCGGCACGCTGAACGCGGCCGTTGGCGGGGCCCCGATGACCACCTCCTGTGTGGCAATAGCGGTATCGCAAGGGCCAATGGCGTACAGCGTCACCGCGTACAACCCCGGCAACGCATAAGTGTGCTCCGGGTCGCGATCGTTGCTGGCGGCGCCGTCGCCAAAAGTCCACCAGTAGGACTGCGCTCCGGAGCCGGCAAACTGAAAAGTGACCGTTTGTTGGCTCACCACATGGGTGAAACCGGCTTGAGAAGCAGGCTGAAGGGTAAGCAGGGCTTCGCCGGACAGCACGCTGTCGCAGGCATCCCGAGCGACCAGGCAACGAAAGCGGGCGCCGTCAAGACCCGGATCGGTCACCACGGAGAGGGTGTCGCCGGTGTTGGGCAGGTCGGTCCAGCCGGAGCCGCTGTGCTGCTGCCACCGGACCTGAGCCGCCGGCGGGTCGGTTTGTACCGCAAAAACGACGGTGTCGCCGGCGCAGGCTGTTTGGGACTGGGGCTGGGCGACCACGGCCGGCGGCCCCACCGGGATCAGGCTTTGCGGGATGTCGAACAAGGAATCTACCCGGCCGTTTTGTCCGGCGCCAGCGGTGTTGGTGGCGTTGTTGCAAGGTGCAGCGGACATCATGACCCGTCCGGGCGCGCCGCCGTTGACGATCATGACATCGGACGGGTTGTTGGTGTAGATCATTCCGCCGCCACCGCCGCCGCCCGGCCCGAAGCAGCGTTGCTGGTTGCCGTTGAGCGTGATGCCGCCGCGAGCGCCTTCCACCGAAAGGGTGAGGTCGGCATTGGGTCGATCCACTTTGAGGTAGATGGAGCCTCCCGCGCCGCCGCCGCCGCCGCCGTCGCCCAGGTTGTCGACGGGCGCAACCCCGTCGGAGAGGATGTCGTACAGCCCGGTGACCGCGCCGGCCTCCAAAATGATGATGCCGCCGCCTGCGCCGCCGCCGCCGTTGGGGGTGTTGTTGCTGTGTCCGGCGCCGCCGCCGCCACCCATGAACAGGCGCGGGCCGGCCTGTAGCAGACCTTTGCCGGCCTGTCCGGGGAAATCGCCCTGACAATTCAGGAAGGCCGGCTCATCGTTGATGCCGCCAGCGCCCCCGGCGCCTGCATTGGCGCCGCCGCCGCCGCCGGTGTTATGGTCGTTGCCGCCACCGCCACCGTTGGCCGCCGCGCCGCGACCGGCGACCAGGTTTGGCGGCAAATCGACAATGCCCTCTCCTTTGGGCGCACCCCGCCAGTCGCCCGACGGGAACCCGTATCCGGGAATGGGAAACGCCCAGCTGCAGAAATTCGGCGTGTCCACCCTGGGCTCTCCGCCGCGAAAGCCGCAACCACCGGCCAGCACGTTGAAATCCAGCCTGAGGGTGTCGATCACCCGGAGGGCCACTACCCCACCCTTTTGGCCGTCCCAGCGCCTTGCCCATACGTTTTGTACGACGCGGGCACTCGGAAAAGTCGGATAAGACACCACCTGAACTCTTCCCGCCGGGTTGAAGGGGTTCAGCAGCCGGTGTTTCAGAAAGAGTTCCTGGGCGCTCACCGCGTCGACAACCGCTTTTTCAAACAGCCCGGCGCCAGCGTAGTCGATTATGATCCCGAAATCCGGGCCGTTCCCGGTGTTGACCAGCGCGCCTTTCATCTGGATGACCAGCACCGTGTCGCCGGCCTGAAAACCGAGCGTGGAGTCCACCGTCAGCGCGGCCCGACAGGTATCGATGGCCGTTACGGCAGCATAGTGGTTGATGACCCCCTGGAGCGGCACCTGGGCAGACAGGAGGAGCGGCATCGGAAAGGCCAGGGACAAAAAAACAAACCGGGCAAAAAGCATGTTTGGAAAAATGGTTGGCAGTGTGGATATGATCTTTGGCGGTTTGAGCGTTGAATTAACGCAAGTTTAACGCTGTGTTTACGGGGAATTTCTGTAAAAATAGCGTTCTTTGCGGGGATTTTCAAACCCGAATAACGATAAAAATTACCTTATGGTACACGATGACTACCTCCGTTGTGTGGATTACCAGAACAAACCCGCACACCCGAAAGAAGCCGGATTCGTGGCTTTCTTCCATGAACCCATGAACCGCCACTTTTTTGCGCTGCTGGACAAAAACCGCGTGGTGATGTTGCGCAGTGAAGCGTATGTAGATGAAAAATCGCGGGACAACGGCATCAAATCCGTCCTCAAAAACCGGACGATCGCCGAACGGTACGCGTTTGTGCAGGAAGGCAACGCCCACTACCTGGTGATGCGCGCCGGAAACCGCAAAGAGATTGCCCGTTCCTGCGAAATGGAAACAGGCGCACAGGCCAGGACCCTCATGCAAAAATTGATGGCCGACGACTTCGAGCAGAACATTCTGCAACGGGAAACAGCGCCGAAAAAGACGGCCGCCCCGAAAGCGGAAAAAGCCGCAGTGAAAAAGCCCGCAGCGAAAAAAGAAACCGCCAAAACGGCCCCCGCAGCCGAAAACGGCAACCCCCGCGTGGCCGCTCCCGAACGCAGCTATGCTGCCGAGTACAGCGCCGTGCACGTGGAATACACCGATCCGGAAACCGGCATTCCATACCCCGCCCTGGACCACTACTACGGTCACGCCACCCTGACCGACGAACACGGACGCACGGGCTACGCAGTGTTCTCCGGCGCCGATCAAAAGCACTATTTTGTGGTGTACAATGCCGATGGCTCCATTTACCTGCGCTCTGCCGGTTTCAATACCGCCCGGGAACGCGACAGCCGGCTCGACGAGGTGCGCCGCTTTATCGTTCAGGCGGATCACTACCGCGTGCTGGAAGTCGGCGACAAATACGCCGTAGCACTGGTCGACGACAACGGACAAGAGCTCAGCCGCTCCGGCCTCTACGACGCTTTCACGGAAGCTTTTTCCAAAACGCCTGCCTCGCACCAGATGCCCGGCAGCGGTAACGTGTATTAATACAGAACATGAAAATAGCCCTCGCGCAACTCAACTATCATATTGGAAACTTTGAGGGCAATCTGCAAAAGATGGTTCAGCGCGTGGAGGAGGCCCTGGCGTTGGGCGCCGACCTGATCGTGTTCGGCGAACTGGCCGTTTGCGGGTATCCTCCACGCGACTTCCTGGAGTTCGACGACTTTATCCGGCGTACCCGGGAAAGTATTGATGTGTTGCGCAACCTGAGCCAAAACATCGCCATAGCGGTGGGCGCTCCAACCCGCAACCCGGATCCGGAAGGCAAAGACCTGTACAACTCCCTCTACTTTTTACACGACGGGATGGTGCAGGCCGTGCAGCACAAAACGCTGCTGCCTACCTACGACATCTTTGACGAGTACCGCTACTTCGAACCCGCCCGCCATCACCATACGGTGGGGTTTAAAGGAAAGCGACTGGCCCTGACCGTTTGCGAGGACATCTGGAATGTGGGCAACGAAAACCCGCTGTACACCATTTGTCCGCTTGATGAAGTGAATGGCGAAATGCCTGATCTCATCCTCAACATCTCGGCTTCTCCTTTCAGCTACGAGCAGGCCGCCACCCGTATTCGAACCGTGAGCGCCAACGTACAGCGATACGGCATCCCCCTGTTTTATTGCAACCATGTGGGGGCGCAGACCGATCTCATTTTTGATGGTGGCAGCATCGTCATGTCGCCCGACGGACAGGTGTTCGACGAGATGCCGTACTTCGAGGAGTGCCTGCGTGTGTATGATCTGGAGGAGGTCCTTCAGGGCGGACGCACCCGGGAACAACCCAAAGACAAAACGGCGCTGATGCACGATGCCTTGATCGTCGGCATTCGCGATTATTTCGGAAAACTGGGCTTTCGGCAAGCCATTCTCGGCCTCTCCGGCGGCATCGATTCGGCGCTGACCGCCGTGCTGGCAGCCCGCGCCCTGGGGCCAGACAACGTCCGGGTGCTGCTCATGCCCAGCCAGTTCAGCTCCGACCATTCGGTGAACGACGCCCGTCAGTTGGCCGAAACCCTGGGCATCCGGTACGACATCGTGGCCATACAGCCCGTTTACGACGCATTTGTCGAGCAACTCAAACCGCTTTTCGCCGATCTGCCTTTCAACATCACCGAAGAAAACATACAGGCCCGCGTGCGCGGCACCCTGCTGATGGCCATGAGCAACAAGTTCGGCAACATCCTGCTCAATACCTCCAACAAAAGTGAAATGGCCGTGGGTTACGGCACCCTCTATGGAGACATGTGCGGGGGACTTTCCGTGCTCGGCGATGTCTATAAGACCGAGGTGTTCGAACTCGCCCGTTTCATCAACCGCGAACAGGAAATCATCCCGCTGAACACCATCGTCAAGCCCCCCAGCGCCGAGCTGAGGCCCAACCAGAAAGACAGCGACTCATTGCCCCCTTACGACATACTCGATCCAATCCTCTACCAGTACATCGAATGCCGACAAGGACCGCGCGAACTGGAAGCGATGGGCCACGACCCGGCGTTGGTGGCCCGCATCCTCCGGCTGGTGAATACCAATGAGTTCAAGCGCGAACAGGCGGCGCCGGCCCTGCGGGTGAGCCCAAAAGCTTTTGGTATGGGCAGGCGGATGCCTATTGTGGGGAAGTATTTGGGGTAGGTTGTCGGCTATCGGCTATCGGCTGTCGGCTATCGGCTATCGGCTATCGGCTGTCGGCTGTCGGTTGTTGGCTGTCGGTTGTCGGTTGTTGGCTGTCGGTTGTTGGCTGTCGGTAGTTGGTTGTCGGCGGTTGAGGGGTGGCTCATGGATGGTGTGGTCAACAAAGAGATTGGAAACGTGTAAGCCACTCGCCGGATTTTATGGAGGCCAGCCCCTCCCGCTTTAAGGCAACGCATTTCCCCTATATGCATGGCAGAAGCCCCGTAGGGGCGACCCTATTATAGCGCAAGTTTGGTTGCGCGATTGGAATTCCAAGCCATTTTACGACCTTTGCCCAAAATCAACCACCGACAACCAATAAACCAACTACCGACTACCGACTACCGACTACCGACAACCGACTACCGACAACCAACAACCGACAGCCGACAACCGATAGCCGACAGCCGACAACCTATGAACCAACCATTCATCGATCAAATCACCGCCGGTTACACCTTCAAAGGCGCCTCACTGGTGCTGGGTGGCGCCATGCTCGACGGTAGTGCGGTACCCGGCTTACAGGTGCGGGTACCCCTGAGCACCCTCACCCGCCACGGGCTGATTGCCGGAGCAACGGGTACGGGCAAGACCAAAAGCTTGCAGGTCATGGCCGAACAACTGTCGGCGCATGGCGTGCCTTGTTTGCTGATGGACATCAAGGGCGACCTGTCGGGCGTTGCCGCCCCCGGCACGTCGAACCCGAAGATTGAAGAACGCGCACAGAAAATCGGCGTCACCTGGACGCCCAATGCCGCGCCCGCGGAGTTTCTGACCCTGTCGGAAGAAAAAGGCGTGCGCCTGCGCGCCACCGTGGGTGAATTTGGCCCCGTGCTGTTCAGCCGTTTGCTTGACCTGAACGATACCCAGGCGGGCATCATGGCCGTCATTTTCAAGTATTGCGACGACCACCAGCTTCCATTGGTAGACCTCCAGGACCTGCGCAAGGTGCTGCAATACCTGGACAAAGACGGCAAAGCCGCCATCGAGGCCGAATACGGCACTTTCAGCTCCGTTTCTTCCGCCACCATCCTGCGCAAGATCGTCGAGCTGGAACAGCAGGGCGCAGGGCAGTTTTTCGGCGAGCTGTCGTTCGACGTGGCGGATCTGATGCGCACCGACGACCAGGGCAAGGGGATGCTCAGCATTGTTCGACTGACCGATATTCAGGATCGCCCGAAGTTGTTTTCCACGTTTATGCTTCAACTGCTGGCCGAGATCTACGAATCATTTCCCGAAGTGGGTGATGTAGACAAGCCCAGGCTCTGTATTTTTATCGACGAGGCTCACCTGGTATTCGACAGTGCCTCCAACACCCTGCTCCAGCAGATCGAGACCATCATCAAGCTCATCCGCTCCAAAGGCGTAGGCATATTTTTCATCACGCAAAACCCGGCCGATGTGCCCGCCAGCGTGTTGGCGCAATTGGGCTTCAAGCTCCAGCACGCCCTGCGCGCGTTTACCGCCAAGGATCGCAAAGCCATCAAGCTGGCCGCCGAAAACTACCCGCTGTCCGATTTTTATCAAACAGAAGACCTACTCACCCAACTGGGCACCGGTGAGGCATTCATCAGCGGCCTCAACGAAAAAGGCATCCCCACACCGCTGGTGCACACCATGATGCGCCCCCCGGAAAGCCGCATGGACATCCTGAGCCCCGGTGAGCTCGACGCCCTGGTCAACCGGTCCGCGCTGCAGCAGAAGTACAGCCAGGTCATCGACCGGGAAAGCGCGCACGACATCCTGACCGAAAAAATGAACGAAAAACGGGGCTGGTTCGGCGGCGAAAACGACAAACCCGCGACCAAAGGACCCAGGGAAAAATCCGTTATGGAAGAGGTCATGAAAAACCCTGTGGTGCGCGACATCGGACGTACCGTTGCCCGCGAACTGTCGCGTGGCATCCTGAGCGTGCTGGGGCTGGGCGGAGCCAGACGCAAACGATGATTCGAATGCGGAATGCGGAATAAGAGGGCTCTTGACTTCACATCACGTTGATACCAAGAGCCCTCTTATTCCGCATTCCGCATTCCGCATTCCGCATTACTTAAGGTTTCCCATCCCCCCATCCACGTGCAGCACCTGTCCGGTGATGAACCCCGATGTCTCTGCGTCGAGCAGGAACAGGGCAGCCTGGGCGATGTCGGCCGCGGCGCCTACCCGTTTGAGCGGATGGCGGGCGGCGGCGTTCTGCCGTTTTTCTTCGGTGCTGAGCAGGGCCGATGCCAGCGGGGTGTCGGTGAGCGACGGCGCGACGGCGTTGATGCGCACGGTTGGCGCCCACTCGGCCGCCAGGGCCCGGGTCATTCCTTCGATCGCGCCTTTGGCGGCGGCGATACCCGCGTGAAACGGCATGCCGGTCTGTGCCGCCACGGTGCTGAAGAGCACGACGCTGCCCTGTGCCGCCTTGAGGGTCGGAAAAGCCAGCTGCAAGGCTCGAAAAGCACCTACCGCGTTGATTTCCAACTCCTGTCGAAAGTCGTCCGGCTTGATCCGGTTAAACGGTTTGAGGTTAATGCTGCCGGGTGCATACACAAACCCGTCGAGGCGTTCGGGCAGCCCGGGCAATTGAAAATCCGGGGAGAGCACGTCGGTCGGGGCCCAGCGGACGTCCGGCAGGTCTTCCGGCATCGGGCGGCGGCTGTACACCCAAAGTTGGGCGCCCTGCGCGTGCAACAAACGGGTCAGTGCCAGCCCTATACCGCTGCTGGCGCCGAGGATGGCGATGTTTTTGTCTTGAAGCATGGTAGGCGAACAAGAAAGCCGCCATTTGGTTGCGCGGCGCCTGCAGGGCGTTATTGCCGGGGCACAATCCGGCCAATCAGGTACAGGATGTTGCGCGTGTTGGGCGAGGAGTTGTCGAAAAGCACCACCCCGGCCTCGGTGTCACCGGCCTTGCCCTTGCTGTTGAACTCGATGCGCAGGGTGAGCGATTCGCCCGGCAGCACCGGGTACTGGGGCTTTTCCAGCAGGGTGCAATCACAGGCGCTGCGGATGTCGTGCACCACATAGGGCGCCGTGCCGATGTTGCGCACGGTGAACGAATCGATGAGCACGGAACCCTCCTCGATCACGCCGAACCGGATGGTGTCGCGATCCCAGGCGACGCGGGTGCGCGGCATATACGCCGGATCCTGCTTCAGGAAACGGAGGTACTGGTCGGAGCGGGACTGCTGTGCGGCAGGCAATTGCTGGTACAGATCAACGATTTCCTGATCGATGTCGGCGCCAACATAACGCATGTAGCCAAGCAGCTTCAACTTTTGCTCGGCACTCAGGGTGCGCACCTGGCGGTGCAGCTCGTCGGGGTTTTGCTGGGCGTGCAACAAAGACAGGGTAAACAGCAGCAGAAAAGTGGATAAGGTGCGCAGGAGCATGGTGCAAAAGGTTTTGGGAATAAAATAAGGGCGAAGGTAGGGATATTGCGGAAATGATGTTGGTTATCCGTTACATCCGCGGCATCCGCGTGCCATTTGTATGGTGCCCTCCGCGCTCGAGAATGGCACGCGGATTAAACGGATCGCTCCGCGAACGCAGATGTAACGGATTTTTCATGTACCGTTTATTAATCCGTCAAATCCGCGTTCGCGAAGCGATCCGTTTAATCTGCGTGCCATCTCTCGAAAGCGGCAAACCGCCATTTATTCAATAACCACTTTCACTGCCCCGCTTTGCCCGCCGGCACCGAGGCGAAG
>JANRJH010000009.1:0-33010 GCA_033764075.1 Saprospiraceae bacterium | reverse complement strand
ATCAGCAAACCGAGGCCGCCATCAAAGCCGCCGTTTTGAATAAATTTATTCAAATAGCTTCGCCAAAGGCGGTAAAAGTCGCATGACCTTTAATTGGGTAAGGGAACATCCGCCTTTGACGGGGATTCATGCAACAAAGCCCTTTACAGTGTTAAAAAGTTTACTGAAATTGGTTGGGTCAATTCCCAAGTAAGAGGCTATGTACTTATGTGGTACAAGTTGAAGTAAATGAGGACTGCGTTGGCAAAATGTTTTGTAACGCTCTTCAATTGTCATACTGTGTAGCTCAATATGTCGATTAATCACTCCTGCCAAAACGGCTTCGGTAATTCTTCTAAATAGTCGTTCAATTTGTTGTGATTGGTCAAATAGTTTTTGTAGTTCATCAAAAGTGACGTATTCCAATTCGCTGTCAGTAAGGCAAGTCAGAAAGTATTTTGACGGAATTTGAAGCGAAAACGATTCAGGAATGGCACACAAATTTGGTGGATAAGTGAAGGCAATAACGTGCGTTTTACTGCCGGCGTCAAAGAATGACATTTGCACACCACTTTTTACAAAATAAAGTTCTTTTTGTATTTGTCCTTCAACAGTTATGATGTCGCCTTTTTTAAAGATTTTTGTTTTCAAATTATTGGTAAGTAAAGTGTAGTCAACCATACTGATGTCGTGAAATAGTTTCAAATACTCGTATCGTTGCATAATGGTTAAAACTGATGAGTTAAAGTGTGAATGTTAAACGAAATGCTCTGATCTGGCGGGGATAAAAAAACCCACCGGAACAAAGACCAATTGCAGGGCCTTTTTCCGATGAGTTTTTTTGTGTCGACCTCTTCCCCTATTTCTTCACCACCATCACCACACTGCTCTCCCGTTCGCCCGCGATGTGCAGCGTATAGGCGCCTGCCGGCAACCCGGCCAGGTCGAGCGTGCGGGCGCCGTTCAGCATGGGTCCGGCAGCGGGCCAGTGCCGCACAGCCATGCCGGCGGCGTTGAAGAGGGTCATGCGAACCTCGCTGCTTTCGGTGTCGCCACCGCGTCGCCCAACGAAACAAATGTCTTCGGTGGGGTTAGGGTACACGGTCCATCCGGCGTCCGGGCCGCCGGGTTCGTCGGTGGCCACGCCGACGGAGAACAGCAGGTTGTTGTCCGGGGGCTGGCAGTTGGGGTTAAAGAGGCACCGCCACCCCACGTTGTTGGAGATGCCGTTGGCCATCCGGTACTCGTGTATTTCGTTGGACAGCTTGTTTTGCGGGTCGATGATGCCGATCAGGTGCGTGTTGGGCCCCAGTCCGTTGGGGATTACCCAGTCCGTTTCTACCACCTCTGAGTCGAAGGCGTTCAGGCGGCCGCGAATGCTTTGGGTGATCGTTTGGCAGCCGATGGCTTGCAGGCCGCCGCCCGCTGCCGGGTCGTGGTAGTACAGGCATACGTCGAGTGGCGTGCCGGCGGGGGTGTCGTCGAACGCGTAGTTGTGGATGCGCGCGGTGATTTTCACGTTTTTGCCCGCCTGCGGAAAGGGGGTCACCAGGATGTCGCGGGTGCGGTAGCGCAGCGATTCGGCGGTGCTGCCGTTTCCTTTTTCCTGTTCAAACTGGTAAGGCAGGAGGAAGGCGGGGTCGTAGCCCCCATAAAAGGACTGCCAGAAACCGAGGTTAAAGACCGTCACGGCGTAATCGAGCACGAGCGAGCCGTCGGACGCCCAGTAGGTCACCGGCTTGACAAAATAGTTGTAGTTGCCGGGTATGTTCGCGGTTTCGCCCTGCCCGAAGAAGCCGTTCAGCGCCACATTTTTTTGGTAGCGCGACACCCGCGTGTTCAACTCTGCGCTTTTGTAGCTGCCGTTCACGCTGGCGCTGAGTCCAAAGCCTTTGAACGCGCCGCCGGCGTTCACCCCCACCTCGGTGGAGACGCTCTGCTCTTCGGCCACGCCGGCCGTGGTGGCGTCCTGCCACGAAATGCCGAAGCCGGAGCTTGCGCCGGACTGCTTGCTGATCTCCTGCTGGTTGAGGTCGTATACGCCCGGACTGTTCAGGTCCAGGTCGCCCACCACCGCCGGGTAAGAGAACAGGTTGCCGTGCTGGTGGTTCAGGCGGTAGTTGTGCGTTTCGCTGCGGGCGCCCGTGAACGTTTTCTGGATGTTGCCTGGAGAAGCCACGATGATGTGGGTGAGCGGGGTGGCGTTCACCGTGTTGTACACCGGATACTCGAACAACTTGTAGTCCACGGTGTAGGCCAGCAGCTCATCGTCGAGAAAAGCGTTTCTGCGCTGGGCGATGGTCACCGTGCTCGACGTGCCCTGGGTTTTGGAAAACCGTTCCCCGTAGGTGCGGGTCATCTTGGCGCCGAGGCTGAATCCGGCGGCGGCAAATCCGGCCTCCACCGAGGTGGACAAGGCGTAGTCGGTGGTAAAGTTGGTCTCAAAAGTAAAGTCGTTGCTCACAATCTCCTCGTAAACAGCGCTGAAATGCTGGCTTCCGCCCGGCGCCGGGTCGCCCACGGCGTACAGGTTGCAGACGTCGTAATTGACGCTGCCAAACTGGTCGAAATGCGTGGGTGGCGCGTTGATCACCACCAGGGGGGTGAGTACGGCCTGCACGGTGGTGACGGTGGGCTTGCCCAGCAGCACGCTGCCGCCGTTGAAGTCGCCCAGGGCCACCGCATAACGCCGGATGTCGTTGTCGTTGTTCACCAGAAACTGGTTTTCCACCTTGTTGCGCACCACCGGGGTGTTGAAGTTTACCTGGGGGGGGCTGCCGGTGGTGTTGAACCCGTAGATGGACATGTTGAATTTCTGCTCCTTGTCGTTGGAGATGTCGTCTTTCTTGATGATGTTCTTGGCGATGAGTATTTCCGAGCGGAAGTCCTGCCCGAAGTTGCCGTTCAGGTTGTCCACGTTGCCCACATCGATGTAGGTTCTGCTGAAGTGTCCCTCGTCTTCCACCACCTGCAGGTTGTGGCTGAAGGTGGTGATGCTTTCGGGTTTCAGGTACGCGGGCGACGTGTTGGTTTCGCTCATTTTGTAAATGAAAAACTGTGGCCCCACGCAAAAGACCACGTCTTCGCTCAGGTTGGCGTCCATGTCGCCCGCCGCCAGATTGACCCCGTACACGCCGTCGGTGAACGCGAACTGGGTGATTTCCACAAATGTCTCTGCGTTGTTGAGGTTAAAGACAAACCCGGGCGTGCCGCCGGTGCTGAAGCGCATGGGGTACAGGCGCGTGTCGCCGAAGTTGGAAGAATTGGCGTCGCTCCAGCGGATGCCGATGGCCAGCTCGTCGCCGACAAAAGCGTCGTTGAAGTCGCCTGCAACCGCCGCCAGGTTGATGGCGTTGTGGGCGAAGGTCGCCTGGAACACGTCTTGCGACGACACGGCGCTGATGGCCGTTCCGGCTGCATTGACCCGGTAGACGTTGACCGCCAGCGTGAGGTTGGGCTTGATCCACACCACGGCGAGCTCGTCGAGCCCGTCGGCGTCAAAATCGCCCGACACCACGTCCAGAATAACGCTTTTGGTACTGTTGCTGGATGGCCCTGCGTACACCGGCCCGGTGAACTGGGCGCCCAGGGTTACGCTGATGTTGTTGCCGGACTGGGCGGCCCGGTACAGTTCAATGGCGATGTTGCCGTCGGCTGCGCTGTAGGCCAGCACCACTTCGTCGGCATCGTCGCCGAAAAAGTTGCCGCTGCAAACGCTGATCTGCGGAAAAAAACGATTGGCCGGCGCTTGCAACGCCTTGGCGGCCGCGATCCGGCTTCGCGGATAATCGTTGGCGCCGGAATAGAGCGCTTGCGGCCGGCCAACTTCCAGAAACACCTGGTTGTTGCCGCCCCGCCAGGCCATGGCAACGCCCTCAACAGCCCCTTGACCGGCGCCGAAAAAGAAGCCGGTGGCAATGTCCGGCGCGCCCTCCTCAAAGGCGGCCTGCTCGGCGCCGTTTTCCGTGAGGGCGCCGGATGCGGTGAGGGTGGATCCCCCGGGGTTGAAGTCGTAGAACCGAACCTCGCGTCTTCGGGTGCCGCTGTTGCTGCCCGATTCGTTCCATAGAAGGAGCACTTCATCCTCGGAAATCAATTTCCGGACACCGGCAAGCGGATCATTTTCGTTTATTTGCGCCGACAGCGGAACGACGGCTGCCGTGAACAACCCCAATAAAATCCCAAAACGGAGGTAAAAAGCAGGATTCAACATAATCAATCGGTTTGGTGATGAGAAAGATGTGCAATAATACGTAAATTGTGCAATATTCGCCACCGAAAAACAAACGAAAATTACATGCCTTACCACTTACCGCTCGACATGCTCTACCACTGGGAACAGACGCGCCCCAACGCGGTGTTCCTCCGCCAGCCGGTGAACGACCGCTGGATCACCTGGACCTGGAAGCAGACGGTTGATGAAGCCGGCCGCATGGCCACCCACCTGCGTTCGCTCAACCTGCCGCCCCGCAGCAACATCGCCCTGCTCTCCAAAAACTGCGCCCACTGGGTGTTGTGCGACCTGGCGATCATGATGTCGGGCCACGTATCCATTCCCCTGTATCCCAACCTGTCGGCACACAGCATCCGACAAATCCTGGAGCACAGCGAGGCGCCGGTGTTGTTCGTGGGCAAACTCGACAACTGGGCCGCCATGCGCCCCGGCGTGCCCGACGGCGTTCAGTGCATCTCCTTTCCTGCCTATTACGGCAGCACGGGCTACACACCCTGGGAGGACATCATCCAGCGGCATTCCGCGCCCGCCGAACGCGCGCAGCGCAGGCCCGGCGACCTCATGACCATCATCTACACCTCCGGATCCACCGGCATGCCCAAAGGCGTGATGCACAAATACGCCAACGTGGCCTTCGCCGCCACCGAGGCCGTCAATTTTGTTGAGCTGTCCGACCAGGAGCGCTTCTTTTCCTACCTGCCCATGGCCCACGTCGGGGAACGTTTTTTGGTGGAAATGGGGGTGCTTTACTCAGGCGGGACGGTCTATTTCTCCGAATCGCTGGAGAAGTTTGCCCAAAACCTGCGCGAAGCGAAGCCCACGATCTTCCTGGGCGTGCACCGCATCTGGAAAAAATTCCAGGACGGCGTGCTGGCCCGGCTGCCCCAGCAAAAGCTGGACAGGCTGCTTCGCATCCCGTTGGTTTCCAATCTGGTGCGCCGGAAAATCAAAAAAGGGCTGGGCCTCGATCAGGCAAAATGGATATTCACGGCTGCTTCCCCCACGCCGCCCGAACTGATTGAATGGTACAAGTCCGTCGGGCTGCGCATCATCGAAGGGTATTCCATGACCGAAAATTTTGCCTATTCGCACTCCAATCCGTTCGACCGCATCAAGATTGGCTCGGTGGGCGTACCGCTGCCCCACAATGAATTCAGGCTGGGCGAAGACAATGAGGTGCTCGTGCGCAATCCCGCCGTGATGGATGGCTACTACAAAGACCCTGAACTTACCCGACTGGCTTTCACAAACGACGGTTTTTTGCGCACCGGCGACGAGGGACGCACCGACGCCGAAGGGTACCTCTACATCACCGGCCGCACCAAGGACATTTTCAAAACCAGCAAGGGCAAATACGTGACGCCCTCACCGATCGAAATGATGCTGTCGGCCAATTCAGACCTCGAGTTTTCCTGCATCGTGGGCACCAGCCTGCCCCAGCCGATCGCCTTGGTGACGCTCACCGAGAGCGCCCGGCAAAAATCGCCCGACACGCTGCGCCACGAACTGGCCCGCCTGCTGGGCGACATCAACGCCGAGCTCGACCAACACCAGCAACTCGAGAAAATTGTCGTGCTACCCGGGGAATGGTCGCCCGACAACGGCATGCTCACGCCCACGTTCAAGATAAAACGCAGGGAGATCGAGCAGCAATACGCCGACCTGTACGAGCAATGGTACGGGGAAAAGGAGATGGTGCTGTTCGCCGGCGGTTCCCGCTTTGACCATATTTGAGTCAAATATGGCGGACTTAACCCTGCATTTCTCCGCATACGTGCATTGTTTATAATGCCACGCCTACGGCGTTCCAACACGCACTACAAGAGGGCCGCCCCTACGGGGCTGGTGTGGGCTTCTTTTATTGATTCGGTGGTCAGGACTCCCGGGTCCGAAAGCTGTTCCACCCTTTCCAACTGGTCATGCCCACTCCGAACGCCACAATCGTCACCGAGCTCAGCGGCATCAGGATGGCGGCTACCACGGGGGAGAGGGTTCCGGAAACGGCGTAGCTGAGTCCCACAACATTGTACACGGCGGCCAGCAGGTAGGCCCGGTTGACGGTCTGCACGCCAAACCGCGCCTGATCGAGGAAACGGGGAATCTCCTCAAACCGGCTGGCTTGCAGGATGGCGTCGCAGGCCGGGGTGAAGTTGTTGGTGTTTTCGGCGATGACCACGCCCACGTTGCTCTGCTGCAACGCGCCCGCGTCGTTGAGCCCGTCGCCAAACATCAGCACCTTGTGCCCTTGCTGTTGCAGGTGGCGCACAAAGTCGAGCTTGTCCTGCGGTTTTTTGTTGAACTGCAGTTGCCCCTCCAGTGGAAACAACGGTTTGAGCGCAGCGGCCTCCCGGTCGTTGTCGCCGGAGAGCAACCAGGTTTTCGCACCGTTTTCGTTGAAATACGACAAGAGTTCCTTCAGCCCGTCGCGATAGGTGTGCTGCATGGCAAATCGTCCGCGCACCGTACCCTCGATTTCCACCCACACGCCGGAAGGGTCGTCGGCCTCGTACCCCAGGTATTCTGCTGACCCCAAACGCACGCGCAGGCCGCCTACGGTGCCGCGAATCCCCTTTCCGGGTATTTCCCGATAGGATTCTACCGTGTCGGTCATCACCCCGGACAGGCTTTCAAACACCTGCCGGCTGAGCGGGTGATTGCTTTGGCGGACGAGCGACTTGACGGCCACCCGCTCCTGGGAGCGCAAATTTTCCTGGTGGCCTGCCGGCTGGAATTCCTGCGCGACGGATTTTTCTCCGCTGGAGATGGTGCCGGTCTTGTCGAATACCACGGCGTCGCACCGTTCAAAAGCTTCGAGGACCGGGGTGTTTTTCACGTAAAACTGCCGTCGGCCGAGCAACCGAAGCGTGTTGCCCAGGGTGAACGGAATGGACAGTGCCACAGCGCAGGGGCAGGCGATGATCAGCACGGCCGTGAACGCGTTGACCGCCACGGCGATCTGGCCCACCGCAGCCCAGTACACAAAAGAAAGCCCGGCCACGCCGAGAATCACGGCGGTAAAGTACCGTCCGGCCCGGTCGGCCAGCTCGGTGGCGTGGCTTTTTTCCTTGGTCTGAAAAGCGGCGTCGTTCCACAGTTGGGTGAGGTAGCTGGTGGACACCTTGCGGGTGAGGCTGATCTCAATGGCTTCACCGGTTTGTTTGCCGCCGGCAAATACGCGCTCTCCGGTGGGCACCGCCACCGGATCGGCCTCGCCGGTCACAAAACTGTAGTCGATTTCGGCCCGGCCCTTGAGCAGGATTCCGTCGGCCGGGATCAACTCCCCGTGTCGGATGAGCAGGATGTCGCCGGGGTTCAGCTTTTGCACCGGCGTGGCCACCTCTTCGGCGTTGGCCCGCCGTACGGTGGCGGCCACCGGAAAGTAGGAGCGGTAGTCGCGTTCGAACGACAGGTGGTGCCATGTTTTTTGCTGGAACCACTTGCCGATGAGCAGGAAAAAAACCAGTCCGGCAAAGGAGTCGAAATATCCCGCGCCGGCGCCGCTCACCACCTCAAACGCCGAACGGCCGTACAACACCAGCATACCCAGGGCCAGCGGCACGTCGATGTTCAGGTGCCGGTGCCGAAGCCCGTTCCAGGCCGAAACAAAGTAGTCGCGCGCGCTGTACAGGAGCACCGGCGTGGACAGGAACAGGTTCAGGTAGCCGAACAAATGAAAAAAGTTCCGGTACTGTTCGGCTTCCAGGCCCAGGTATTCCGGAAAACTCAGCAGCATGATGTTGCCGAAGGCGAAGCCGGCCAGCCCGATCCGGTACAACAGACTTCGGTCTATGACGGCGCCCGGCTTGCCGTCCACGTCGCCGAGGTTGATCTCCGGCGGGTACCCGATGCTGGAGAGCAGGGCAGCGAGCTGTCGCAGTGAGGTCTGCTGCTCGTCAAAGTGTATGGTGACGGTTTTTTTGAGGAAGTTGACCCGCGAGCGCTGCACCCCCTTGTCGAGTCGGTACAGGTGTTCGAGCAGCCAGATGCAGGAGGCACAGTGCATGGCGGGCAGCAGGAAATCGACCCGCGCAGTATGCCCGTCGGAATAACGAATCAGGCGACTTTTGGTCTCCTCGTCGTCGAGCCAGGCGTAGGCCCGTGCATCCCGCCGCTGCTGGAGCGAACGACCGGGGTTCTCGGCAAGGGTGTAATACTGGCACAAGTCGTTGCTGTTCAGGATGTCGTACACCAGTACACACCCTTCGCAGCAGAAAATCTTATCGTCGTCGCGGCGCAGGTGAACGTCGGCGCACACATCGTGGCAGTGGAAACAGCGGGTTTCGGTATCGGCTGCGGGGACCGGACGCAGGGCAGTTGTATTTTTCATAGATCGGGGCCAAAGGTGGGCGCCCTGCCCTTTGTGGCAGATGATTCAGGTTATGTTCGGAGATGATTTTATCAGGGATACACCCGGTCGAAATACCCGTCAGCGCCGTCTATGTAGCTGTTGTTGATCATCAACTTGTCTTCGCAGATCAACAGACGGCCCTTCAGTAAGGATATAAAAGGCTGGGTATTGACACCATATGCAATGAAGTCCGGGTCATGGAGCGACTGATCTTCAATCCCCACCGACCAGGTGCCCTGGTCGGTGATCCGTCCGTTGATGCGCACAAAAACAGAATCTTTTTGAAATTCAACCACCTGGTTTTTGTCGCCTTCATACGTCAGAGAAGGGTCTGCGTAACTGGAAACGTAGATCAGTTTCCATTTGCCGATCAACGCTTTGGCAACAGAGGTACTATCCCATGTCTGGTTAAAATGGCAATCCCAGTACCGGTGGTGGAAGTATTCACGTTCCTGGCAGGCGACCGGCAACACCCAAAAAAGGGGCACAAGGGCCATCATTAACAATGTCTTCATCGTGTGGGTGTTATGTCAAAAAAAGTTATGAACCGACGGTGCTTCATTCAAAACCGCCATTGCAAAGCTATAAAAAGTACAACACCCGCCCCAACCTGTCTTTGCATCAAAACAGGGCCGACCCCGAACTTTGCACCATAATTTTAAAGCCTGACCCATGACTTTCTCTCAATTGATCCGTTCGGAAAAACCGGTGCTGGTGGACTTTTCTGCCGAGTGGTGCGGCCCGTGCAAGGCGCTGGCGCCCATACTGGAAGATGTGAAACGCCGCATCGGCGACAAGGCCACCATTTACAAAATTGACGTGGACCGCAACCCGATGGTTGCCTCATCGTATAATGTGATGGCGGTGCCGACGTTGATCGTTTTTCAAAAAGGAAAGCCGGTGTGGCGCCGTTCGGGCGTAGCATCGGGAACAGAATTGGTTCAAATCCTGGAAAAATATGCCAATCCGGTGGACGCTGTTTAAACACGTCTTTATATACCTGAATGTTGCCTGGTTGGCTGCTCCGGCGCTCGTGTCGGGGCAGTCGGCCGCTTTTTTTTGGGGTAAAGCGGAGCTGCAATACCGGTTAACGGGCCAATGGGAGGTGGCGGGCGAATTGATTCACCGTCGCAAACAGGATGCCGACGCCTCGGCCATTCCGTTTGCCCGCACCCAAACCAACGCCTTGCGGCTTTGGACGCGCTTTCGTGCCGGCGAGCACACGCGGCTGTGGCTGTCGCCGCTGGCGTATTTTTCGCAGGAGGTGGCGGTGGGCCAAAACGAATCGTTGCAGTATGTGCAGCGGCCCGAATGGCGCTGGACGGGCGGGGTGCAGCACACCTGGGCCCGCGAGCGAAACAAATTCAATATGCGAAACCTCGCCGAGTGGCGCCACTTCCCGCTTTTTCAGGGACGGCAATCGGACAGGGTGCGTTTTCGCCACCTGCTGGAATACGATTTCCGGTTTGCCCCCCGTTGGCAGGCGAACGCGTGGAATGAATTTTTCTGGAACGCCGGTCCGGAGTTGTCCTTTGACCAAAACCGAACCGGCGCCGCCTTGCAGTGGGCGGCCGCCCCCCACCTGTCCGTGGTCATGGGATATTTTTATACCTTACATCCGTTGGAGCGTTGGCAACTGAAATTCGGAGACCACAATGCGCAACTCTACCTGATCTTCACGCTGGACAACAAAAAGCAACAACCCAAGTCTAAATCCTGAGCTCATGTTTAAAAAAGGCACCAAGGCGTACAGTGTTTTTAATGTAAAATGCCCCCGATGCCAGGAGGCAGACGCCTTCTCCACCGGCTCCTGGTCGTTTGTCAAATCTTTCGACATGCACCAGCGATGTCCGAAATGCAACCTGAATTACTTCCCCGAGCCCGGCTACTATTACGGCGCCATGTTCATTTCGTACATCTGGACCGCCTGGTTCTGCCTGCTGTTTGTAGCGCTTTTCCACTGGCTGCTGGGCTGGAGCCAGACGGTGGCGTTCAGTCTGCTGATCGCCTTTATCCTGATCAATTTCGTGTACATTTTTCGCATCTCCCGCATGATGTGGATCAATATCAATGTCCGGTATGACCCGAATGCTTTGAAGGGAGAAGGGGAGGGTAGGACCTTTGCCCCATAAACGGATTTACTTATGAAAACCCATTTTCAAATCCTCATCATTGGCGGCGGCAACGCGGGCATTTCGCTGGCCGCACAGCTCAAACGCAAGGACAGATCTTTCGACGTGGCCGTGATGGACCCTTCGGAAAAACACTATTACCAGCCGGCGTGGACGCTGGTGGCTGGCGGCGTGTTCAACATTGAAAACACCGTACGCCCGGAAGCGGCGGTAATCCCCGCTGGTGTGCCCTGGATCAAGGAGGCCGCGCAAGGCTTTGCACCGGAACAAAATGCCGTGACGACAAGGGAGGGAAACCGCTATACGTACGACTGGCTGGTGGTGGCGCCCGGTATCCAGTTGGACTGGCACAAGATCAAAGGCCTGGAGGGCAACCTCGGGCGCAACGGCATCACCACCAATTTTTTGTTTCAATACGCACCCTACACGTGGGAGTTGCTGCAAAACCTGAAAAAGGGCAAAGCGCTTTTCACCAACCCCAACACGCCGATCAAATGCGGCGGCGCGCCCCAGAAAATCACCTACCTGGCTTCCGACTACTGGCGCAAACAAGGCGTTCTCAAGGACGTTGAGGTGCACTTCTATTCTGCCGGCGCCATCATCTTCGGTGTGCCCAAGTACGCGGCCACACTCAATCAGGTGATCGCCCGCTACGGCGTCCGGACCCACTTCAAGCACAACCTGGTGGAGATCAAGGCCGATGAAAAAGTGGCCGTTTTCGACCGCTACGAGGAAGGAAAAGTGGTAGAGCAGGTGCAGACCCCGTTTGACATGATCCACATCACGCCGCCCCAAAGCGCACCGGACTTCGTTAAAAACAGCCCGCTAGCCGTTGCCGGCAATCCCCTGGGTTGGGTGGACGTAGACAAGTACACCTTCCGGCACAACCGCTATCCCAACATTTTTTCCATCGGCGACGCCTCGAGTACACCCAACTCCAAAACGGGGGCTGCCGTGCGCAAACAGGTGCCGGTGCTGGTTGAACAGATGAACAGCCTGATCAAAACCGGGCAACTCGCCGATGCCCGATACAACGGCTACGGATCCTGCCCGTTGATCACCGGATACGGAAAACTGGTCATGGCCGAGTTCGACTACGACAACCAGCCGGTCGAAACATTTCCGTTCGATCAGGCGAAGGAGCGCTGGAGCATGTACCAGCTCAAAAAACAGGTGTTGCCCCGGCTCTACTGGAACGCCATCCTCAAGGGGCTGATGTAGTGGGGAGCGATAAAAACGTCAACCCAACCCCTGAATAAGCCAACAGGGAATGCGAAAAAAAAGCCATTCCTTTGCAATGCGAAATAAATCGGTAAAAAACACATCCTCACTGTCATGCTAGACTGGCTTTCTCAACCCTGGCCCTGGTACGTTGCCGGCCCACTGATCGGCCTGAGCGTCCCCCTGCTCCTGATCATCGGCAATAAAAACCTGGGCATTTCCTCCTCACTGCGGCACATTTGTGCGTCCTGCATTCCGGCCAACGTCAAGTTTTTCCAATACGACTGGAAGGCGGAAAGCTGGAACCTGTTTTATGTAGGCGGGATTCTGCTGGGCGGCGTGCTGGGCGGCACGGTGTTCGCCAACCCCAACCCGGTGGTCATCGCACCGGACACCGTGCGCGATCTGCAGGCCCTGGGCATTACCGACTTCAGCGGGCTGGCGCCGGCCCAACTCATCTCCTGGGAAGGACTGATGGGTGGTGTGGGCATCGTATTTACCATCATAGGCGGATTCCTGGTCGGCTTCGGCACCCGGTACGCCGGCGGATGTACGAGCGGGCACGCGATATTCGGTTTGTCCACCCTGCAATGGCCCTCCCTCGTCGCCACCATCTCCTTTATGGTGGGCGGTTTCCTGGGTACGCATTTCCTGTTACCTTTTATCCTCAACGCGTTCAACGCCATCCCCTGACCATGTTTTTATCCAACTTGAAATACCTGTTGGCCGGCACGGTGTTCGGCCTGATCCTGACCAAGGCGGAGATCATTTCCTGGTGGCGCATTCAGGAAATGTTTCGTCTGGACTCCTTCCACATGTACGGCGTCATCGGCAGCGCCGTGGTGGTAGGCGCCATTTCACTGCAGTTGTTGAAAGCGATGGGCGTAAAAACGCTCAGCGGAGAGCCGTTCAACATTGGCAAAAAGGCTTTTAACAAAGGGCTTATCCTTGGCGGCCTCACTTTCGGCTTCGGGTGGGCGATCACCGGCGCATGCCCTGGTCCCTTGTTTGCGCAAATCGGGTCCGGCATGACGGTAGTGGTCATCACCCTGCTCAGTGCCATTGCCGGCACGTGGACCTACGGATACTTCCGCGAGCGGCTTCCGCACTAGCCTCGATTACCATGAGCAAAAAGATTCCCACATACAGCATTTGCAACCTGATCGGCGCCGACCAGTGTGTCGTGGAGTTTCAGATCATGCGTTTGCGTGAATACACGGCACAAACGCCCGACATTGAATTCCCGCACCGACACTCCTTTTTTCAGATTGTGCTGTTCACCGAAGGTTCAGGAACACACGCGATCGACTTTCATTCGTATGCAGTGAAGCCGCATCAGGTGTACTATATGTCGCCAGGCCAGATACACACCTGGGATTTTTCAAAGGATACCGACGGGTTTGTGCTCAACTTCAACGAGAGTTTTTTTACGGCCATCTGCCACAATCCCAACTACGTGACGGATTTCCCGATTTTCAACACCATCAGCGGGGATCCGGTGAATGTGCTGGAGACGGAGTGTTGCAGCGAATTGCACGGTCTGATGGAAAAGATGATTCTGGAATTCGAGAGCGACCACACCTTTAAACAGGACATCCTGCGGGCGCTGTTACTGCAGGCGCTGGTGCTCTTGTCGCGCAATATGCCCGTGGCTACCCGCTCGGGTTCGACCCGGCATCAGGTGACCGTTTTGCACAATTTTGAAAAGCTGATCGAGCAGCACTTCCGCGAGAAACGCCTGCCGCGCGATTATGCCGAAATGCTGTTCCTCACGCCCAACCACCTGAACGCCCTGACCAACACCGTTATCGGGAAGTCGGCAGGCGAACTCATTCGAGACCGCGTGGTGCTGGAGGCCAAACGCCTGCTGGTGAACTCCGACTATACGGTCACCCAGATTGCCGACATCCTGAACTTCGAGGACAACGCGTATTTCACCCGTTTCTTCAAAAAATACACCGGCATGGCGCCGGAGGTTTTCCGGCAGGATTACGAACTGAAAGGGCTGGCGCTCATCGGAAGTTGAATATTTAGGTTGGTATAGGTGTTCCTTATTGCGTGTAAACGCCTGACAAAAAGCGGGTTACACGATTTTGAAGCGGACGGCGGGTTCTCCTTCCGCCACCCGGAACCGTTCGTCCATCCGGTGTCCGATCACCCAGATCACTTCCCCGTTTCCGTTTTCGAGCAGCAGCGTTTGTTCCTTTTCAAGGCGGGATAATTTCGCATTGGTCAAAAAATCCTGGAGTTTCTGATGCCGGCCCGACATGCCGAAGGGCTGAAAGTCATCACCGGCCCCCCAGGGTCGTACCGAAAGCGGGAATGCCAGTTTTCCGGCAGGCACAACAATCTCGTCCCGCCCTCCGGGTACGGGCGCTCCCTGTGCTGCGGCCATCATGAACAGGGTTTTGCTGCCGGGCAGGCGAACCATCAGGTCGTCCTGGTCTATCCGGATGCGCTTGAAAGGGCGGCGACTTCCGGCGGGCTCCAGCAACAGCCATCCGCGGTTGTTGATCAGGCGGGCGCCGGAGGCCGATGTCCAGTGTTTGCCCGTATCCGCCCATCCTTCCAGCAATTGCCGCATTTGTTCCTCGTCGAATCCATGTGCTTTGAAGACCGACAGGAGGGCCTGCAGGCGGCCGGGCAGGGCTTCAAAACCGGCTTTTGCCCAGGATAGCACACCCGATTCGACGTCAGTGCGGGGTGTTAAGAACTGCGCCAGCAGGAAGTCCAGGTTGTCTGCCGATTCGCGCAGCCGTTCCAGACTCCGCGCATTGTTTTGGAGGAAGTTGGGGTTCAGTTTTTTGGCGCCGGGAATGAGGTGCAGGCGAACAAAATTCCGGGCATAATAGTCTGCATCGTTGCTGCTGTCTTCCCGCCAGGAAACGGCTTCCGCCCGGGCAAACGCTTCGATCTCGGCCCGGGCGGCAAACAGCAAGGGCCTGGTCACGCGGCCATGCATCAGCGGCATGCCGGCCAGTCCCCGCAAACCGGTACCCCGGATGAAGTGCAGCCACGCGGTTTCCACGCGGTCGTCGAGGTGGTGCGCCGTCGCAATGCGGCTGAACCCGTGCGCGTCTGACAACTCCTCGAACCACGCATACCGGAGTTGGCGGGCCGCCATCTGCACCGACAGTCCGTGTTCGGCGGCAAAAGCCGTGGTGTCAAAGGATTTTTCATAAAAGGCCAGGCCGCGTTTGGCAGCCTCTGTGCGTACAAAAAGGGCATCCGCGTCCGACTCCGCTCCCCGAAGCTGAAAGTTGCAGTGTGCTACGGCGGTGTTTGCCTGTCGGCCGGCCATGAGGTGGAGCAGGGCCATGGAGTCGAGCCCCCCGCTCACCGCCAGGAGCACAGTATCCTGTTCGGAGAACAGGTTTTTTTCAAGGATAAATGCCCAAAATCGGGTTATAAAGGTCATTTGTCGTTAAACTGCCGTTAAAGGACGTAAAAATCGAATCCATTTCCCGCACTTGCTCGTTTTTTGCCGAAAACTTATCCGAATGATACGCAATCTACCCGCTCTTGTTGTCCTGTTCCTTTTTTGCTCCTTCCATGCCACTGCCCAGCTCACCGGAAAGGTGACCGGCGAAAACGGAGAGCCCCTTCCCTACGCCTCGGTATATGTGCGCAACACCACCAACGGAACCACCACCAATGCCGACGGCGACTACCGGCTGCTGTTGGAGCCAGGGGAGTACGAGATCGTTTTTCAGTACCTGGGATACCGTAAACGGGTGGAGCAGGTCAGCATGGGCGACCGTTCCAAACGGCTTAACATAAAGCTTGAGGAGGAAGACCTGACCATCAGCGAGGTGGTGATCACCACCGAAGACCCGGCCTACCGCATCATGCGCGAGGCCATCGCGCGCCGGGAATACTACCGCAGCCGCATCAACCAGTACACGTGCGACGCCTACGTCAAGGGGTTTTACAAACTGCTGAAAACGCCCAAAAAAATTTTGGGCGAGGAGGTCGGCGACATGGGCGGCATCCTCGACAGTGCCGGTAGCGGGGTTATTTACCTGTCCGAATCGGTATCCAAACTGAATGTGCAGCGAAAACCCTACAAGTTTAAAGAGGATATGATCTCCAGCAAGGTCAGCGGCAGCACCAACGGGTTTAGCCTCAACCGGGCGGAAATTGTCGAGTTCAGCTTGTACGAAGAGCGACTTAACATCGACCGCGACATACTGTCCCCGCTCGCCGACAACGCGTTTGCCTACTACGATTTCAAATGGAAAGGCGAGTTTACCGATGACAACGGCAACCTGGTGTACAAGATCGCCCTGAACCCCAAACGCGCCGATGACCCGGTGTGGGACGGCTACATCTACATCGTGGATTCCTGGTGGAACATCTACGGCACCGATGTGTTCCTCAAAGGCGCCAATATCAAGCAGCCCGTGCTCGACACCCTGCGTTTCCGCCAGGAATTCACGCTGGTGGAAAAGCCGGATCGGTGGGCCATGCTTTCGCAGGTGACCGATTTCCGTTTCGGCATCTTCGGCTTTGAAATCGGCGGTTTTTTCAACTCGGTACTGACCAACTACGACATTAATCCGCAGTTTGCGTCCGACTATTTCACCCGGGAGACATTCCGCGTGGAAGAGGGCGCCAACCAACGCGATACGGCCTATTGGGCGCAGGTGCGCCCCATCCCGCTCACCGAAGAGGAAGTAAAAGACTATACCAAAAAGGACAGCCTGGAGCAGATTTGGGAGTCGAAGGCATACAAAGACAGCATGGATCGAAAATACAACAAGTTCGATTTCATGGACATCTTCGGCGCCTACACCTACCGCAATTCGTTTCGGCACGAGGAGTTCACCATCGGCTCGCCGGTCAGCATCATTCAGTTCAACACAGTGCAGGGCTGGTTGATTGGCTCCAAGCTCAGTTACCGCAGGAAGGCCGACCGGGAAAACACCCGATACTGGGAAGCCGACGGCGCCATGTCGTACGGGTTCGACGACAAGCGACTGCGCTACGAGGCGGGCATCAAGCGAAAATTTGAAAGCATCCACTACCGCACGGCGTCGCTGAACGGCGGCATTCAAACCGCACAGTTCAGCGACCGGAACCCCATCTCTGTGGTGGTCAACGGCTTGTACTCGCTGAACTCGCGGCGCAACTACATGAAACTGTACGACAAATCGTACGGGCAGGGAGCGTACAGCCAAATGTTGACGCCCTGGCTGCGCGGGAGCGTCCAGGCCGAATACGCCTCCCGTCGCCTGCTGGAAAACACCAGCGATTATGTTTTCAAGAACCTGCTGATTGATCCGGCGGACGAATACGAGCCGAACACGACGATTCAATCGGACGAGGACGGGTTCGTCAACCCGTATGAGTTCAACTCGGATGTGTTCGCGGTGCAGTTTGATGCCCGCATCCGGCCGGGTGCTACCTACAGCAGTTACCCGAAATTCCGGTTGTACCAGGAAGGCAGCCAGCCCGAGATCCGGCTCCGCTACCGCAAGGCCATACCGGGCGTGGGCAATTCGGACATTAACTACGACTACGCGCAGGTGCAGGTTTCTCAGGACAACGTGGGCGCCGGTCTGCTCGGGTACTCCTCCTGGGCGGTTACAGCGGGCGCCTTCCTCAACCGAAACCGGGTAGCCATGATGGATTTTTACCACCCTATGGGCAACCGCACCCTGTTCAGCGGCCCCGGTGGCCGCACCGAGCAGTTCTACTTGTTGCCTTATTACGACTACGCCACGCGCAACAGCTTTGTGGAAGCACACTGGGAGCACCACATGCAAGGTTGGCTGTTCGACAAAATCCCGGGGTTACGGTCCCTCAAGTTCAAGGAAGTGGTGGGAGGCAAGTTCTATTACAGCGACCAGACGGTCGGGGAGGAACTGCTCGGCAACCAGACCCTGCCTTATTGGGAGTTGTACTTCGGCATCGAAAACATCGGCATAGGCCCTATTCGGCCGTTGCGCATCGACTTTGCCTTCGGGTTCAACGGAAGCGAGTTCACCAGAAACGGCGTGTTGTTGGGGTTGAGTTTGTAAATTGTTGAGGGGGTTGTACATTTGCTCAACATCTCTAACCCTCTCAACTACTCCTCATGCGACTGACAGGTACGTTTATTTTTATTTTGGTGTTGCTCAGCGCAACGGTCGGTTATGCCCAGGCGACCTTTCCCAGGGATACCATGCCCAAGCACAAGAACATCGTTCGGCTCAGCCTGACCCAGCCGGTGCTTTTTGGCAACAGAAACCTGGTCGTCGGATACGAACGCCTGCTGCGAAACCAGCAGAGTATATCGATCAACCTCGGTCTGGCCAACCTGCCCGAGTTTGCGTCTGTCGACTTTGACGATTCCCTGTCCGTCTCCCGGGAATCCAGGTCCTCCGGTTATAACGTCTCACTGGACTACCGTTTTTACCTCCGGAAAGAAAACAAGCACCTCCATCCGCGCGGGGTGTACATCGGCCCCTACGTGTACCTTTACAACCTGGACCGGGAGAACAATTGGGATTTTCGGGACGACGGCATCATCAAGGGAATCACCACAGACCTGAATTTCCGGATTTTTGGCGGTGGGTTGGAACTCGGATACCAGTTTCTGTTCTGGAAACGCCTCGCGCTCGACCTGGTGCTCATCGGCCCGGGCATTTCCCGGTATTCGTTCTCGGCCAAACTGGACGGCGACATCGATCAGGAGGAGGTAGATGAGATCAGGATGCAGATCAAGGACTGGTTGTCGGAGAATTACCCGGGTCTGGACATCGTTTTCAAAGACCGCGATTTTGACCCTAAAGGTACGGTCAACACCACGACGTTCGGCTTCCGCTATCTGGTGCATGTGGGGTTCTATTTTTAACAGAACATCATTCTGCTTACTGCATCGATACGACAATGCGTATATTTGCGGTGATTTGGACGGGGATAGTAGCTGACTCTTGCCGTTCATTTTACCAGTGCACACAAACAAACAAACAAACAAACGATAACCAAACTCATTTACCTTTACAAATTCAAAACAATGATGAAAAAAACCACCCTCACCATTGCAGCGGCATTTCTTTGCCTGTCTTTGAACGCCCAGCTGTTTCAAATCAACCCCTACGCCGGCTGGTCTACCGCATCCGCCCTTCAGTTGTACACCGGCAAGGCCCGCACCACGGCCAACCTCAACTACGGTGTTAACCTGTCCTTTGGTCAGGGGGCTTCGGCCGGCGGATTCACCCGCAACGCATTTCTGGAGCTGCAGTACAACTACCTGAAGACCGACCTGGAGTACCGCGACTACATCACGAACCAGGATTACGCCCTGAGCGACATCGCCATGCACAACATCATGTTGGGCGGCACAAAGGAGTCGGGCAACGGAAAAGTGATGGGTTACGGCGGCTATTACCTGGGTATGACCATCTTCGATCCCTCGAATTTTAAGCAGGATGTCGTGAAGCCAGAGAGCCACACCCGATTCACCATGGCCATCGCTGCCGGTCTCAAGTACGCGATGAGCGACCGTGTGGGTCTGCGTTTCCACGCCCAGATGTACATGCCGATCTGGGGATCGGACTTTTACGCCGGCTGGTCCCTGGGCGGTGGCCCAACAGCAGGCGTAGTAGCCACAGCAGTAAACGTGTACGCCAACTTCAACGGCGGTCTTTACTTTAACCTGGGCCAGTAATCTTTCATTTAACCAGCATTACATATTCCAAAATCACCCAAACTTTTTCTACAATGATTCGCACCACCCTCATTTTCTCAGCCCTCCTGCTGTCTTTGTCGCTTTTTGCACAGAAAAAACCGGCCAGCTACAACGATGCCCTGTTGAATCAGATCAAAGGCAACAAAACTGAATTCCTGTCTCAGCTCCTGGGCGTAAAATTCGATGCCAACTCCGAGTTTGGCAAACTGTACGGCTCTTTTCAGGACGAGTTGCTCGCGAACGGCGAGCAGCGCTTCAAGCTCATCGACCAATACCTGAACCGCACGAACAACATTACGCCTGACTTCGCCAAATCGCTGCTGGACGACCTGCTGTCCAACCAGGCCAACCGCACCAAGATCATGCAGAAGTACAGCAAGAAGCTGGGCAAGTACCTGTCGCCGCAGAACCTGCTCACCCTCATGCAGTTCGAGAGCAAACTGCGCGCACTGGTAGACGCCGAGCTGGCACAGGCCATTCCGTTCGCCAACATGAACTGATTTTAAATCGACCATACATGATCCACAACTGGAAAACCCCGGCAGGCCTCCTCGGCCTGCTGGGCCTTTTGCTCATTTCATCCTGCGGCCCGTCCGTTTCCATCACTGGCAGCTGGGCAAACCCTGAACTGGCAGGCAAGAAGAAATACAAAAAGATTTTCATCTTCGCCATCACCAGCAACATGGGCGCCCGGCAGACCATCGAAACCGACCTGCAGAATGCCGCTGCCAAAGAGGGCGTGGAGACCATCCGGAGCATCGATGTCCTGAACCCCGGATTCCTGGCCAGTAAGCCCGGAAAAGAGGAGGTGATGCAGCGGATTAAAGCCAATGGCTGCGACGCCATTTTCACCGCCACCCTGGTAGATGCCAAGTCGGAAACCCGCTACGTGCCCGGAACCACCTACGCGCCGTATTCCTACGGGTATTACGGCTCTTTTGGCGGATACTACGGCTACCACGGCGCGTACATGTACGATCCGGGCTATTACGTGAACGACCAGACGTACTTCATCGAAAGCAACCTGTACGACATGTCCAACGAAGCGTTGGTCTGGTCGGTGCAGTCCGAGGCCTACAACCCCAGCAGCCTGTCCAGTTTCAGCCGCGATTACACCATGACGTTGTTCGCCCAGCTGAAGAAGGATTTTGTTACCGGAAAGTAGAAGCCGTTTTACAGATGACTTGGTGTAATCCGATTGCGCCCAACAGGATGTGGCTACTCATACTGATCTGTGCCGCGCCGATATCGACAGCGCGTGCACAGGTCATTATCAGTCTGCTGTTTGGCGACGCGCTCAATTCCGAGGAGTTGATGTTCGGGTTGCACCTGAACTACACCCAGTCCCGGCTGACCAATCTGGAGGGTGCAGAGAACTTAGGGGGCGTGAAAGCCGCGCTGTGGTTCAACTACAAGTTGAACGATCGAATCAGCTTCACCTCGGAGCTGGTTCCTCCGTTTTTTTTCGGCGCCAAGGGGTTGCCACCGTACCCGCTGGAGGACCCGACACTGGACGCCCAGTTTGCCGCCGGATCGGTGGAAAGGAAAATTCAACTCACCGGCATGACGGCGCTGGCCCAATACCGGGTGTGGGACTATATTCGGATAGAAGCCGGCCCCGAACTCTATCTGCGAACAAAAGCCATTGATGTGTTCAAGGCGGAATCGCCTTCCGGAGACCTTGAACTGGAACGCGATATCAAAGACCAAACGGCTACTTTTGAGTCAGGTGTTGCCCTGGGCGCCACCTATCAGCTGGGTAAAGGCACCGGCATGTTTCTCGGATTTCGCTATTACTGGGGACTCACCGATGTGCTCACCGAAGATACTGGAAACCAACAGTTCCGTATGTGGCAAATCACTTCCGGCATCCCGGTCGGACGGAAAAAAAAGCTGGCCAAAAACGCCGACGCTGCCAATCCGGATTAACCTAAAACCGCAATTGCCATGAACCCTTTTGTCTCTTTTATCCGGACTACTGTTACCGGCGGTATTCTCTTTCTAATTCCCGTTGCATTGCTGATCGTCCTGCTGGAGAAAGCGGGCGCAGTTGTTCGAAAACTAACCGCACCATTTGATCCCCTCATGCCCGACAGGTTGCTGGGCTTCGACGGCAGCGCGCTGCTCGTCGTGTTCCTCATGATCGCCATCAGTTTTGTCGCCGGCCTCCTGTTTCGGTCGCCCCGGGTAAAAAAATGGGTCGCGAGTATTGAAGACACGGTACTGATCAACATCCCCGGTTACAGCATGATGAAAACCGTGGTGGCGGATGCCTTGGGGCAGCACGCCGACGATGGCCTGTTGCCTGTGTGGTTTCAGGATGGCGATGCCTGGAAACTGGCATTTTTGGTGGAGGAAGACAACCGCTTTTGCACCCTGTATTGTCCGGGCGCCCCCAAGGTCGACTCCGGTGAAGTGGTCATTGTACCGGCCGGATTGGTACGAAAAATAGCCATTCCCAGCAACAAGATCACCAAGTCACTGAAGATATTCGGAAAAGGCGCGATCGCATGGATGGATATGCCTAAAGCCTGATCAGAACCCGAAGCGCATGAAATTCCGGTGGCTAATCTGGCTCTTGTGTATCCCCGGTGCAGGGTTGGCGCAACCTTATACCGACACCTTGATTTTCAAGAACAAGGATATAATGGCTGGAGAAATCAAGTCGATGGACAAGGGTATCCTGAACATAGAAACCAGTTATTCCAGCAAAGACTTCCAGGTGGAATGGGACAAAATTCGAAAGGTCCGGTCGCCCAACTATTTCCTGCTTACCTTTTCAGATGGCCTGCGGATAAACGGCACCATGTACTCTCCGGTACCGGACTCGGTGTATGTGGAATCCATTTTTGGCGCCACTTATAGTTACGCCATCGCTGACCTGGTTTACCTGAAAGGCGTGAAATCAACTTTTTGGAACCGCATCGACTTTGATGTGGACATGGGCTTGAATTATGCAAAGGCCAACTCGGTGGGCCAGTTCAGTTTTCGGAGCAACCTGTATTACCAGGCCAATAAATGGGACATCAAGGGCTATCTGGACGACATCCGTTCTTCGCAGGCCGAGGTGGAAGCGGTCAAGCGTTTGGAAGGGGGGGTAAACTATAAATATTACCTGCCGGATGACTGGTATGCCATTATCGATCTCGCTTTCCTCTCCAATACCGAACAAGCGCTCCAACTGCGCACCAGCGGCAGAACCGGCGCGGGCAATTTCCTCAAGCATACCAACAGGGCCTATTGGGCTACCGGGGCAGGGCTCTCGTTCAACAACGAACAATACAGCAACGAGACCGATTCCAAAAACAGCCTCGAAGCGTTTGGGGGGATGGAATTGAATATCTTTGATATTGGCGACCTGGACCTGTATTCCAGTCTGGCCGTTTACCCCAGCCTGACCACTTCAGGCCGTATCCGCACGGATTTCAAGTTCGATTTCAAATACGACCTGGTAAAGGACCTTTACCTCAAACTGGGCACTACCATCAACTACGACAACAAGCCCGCCATTTCCGGCAACGAAACCGATTATGTGTTTTACACCAACATCGGCTGGAAATTTTAGCGGGCCTACATCAGAATTTTGTTCACCGATACCAAGGGTGACGGCAAATCCTGCTCATCCATCATGTCCCGCAGATCAATCTCAATGGTGCGGCTCAGGGCCGAAATGGGCACATCGTTCGGACTTCCTTCAAAAGGGTTTTCAGTGGCCACGCCGATGCTTTCCAGCATGGTGAACACCCAGCCGACGATGACGGAGAACGGAACGGTGAGCCAGACCATATGCTCGCCCAGTTTACTGAACTCATTCAACATGCCGAACGGAAGGAGCAACGCCAGCAACCACACAAAATACAGGTTTACGCTGGCGAACTGACGCGGATACGGGAAGTTTTTGATGCGCTCGCATTTTCCCTGCTGCTCATACAGGTCAATGAGCAAACGCTCCATCTCTACAAAGTCCAGCGCATCCAACTGACCTGCCTGTTTCAGCCGACGCAACTGGTCGGATTGGCGCGCCACGAGTTGGGTGGCCCTGTTTTTTTTAGTCAGGATGTACGCATACTCCTCCGGCGAGAGGTACGGCTTTAAGTCCTCGGAAAGGGTGGTTTGGTATTCCGGAACAACAAATCCCTTGCGAAATTCCCGATTGCGGGGCCGTTCCATGTTTTCCCACGGCCGCGACTCCCGCAGCTGGTGACGCAGCGCCGTAAGCCAGGCAAAATGCCGGTACAGGAGTTCCTGTTGGGCGCCTGGGTTGTTCCGAACGCAGTCTTTAACCAGGATGCCCCACGACCGGCTGGTGTTCACAATGGCGCCCCAGATCTGGCGGGCCTCCCACAACCGGTTGTAGGTTTGCGTATTTCTGAAGCCCACCAAAAAGGCCGCCGCTGTGCCGATGAGGGTCACCGGAAGCCAGGGCACGGCAAGCCAGTGCCAGTCCAGCAATGCAAACAGGGCTGTAGGAATAAAACCGATCAGGACGAGCAGGTAAAAGTCTCGTCTGGACCAGTACAAAGACTCCGCGAGTCGGTAATAGCTGCCGGAATGCATAAGCAGGATGGAATAAGTGCGTTCTCAGGGGGGCAAGTTCTGTAATTTTAGCGTTTTTCCGGCAGCTATTCATTCGAGTCCGGAACCACCTCGCCAAACAGGTCGAATGCTTCCGCTTCGGTGATGCGCACGGGTGCAAAATCGCCCAGGCGGACGAACTGGTTGCGAGTGGGCACCAGCACCTCGTTGTCCACCTCCGGCGAGTCGAACTCGGTGCGCCCGACAAAAAAGCCGCCCTCCACACGGTCGAAGAGCGTTTTGAAGGTCCGGCCGATTTTTTCCTGGTTTTTCTCAAGCGAAATCTCCTGCTGCAGGTCCATGAGTTGTTGGGCACGGGCGGCTTTGACCTCGGAGGGTACGTCGTCGGTCAGCGTGTGCGCGGAAGTGTTTTCCTCATGGGAATACTGGAATACGCCTACGCGCTCGAAGCGCTGCTGTTGCACAAAATCGAGCAGACACTGGAAGTCGGCGTCGGTTTCACCGGGGAATCCGACCAGGAAGGTGGTGCGCAGGGCGATGCCCGGTACCTTTTCCCGGATGGCGCCGAGCAAATCCAGCGTTTCAGCGGAGGTAATCTGCCGGCGCATGGATTTGAGCACCGGGTCGCTGTGGTGCTGGAGGGGCATGTCCAGGTAGTTGCAGATTTGCGGCCGCTCCCGCATCACATCCAGCACTTCCAACGGGAACTTGCTCGGGTAGGCGTAGTGCAGGCGGATCCATTCGATGCCTTCTACGTCGGCCAGTGCGTGCAGCAGCCGCGGCAATTCTCGTTTTTTGTACAGGTCCAGCCCGTAGTAGGTGAGTTCCTGAGCGATCAGCAAAAGTTCCTTTACGCCCCGCCGCGCCAGGTTGCGGGCCTCGGCCACCAGTTCCTCCACGGGGCGGCTGATGTGCCCGCCGCGCATGAGCGGGATGGCGCAAAACGAGCAGGTGCGGTTGCAGCCTTCGGCAATTTTCAGGTAGGCATAATGGGGCAGGGTAGTGATGGCCCGTTCGCCCAGGAGTTCGTGTTTGTAATCGGCCTCCATGCGCTGGAGCAGGGCAGGCAGTTCCAGGGTGCCGAACCAGGCGTCGACCTCGGGTATTTCGAGTTGCAGTTCATCGCGGTAGCGCTGCGAGAGGCAACCCGTCACGTACAACTTTTCGATCGCGCCCTCGCCTTTCAGCGCTGCGTATTCGACAATGGTGTCTATGCTCTCCTGTTTGGCCACATCGATGAAGCCACACGTGTTCACAATCACCACGTTGGCGTCGCTGTCATCCGCCTCGTGGGTGACCTCAAACTGGTTGCCCCGCAACTGGGTGATGATGTTCTCACTGTCGACCAGGTTTTTGGAACACCCCAGCGTGATGACCTGCACCTTGTCCTTGCGGAGGGATTTTGTTTTCATACCAAAATTTATTGGGTGCAAAGATAAGCGCTTTCATCGCAGCTTGCCGGCGTTGTTCTACCTTTGCGCCCCACCGACGACGAATGACGCAAAACGAACTGATTGACGGCCTGGAAGCCGATTTGAGGCGCTTGCTGGCGCATGCGCGCACGCAACTGGCGCCAAAGACAAGCCATGACCTGGAACACCGCCCGGCTCCTGAACGCTGGAACACGGCGGAGTCCCTGGCGCACCTGAACGCTTTCTGGGCCGATTACCTGCCGGCCATCGAAAGGGCCATTCACAAGGGCAAGGCCCGCAAGTGGACGCCGAACGGCCCCGTCCGGTACACCCAGCGCGGAAAACGCGCCCTGCGCCGGGTCGATCCGGCCCAAACCAAGGCGTTCAAAACAGCCAAACGGTACAACTTTTTTCAAAAGCCCATCGAGCCGGACCCGCTGAAAAGTTTCATCATCGGCGCGGAAAAACTGCAAAGGCTCTTGCTGGCCGCCCGCGCCGTCGATTTGAACAGAACGACCGTCCCCAAAGCCCACGCCTGGTTCGGCCGCTATTCGCTCGGCAACCTGCTCGAATGGCTGGTCAAACACGCCCAGAAACACCTGGGCGCCTTTGGGTAGTTGGCGTGGCGAGCAGCGTGCGGTTGTTTAGCGCTTCAATGCAGGCCGCGTTCTTTCAAGACCTCTTCCAGGTCCTTGTTCTTGTTTGGGTTTTTAAGCATCCTATAAAGGAAAACGACGGGAATAAACATGGGCACCAGGAATCCAAAACGCTTCTCCGAAGACAGACTCCAGGAAACAACTCCGAAAAGGAGTATCCCGGCAAGGAAACCAATAGCGGCCGCATGAAAGACTTTGGATTTCTTTAGCTTGTTTTTCTCGACTAAAAGTTCTTCGTTGGTCAATTGGTAGAAGTCTTTTTTTTCCATAATGTGCTGTTTTGCGATTTTTTTTTGCGTTGGAGTAAACGGGGGCGACGGCGACGTAGCCACGTATGGTCGGCTATGGTCGGTAGTGCAAAGTTAGGCGTATGTGCTTCTTTTATCACCATCGTATATTACAAAAAGTCGGGACATATTTTGTCCCGACTTACAAAATGACGTCTTTTATGTTAACCTATTACACGCTTATCCTTAGCCACAAATTTTGCAAAAGCCAACAATGCGCCAGCTACCATAATGTTTCTGAAAAAGTTTACCATTTCTAACTCTTTCTCTCGCATTAGGTCAGATGTCATATTTTCTGTTCCTAATTCGTGTCCCATCGCTCTTGGCAAATGAACCAAAACAGCCATTAAAATTACATACAAAGCCATTAGAGAATATGCTAACTTGTCATATTTGCCTATTAGGGCACTTACGATAAACAGCACGATACAGAGCAATGTAAAGTAATTCCAAAAGTATGGGAACGGAATGTAGTCAGGAACGAACGATGCTCCAACATCCGGTTTGCCAAGGTGCAAGCCAACATAAAACAAAAACGAAAGCGGGAAAATGTATCTTCCCAAGTTTAAAATTTTGTCCATTGTCGTCATGTTTAGTTTGTTGGAAATGGGATAAGCGGACGGATTTCAACTGAGCTGTTTGGATATTTCAAAATTGGGCAGGACTTACTCCATTCTTGAACTTCTTCCAACGTGTCTGCTTTGCAAATAAGATAGCCCGAAACCAAAACGCCATTTACTTCTTTGTAAGGCTGTCCGTTGCTGCTTACACCATTGTCGTCCACAATGGAAGCATCATAGCGAATCGGGGCTGTGCTTACCAGTTTTCCCTGCATTGCGATATTGCCTATCCAAGATTGCCACTTGGGCATATCTTCCGCCATATCTTGTGAGGTTGTCAAATATCCGTTTTCCGCACTTGCATTGCGGAATAGTAAAATGTACTCCGTCATCTTTTTAAAATTTAAATTGTGAATGATGATGCAAAATTCAGCAACTAAATTTCTGTGGATGATGACAAAAGTCTACAATTTCAAAGCTGTGCTTTTAATCTGCTAAAAACGTCTTTATGGATACCTAAATAGGATGCGATCAGTTTGCTTGAAAGCCTGGTCATGAGCATTGGCCGGTGTTCCATTAGCCATTTTATTCTGTCTAATGCTGACAATGAAACAAAAGTGTTGATGCGATAAACAGAGTTTGCGTAAGATGCTTCAAGGATTTGTTTGTAGACTTTGTCAAACTGCGGAACGGTCTCCATCATTATTTGAAACGATTGTCGGCTGATGGCGAAAAGTTCACAAGGTTCAACTGTCCTGATATTTTCGATCGCAGGATTACCACTTCCAAAACTTTGAAGTTCAGAACACCAATTGTCTTCAACCACGATATCTCTTGTTGTTTTGTTAAAGTCCTTGTCATAAACGTAAACTTGCAAACAGCCTTTCGCTACGAAGTAAACATATTTACAAATATCGCCTTGTTGCAATAGTTGTTCATTCCGTTTTGTCGTAATATGTTTAAATGTAGAAAGTACCTTGTCTAAATTGTCAAGGTCATTTCCAAGTCGATTTGTTATGTGATCGCGTAAAACTTCTATCATCTATATGCTGTCATTATTGGTTGAACACAATACTGGGTGAAAAAAATGTATGCAAGCGTATTTGAAAATCGGCAAACCGAGATCGCCGTCAAAGCTGCCATTTTGAATACATTTATTCAAATCACTTCGTCAAAGGCGGTAAAAGTCGCATGACCTTTAATTGGGCGAAGGAACATCGGCCTTTAACGTGGATTCATGCACCAAAGTTTTATTTTTTCATTTTAAAATTTGAATTGGGCGGTGAATGCGGCAAAAAACACTTGCTCGCCCGGGCTTACATCCTTTAAATATTGTCCGGGATAAAACCACATGGCTTCCGGTGTAAGTTTTATGAAAGCATTAGGCTGATATTCTAAAGCAACGCCAGCCTGATGCCCAATAAATCTGCTCTCACTTTGGTCATCAAAAATTAAAACCACATTAGGCCCATAGATTCCGTCATTTACCGAGTACCGCCAAAACACATCATAGTCGGCACTTAACTCGAAATTTTTGAATGGCTTAAAACTGAAATTTGGATGAAAGTCAACAAGATTTACAGGGCCTATTAATGCAGCAAGACCGAAATACGCTCCCCTTGGAAATAAAGGGTTGAAGCTGTTGAGTTGATTGTCATCTTTGCTTTTATCTCCACTGATAATTTCTGTTTTCACACCTATGGTTGGCGTTGTTTTTTCTTTATAAAATGTATAGTTTAGGTCTATTGATGCGGTATAAGCATTGATGAATTGATTGCCCCATGAGCCAAATTGATATAAGGCTTCAAAATCATAATTCCAGGTTTTTGAATTTCGCCAAATTCTTGTTCCAATTGAATGCCGTAGTTCTTCGCCAATGCCTGAATTAAATCTTTTGCTTTGGTTATAATATCCAATATAGTATAAGTCCATATTGTGAATTTTGGGAACTGAGTTCCATACAGTATAAGTGCTCCAAAGTTTCTCTCGTTCGTTGAATTGGTCATCGAATATGCCTGTTTTAACCCGCACCGGGTGGGAGTAATAGGCATCTATTTGAAAATTTTTCTTTTTCCAAAAGACCTTCGCTGCATCATAACTCTGTCTGTTATTTGGCCCTTCACGAACAGCAATCAATCGTTGCGAGCCGTACAACAGTTCTTGCCTTCCAAAGCGAAAAGTCAACCCGGTAAGTGGGTTGACATCAAAGAAAATTTGTTGAATAGCCAATTGGTTTTCATCAATGGGGCGATCAGGCGTAACCCTGCCTGCAGCAAAGGTGCTATTGAATTGATTGAAAAGGCGGAAGTGCTTTGAGAAGTGAATATCGGTATGATACAAGAAACGGGTGTAAAAAGAATTATACGATTCTACCGGAACAGCACCCCAATCTTCATTGGTGAAATGCTGAAATTGGTATCGAACTTCACCACCCTGAGAAAGGTATCTTGTTGCATTTGTATTTAGTTTCGTAAATTTCATTTTTTTATGCCAATTCTCAGTCGAGTCATTTTTTAAATAGCTATAATCTTCATTAAATCTCAGACTCTGAAACCTGTATTGGGCTATTAAACCAGAACTTGTTGTGAAGAAAACAAGTATTGCAAACCATGGTTTCATTCTAAAATTTTCGTATCAGCACCACTCCACCAATAATCATCAACATACCAATAATGCGATAGATATTGATGCTGTGTTGTTGGTGAACCAATATGTTGAAGTGATCGAGAAAAAGCGAAATCAGCAATTGCCCAGCTACAATCAAACCAAATGTGAGTGCAGGTCCTAATTTCGGAAACGCCAATACAACCACTGTAACATAAAATGCCCCCAAAGCACCTGCTGTCCAGATAAAAACTGGGACATTTTTTATGCCTGATGGCTGAAAAGAATTTTTGGTAACAGTCGCATAGATTAAAAGTGCTATTGCCCCTACTACAAATGAAATCAACGATGCCCATACAGGACTGGCTATTTCTTTACCCATTTTGGTATTAAATCCTGCCTGGATGGGTAGCAATGCACCTGCAAGTACCACCAAAATTGTCCATATCAATCTTTCCATTTTATTTCTTGTTTTGATAGCCGCCATAGAATTTCACGGGTGACCATGTTGGTAAAACGTCAATTTTCTTCTTGTCTAAATCGGAGTAGTCTCCTGTTCCATACACAACTTCTCCGTTTAACAAAGTCAATGCAGATTCCAGGTTTAAAATTTGCTCGTCGGATACTTTGAAATAATCATCTGACAGCAAAGCAAGATCAGCCAAGTAACCTTCTTTTATTTTTCCCCGATTCTTATCCATGCGAATAAGTTTTGCACTGCCTTGAGTATATAGCTTAAGTGCATTTGCTCTGTCAAGTAGGTTGTCTTGGTTCATGTGCCTGGTTCCACCAATGGTTTTACCAGTAGTAAGCCAATAAAGACCAATAAACGGATTATAGCTGCTTACCCTTGTGCCGTCTGAACCCATGCCGACCGGAATGCCCAGGTCCAGCATTTTCTTAACTGGTGGAGCTTGCTCAGCGGCTACTTTCCCATATCGTTTGATAAAACTTTCCCCTTGAAAAGCCATGCGATATTGAATGGCAATCCCACCACCCAAAGCTTTGATGCGTAAAAGATTTTTCTCCGAAACAGTCTCGGCATGGTCGAAAAACCAAAGCAATCCATTCAAAGGATTTTCCTGATTTACTTCTTCAATCACATTTAAAAAACGGGTAATGCTTTCATCATAGGTAGCATGGATGCGAAATGGCCATTTGTTTTTTACCAGTAAGGTCAATACCTTTTTCAACTCTCCTTCCATTGCCGGACTCAAAACTGGCCTTGGCTGGTCGAAGTTTTCAAAATCTGCGGCACTCATCACCAAATTTTCTCCGCCACCTTGTACGTGATATTCCGAAAATTTATTTGCTCCAAAATATTGCGGTCTATTAATGGAGTGATTATCATCACAACCCTGACCTATTTCTACTGAGCTTATCCAGCGCGAATAGTCTTCAAATTCTTTTCCTGCTTTCTGAGCAAACAGGAAATACGGAAGCCTTACAGTCAGCTCGTTGCTTTCGCATAGCTTGTTGCTGATGCCATAATCGTCAGGGAAATTTTGGAACCCGCCACCTGCATCCATCACTGCGGTAATCCCGAAGCGGTTTAGTTCACGCATGAATGACTTTGTAGAATTGATTTTTTCATCATCATTCAATTCAGGAAGCTTTGATAGCGTGGAATAAAGCAAGAACGCATTTGGCTCAGCAATTAAAAGTCCGGTTGGGTTTCCGTTAATGTCTTTTTCAATTAACCCACCCATCGGATTGGGCGTGGTACCGTCAATTTTTAATGCATTCAATCCGGCCTTGTTCAGGTAAGCATGACCGTATAAATGTAAGATGAACGTGGGTACATCCAGAGTGGCAGCATTGATTTCATCCAACGTGGGTAAGCGTTTTTCCTCAAATTGATAAGCATTCCAGCCACCGACGACTCTTACCCATTGTCCGGCAGGTGTGCGTTTAGCTTGTTCTTTCAACATTTCCAAAGCCCGTTTTAGAGAACGAACACCATCCCAACGCAATTCTGTGTGGTAGAATCTGCCACCACGAATTACATGCAAGTGTGAATCAAAAATTCCGGGTATGAGACATTTGCCTTTGGCATCAATTAGCAAAGTACTTTTTGACTGTAACCCCAGAACTTGTTTATCGCTACCTACTTTTAGGATTTTACCATTAGCAATAGCAACAGCCTGTGCCGTAGGGTTAGCATCATCTAAAGTGTAAACCGCAGCATTGTAAATAATGGTCTCAGCTTTTTGAGCAAATGCAAAGTGACAGCTTAGTGCAATGAAGATTGCCGGCAAATGTTTCATACCCGTAAGATTTTATGTTGTTTACTTTTTACCTTCCTGAGCGCTAAACATTTCTTTGGCATATTTAATACCCAAGCCATAGCCACCGCCATGCTCCTTAGCAATGTCATTTACGGCATCGTAGGTAGCAGCTCGCGCCCAATCTCTTTGTAATTCCAATAAGTATTGAAGGCTTGTCATCGGTTGAGCACCTGCTTGAATCATACGCTGCACCGCCATATCATGGGCTTCTTTACTCACACCGCCACAAGCATCAGCAATAAAATAAACTTCATACCCATCAGCCAATGCACTTAGTACAGGTCCAACAATACACACTTCCGTCCAAAGACCGGCAAAAACAATTTTCTTCTTGTTTTTACCGGTGATGGCTTTATAGGCTGCCTCATCTTCCCAGGTATTCATGGTGGTGCGGTCAATGATTTTCTCATTCGGGAATACTGTTGTGATTTCAGAAAAAACCGGGCCACTAAACGATTTAGCAGCAACAGAAGTAATTACTGTGGCCACTCTAAAAGTCTTGGCAGCCTTTGAAATCATGGCCGCATTGTTGCGGATAATTTCAATTGGGTGCGATTGTGTGGCAAATGCCATTTGGGGCTGATGGTCAATTAGAACCAAAGTGTGGTTGTTAGCGTCTAACAACTTTGGACTTGGCTTTTGGGCAAATAAAATGTTTGTCAGCAACAATGCGGCAATTGCAAGAAGTGTTCTTAATTTCATGATTTTGTGTTTTAAGTTTTTTACCATGCGAATAAAACACAAAGCAATCCTTTCAGTTATGCAAAAAAGCCGGCAATTTTTGTAAAAAATTCCGCTTATTGCTAGGAGTTTGATCCGAACAAGCTCCTAGGCATTTGATATTCTGTATTCTAACGGAGTCATCCCGGTTTTCAGGCGGAAAAAGTTCGAGAAGTGTGCCTGATCTTTGAATTTATAGGCAATAGCAATTTCATATTGTAGCCTTCCCCAATCACGAGGCCACTGAATAATAGAGAACCTCTTTTTTGTTCTCATACTGTTCCGGGGTGCTGTTCCCCAGGTTTTCGTGCGGCCGCAGGTGGTTGTACACATGCGACCAACTTTGTATCTCCTCGTT
>JANRJH010000007.1:0-156303 GCA_033764075.1 Saprospiraceae bacterium | reverse complement strand
TGTCGAATGACTTGTACGCTTGATCCTCCGGGATAACCAAGCGTACAAGTCATTCGACACTCGACACTCGACACTCGCCATTCTTTCCTACCTTTGCGATCCATTTTACACACACGATGAAACCATTCGCTCTGTTATTTTCCCTGATCACCCTGGCTGCAAGCCCGGCGTTCGGTCAGCATTTTTCTGAAAAAAACCTTGAAAAATACGTATCGCACCTCGCATCCGACAAGATGAAAGGCCGGGGGACCGGCACCAAAGAGGAGCTCAAGGCCGCCGAATACCTCGCCAAACAGTTCAAAAAGCTGGGTCTGCAACCCAAAGGCGACGGACAGTCTTACCTTCATCGTTTCGGCTTTACCCGCAGCGCCCATCCGCATGGTGACATACCGACCGGCGGACAGCAGACCTACAGCCAGAATGTCGCCGCTTACCTCGACAACGGCGCGCCCTACACCATCGTCATCGGCGCCCACTACGACCACCTCGGCATGGGGCACGACCACAACTCCCTGGATCCCAACCCGGAAGGAAAAATTCACAACGGCGCTGACGACAACGCCTCCGGTACCGCCGGCGTGCTCGAGCTGGCGCGCTACTTTAGCCAGAACGGTGTACGCGAGCAACACAATTTCCTGTTTCTGTGCTTCTCCGGTGAGGAGCTCGGGCTTGTCGGCTCCAAAAGATACACCGAATATCCCACCATCGACCTGAACACCGTCAGTTTTATGGTCAACATGGATATGATCGGTCGTCTGAACGAAGAAAAACGCATCATGGTCGGCGGCGTAGGCACCGCGCCCGATTTTGTACCCCTGCTCAACAGTTTCAGCACGGGCCTGGCCATCAAAAAAGACAGCGCCGGCATAGGCCCCAGCGACCATACCTCTTTTTACCTAAAAAAAATACCGGTGCTGTTCTTCTTCACCGGGCAACACAAGGACTACCACAAGCCGTCGGACGACGTCCAGTTGATCAATTTCAACGGCATGACCCGGGTGCTCGAGCTCGTGTCCGGCGTCGTCGAAGCGCTCGACAAAAAGCCCAAACTGACTTATCAGGAAACCAAAACGGAAAAAACCGACACGCCGGCGTTCAAAGTCACCCTCGGCATCATGCCCGACTACGTCTGGGAGGGAGAAGGCGTACACATAGACGGCGTCACCACCGGCCGGCCGGCCGACAAGGCGGGCCTCAAGCAGGGCGACGTGATTGTGCAAATGGCCGACTACCCCGTGCGCAACATCAACGACTACATGAAGTGCCTTTCGCTGTTTGAAAAAGGTCAAACCATCCAGATCAAGATCAAACGCGCCAAGGAAGAGATGACGCTTCCGCTGACTTTTTGACGACGGCCAAATAACCAACTTATTGGTTTTGAATTAAAAAGGCGGGCAAGGCCGCCGATTTTCCCCTAAAATACCCCTCCGGTTTTTAGGGGATTTGTCTTTGTTTTTTGCCCGCCGGCGGGCCCATTTTTGCGTTGCTGACCGTTTGGCGCCTGTCCGGAGATACACCCGGAGAGTTGTTGTCTGTTTTTTCATCAACCACGCTTCGACATGAACACACGTACTATTGGGTGGGTCGCCCGCTGGTTTTGCGCCCTGGCGCTGTTCGCGGGCCCACAACGGATGGCGGCCGGCAATCCGCCTGGCCCGGACAGCCTGACGCATTGGCTCCAGCCGGTACTCTACCAGACGGAGCAGGCATTCCTGGATCTCGACAGCCAGTACCGCAGCCAGGCCGAGCCGTTGATGCGCCGGCTGCAGGACGTACACAACCGCCTGCGTGGCCAGCCGGCACACGACTGCCGGGAAGGGTACACGCTGCTGTGGGAGCGCATCCGGCTGGAAGACGCCCTGGACGGGCTAAACGCGGAATACGAACTCAAGGAACTCCGCTTGCGCTACCGCAAGGGCATAGAAATCCTGAAAATGCTGTACGAGAAGATCCTGGCCATGGACCACCACTTCAGCAGCCTGAAGGCACAACAGGAACTGTTGAACATCAGCAACCCGCATTTTTACCCCGAGTTTGCCGAGACCCGCCAGATCATCGACGACCGGGTCAAGCGGAAATACGGATTTGCGCTGCCGGAGGTGTTGCAACACAACCCCTACCTGTCGGCCACTTTCTCCCTGGTGGGGCTCATGCTGAACAGCGCCGACGAAAAGGAGCGCCACAAGGCCGACCCGGAGAAGATCGCCTGCATCCTCGATTTTACCGTGCGCATGCACACCGACCTCAACACGGTGTACTTCGAAACCGGGTACCTGCGCGACGCCAACCTGACCCTCAAAAGCGACTGCGAGCAGCTGTTTGCCGAGTGCGCCCGACAGGTGGGCTACACCATACCGCTGGAAAGCTGCCGCGACGCCGACGACTGGGAGCGGCTCTACGGCCTGCTCGACAACCTGGTGGCCAGATCGCTCGGCGATACCGGCGCCGCACCGGCGAGCGCACCATCCCCGGCAGACCCGCAACTGCGCCACAAAACCGAAACCAATCTCCTTTTTGCGCTGGAGCGCATCAACCAGTTCATCATCCGGTACACCGACTTTGTGAACCTGGGCAACGAGTACTACAAAAAATTCTCCAAGATCACAGAAACCTACGGAAACGACCCCACCTGCGCCGAACAGCTGCCCGATGCCTTCCGGCAGCTGGAAAAAGACATCCAGCAAACCCTCAACAAGTTCAACACCGCGTACCGTTTGCCGGAGGTGCAAGGCTCCAAGCTGAAGGAAATGCTGTTCGGAACGGCCGGCTACAACTGATCACCTTATAAACACATCAAACATGAAGCGCTTCATTTTCCTGATCCTGATCTGCCGGGCTGCTGCGCTCTCCGCCCAGCAAACCCTGCCGCCTGATGCTGCATTCGACCCGCAAACCGACAGCGTGGCCGTTTACGACCGCGGGGCGTGGCGCCTTCCTTTGCCCGAACCCTGGTTGGTCGCCTCCGCCTCCGCCACGGTGCCCGAACTGGCCGGTGTGCGCAAGGTAGCGGTAGAAATGATCCAGCAAAAACCCCACCTGGTGTTCCACGGGGTGCAAAAAAAAGACCCTGGCGTAGGCTTCTTCGTGGCCGTGCAACTCCGGGAGGTGAGCCGAGGCGTCTACCGGGTTGATGGCGTTGTGCAAACCTGCACGGGCAACCCCTGCCAGGCCTGCAACTTCAGGCAAAGCGGCTGCGTGTGCGAGCACTATTACGACCCCAAAGACCCGCTGGCCACCGGCAGTTGCAACCACTCGATTTCGCAGCATACGGTGATGGCGCGGATTGTTGGCGGGAAGGTGATGGCGGGTGAGCGGTAGTATTTTTTAACGGACAACTTTCGTGCGTTGAACCTATATTTGTCGGCATCCTGATCAAACCCGCCCTCGCCGACCGTATGAACCCGTCCATCGACCTCCACATCAGTACCGCGCTCACTTCGGTCTCGTTTTTCAATACGCTGACGGTGTTTCTGATGTTGGGCCTTTCTCGAAACGGACACTCACCTGCCAACCGGTTGCTCCTTTTTTATCTGTTTTGCATGGCCCTGGTCATGTTCATGCTGTATTCCATTCGCTCGGGGCTTATTATGTATTTTCCCTGGATGTACCGGCTGCCCAGTCCGTTGTACTACCTGATGTTTCCCGCTGCTTACCTGTACGTGCGCATGATCTTGCTGGACGAATTGAAGCTGCGCCGGACCGACGGGCTGCATGCCTTGCCCGCCCTGCTGCACCTGGTGGAGTATATGCCTTATTATCTGTTGCCATACCATACCAAGGTGGAATTGCTGGAGTGGCACCTGACCGACCCGCTGGCCGCCAACTTTGGGCACGTGGAAGGTATGTTGCCGCCGTATGCGCACAATGTGATCCGAACGGCGCTGGGCATCGTCTACGCGTTGGCCATGCTCCGTTTGATTGCCCGGGCCAGGGAGAAGCGGCCCGAAGGGTGTATCCTTTTCCCCGAACAGTGCCACTGGCTTCAGGTATTCAGTACGATGATGCTGTTGTTTTGCGTGGCAGTGGTAGTCATGTTGTCGTTGCCCGCCGTTTTTCCGCACCGTATCCTGAACTTCTACCTGATGATCCTGCCGGCCGCTACCCAGATCGTTACCAGTCTGACGCTCATGCACAATCCTGTACTGCTGTACGGCATGCCCAAGCCGGCCGGTGGTGAGCAGCCGGGTGATACAAAAAGCCGGGCGCCGGAGGACAAAAAGCCTGCGCAATCCGAACCACTTCCTAAACAGTACCAGGCGTACCTGCAGACCATGGATCAGTACATGCGGGAAAACAAACCTTTCCTGCAGCGTCGCTTTTCGCTTCAGGATATGAGCAAAGCCCTGGACATACCGGAATACCACCTGTCCTATGTGCTGAATCAACTGCTGCACACCCGGTTCAACGATTACGTGAACACGCTCCGCATCGGGTATTTGAAGGAAAAAATGACCTCCGAAGATGTCTCGCACCTGAGCCTGGAAGGACTGGCCATGGAAGCCGGTTTCGGTTCCCGCGTCACCTTCATCCGGGCAGTGCAACGCCATACAGGCCGGAATCCCTCCGAGTACTTCCGTATGCCTGCCGAAGAGGGCGTATAGATGTATCGTTTTCCGTTTTGAAACATTGAAGCACCCGGTGTTCTTTCCGGATTGCTTTCCTTTGCGGAATTATTTTCAATAGGATATCCTAATCTTTGTCAGTATTTTTTCGTTCACCTTTCAAAACAAACACGAATGCAAAACCAATTCAAATCGCTGATCGCGGTATGTGCCTTTTGGCTGATCGCCGGCGCCGCCATGGGCCAGCAGAAGCCTAACATCGTCATCATCTGGGGCGACGACATCGGGTGGTACAACATTAGTGCGTACAACCTGGGCACCATGGGGTACAAAACCCCCAACATTGACCGCATCGCCCGGGAGGGCGCCCTGTTCACCGACTGGTACGGCCAGAACAGCTGCACGGCCGGACGTGCTGCTTTCCTCACCGGCCAGTCGCCCATCCGCACCGGCCTGCTCAAAGTGGGTCTGCCCGGCGCCAAGGAAGGGCTTTCCAAGGAAGACCCCACCATCGCCGAAATGCTCAAGCCCCTGGGCTACATGTGTGGTCAGTTTGGGAAAAACCACCTGGGCGACCTCGACGAGCACCTGCCCACCGCCCACGGGTTCGACGAGTTCTACGGCAACCTGTACCACCTCAACGCGGAGGAAGAGCCGGAAAATCCGGACTACCCCAAAGACCCTGAGTTCAAGAAGAAATTCGGGCCGCGCGGCGTGATCCACAGCTATGCCGACGGCAAGGGCGGCCAAAAGGTGGAAGACACCGGCCCGTTGACCAAAAAACGCATGGAAACGGTGGACTACGACGTTACCGAGCGCGCCATCGAATTCATGAAGAAAAACGTGCGCGACGGCAAACCGGTGTTCCTCTGGTACAACACCACGCGTATGCACGTTTTCACCCACCTGCGTGAGGAAGCCAAGTATAAAACCGGACTGGGTATTTACCCCGACGGCATGGTGGAGCACGACATGCACGTGGGTCAAATCCTGAAAGCCATCGACGACCTGGGCATTGCCAACAACACTATCGTGATGTACGCCACCGACAACGGGGCCGAGGTCATGAGCTGGCCCGACGGCGGCACAACCCCCTTCCGCGGTGAAAAGAACACCCAATACGAAGGCGCATACCGCGTACCCTGCGTGATCCGCTGGCCCGGGGTGATCAAGCCCGGCACCATCATCAACGAAGTGTGCGCCCACGAAGACATGATGCCCACGCTGGTGGCCGCAGCCGGCGGTGGCGATGTGAAGGCCAACCTGCTCAAAGGCTTTAAAGCGGGCAACAAAACGTACAACGTACACCTCGACGGGTACAACCTGATGCCCTACCTCAAAGGCGACTCCGCCAGCGTGGGCGCATGGCCCCGCAGGGAGTTTTTGTACTGGACCGATGGGGGCGAGTTGGCCTGCTTGCGCTACAACCAATGGAAACTGCACTTCATGGAGCAACGGGCCGAGAGCTTCGACGTGTGGCAGGACCCCTTCATAACCCTGCGTACGCCCAAACTGTTCACCCTGCGCGGCGATCCCTTCGAGCGGGCCGACGAAGAGGGCATCGACTATGAGCGCTGGCGCTTCGAGCGCGTGTTCCTTCTGGTGCCCGCACAAGCTTATGTGGGCGAGTGGTTGCAGTCGTTCAAAAACTACCCGCCCCGCATGAAACCGGCCAGCTTCAACCTGGATCAGGTGATGAAAAATCTCTCGGAGGGCAGCGGCAAATAAAACCGCCTGCGTTTTGGAACCGCCTCCAGCGTTTGTTTCGAGGCGTTAGACGTTAACCGATAGGATGGCTTTGAGCCCAATGTCTTCAACGTAGCGCAAAAGCAGTGTTGCAAAAGCAAAACGCTTAACACTACTTTTGCGCTACGTTGAAGACATTGGGACTCAAACTATCCTGTCGATTAACGTCGATTTTAAAAATTTTAATTGGATAAATGCCAGTTTTTTCGACTTATTATACGTCCTCTTCCAAGGTCCGCCGCAACTGCTTGACATACCCTTCCTCCGCATCCAAAAACGCCGCCACCTCAGCGTCGCTCCACTGCGGGAACTTGAGAAGAATCTTTTTGACGATCTCTTCAAACGCCTCTTCCCGCCCTTTTTCGATACCTTTTTCAACGCCTTTTTTAAACCCCTGTCTGCGCCCCTTTCGCAAACCCGCCCGTTTCCATTTTTCGCCGAAAATTTCGGGAATGGCGTCTACCCAACTGTTCTCCGCCTCGGAGAGCTGGGTGCTCAGCGTTTTAATTTCTCCTTGTGACATACCGCTTACGATGTAGATGTAAAGGGTTAAGGTTTGAAAAAGCGAACGCCCGTTCCGCAGGTCGTCTTCCCAAAGCTGCAACATGTAGTCCAGCAGTTGCAATTACACCGGATGCTCTGGTTCATAGCTTTTGTGCTCAAACAAAAACAACAGCCGAACCGGCGCGCCGGTGTCCGTACACCATGTCGCTGAACGACACCCCGAAGCGCCCGCCGACAAACGCCGTGTCGCACTTGCGCAACGCAGCCAGGTCAATGTGCCGGTATACCTCCGGGCCGGTGTAATGCGCCAGGTAGTTTCGGACAATCCCCACATCCCCGAAAAAGGTTTTGAACACCGCGTCGTGGGGCTTGTCTTTTTTGCGCGAACCTTTGGGTTTTGATTTCGCCATGATCAACCAGGGTTGAGTAGGCAAAGGTACGGAGTTGTCCTTTTAAAAACAAATTGTTTTTAATGGCGGGGCGAGCGGCCAGGCGTAAAACGCCAACGGAGGCAAAAATGACCCGTTTCTGCCGCGCATTCCACGCATTAGCGTTAATTCGCGTAGTTAGCGGCTAAAAATAAATATCTGGTTTCATTGTAGATAATTTCATAACATTACTTTTACGATAAGTTGACAACATTGGGCTTTGAGTCATCCTATCGGTAGCGTCTCGTTCAAGATTTTATTTGGAAATGCAGATTGCGCGTTGGTAGTTGATCTATATTCGATCCCCTAAAACGCCACCATCTGCCGGCTCAGCACGCCGCCCGGGGTCTGTAGCCGGAAGGCATACTGCCCGGCGGGCAGTTGCGGGTTTCGATAAGGAACCTGGTGGTCTCCTGCGTCGAAGTGCCGGTCGGCGACGGTGTCCAGCAGTCGGCCCTGTGCGTCCATGACGTCTATGCGCACCCGCGTTGCCGACGGCAGGGTAAAAGCGATGGTGGTAAACCCCCGGAACGGATTCGGGAAGTTGCGCGCCGACATGCCGATCGTAGATGCCGAGGCGTGGGTGCCTGTAGACGGCGCCTTGAAAATGGGCAAGATGTCGTACTGATCGAACAGAATATCCTCGGGGTCGGCCACCCCGAACCAGTCCTTGAGCGCGCTGGCGTACACCGAGCGGAAGTCGTGCTGCATCGGCAGGTCCTCCGACGGGTTTACATCGGACGGGATTTCCGGGTTGGCGCCAATCACGCCGGGAATCACACGGGCGCCGAAAACGAATAGGGGGGCAGCAGCGCCGTGGTCGGTACCCAGACTGCCGTTGGAGGCGATGGTGCGTCCGAATTCGGAAAAGGTCATGCCCGCCACCCGGTCGGCGTGGCCTAGTTTGTGCAGGTCATCCTGAAAGGCGCCGACGGCTTCCGACAATTTGAACAACAGGTCGGCGTGTACACCCTCAGTATTTCCGAAGGTAGCGTCTACCTGCTCACTGTGCGTATCGAAGCCGTCGAGGGATACGATGTACACGGGGGTTTTCAATCCGCCGTCGATGAGCTGGGCGACGATCTTGAGCTGGTCGGCCAGCACGTTTTCCCCGGAAACAGGGTATTTGTTCGACAGGTTGCGTCCTTTGCCGGCCGCGTCCTTGATCGAGTTGTAGTACAACTGCGCCTGCTGGGCGATCAGGCGAATGAAGCTCAACTCGTCGCCATAAGGCGAGTTGGGCGCAGGCTCCACCAGGTCGTTGATGAACTGGTAGTACGCTGCGGCGTCGCTGATGGCAAAGCCCATGGGTCCGGCACTGCTCATGAGGGCCAGAGAGATAACGGCCCCGATCTGGATGGCCAGCGGGTCGGGCATATCGGCATTCGGGAAGCCATCCGGGTAGTCGGGGTATTCCGACTGGAGTTGGCGCCCCAGCCAGCCTGTTTCGAGAAACTCGTCGGCATCGGAGCCGGACATCCAGATGTCGGTCGAGCGAAAATGGGAATAATCCTGGTTGGGGTATCCGACATTTTGGACAATGGACATCAGCCCGTCGTTGAACAGGTCGCGCAGGTGGGTCATTTTGGGGTGGAAACCGCTGTCGGGCACCCCGTTGAGGCCGAGCACCTTGTTTTCCGGGACGAGGATGTTGGCGCGCACGTTGGCAAGGTTGGCGTACTGATCCAGCGGGATGAAGCTGGCCAGGCCATCGTTGCCGCCGGTGAGTTGCACGAGCACCAGGACGCGGTTGTAGGGGTTGCCGGCCCCGGCCAGCACGCGCAGCAGGGGCAGCCTGGGCATGGTGTTGACCGAAAAACCCTGAAAAGGAAAGGCGGCAGCGCCGGCAGTGAGGCCGGCATATTGGAGGAAATGGCGTCTTTTCATATCAACCTAATTGGTATTCCGGGAGATTCAGGATGTATTTGTGCAGGAAAGACAGGCGGTACCAGACGGTATCGCGCGCCATTGGGTTGCCGGGGTTGTTCACGTATTCGAGCCAGGCGACCGTCCAGTAGGCGTCGTTGGCCTGCCCCGAAAGCAAAATGCTCTTCAGCAGCGTCTTTTTACCGACGGAGATGGGCATGGGCAGTAGGAGGCGCAGGGTGTCGTCGAGCAGTGCGTTCGGATCACCTGGATTGTCGAACTGGGCGGCGAAGGCGATGTGGTCGATCCGCAGCTGGTCATTGCCGGCGGGGATGTATGCCAGGGTGAGGGCGTCGGTGATCAGGTTGCGGTTGCGCAGGGTGTCGCCCGTGATCCAGAACCGGTAAAAAGCGGGCGCTTGCCGGTAGGCGGGCCAGCCGGCCACGTTGGGCGGGTCGCCCGGCAACATCTGAAGGGCATTGGCCACGTAGTTCAGGGAGGTGCGCATGAGCCACTCGTCATAAAGTGTCGAACCGGGGATGGCGAGGTTGAAGTTGCGCAAGGTACCGACAATGTGGTCGAGCGGCGTTTTGATGTAACAACCCTTGTTGTAGGCGTCAAAAAAGTGCTCGCTGCCGAGCAGGGTCTCCAGCACGGGCCGGATTTCGTAGTTGTTGCTGCGGAAAATCTGCGCCAGGGGCTGGATGATGTTGGTTTCCACGTCGGCATCGATCTTGTAATAGACGAAAAAGCGATAGAGCTTTCGGCAGAGGAAAAGCGCTACGTCGTCTTTCTGGAAGATCATGTAGAGCAGGGCGTCCAGTTCGGTATTGCTGTTCAGGCTGCCCTGGATGACGGTGTTGTTGTAATAGGCTGAAAATTGTTTTTGGCCGATGTCGTGCGCCAGGGGGTTGAAAAAAGACGTAGCGTTGAGGAAGTTGATGCGCCAGCCGGTGAGTACGCGTGCCGCCTGGTAGACGTCGTCTTCGGTGTAATGGTCGGGGTTATCCTTGCCCACGGTAAACAACTCTTGCAGTTCGCGTGCGTAATTTTCATCGGGCGCCGCCTTATCGTTCAGGTAGCCGTTCAGGAAAACCAGCATGGCCGGATCCAGGGTCACGGCCTTGACCAGGGTTTTGAAGTTGCCCAGCGCGTGCCGGCGCAGCAACTGGTTGTGCTGGTAAATAGCCCTGCCCCACAACACATTTTCGGTGCGCGTAGCGAAGTGGTTATGCCAGAACAGGGTCATTTTCTCACGGATATCAGGGGGCGATTCGACCATGAGGTTGGTCCACCAGCCGCGCCAGCTCTCAACCCGGTAAATCTCCGCTTCCGGGTTGTTGAGGTCGAGGGGCGCATTAACCCAGGTCTGCCCGGAAGGAACGCCCGGGTCGGTGAATTCTGGGTTGTTGTAGTTGTTGACGGGCGGGTCGGGCAGCACGGTGGGCACATCCAGCACACGGCTGAGTGCCGCCTCGGCGCTGCCCAGGGCAACCAGGTCCCCGATCTGCGATCGGGTGACGCCAAACGTGGTGCGGCGCAACAGGTGGGCCGCCTGCTCGTACCCCCAAGGGCCCGTGTAGGGCGTCAGGTTGCCGGAGAGGGTAACCGGGGTCTCGTCCGTTTCGACACCCGCCGACGCGGCCGGGGCGGCCGCCGGCTCCGGCAGCAGGGCTAAACCGTGCCTTTGAAAGACTTTCAGAAAAAGATCGCGTCGCGTAAAGGAATATCCCGCCATGGGTCAAACAGCATAAAGGATGAATACTACAAGTAAAATTAAGTACCAGACGCATTGGTTGGATTGAATGTTACGGATAAAAATTGTTAAATTTTTCCGAACATTCAAACCCTGGGCTTAGATCCTGTCGTTAATTGATCAATTTTGCATAAAAACAGACCCAACCATGAAACGAAACCTGTTATCCGGCTTCATCCTGCTGTTTATGCTGGCGGCGTGCAGCAAAACGGTGATGACCAACCGTTCACGCATCAGCCTGATTCCGGCCCAGACGATCAATAGCCTCAGCGCCAACGAATACCGCAGCTTTTTGAGCCAGAGCAAGACCCTGAAGTCGGGTAAGGAGGTTGAGCTGGTCCGCCGCGTGGGCAACGACCTGCGCGAGGCCGTCGAAGTGTATTACCGGGCCACCGGCAAGGCCGCCGAGCTGAGGGAGTTTGCGTGGGAGTTCAATGTAATCGACGAAAACACCGTGAATGCATTCTGTATGCCCGGAGGCAAGGTGGCGGTGTACACCGGCATTTTAAAAGTGACGCAAAACGAAGACGCGCTGGCGGTGGTTATGGGCCACGAGATCGCACACGCCCTGGCCAAACACGGCAACGAGCGCATGAGCCAGAGCCTGCTGGCCACCATGGGACTGGTGTCTCTGGACGTGGCCATGTCCCAAAAACCCAGTGAAACCCGGGCCCTGGTGCTGGCTGCTGCCGGCGTCGCCACCCAGGCGGGTGTTCTGCTGCCGTTCAGCCGCAAGCACGAGTCGGAGGCCGACGAGATCGGGCTATACCTCATGGCCATGGCGGGATACGATCCCAAAGAGGCCGCTCCCTTCTGGGCGCGCATGGCGGCTTCCGGCGGAGGCCAGATGCCGGAATTCCTCAGCACCCACCCCGACCCGGACAAGCGGAGCCAGCGGTTGAAAGAGTTGGTGCCAAAGGCGCAGGAATACGTAAAAAAGTACCCGGTGCCCAAAAGCTCCAAATACAGGGTGCAGCCGTAGCTTAAATGCCCACCACCATCTTTTGCATAAACACCAACTCACCCTGTTGTACATGCAAGGTGATCGTGGTGTTGGCATGGGCGCTCAGGTCGAACTGGCGGTTGTAGGACCCCGAAAAGCTGTTGAGCTCTTCGCGGAATATTTGGCGGCCTGCGGCGTCGAAAATCGTCACCATGGTGGCCACCGGGGGGGCGCTGAAACCGAGCGTCACCGGATTACCGCTGGAAGACGGTGTGGATTCAAAATTACGCACCTTGAGCTGCCGGTCCGCGGGAATCGGCGTGTCCAGATCTGTACGGACCGGCACGTCGCCCTCACCGGCACGGGGGATGGCAATGACCTGACTGTTGCGCAGCAAATCCCTGTTGTCCTTCGTCCAGTCCCAGATGTACATCCGGCTCAGTTCCCCCTCGCCCGAGTCATCCGGTGAACGCAGGATGATTTGTTTTTGTGTGTCACAGGGGTTGAGGGTAACGTTCACCGTCTGTGTTTTCCCTTCGCGCAGGTATTCGATGCCGACCGTTTCGCCGGCTTTGAACCGGGCGATCTGGTTCCAGAGCTCATCGTGGTTCTTGACGGCAACGCCGTTGACCCCGGTGATGATGTCGCCCACCTGCATACCGGCGGACTGCGCCGCAGAAGTGGCGGTAAATTCGTTGATCTCGGCGCCCTGTTCGGCCTCTCCTGAGTACACACCCAGACAAGCTTCCTTGGTGCGTTCGTCGATCTGCACTTCGCCCCAGCCCAGGTTTTCGTCCTCGACGATGACCTGCCAGTCGGGCTGGTTGTTGCTTTTGGCGGTCAGGGTCGCCTTGACGGTGCGTTCTTTGGATTCGTTTTTGGGGCGGTACCGGATGTTAATCTGTTGCCCGGGGTGGGTTTCCGACATAATCGCCTCTATATCCGACCATGCTCTTACCTGCTGGTCGTTCAGTTTGAGCACGACGTCTTCGCTGCGCAGGCCTGCCCTTTCGGCGCCGCTGTTGGCGATGACTTTCACCGCCACGCCGGGTTTTGACGGATCGTCGTCGCCGGACGGGCTGACGCCCAGGAAGCCGCGGGATACCGGCGCTTCAGCCGCCCGCATAGCCTCGGCCATGGCCATTTCCGCCGCACTTTCCGCGTCCAGATAATCGGCATCGCTCAGTTCCTCTTCGGGCGCCGTGCGGATGTATTGCCGTTTGCCGTTGGCGCGTTCGACGATGATGATCAGGCTTTCGTCCTCATGGGCTTCGAGGTACTGTTCCAGATCGAACTGTCGGGCATCCTCGCCGGTCTTGACGATCACCTCGCTTTTAACCGTTCCACTGGGTTCAACGGTCGTTTTTTCGATGGTGATCTTGCGTTCGTTTTGGGCATGAATGGCGGCGGAGAAGAGTACCAAACCGGCGAAAAGGGTTCCAATTGTTTTCATGACGCACAGTAAAAAAGGTGTCGGAAACAGAATGTGATTGCGCTGAAAAGACAAACGCAGGAACGGGGGGTTGCATTTTGTCAACAATTCCTTAAACCTTTCGCCGCTTTGGCCATTCCAGGTAAATTTGCACCCAACCAAACGCTACTCCGGTTATGTGGAAATACACTATTCTTTCGTTTTTGCTCTGGGGCGCGGCCCTTTCCGCCCAGACCGATTCGACCGACATTAAAGTTTTTGTCGAAGGCCTGCCCGCCGGAAAAGCCAAACTGGTGGCTGTGCAGGGCGATCGCACCTACATCATCGATTCCACCGAGGTGGACGCCAAGGGCTACTTCAACCTGCGGCGCAAAAGGGCCCTGCCCTCCGGATTCTTTTATTTTCTGCTGCCCGGGCAGCGCAACTTCTCCATGCTCGTCGACCAGGATCAGCACTTTACCCTGCGTTGCAAGGCCGACCAGATTCCGGCAACCATGACGGTAGACGGCTGCCTCGATACCGAGTTGCTCTACGAAAACTTCCGCTTCCAGACTTCCCAGGAGGCCGAGACCAAAGCCGTATCCGAATTGTTCCAGAAAGCAACACCCGGCACACCGGAGTTCGAGCAGGCCAAGGCGCGCCAGGACCAGCTGGTGGCGGCCCGCAAAAAACAACTCGACGACACTTTCAAAAAATACCCGAATAGTTTTTACACCAAATTTAAAATTGCCGGCCAGAACCCCGATCCGGTCGACTTCAAAAAGCCCAACGGCGATTTGGATACGCTCCGCCGACTGCTCGACTACCGCGACCGGTTCTGGGACGGCGTGGATTTCACCGACACGCGCCTGCTGCGTACGCCCGTCATCGGCAACAAACTCAAGCGTTATATCACCGAACTCACACCCCAGCAGCCCGACTCCATCATCCGGGTGGCCGATCCGCTCATCCGCCGCGTCATGCCTTACCCCGAATATTTCCAGTTTTTCACCAACTGGATCGGGCTGAACTACGAGAACGGGAAAACCTCTGTGATGGACGGAGAGGCGGTGTACGTGCACGTTGTCAAAAACTTTTTCACCCCCGAACTGGCCTTCTGGAGCAACCCGAAAGAAATCGCCGACCTCCAGAAACACGTCTCGGAAATGGAGGCCAGCCTCCTGGGCCGCAAAGGCCCCGATGTGCGCGCCCTGGACGTGAACGGCCAGTACAAAAGCATCTACGAAATGAAAGCCCCCATAGTGGTGGTTTTCATGTTCAGCCCCGATTGCGAACACTGCCAGAAAGACGCCCCGGAAATCCAGCGCATTTACAGCAAATGGAAAGACAAGGGCGTGGATTTCTACGGCATAGCCCTCAGTACCACCGACGAGGAATGGAAGGCGTTTGTGCGCAAGAACGGCTTCACCTTCACCAATGTTTTCGACCCCACCAACCGGGCAGTGTACGCCAAGTATTTTGTGGACATCACGCCCGAACTCTACGTGCTCAACAAGGAACGCATCATTGTGGCCAAAAACCTCAAGGCAAACCAGCTGGAGGAAGTGTTTGATCGGGAAATGAAAAAACTGCGCTAAAATTACCCGGTATGCACTATCGCTCGCTCGTCGCCATCATCAGTGCTGCGCTGCTCGGCACCGTAGCCGTCCTGTTTTTTTACCCTACCCCGCTGATGTATATCGTCTGCTCCGCGCTGGTGCCCCTGTTGTTGGGCGTGCTGGTGGTCGGCGTGCTGCGATCGCCGGCAGGTGAGGCTGCGGACGATAAAAAGGGCCCGGAAGACGGTTATGACTTGAGCTGAATACTGACCGCTCGCGGGTGATGGCACGCGGATGCTGCGGATCGCTTCGCGAACGCGGATTTCACGGATTTCCCCCTCAAACAGTAAAAATCTGTAAAATCCGCGTTCGCGAAGCGATCCGTGTTATCCGTGTGCCATCCTGCTCGCCAGGGGTAAGTCAGAATAGCAAAACTATAATAATTTTAATTTTATGTAAATTAATTGTATTTTAAATAAAAAATTGTTTTTTTTAACAAATAAAAATTTGATTTACATACACAGTAAAGAATAATTAAAATTAGCTTAACACGCCCAAATTACCTTTGCAACGAATGGGTATCTTTTCACAAACCAAACCATCTGTTGCATGAATCTCTTTACGATTTTACGCAGTGCATTGACGCTCTTGCTGTTATCGGTTGCCGTATCGGCTTCCTACGCGCAAGGGGTTACAACTTCTTCCCTCAGTGGTCAGGTGACCGAAACCACTGGCGAAGTATTGATCGGCGCCACGGTAAAAGCCGTTCACGTTCCTTCGGGCACGGTGTACGGCAGTGCCACCAACACGGAAGGCTATTTTCGCATCCCCTACATGAAAGTGGGCGGGCCTTACACGGTCACCGTGGCTTACACCGGCTACCAGGAGTACGTGCAGGAAAACGTGTACCTCACCCTGGGTCAGAGCGTGACGATGAACATGAAACTCTCGGGCAGCGACGTTCAGTTGCAAGGCGTGGAAGTGGTCTCGAACCGCAACGACATTTTTGACGGCAACGCCGACGGCCAGAAAACGGTCATCGACGAACGCACGATCAACAACACGCCCACACTGAGCCGTTCCATTGCCGACTTTGCGCGCCTCAATCCCCTGGCCAACATCGGCGAAAACGCCGACGGCTTTACCATTTCGCTCGCCGGCCAGAACAACCGCTACAACACCATCTACGTGGACGGTGCGGTGAACAACGACGTGTTCGGCCTCTCGGGCTCCGGCACCAACGGCGGCCAAACGGGCGTTCAGCCCATCTCGCTCGACGCCATCGAGCAGTTCACCGTGGCGGTAGCGCCGTTCGACATCCGCCAGTCGGGCTTCGCCGGCGGCGCCATCAACGCCGTTACGCGCTCCGGAACCAACGAGATCGAAGGTTCGGCGTACTACCTGTTCCGCAACGAAAACCTGGCCGGCAAAACCCCGGGCCTTGATCTGGAAGACGACCAGCGATCCAAACTGGCCGACTTCAGCGCGCAGACCTACGGCGCCCGCATCGGCGGCCCGATCGTAAAAGACAAGGTGTTCTTCTTCCTGAACGCCGAGATCCAGCGCGACGAGACGCCCAACCCCTTTGACTTCAACAACTACCTGGGCGCAACCACCGCCGACACCCTGGAACTCATCCGCGAACGATTTGACGAACTGTACGGTTACGACATCGGTACCTACGACAACAACACCTCGTTCCTCAACAGCGAAAAGTTCCTGGCCAAGATCGACTGGAACATCAACCAGCGCCACCGCCTGAGCATCCGCCACTCGCTGGTGCACGCCGACAACCTGGAGGCCCGCCGTTCGAACGCAAACGCCATCAACTTCCTCAACGGCTCGGAGACCTTCGTGTCCACCACCAACTCCTCCGCCCTGGAGTGGAGCGCGTTGTTTACGGATAACCTGTCCAACAAGCTGACCATCGGCGCCACCTTCGTGCGCGACGACCGCGACCCCGACGGCAACCCCTTCCCCTCAGTGACCATCCAGGACGGCCCCAACGGCAACATCAACCTGGGCGCCGAAACGTTCTCCACGGCCAACCTGCTGAACCAGGACGTGATCACCATCACCAACGACGTGACGCTGTACAAAGGCCGTCACTCGGCCCTGTTCGGCGTAAACCTCGAAATGTACGACGCCGGCAACCTCTTCATCCGCGACAACTACGGCGCTTACAACTTCAACAACAACACCACCACCGGTGAAACGGGCGTGCAACGCTTCCTTTCCGGCCAGCCGGCCAGCCGCTACAGCCACAGCTTCTCTCAGGTGGACAACGTGGTGGGCGACGACTCCGAGGCCATCGCCGAATTCAAACAGACCCTCCTGGGTATCTACCTGCAAGACGAATACCAGGCCACGCCGAACCTGAAACTGACCGGCGGCCTGCGCGTAGACCTGCCCTTCTGGCCCACCGACGTGCCCGTGAACCAGGATTTCAACGACAACGACGTGCCGGTACTCGACTCCGTATGGGACCTTCAGGGCGCCCGTACCGGCCAGTTCGTGAAAACCCAGGTGATGTTCTCCCCCCGTTTGAGCTTTAACTGGGACATCAACGGCAAGAAAATGAACCAACTCCGCGGTGGTATCGGCGTGTTCACCAGCCGTATCCCCCTGGTTTGGCCGGGTGGCGCGTACAACAACTACGGTCTGAACATCAGCAGCGTGAGCCGCAACAACGTGGCTATCCAGCCCGATGTGAACCTGCAGCCGGTGGCGTTCGACGCCATGGGCAACCCGATCCTCGACGTAGACCTCAACAACCCCAGGCCGGGCGGCCAGATCGACCTCTTTGCCGAAGACTTCAAACTGCCGCAAGTGATGAAACTCGACCTTGCCTACGACCGCAAGCTGCCTTGGGGCCTTATCGGTACGGTGGAGGGCATCTTCTCCAAAACCATTCAGGATGTCCGCTACCAGAACGTGAACCTCCAGCAGCCCACGCGCTTCCTCACCGGCGCCGGCCCGGACGACCGCCCGCTGTTTGAAGGCACCGACCCTGGTTTTGGCGACAAGGTATTGGCGCCGAAGTACAACTACATCATGCTGGCCAGCAATACCGACAAAGGCTACTCCTGGAACGCCGTCGCCAGCCTGTCGAAAAACTTCACCAACGGTTTCTCCGGTATGCTCTCCTACTCCTACGGCGAGTCGTACTCCCTGTTCGACCTCACCTCGTCGCAGAACAACTCCCAGTGGCGGGGCTACTACAACGTACCGGGCCGTAACCTCGAAAGCGATCCTGCCCGCTCGACTTTCTCGCCCGGCCACCGCATCTTCGGCCAGTTCGGCTACGGCATCGAGTACCTGAAGCACATGCGCTCCAACCTGTCTTTCAACTTCAATGCCCAAACCGGCGGTTACTACACCTATGTGGTGGGCGCCAACAACTTTAACTTCGTCGACGACGGTGGCTTCAACAACAACGAACTCGTGTTTGTCCCCGAGTCCCAGGACCAGATTCCCCTCGTAAACCTGACCTACAAAGGCCAGACCTACACGCCGGACCAACAGTGGGCGCTGCTGGACAAGTACATCTCCGACCACGACGAACTCAACGACCGCCGCGGCGACTACGTGGAGCGCAACAGCGGCAAGGAGCCGATGGAGTTCGTTATCGACCTGCGTTTCACCCAGGACTTTTACCTCGACATGGCCAACGGCAAACGCAACACCCTGCAGTTCACGTTTGATATCTTCAACTTCACCAACTTCCTGAATCAGGAATGGGGCCTGCGCCGCCAGGTCGGCAGCTTCCAGTCGTACAACCTGCTGACGCTGCGCAACAACACCACCGGCGCCAACACCACGCCGCAGTACTCCATCAACCCCGACCTGATCGACGGTGTCGAGGCTTGGGAAGGCAACGGCCGCCTGGACGACAACGGCCTGCGCAGCTCGCGCTGGCAGATGCAGGTGGGCATCCGGTACATCTTTGAATAAGATACGCCGACTACCCAGTAGTTTTAAATTCGACAGGATCCGGGGTTTCCCGGATCCTGTTTGTTTTTTCGGACATTTTTGTTCGGGCCTGGCTAACTTCGCAGCAGGCACCCATTTCACCTTTAAAACCCTATTGTATGAACACCTTACCCTTTTTACCCGCACGGCTCGGGCAAGTCATTTTTTGCGCATTGTTCTCCCTCCTGTTTGGCCACTCCGCCCTGCATGCGCAGGATAAAAAGGCCGGCACAGACACCTTCGGCTCCTATCACCCTAATGCAGGGTTTCGGATCGTAAACACGCCCGAAGGCGCGGTCAACTTCAAGATCTTTTCCTACCTGCGCTACCTCAACCAGCAACCCCTGGACGAGCAGTATGTGAATGCGTTTGGCGACACGACCACCATCGACCGCCGACAGGATCTCCAGGTGAACAAGGTGAACCTCCAGTTTCTCGGGTGGTTCCTCGACCCGCGGTTCCGTTACCTGTTTTATGTCTGGACCAACAACACAGCCCAGGGGCAAACCGCCCAGGTGGTCGTGGCCGGAAACCTGAGCTACGAGCTGAACAAGTACTTCACCTTCGTTGGCGGCATCATTTCACTGCCGGGTGTGCGCAGCACGGAGGGTAGCTTTCCGTTCTGGAATACGGTCGATAATCGACTGATTGCCGACGAGTTCTTCCGGCCTTCCTATACCACGGGGGTCATGGTGAGGGGAAACGCTACGGATCGGCTGAACTACATGGTGATGATCGGCAACAACCTCAGCCAACTGGGCATCGACGCCGGACAACTGGACGACGGTTTCAACTCCTTCTCCGCTGCCCTCGTCTGGCATCCTACAACGGGTGAATACGGATTAAACAACAATTTTGGCGACTTCGAAAACCACCAAAATGTGGCGACCCGCCTGGCCGGACACTACAGCCACAGCAAGGAAGACAAGCAGGGAGTACCGACCTCTGAAGCCTTTGAAAACGTGGCCATCCGTCTATCCGACGGTAGTGTCATCTTCGCACCAAACCTTTTCGGCCCGGGCATTCAAGTGGAAAAGGCTACCTACCAGATGATCAGCTTCGACGCCGGCGCAAAATACAAAGGTTTAGCCCTGGAGGGGGAATTCTACTGGCGTCAGGTGGATAACCTGAATGGAAAGGGGCTGGATATGATCGAACGCAATGAATTCCTGGATAACGGATTGCAGTTGCAGGCCTCCGCCATGATTTTCCCCCAATCACTGCAACTGTATACCACCTGGAGCCAGGTGTACGGTGAATACGGCGATCCGTCCGACGTTCGGGTTGGGCTCAACTGGTATCCTAAAAAAACGCATTCCCTCCGCTGGAATTTTGAATACCTGCATGTAAATAACAGCCCCGTGGGTGGCCTGTCGCTGCCCATGCCGGTGGGTGGCAACGGCGGTATTTTTTATTCCAACCTGATGGTCAACTTTTAATAAAACGGCACGTCAACTTCAGGGTTTAGAACCCCAAAAAGGTCTGAGCTACTTGTTTTTAGGCTTGCCCATGAAGAACGTCTGCCAACCGACCGAGACCGTTGTGAAATCTGCCCCGCTGCGGATGACAGCCCCTGTGCTGAATGCGAATTTCACGGAATGGCGTTTTTTCACCGGAACGACCAGTGTGCCGCCTATGCGCGAATTATCCTGCCTGTCGTCCGATTGCACGCCGTTCACCGTCGTGATGCCGCCGGCGTAATAAGTCAAATTAATCGCCGCCCACATGCGGCGGGTGATGTTGTAGCTGACGTGTGCCTGAAAGGCGCCCATCGGATCTTGTTCCCGAACCGAATTGCCCGGGTAATAGGATTTGTTTTTGGTAAAAAACCACACCCCGGCGTACACGTCGACCAGCCAGCGTTTACCCACCGGTTGGGAGAGAGCCAATTCCGGTTTAAAAGACCAGCGATGAACCCCCAGGTTGATCAGTTTTTCAGGGAAATACTGACCTGTGGGCGCAATGATGGACAGGCTTGCGCCGAAAATGGTTTTGCGTGGCGCCTTCGCGATGTCGGGCGCCGACATGGCCGGCGCCCCGATCAATAAGGTCGATATCCGCAACCGCGCGTCGCCGAATCCGGTCCGTGAAACGCTCTGGGCACTGCCCTGAACCGATCCGGAAACCCCCGCCCACGCAAATGGAACGGACGCCGACACCTGGGTGGTATTGCCCATAAAGGAGAATACATGTCCGGCACCGACGGACGGCGCGTTCAGGGTCGCCTGAAGGTCCTGTACCGGAGCGGTAGGGTCTGTCAGCACGCCACCATGGGAGTAACCGTATCCGGCTACCAAAAAGGTTGCCTGCACCGGCACCCAAACGTAAGCCCTCGGTTCGAGATCCTGGGCTTTTCCCGCCACGACCAGCAAGAGCAGCAGCGGGGCAAAAAAAACAGGGTGCAATTTTGTCATTTTCGGTTGTTTATGTGATATTCCAACGACCTCTTTTGCCTCAAAGCCAGATACTGCGCAGCACCAGCCACCGCAACATGGCCTCCAGGGCCAGCAATAACAATGCTCCGGCGATCAGCCAGCCGAAATAATCCTGATGCCGCGCTTCCTTGCCGACCTCGATTTCCACTTTTTCCATGCGATCTATGTCTGCGTAAATGGCCTCCAAATCGGCACCGCTGCGGGCCCGGAAAAACCGGCCGCCTGTGCGCGCGGCGATGTTTTCCAGCAATTCGGTGTTGAATTTGACCGGGCGCGGGGAAAAGTTGTAACTACCGTCGAAGTTGCGGGAGCTTGGCGACATCACAATGCCCTCCGTGCCGACGCCAATGGTGTACACCCGCACGCTCAGGTCGACGGCCAGCTCCGTGGCCTGCTCCGGACTGATGTAACCGCCCATGTTCTCGCCGTCGGTGATCAGGATGACGATACGGCTGGGTGAGCGGCTGTCCTTGAGCCGGTTGAGCGCGGTGGCCAGGCCCATCCCGATGGCAGTGCCGTCTTCCAGGCGCCCAACCTCCAGGCTGCCGAGGGCGCTCCGTACCACCTCGTGGTCGATGGTGAGGGGGCACTGGGTGAACGCACCGGCGGAGAAGGCCACCACCGCCAGGCGATCGTGGGGGCGTTTGTCTATAAACTCCGCGGCCACGCGTTTGGCCACCGTGAGGCGGTCGGGCGAAAAGTCCTTGCTGAGCATGCTCGGCGAGATGTCCATGGCCACCGCAATGTCGATGCCCTCCGAGGTCACCCGCTCCTCCTGCCACCGCCGTTGCGGCCGCGCCATGGCGAGCACTAGCAGGATAAGGGCCAGCCAGGGCAGCCTGGACAGCCAGGGGTGCACGCGGGTGCGCCACGAATAACCGTTTGTGGCGTTCGGCTCAAAGGGCAGAGCGAAATGAGCCTGGACGTGGCGACGGCTTCTCCAGGCCACCAGCAGCAGCGGCACGAACAACAGCAACCAGCCTGGATCGGCGAACCACAAACTCATGATTCCTCCTTTTTTTCCGGGGTGAGCAGCCGCACCAGCGCGCGGGCCGTGTGGAGCGCCCGAGGGTGTGCCTCGGGCGGGGGGGTATGGCGGGCAAACTTGGCCAGGTCGCACGTGTCCAAAAAGACGTCGACGGTCGGCCGCACCGATTCCGGCAAACGTCCGGCCCACTCTGCCGGCGGGGCCTCCAAAGCAGGCACTCCCGTTTGGCGCTCGATGAACGTGCGGAGAATCCGGCTAAGGTCTGTGTAATACCCGGCCACATCGCCGCGTTGCCAGGGTGCGGTTTTTTCCAGGGCATCGAGCTGGCGACTGGCCCACACGGACGGGGGCAGTTCAGGTGCGGCGCGTTCCCGGACTTTTTTTCGAAGAAAGGCCCGCCGGAGCAGGAAGGCCGTTACCAGGATCAGCAAAAGCGCCCCAAAAAGCCCCAGCCAGGGCAGGTAATCGAGCCAGGAGGGCGGCGTGCGGTGGATGTCGCGGATGTCGGCCAGGTCCGCCGGGTCGGTGGGTCCGGGCGGCGCATACACATGGCAGACAACGGCAGGCGTGCGGCAATCGCTGCCGTCGGGCAGGGGGATGCGCAGGGGCGGCAGGGTGAGCAGTCCGGTGTCGAAAGTGATCAACTGCAGCGATCTTTGCCATCCGCCGGTCGGGGCGGCTGTCCATTCGCCGGCGCCCAGGAGGTTCTCGCGGTCAAAACCGGCAAAAAACGTCTCAAAATCGGGCTCACCGGGCGGGGTGGCTGAAGGCGGGGCACCCAGCCGGAGCACAAAGGCGGCGCCAACGGCAACCGCTGTGGTGTCCGGAACAGCCGTGCAGTCGACCGTCTGGGCGGCGGCCAGGGTCGTACAAAAAACGAACAACCAGGACAAAGCGGATCGGGACAGACTATTCATGGCGGCGGTTTTGGTTGCCGGGTGCGCCCTCATGCATCCAGCACCTTCACCAACAGCCCGCTGCGCAGGCGCGGCTCGAAGTAGGTGCTTTTGGGCGGCAGGCTCTCGCCGGCGTCGGCAAGCGCCATCATATCGTCGAAAGACACGGGATACAGCATGAAGCCCACGCGGTGGTCTTCATCGTTGACCAGCCGTCGGATGCCGTCGAGCCCCTTTTTGCCTTCCACGTACTGGATGCGAACGTCGTTGCGCACGTCGCGAATTTCGAAAATGTCGCCCAGCACCCACTCATTCAGCAGGGTGGCGTCGAGCAGGATGGCGCCGGTGTTGTATCGGTCAAGTACGCTTTGTTTCCAGCGCAACCGGTACCATTCTTTGTACAGGTACAGGGTGAGCTCGTGTTTGGCCCTCGGCTTTTCCGGCTGGTCGAGCGGTTCAATGTCAAACAATTGGGAGAGGCTGGCCATGAAACGGATGGGGCTGACCTCGGAGAGGCCCTCCACCACGCGGTTGTAGTCGAGTATTTCCAGCTGGTCGGCGGCGAAGTAGGCGCAGAACAGGTTGCTGAGGTCGAGGTTGAGCTCGTTGGGGTCGCCCATGCGCTCGAACAGCAAGGCCATGGTGGAGGTGCGGTGGTGGCCGTCGGCGATGTATGTGCAGGGCACATGCCGCCGGAAGGCCTCCTGGATGGCGTGGATATCCTGCCCGTCGGTGACCGCCCACATCCGGTGGGTTTCGGCTTCCCGTTCGAAATAGGTGGTGTACAACGGCGCGTTTTGGGTGGTGAAGCGGCGCATCCAGTCTTGTATTTCGGGTACCGGCTGGTGGGTGAGCAGCACCGGCTTGAGGATGGCGTGCCACTTCAGGAAAATTTGCATTTGCTGCTGCTCCTTTTCACTGAGCGTCTTCTCGTGTTTTTTGATCTTTCCGTCAAAAAAATCGGACAAGGCGTTCAAGCCCACCAACCCCAGATGTTTGCCGTTTTCATTTTCAATCTGATAAATGTAGAGGGCCTCCTGGGGCGCCGTTTCGAAAAAATTGTTTTCGTAAAACTCCCGGTAGGCGTTTTTTGCTTCGGCGCAGAAGGAATCCGGAGAAGCGATGAAGTTGAAATTGGGGTATAACGCTTGAAAAGGTTTGACGATCATGTTGCATCCGTGGTTAAGGCCGGACAAAAGTAGGACAAATTTGACAGCCGGCCATTCCGGATTAAAATACCGGCCGGATGCTGTGTGTCGAATAAAAACCACGAACTTTGCGTTTTTATGGCAAAATTTTTTCTTGCATCATCATCCTCCAATCACCGCCTTATATGAGTAATCCGAAATTCTTGTTGTCTTTGATCGTGGCGCTGGGCGTTCCGTTGCTGTGTTTGCGCGCGCAGTCGCCCGCGGAAATGGAGGCGCGGCTGCGCAAGCCGGAAACCACCAAGACCGACAGAATGACCTTGTACCACGAGTTGGCGAAAAAATACCTCTCGTCCAACCCGTCTAAAGCCGCCACCTACGCCTACAACGCCAGCAACCTGGCCACCGAGCTGGGCGAAAAGCGCATCGAGGCGGAAGCCCTGTACCTCAGCGGGCAGGCGTCGCTGGCCGCCCGACGCCCGACGGACGCGGCCGAGCGCTTTGAAGCGGCCTGGCAGAGCGGCCGGAATTACGGCCTGACGAGCGTGGTGGTGGGCTCGCTCGAACAACTTCGGGGTATGGCCGAGCGCAAAAACAACCTGTCGGACGCCCTGCGCTGGAGCGTGGAAGAGATCAACTACCTGAAAAAAGCGGCCGGCGCCGGAGGCGCCACGGGCAACCCCCGGCAGGAGGCCCGCCTGGCCGACCTGCAGAGCGAAAACCAGCGCCTGCGCACCCGCCTGCAGGAACTCACCGGGCAAAGCGAGGCGTATGCGTCGCGGTTCACCGAAACGGAAGCCCGCCTTCAGCAAGTGCAGGAGCAAACGCAGGAGGTGCTGACGCAGAAAGAGGAAGAACTGTCGGTAATCTCACAGGAAAAACAGCAGTTGGACTCCGTGGCCCGATTCAAATCCTCGCTGGTGGACAACCTCACCAAGGAGCAGCTGGCCACCCGCTTCATCCAGGAACAGCAGGAAAAAGAACTGCAGGAAAAAAAGGCCGCGCTGGCCGAGGCCGAGCTGGCGCGACAGGAAAGCGAGGCCCTGCGCAACATACTGGCATTGGTGGTCGGCTTCTCGCTGGTGATCGCCCTGCTGTTCTACCTGCGCTTCCGCGCCAAAAAACGCACTGCCAACCAGCTGATGCGCAGCAAAGCCCAGATCGAGGCCGAGCAGGAGCGCAGCAACAAACTGCTGCTCAACATCCTGCCCGCCGCCATCGCCGAAGAACTGAAGGTCAAAAGCAAGGTCGCCGCCCGGAAATATGACCAGGCGTCGGTGATGTTCGTCGACTTCACCGGATTTACCAACCTCTCCGAGCGCCTCACACCTGAACAACTGGTGCAGGAACTCGACCACTGCTTCTCCAACTTCGACCGCATCATCGGCAAGTACCGGATTGAAAAAATAAAAACCATCGGCGACGCCTACCTGTGCGCCAGCGGCCTGTCCGACCACAACGACAACCCGGCTGACATCATCCGCGCCGGGCTCGAGATGCAGGATTTTCTGCTCGAACTCAAGGCCATCCGGCAGTCGCAGGGGCTGCCCTTCTTCGAAGCCCGCATCGGCATACACACCGGCCCCGTGGTGGCCGGCGTGGTAGGACAAACCAAGTTTGCCTACGACATCTGGGGCGACACCGTAAACCTCGCCGCCCGCATGGAGCAAAGCTGCGACCCGGGCCGGGTGAATGTGAGTGACGACGCCTACCGGCTCGCCCAATACGCCTTCGAATGGCAGCACCGGGGCAAGGTGGCCGCGAAGAACAAAGGCATGCTCGACATGTATTACGCGGTGGGACTGAAACAGTACTGACCCACCCCATCCATCCGGAAAACAGCACCGCCATGACCTGGACAAATGGGTTTTTCCTCCGCAACGCCGGGCCGGACAAGAACGGCCGGTTCACGCGCTTGCGCGCCGATAAAATTCTGGATACCATTGATACCCTGGAGAATCGGGTCGCCGAGCGCTTCCCCGCATCGGGCCTCCGCCAGGTGTGCATCGAGTTCCGGCAGCTCGCCGCCGGCATGGAAGCCCTGGCCGAACGCTGCGGCCGCCCCATCTGGCCCATGCGGCTGGCCGTGCTGGTTGCCACCGGCCTGCTGGTGTTTGTGGCCATCGGCGCCATCCTCGTCCTGACTCAACGCTTTTCGTTCCGCACCGACGATATTTCGGACCTGCTGCAGGCCACCGAAGCGGCCATCAATGAACTGATTTTTCTGGGCCTCGCCCTGGTGTTTCTGATCGGCCTCGAAACGCGCATCAAACGCCGTTTGGCACTCAAGGCCCTGCATCGGCTGCGCAGCATCGCCCACGTGGTAGACATGCACCAACTCACCAAGGATCCTGCCAGCCTGCTCACCCAGCACGTGCAAACCCGGTCGTCACCCGCGCGCTCCCTCAACCGATATGAACTCACCCGGTACCTGGACTACTGCTCCGAACTGCTGGCCCTCAACAGCAAGATCGCTGCCCTGTTCGCCCAGGATATGGACGACCCGGTGGTGCTCTCCGCCGTCAACGACCTCGAATCGCTCAACCAGGGAATGGCCCAGAAAATCTGGCAAAAAATCATGATCCTTGACCTGGCAGAGGATATGGAGGCCTGAACGACGTCCAAAATGTGAATAACTTGTTTGTTTTGGGCCGCCAGACGACGTTTTTTGATAAACATTAACAAAATTGTTTTGCCAAAAGAGAAATTCGCAATAGATTTGCGCTCAATCGATTCCCCCGGCAAAGGCAGGGGGCGTCTTAACCGACTTGGCGACAGGTACTAAACAGTGGGTCATCCGAAACTTTAATCCCCCTGATCTTGAACAGGTTACACCTCGGAATACTACATCTCTTTTGCATTTGTACGTTTAATCGTTTCCCGTTGCCGTTGCCGAGCCAACACCACCCTTATGGGCAGAAAAGAGAAGTTTGTCTACAACACACAAACCCTTTCATACGAAAAGGTTATTGTCCCCCTTAAAACCCGGATTTTACAGTTTTTTGGCTTTTTTTCCGCAGTGATGGTGACCTCCGTGGTCATGTTGTCCGTGCTTTACACGTACTTTCCATCGCCCCGCGAACAGGAGTTGCTCCGCGAGATCGACCAGATGGAGCTCAAATACGCCCAGTTGAACGATCAGTTCAGCACCATGTCGAAGGTACTCGCCAACATCCAGGAGCGCGATGCCGGCATTCACCGTGTGCTGTTCGGCATGGATCCCATCGACGAAGAAGTCTGGAACGGCGGGGTTGGCGGCCATGAGGCCCACCCCGAACTGGCCGCTTTCCGCCACGGCAAGGAATCTGTGCGCGCCGTGCTCGAGCAGGTCGACCTGCTGAGTCGCCAGTTGGCCCTGGAGAGCAAATCGCTGGACACCATCCAGGCGCTCGCCAGCAACCAACAGGAGATGCTCGCCTCCATGCCCAGCATCAAGCCGGTGCGTGAGGACAAGCTGCAGAAAAGCATGAACGTGCTCTCCGGGTTCGGCAACCGCATCCACCCGGTGTACAAGGTGCGCAAATTCCACGCCGGGGTCGACTTTCCCGCCCGCGTCGGCACGGCCATCCAGGCCACCGGCAACGGGGTGGTCACCGAAGCCGGCTGGCGCTCGGGCTATGGCAACTGCGTGACCATCAACCACGGCTACGGCTACGAAACCGTGTACGCACACATGCACAAGCTCACTGTGCGCAAAGGTGAAAAAGTGCAGAAAGGCAGCAAAATCGGCGAAGTGGGCGACACCGGACTCTCCACCGCCCCCCACCTGCACTACGAAGTGCACCACAAGGGCCGGCCCATCAACCCGATCAACTTTTGCATGGACAACCTGACGCCGGAAGAATACCAGCAACTGGTGAACAGCGCGAATATGGCGAACCAGTCGCTGGATTAGGGTAGGGAATTCGTCCTACGAGTTTACTCGTAGGACGAATTTTTCAACCCCACGCCCCCAAATACCCCAAACCCGCATACACCCGCTCCTCCCCCACCGCCAGCATCTCCAGCTCAAACGGTTTTTGACCCGGCACGGCGATCATCACCTCGCCCCCGGCGTTCTTTTTGTCGTGCCGCATGCGCGCCCAGATGTCGGCGTACGCCCATGTGGGTATCGTTCTGCGCGGGTACAGGGCGTGCAGGCAGGCTGCGATCTCGCCCAGGCGCGGCGAGCCCTGCAAGAAGCTCTCCGCCGCCATGCCCATGGCCACCGCCTCCCCGTGGGTGATCGGGTCGGGCGTTTCCAGAAACCAGCTTTCCAGCGCATGGCCCACCGTGTGGCCAAAGTTGAGCAGTTTGCGCAGGCCCTTTTCCAGGGGGTCTTCCTGCACGATCCGGAGCTTGACCTGCATGGACGCCTCCAGCAACCGGGGCCAGTCCTCGGGCGCCACGGCCAGGGGCAACACCCCGGCCCTCAACTCATCCCACAGGTCCGGGTTGCCGATCAGGGCGTGCTTGATCACCTCGGCGAACCCGCTGTACAGTTCGCGGGGCGGCAGCGTTTGCAGAAAAGCCGGATCGGCAAAGACCCCCGCGGGCGGCGCCACCACGCCCAGCACGTTTTTGATGCCGTGAAAGTCGACCCCCAGTTTGCCGCCGATGGCCGCGTCGGTCATGGCCAGCAAGGTCGTGGGCACGTGCGCGTACCGGACGCCCCGCTTGTACACGGCTGCACAAAAGCCGCCGAGGTCGCCCACCACACCGCCGCCTAGGTTGAGGACCAGCGCATGCCGGTCGAGGTGCTCGTGCAGCATGGCCTCCCAGATGCGCACGGCAGTGTCCATGGTTTTCAGGGACTCCACGGGCTGCCCGGGCGCGGGTTCCAGGCAGAAATGGATGGTTTCGGGCGGCAATACCTCCGCCAGCAGCGGCAGACAAAAACGCCGCGTGTTGGCGTCGCTCAGCACGAACACAGCGGAAAACGCGTGTTTGCCGAGCCAGTCGGACAGTGTGGGCGCCACCGCGCCGACCGTCACCGGGTACGGGTGATGTTGCAGAAACCGGCTCATGCGTGGTCGCCGTTGCCGCCGAAGGCTTCCGGGATGATGATGTTGATCTTGGTGCCCTTGCCGGGTGCGCTGTCGAGCTTGAGGGTCCAGCGGTGATCCTGGCACATTTTACGGACGTAAAAAAGTCCCAGGCCAAACCCTTTCACGTTGTGCACGTTGCCGGTAGGCACCCGGTGGAACTTGTCGAATACCTTGCGCTGGTGCTCCCGCGGGATGCCGATGCCGTTGTCCTGCACCTGCAAGAGCAGGTCGGCGCCCTGGCGGCGGATGTTGATGCGGATTTCGGGCGCCTGGCGGGTGTATTTCACTGCGTTGTCCACCAGGTTGTGCAGGATGTTGGACAGGTGGAGGCGGTCGGCCTTGATGAGGGCGCCGGGCGCCTGGTTGTCGATGATGAGGCGGCCTTTTTTCTCGCCCGCCTTCAGCTCCAGGGAGGGGCTGATGTGCTCCACCAGCTCGCCCAGGTCGAGCGTTTCGATGTTCAGTTTGAAGGCGCTGCGCTCCAGTTGGGCGTATTGGAGGACGTTTTCCACCTGGTTGTTCAGGCGCAGGGCCTGCTCGCGGATGATGCCGGCGTAGCGGCTCAGGCGGGGGTCGCTCTGGATGCCCTTGTCTTTGAGGAACACCTCTGTGGAGATGTTGATGGTGGAAATGGGCGTTTTGAACTCGTGCGTCATGTTGTTGATGAAGTCGCGCTGGAGTTCCGACAGCTGGCGCTGGCGCAGGATGATGAACATGGAATAGATGAAAAACGCCACGGTGAGCAACATGAGCACGGTGAACACCACCACGATCCACATGTTGCTGAGCAGGCCGGCGTTTTTGTTGGGGAAGCGCACCCCGAAGTAGTAGTCGAAGCCCATGTCGATGTGGGCGGGCAGCGGCTTGTCCAGCGGGTCGAGCACCACCTGGATGGCATTTTTGTCGTATTTGATGCGTCGGCCGGTCACCATCTGGTTGCTGGAGCAGTCGAAAATGCCGTATTCGAAGTCCTCGCGCATGCCCTGGTTCTCGAGCCCCAGTTGCAGGTAGTACTCGAGGGTGGGCGCGTCGAACACGTTGTTGATGTTGACGACGTAGTAGTTGGAGTATATCTGGTTGATGATGTTGGTGGGCGGCAGTTCCCATTTGTAGTGGCGCTGCAGGTCGTTGGCGGCGTCTAGCAGGGCCTGGTTGACCTTGCGGTTGAACTCCTGCTCGGTGAGGTTCCAGGTGCGCAGCACCCAGTAGGTCTGCACGGCCAACAGGCTGAGGATCGAAAATGCGCCCAGCAGGATCACCCTGCGAATGATGGTGTTGGTCATGCCCTGCTGCTATTGACTGAAAACGAATTGAATGATGTTGGCGCCCATTTGCAGGGCTTTTTGGCGGAGGGCCGGGGCGTCGTTGTGCACGTCGTCCCAGCCGTCGCCCAGGTCGGTTTCAAAATTGTAAAAACACACGAGTCGTCCCTGGTAAAGGAGCCCGAAGCCCTGTGCCGGTTTGCCGTCGTGTTCGTGAATTTTGGGCATTCCGTTTTTGAACGCAAACTTCTGCGCGTAGATGGGGTGCGAGAAGGGCAGCTCCACGAAGTCGAGTTCAGGGAACACCTTTTTCATGGCAGGCCGCACGAAGGGGTCGAGGCCATAGTCGTCGTTGAGCATCAGGAACCCGCCGCCTTCGAGGTAGGCGCGCAGGTTGCGGGCTTCCAGGTCGCTGAACACCATGTTGCCGTGTCCGGTGGCGTACACAAAGGGGTAGTTGAACAGTTCGGCGCTGCCGGGCTCCACGGTGGCGAACTCCAGGCTGAAATTGGTTTTCAGGTTTTCGTTGCAAAAGCGCGCGAGGTTTTTCAGGGAATTCACGTCGTTGTACCAGTCGCCGCCGCCGCTGTATTTGAGCAGGGCGAGTTGCAGGGTGGGCTGTGGCGGCGCCTGCCGGAAGGCCGACAGGCAAAGAAAGGCGGAGACAAACAACAGGAAACGGAGCATAGGAAAATGTTTAGAACGATGGGCCATGCAGGCGCCTAGAACCGGCTGTCGTCGATGGTGTCCAGAAACGCGCGAATGGCTTTCACCACACCGTGCACGGCGCCGTCTTCGAAGGGCGATTTCAGTTTGGCGGACGAAACCAGGGACAGGAACGACCGGCTGCCGCCCAGTTTGCACAGGCGCTGGTAGCGGCTCCAGGCCGTGGCGTGGTTTTTCCGGTCGGCCACCCAGAACTGGAAGGCGCAGATCTGGGCCAGCGTGTAGTCGATGTAGTAAAACGGTGAATTAAAGATGTGGCTTTGTTTCTGCCAGAAGCGGCCGGCTTCGAGGTGGGCGTTGCCGGCGTAGTTGCGCAGGGGCAGGTAGGTTTTTTCGAGGCTTCGCCAGGCGGCGTTGCGCTCGTCGGGCGTCATGCCGGGATTTTCGTACACGATGTGCTGAAACTCGTCTACCGCCACGCCGTAGGGCAGGAACTGCACGGCGTTTCCGAGGTGCATGAAATAGTACTTTTCGGTATCCGGGCCGAAAAACAGGTGCATCCAAGGCCAGGTAAAGAACTCCATGCTCATGGAGTGAATCTCGGCGGCGTCGGAGCTGGGCCACAGGTAGTCGCCCAGCGGTTGTTTGCGGCTCTGCCAAACCTGGAAGGCATGTCCGGCTTCGTGGGTGAGCACGTCGATGTCGCCGCTGGTGCCATTGAAGTTGGAAAAAATGAAGGGCGCCTGGAATCGGCTCATGTAGGTGCAGTAGCCGCCGGTGGCCTTGCCGTCGCGGTTCACCAGGTCCATGAGGTGTACGTCCTGCATGTGGCGGAAGAAAACATCGGTTTCGGTGCTGAGCTCGCGGTACATGTGGGCGGCATTGGCCACGATGTTTTGCGGGTCGCCGACCGGTTTGGGGTTGCCGGACGGGAATTTGTAGTCCTCGTCGTAGTAATGCAGGGTGTCGAGCCCGAGGCGGCGGCGCTGGCGCTCGTACAGTTCGGAGGCCAGGGGCACGATCTGCTCGCGCACCTGTCGGCGGAAGTTGGCCACCATCTCGGGGGTGTAGTCGCTGCGTTGCATGCGCGCGTAGCCCAGCTCGATGAAGTTGCGGAAGCCCAGCTTTTGGGCCATGCTGTGGCGGAGGCGCACCATGTCGTCGAAGATGCGCTCGAAGGTGGGCGCCTGCCCGGCGAAAAAGGCCCATTTGGCTTCGGCGGCGGCGCGGCGGCGCGCGCGGTCGTTGTCCAGCTCCAGCGGGTACAGGCTGCTGAGGTTGTAGGGGTTGCCCTCAAAATCGATCCGGGCCTGGGCTTTGATGCGGGTGTAATCGGTGCTGAGCGCATTTTCGCGCTGGAGGTCTTCCAGGATGTCGTCGTTAAAGCACTTTTGCGACAGGTCTGCCAGCACAAACAGGTGTCCGCCGAACTTTTGTTCCAGGTCGGCGCGAAAGGGAGACCGCAGGAGCGCTCGGGCGTATCGCTGGGTCAGCGCCTCGAAAGCGGGCAGGTTCTCGTCGAAGTACGCGTTTTCCTTGTCGTAAAAAGGGTCGTTGGTGTTCAGCGTGTGGCGCACATAACACAGGTTGTACATGGTCCAGAAGTCGTCGCGCAGCCGGTTGATGCGTCGCAACACGCGGCTTTGGGCAGGGAACGATTCGGCGCGTTCAAACTGGTCGATGAGTTTGTTGAATGCCCGCGACACGACCGTCATGTCGGGGCGCACATAAGGAAATTCTTCAAAGGTCTTTCCCTCCAGGTTCGGACGTTGCATAGTCGGCTTTGTGTTTCGAAACAGGGCTGCAAAGGTAGCCTGTTTTGTGCGATTAACAGCGCAGGGTTGTGCATCCGGCGGGCTTTTTTGCATCTTTGCCGCACCTAAATGTTCCAGCCATGCGCATATTCCTATACGTTTTTTTCCTGATTTTGTTTTCCCCCGGGGCATTTCTTCCGGGTCAGTCCACCGCATTTGTGTTCACCGGGGGGCCCACGTTCAGCAACCAGCAATGGGACAACGCTTACGAGCGGGAGATGCTGCTGAAGTGGCACTTTGCCGTGGCTGCCGAATCGGTCGACAACGAGGAGAACCGCGCCGCGCTGCTGGCCCAGTTCGGGTACCACCCCAAGGGCAGCGCCATCCGCTTTCGCTACTTTGTGCCCAACGGCCCCAATGTGGTGACGGAGGAGGAGTTTATTTTCCGGAACCTGTCGCTGATCCTGGGCGCCAAGCAAAAGTTCCCGGCGGGTGAAAACGCCCGCTTCTTTTACGCCGGCGGCATCCGGGGTGATTATACGCTCAGCACCAACCTCGACGAGCTGGCCGACAACAACCCTTTTGCGGCGAACTACTACCCGCAGGACGCATTCGTCCGGAAGTGGATCTTCGGGCTGTCCATCGGCGGTGGCACGGAATGGATGTTTTCCGAGCTGGTGGGCGCGCAACTCACCTTTTGGGTGCACCCTGACGTCACCTACCAGTACGACTCGCCCCCCATTCCCAACGTGATCGACCCCAACAACCCGGGCACCATCACCACCCTGCCGGCGAGGCGGGTGCGCAATGTGGCGCTGGAGCTGTCGCTGGGGCTGCGGCTGTTGCGTAAGGTGGAATATGTCGAATAATGCGGAATGCGGAATACAAGGGCGCTTGGTTTTTCTGGTTAAACCGGGCGCCCTTGGACCTGCTCACAAAAGCAGACACACATTTATTGGAAAAGAGGGGCGATTTACGATACATTCAAGAACACTTTGGGCATGAAAGCAGTAAGACTACGGAGATTTACACGCATAACCTGTCCCGATGCAGTCGGGAGCACGCACAAGGGGTGGGACAAGATAAAAAGCCCGATAGGTGATTTGGAAATTTAGCTGATTTTTTACACATAATTTCTCCATTAAAATTTGACTGTATGCTCCAAGGCCTGGATATTTGCATCATGCCGAAAGCAAGTTCGCAAGTGCACCCCTTGCCCACTTATGAAGTGCGAAGCGTTTTCTAAAATGAAACGGGTAATGATAAAAACCGTGACAGACATAGCGGGCATAAGCGCAACTAACGCCGCAGTAAAAGACGCAATGCGGGGTTTACTTCGACGTTAGTTACGTTTATGCGGTAGTTCTCGACAACATTAGGAACGATTGAAACGAAAACTGGCGAAAAATCGTTATCTTAGTTAAGCGAATGTCTGAAAGCCATGGATAAAGAACTTCAAGCCAAGCTGTTCCAATATCTTCTTCCCTACCAAGCAGTCAGGATTGGTGTATTTGGCTCCTTTGCAAGAGGGGAGAATGAGAAGGGCTGTGATTGGGACATCCTCATCAAATTTAAAGTCCGGGTAAGCCTTCTCAAACTCGTTCAGATTGAGCAGGAGTTGAGTGGTAAACTCGGCATTCCTATTGATTTAGTCACGGAGAATAGTCTAAAGCCCCCCCGTCTCAAGGAGTACATTAAAAAGACCTCATTACGATCTACAAATGGAAAAAGACGACCGCATTTACCTAGATCATATCCTGGAGAGCTTTTCAAAGGTTGTTCAATACCTGGAAGATTCAGGCTATGAAGCATTCTTGGCCGATGAAGAGAAACAAGACGCGAACATTCGAAAAACTGAGGTTGCAGGTGAAGTCACCAAGCGCTTGAGCAAGGAGCTACGAGAAAAGTACTACCAGTCACTAACAAAAAGAAAAAAGAGGCAAGAAAGAAAAATACATAATTACAATTACCCATGTATTTGTAATTTTTTTTTAGGGCGGGTCAGTTTTTTTTATTGATTTTAATATTGTCCAACAAAATGAGAAGCAATGATATAGCAACAACAGATTTTGTCTCTCCTGCAAAATTACTTCCCTATTGTCGTATTTTATTTCTTATTGTTTTTTATTTTTTATCATGGGCAGTAAGTTGTGTTAACAGGCCCGCTGAAAATGGTGAAATCCCGCCATTACCAGTAACCGATACTGTGTTACCTAAAATTTATCCGCCTATATACGATTTTGTCTTTAAATACGACTATCCTGAAAGATGGCACCTCATTGACACCGTATTTAACAATTCATATAGGCGGCTAGATAAAAAAGATGAACTGGAATTTCGGATAAAAACACTGGAATCTGCGGCGGAAAAGCACCGTGATCCCAAGGCAATGTTATTGGCTAAAATGATTAGGTTTGCATATACCCCTAAATTTTATAACCCTGCAGAAAGCGAAATAACATACGCATACCGAGAGTTAATGCGTGAATCTGAGCATATTCATTTCGAGGAGGCAAAGCCTTCGATTATGAGTCAATATGGATACTTCTTAAAGAATTTATTCAATAAAGATGTGCTTTCTCTTTATTATCTCATTAAATCAATGGATGAAATTAAAAAAATACCTCCTGATTATATACCCCATCAGGGAGACTTTATTACTGTTGTTGCCAAAGTATTTTATGATTATGCAGACTTTGACAAGGCAATCGAGTATGGAAAAATGGCTTTGCAATTTGAAATGAGCAATACTTACAGGGTTTACAACTATAATATGCTGGGTATGGCTTATCTGAAGACCATGCAAGACGATACCGCCCAGGTGTATTTTAACCACAGTAAAAGCGCTTTACTCCATTATCGCAACGAGTTGCATCCTGGATGGGGTGGTATTATCGAGGGCAACATTGCCCATGTCTATAAACATAAAGGCGATTGGGAAACGGCTATTTCATTATATAAGTATGCGATTGATCAAACTTATAAGTACCAGGTATTGGATAATACCTGTGGTTTTGCCATCAGCCTGGCCGACATTTACCTGCAACAGCATAATATACAGGAGCTTGAAAGAACTTTACCATTAGCAGTAAGCACTACTCATACGGCAGGACAGTTTATAAACAGATATGATCTGCACAAACTGTTATCAGATTACTACCTGGTAGGTAACAATTACAGAATGGCGCTCATTCACAAAGACTCGGCCTACCAATGGGCAGACAGTATTGCAGCGCACACGGGTAAAAATGTTCAAATTCAAGCCCAACTGAACCTGGAAACCGAGAGAAGAAAATCCAGCGATGAAGCATTGCAGGTGGCACTGTACAACCAGAAAATTTTCAGAATAATAGCATTGGTTATCATTTTGCTTGTAACGGGCTTCGCCTATATGTTTATAGCACGCCAGCGTTTAGTATTTGAGATGAAGGAAAAAGATATGGTCTTTAAGCAATACCAGCTTCAGCAGGCAGTTGAACTGGAAAAACAGAAAGCTGCCCAGGAACATGCCATAGCTGTTTTAAAACTACAAGAGTTTGCCAATTTAATTATCGAGAAAAACAAGCAGATAGAACTATTAGAACAGGCAAACCAAGACAATGACTATTCAGATGTCATCCAAAAATTGCAATTCAATACCATTCTAACAGAGGAGCAATGGAGAGATTTTAAATTACTTTTTGAAAGGGCGCACCCAGGATTTTTTACAAGATTGAAAGAAAAACTTCCGGGCCTCAGTCCGGCTGAGACCCGGTTCGTTGCTCTCTCCAAACTTAAGCTGGACAATAAAGAAATGGCTTCCACCCTCGGTATCTCTGCGCATGCGGTAAGAACCATCGGCTATCGTTTGCGTAAAAAAATTGCCCTTCCGGATGGTGAAAGCCTGGATAAGGTGATTGAGGGTCTTTAGTCCTAAAGACTTTAAGACGGGCTGTTCCGTAGTTAGGTTCAGGGGATATCTATTTTGGTGTAAAGGTTATCCAGGTCTTCACAGCCTTAAGAACCTCGCTATTAGGGCTGTGATCATCAGGATATTGGCAATTGTGATGTTTTTGTGACGCCCAAAGTTTCGATCAGGTTTGGTGCACGGTGTAACCTTGTATCATGAAAGTTCAAAAGACACCTCAACCTGTTACGCAACATTTTTGGTGGGTTGCTTTGATAGTGATCGGCCTTTTGGCAGGCATTACCGTTTGGTGTTTTTTTGATTACAAAATCGAAAAAATAAAACGCGAGAGTTATTCCATCCAAAATGCAGAGAACTGATTTTAAATGGAATACCAATCCATCAATCCCTGTGAACATAGTTTATCGAAAAGGAAGGACATGAAAAAAAATCAAGTGCTCCTCAGGCTGTTAATTTTTTCAACCCTATTTGCTTTTAGCCTGAAAACGACTGTTGCTCAAACCGTATTGATCAACCCATCCGGTGATGGTGGGTTTGAAAACGGATCAACCTTCGCAGATAACGGCTGGACCGTTGCCAATAATGCCGGTGGAAACCAATGGGTAACCGGAACGGTCCCGTCGGGCTTCAACAACAGATCCGCATACATATCCAATGATGGCGGCGTATCGCACAGTTACACAAATAATGCGGCAAGTGTTGTTCATTTTTACAGAGATATCACCTTTCCTGCTTTTGAAACGCAGGTCACATTATCGTTTAATTGGATAGGCAACGGAGAACCTTATTTTAGTGACGCCCTAATGGTGTCTTTGGCTCCTACCAGCTATGTGCCCACTGCCAGTACTTCGTCATTAGGACTCAGCCCACTGCCGGGCACTACCCTTATTGGAAGTTTCTACAACCAAACCAATGTCCAGACGGCCAATGTAACGATTCCTTTAAGTGCCATTGGTAACTGTTCGGCACCACAAACATGGAGATTGATCTTCACCTGGAAAAATGATATTAGTTCAGGAACCAATCCTCCGACTGCCATTGATAATATTTCCCTCGTTTCATCTGCACCTAACACTTCAGGTACTTACACCATTGATAACACACAGCCAACCATCGGAACCAACTTTAATAGCTTCACAGATGCCATCAACTGGCTGAATAATAATTGTGTTGCACATTCTATTGTATTTAATGTAATAGCAGGACAGGTATTTAACGAATTGCCTCCGATCATTACGGCAACGGGGACCTCGGTAAATACGATCACATTTCAACGCTTTGGTTCGGGAGCCAACCCAAAGATATTAGCTACCAGCGGAAGTGGAGTGTATAACACACCCACCGCAGACGCTATAATTTGTATTGATGGCGGGGATTATTTTAGGTTCAACGGCATTGATTTGGAGGACGATCCCAACAACAATACGAATGTAACCAAGATGGAATATGGCTACTGGTTGAGAAATGCTTTTAGAACAGGAATTGGGGTTACCGGCGCACAAAACAACATCATCGAGAATTGCCGGATTAACCTGCAAAGACAAAGTAACTGCTACAGCATACTGACGTTCTGCCACGGCGATGCTACTTCAACAGGTATCTATTTTTTAGCTCCCTTTTCTGCCAGTTCTTTTTCGGGTAGCAATTCCAATAACATTATACGGAACGTATTTATTGAAGATGTTTACAGAGGTATTGAACTAGCTGGAAGTTCCTCTTTTCCGGATGAAAATAACGTTATAACAACGTCTCAATGTGGTGCTTTTAATATCATCGGTAATCCCGATGTGCCGAATGACATAGGAATGGGGACAGATGAAGCATACGGCATCCGATTCGTGAATCAACGCGATTTTACGATTTCCAATACCAGGATCACCAATGTGACCACCAGAGAAGTCTATGCATATAGCACTCAGGGACATGCGAATGGGATCATTATTGATAATTTCTATGGTACGTGTAATATCAATAATAATGTGATCAGTAAGATCAGAAATAACGGATGTTGCACCGTATCCGGCGTAAACGGCATCAAGGCTTCCCATCCTGCATCCGGAACACATACACTGCGCATTTTCTTTAACACGATTTCAGAACTCACTTCAGGATTTGAGCAGGGACCTACACATCAAAGAATATTCAAAGGTATTTTTATCAATGGCGTAGGCGGTTCAGCCTCACAGTCTTATGAAATATATAACAATACGATATGTCTTGATGGTGGCACCGCGCTATCATTCAGCAGTGTTTGCCTGGAGGTGGCGACCACAACCGGTCCTGTCTATCGTGTAGTCAATAATATTTTTGCCAATATCACTCCAGCACAAACCACTAGCGCAAGACATTATATCTACGCTTCACCCTCTGCCACTTCTTTTGGAAATACGGGCACTTTCCTCAATCACAATAATCATTTTATTCTGTACGATCAGGGTGTTACCGGCTTCATCGGACTAGGGGGTACAACCGAATATGCTACACTGAATGACTGGCAAACTGCCTTCAGTCAGGATGGATCTTCCCTAAGTGTTAATCCAGGCTTTATAAATGCTATTACTGATTTACATGCCACCAACCTTGCGTTGAACGGCATCGGTGAACCCAACCCTCCAGCCTACCTTATAGAGAATTTGGATTGCAATTCAGCGCCGTTTGATGACCCGGGAGCTTTCAGCATCATACCATGCTCGGGAACGCCCTCAGGCTTCAGCATTACCGGTGTTAATGCTGTCTGCGAAGGTCCGGGAACAACCTTAACCCTTACAGGTCCATTTGCTCAGGCAGGGTTTTCGTATCAATGGGCGGTTTCAAACACTTCCGGAGGGCCATATACAAACCTCGGAACGGACTTTGAACAAACGACAGGACCGTTAACGACCGATCAATATTACATTGTGCATGTTACTTGTTCATCGAGTGGACTATCATCTGTAACACCGGAAAAGTACCTGGAAGTAAAACCTTTACCCAATTTGGCGGTTACGCCAACTACGGCCATCTTTTGTTCTGGTAGTTCACCAGTGGAATTAAGCGCAACAGGCGCCGACACCTATTCATGGGCGCCCAATTATCAGCTTTCCTCTACGACAAACAGTACGGTTTATGCCGATCCTCAGGGAACGGTTGCTTATTATGTTACCGGAACAGGTTTAAATGGTTGTTCAACATCAGCCTCCGTGGTTGTTTCCTATGGTTTCACGCCAACGGTGAATTCCATAAGTATTGATCCCACGGCTACCTTGTGCCCTGGTGGAAATTATCAATTAAATGTAACAGGACAGGAAAATACCCCCGATCTGGTACGGTATTACACTTTTGAAGAATTGACCTCTTCGTACAACGAGCTGACTGGAGCTACCGTTTCTACCATCGCAGGAGATGATGATAGGCAAACCAATATTCCTTTGCCGTTTTCTTTTCATTACGGGGGTATGTCCTATACTGAAATAGGCCTGTCTTCCAATGGCGTGTTATGCCTGGGATCAAATGTTAACTTCGATCCTTTTGGCGAAAATAATATCCCTTCAATCCATGTATTCAATGGAAACTTAATCGCGCCCTTATGGGATGATCTTTACGCCCCGGCGGGATCTGTGTCCTATAAAACCGTCGGTGCTGCACCCAACAGAATATTCATTGCAGAATGGAAAGGCGTATTATGGTCCGGGAATGGTAATCCATCCGCACCGCCGGTGAATTTTCAGGTTTGGTTGTATGAAACTACCAATGTCGTTGAGATGAGGTATGGAAACATGCAGAACGGATTAAATCCACTGGTTTCCATAGGTCTTACTGGTTCTGATCCGACTAATGATTGGATAAGTATGTCACCCGGAAACCCTGCCGTGGCCAATTCAGTTTATCCAAATAACATTATCAGTTCTGCTGATTATTTATTTGCCGGTCTGGTATACCGGTTCACGCCTCCTGGTAATACGATCAATCGTTACAGTTGGGCGCCTGCGGGCAATCTTACAGATCCTTTTATCAGCAACCCGGTAGCAGAAAACCTGACGGCTTCAACCACATTTACGGGAACTGTCATCAGTGCTCAGGGATGCCCTGCATCAGCAAATGTGACGGCTAACATGCATCCCTCCATAAATGCAACCATAGGTGCAACCGATGCGACTTGTGCGGGGAATGACGGATCCGTAGATGTGACTATTGCCGGTCCGGGAGTGCCTGTGAGTTATCAATGGGGCACTGGTCAGAACACCCAGGATATCTCAGGGCTCAACCCTGGAATTTACGCTGTATTAATCACGGATCTTAATGACTGTGCGATTTTGCTTAAAGATACGGTCTATGGCTCTGGTGACTTTAGCTTTTATACCGACACAGATGGTGACGGGGTGGGTGCGGGTAGCCTGATTAGTGGAATTTGTGCCGACGATGCTTACAGTCCACCTGTCGGTTACGCATTAACCAATACCGATTGCGCTCCATCTGACAATACAAAGTGGCAACTCCTCAGTGGGTATACAGATGCCGATGGAGATGGATATACTGTGGGGGCACTCGCTCAAATTTGCAGCGGAGCAAGTTTGCCCGTTGGATACACTGCTTCCAGTTTGGGTAGTGATTGTAATGATAACGACGCTGCCATTAACCCCGGCGCCATCGAAATATGCGACAGTCTGGATAACAACTGCAACGGACAGATCGACGAAAACGCCTCTGGAGAAATTCAATACGTCATGGTAACGCCCGTTCAGCCCGTTTGTGCCGCGCCGACGCAAGGCGGCCTTATCATCGACCTGACGGGCGGTCTTGACGGAAACACCACCGGTTTGGAGTATGCCATCGTTGGGGGCAGTGTCTTCTCCGGCTCCCCCAATTTTGCAGATGTAACAGCCGATCCGTTCAACATCATCAGCGGCTTCGGCACTACGGGCAACCCCGATGGCGACACCTACACGGTGCGGGTACGGCTGAAATGCAATACGGGCATTTTTAGCGACCAAACGTATACGATCACACAGGCATCCTGTGGAGCAACAAGTTTCAGCGGTAATATCGTTTGGGAGCGCAACGGCGTCACCGGCGTCGGGAACGCCAACGTAAGCCTCACCGGCCCTGCCACCGGCAACGATCTGACCGATGTGAACGGTGATTTCCTGATTCAAATTCCAGCGACATCGGGTAATTTCACCCTGAAACCCACGAAAAACACCAACAAACTCAACGGCGTCACCGTGGCCGATGCCGCCGCCATCCAGCAACACGTCACGAACATTGCCCCTTTACCCGGCCCTTACCTGCGCATTGCGGCCGATGTGAACAAAAGCAACTCCATCAGTACCCTCGATGCCGCGCTGATCAGCCAGGCCCTACTGGGCAATTCCGCCGCCCTCAACCAGATCACCTCCTGGCGTTTCGTGCCCTCTGCCTATACCTTCCCCAACCCCAGTATCCCCTGGGGCTTCCCGGAACAAATCACCCTCAACAATGTGAGCGGCAACGTCACGGGACAGGACTTCCTCGGCATCAAACTGGGCGACGTGACGGCCGCCTGGGCCAATCCCGCCAATTTCGGGCAGGGTGGGCCCCTGGTGTTGCGTCTGAACGACCAGACGCTCGAGGCCGGTGCCGAACTGGAAGTCCAGCTCCGTGCCGATCAGCTCGACGGCCTGGCCGCATTCCAGTTCGCCCTTTGGTTCGATCCGGCGCAATTGCAACTGAGCGCCGCCACACCCGACGACGCTTTCCCGCTCACAGAAGGCCACATCGGCCTTTACCGCGTTGCTGAAGGCGAAATCAGAATCGTTTGGGCACAGGCGGAGGATCTTCCGCTGCACGAAAACACGCCGCTGTTCCGCCTGCGTTTCAAGGCCCTGCAAAACGGCGCCCGCCTGAGTGAAGTACTCCGTCTGTATCCTGAAGCACTGCCGGGCTATTGTTACAACAGCGCCCTGGCCGAATCGGGCGTACGCCTGGAATTCGACGGGGTGATCACCAACACGGATCATGCTGAAGTCCGGGCACTTCAACTCGCTACCCAGCCCAACCCGGCCACGGAACAGGTGTGGGTGCGTTTCAACCTGGAGCAGGCAACTGAAGCGACGCTCTCCATCCTCGACCCGGGCGGCCGCCTGCTGTACGAGCAGCCGTTCGCAGCCGCGGCCGGAGAGAACAGACTGCCCGTCCAGGTGGGCCAACTGCCCGGCGGGCTGTACCTTGTGCAGCTGCGCGCCGGGGCGCGGTGGGGCATGGAGAAACTGGTGGTGCTGGAGCGATAAGACTGGAACAGAGCAAAGCCTTCTATGACCGGGGTGACTCGCCCTCCCGAATAGCCGGGGTGCCGCTGTTTTTTGCTCAGGAAAAACGGGGTTGCACTTCCTGACGATCTCGTATTTTACGATGATGACAGCATTGATTTTGAAGATGATGCAGACATCACGACCGAGGATTTTGAAAATGAAAAATTGGTACGGGTACTGCGTGCCGAAGTTGCCATTGATAAAGAGATTGCCGACTGGGTATCGCAAAGCAATATTAACGTGAACCAATTGCTCACCAATTTGATGAAGGACTTTTATAAAAATGCCAAAGCGACCTCTATGCTTGGGCCGGGTAATAAAATCCCTCGAACAATACATGGTTGACAACCGCTTCCTAAACGTCGCGGTGTGACAACCACGCCCCCGTTCCCCATTCCACATTCAACAAAGCCAAGCGCCCCCTTATTCCCCACTCCGCACTCCGCATTCTACTTCACGTTCCACCCGCTGGGCCACCCTTCCTCCGGCTGCACAAAGCTGAGTTTGCCTTCGGCATTTTCGGCCATGAGGATCATGCCTTGTGATGCCACGCCCATCATGGGTCGGGGGGCCAGGTTGGCCAGCACGATCACCTGACGGCCGACGACGGCTTCCGGCTCGAAGTGTTCGGCAATGCCGGAAAGGATGGTGCGTTCTTCGAAGCCGAGGTCGACGCGCAGTTTGAGCAATTTTTTGGATTTCGGCATTTTCTCGGCCTCCAGGATGCGGCCGGTGCGGATGTCGAGTTTGGCAAAATCATCGTACGCGATGGTTTCGGCCAGGGGTTTGAATGCCGGCGCCGCTGCGTGGGCGGCGTTGTCGGATGCTACGGGCGTGGGAGAGGAGGGTTCCATCTGGAGGAGTTTATCGATTTCCGATTGTATGCGCTCGTCGGGTACACGGGCGAAGAGGTGTTCGGGCTGGTTGAGCAGGTGATTTTCCGGCAGGATGGGGTTGCCTTCGATGAGGTCGTTGAGGATGGCGAGCAGGTCGCCCTTGTCGTCGAGCGGGGGCAGGTTGAGCAGGTTGCGCATTTTGGCGGCCGAGAACGGCAGGAAGGGGCGCAGGACGACCGACAGGGCGGCCATGTACTGGATGGCCAGGTTGAGCACCACACGCACCGTCGCCGGGTCGGTGTTCACCATTTTCCAGGGTTCGTTGAACTGGAGCAGGGCATTGCCCGCGCCGGAGATTTCCATGACCAGGCGCAGCGCCTCCCGGAGATTGAACTGTTCAATTTCACGACCGACGGCCACGAGCTTCTGGTGCAGCAGGCGCAGGTCTTCGTTGTACTGGGTTTGCGTGTCCTGGGCCCATCCGCTGCCCACCAGCCGTTCCGTGTCGACCTCCGGCACCACCCCCAGGTAGAATTTGTGGGTGAGCACCAGCACCCGGTTGGCGAAGTTGGCGAGGTTGTTCACCAGTTCTGCGTTGGTGCTTTCCTGAAAACCTTTCCAGGTAAACTCGCTGTCTTTCTGCTCGGGCAGGTTTTTGAGCATGTTGTAGCGCAGGGCGTCTTCGTAGCCGGGCCACCCGGCGATGAACTCGTGCACCCACACCGCCCAGTTTTTGGAGGTAGACAGCTTGCGACCTTCCAGGTTGAGGAACTGGTTGGCGGGCACGTTCACCGGCAGTATGTAGTCGCCGTGCGCTTTGAGTATGGCCGGAAAGATGAGGCAGTGGAAGACGATGTTGTCCTTGCCGATGAAGTGCACAAGGGCGGTGTCCTTGTCTTTCCAGTAGGGCTCCCAGTCGCGGCAGGTATCCGCTGCCCATTGTTTGGTGGCCGAGATGTAGCCGATGGGGGCATCGAGCCACACGTATAGTTTTTTGCCCTGGCTGTCCGGCACCTCATGGGGCACGTCGACGCCCCAGTCGAGGTCGCGGGTCATGGCGCGGGGTTGCAGCCCCTGGTCGAGCCAGGAGTTGCATTGGCCCACGACGTGGTTTTTCCAGTCTTTCGGGTCGTGGTGGGCGGCGCCGTCGAGCGTTCCCTGGTTGATCCATTCGCGCAGCCAGGCTTCGTGCCGGTCGAGGCGGAGGAACCAGTGTTTGGTCGGGCGTTTCACGGGTTTGGCGCCGCTGAGCAGGGACCGGGGCTCGATGAGGTCGTTGGGGCTGAGGGCGGAGCCGCAGCGCTCGCACTGGTCGCCATAGGCGTCGGGATTGCTGCACACCGGGCAGGTGCCGGCGATGTAGCGGTCGGCAAGGAACTGATTGGCTTCCGGGTCGTAGTACTGCTCGGTGGTTTCTTCGGTAAATTCGCCCTTTTGGAGGAGCGTCCGGAAAAAATCCTGGGAGGTTTCGTGGTGCAGGGGAGCGGAGGTGCGGTGGTACACGTCGAACGCGATGCCGATGGCGTCGAAGGTATCGCGCAGGATGGCGTGGTACTTGTCGACCACCTCCTGCGGCGTCACGCCTTCTTTGCGGGCCTTTACGGTGATGGCCGCGCCGTGCTCGTCGGAGCCGCACACAAACACCACATCCTTGCCCATGAGGCGCAGGTAACGCACATAGACATCAGCGGGCAGGTAAGCGCCCGCCAGGTGGCCGATGTGCAGGGGGCCGTTGGCGTAGGGCAAGGCGGCCGTGACAAGGTATCTCTTCATTTGCTGTGATCCTGGTTGATCCGGTCGAACAAAAATCCGGGTTTTAGTCCGGTTCGAAGCCCAGAACGATGTTAAATCTTCCGTACTCGCCCAGTCCGCTTCCTCTGGGAATATTGGGTTTATCAAATCCGAAGCCGTAGTCGAAACCAAGGGTGCCGAACATGGGCAGGAACACCCGCAGACCGGCGCCGAACGAGCGCCGGGTGTCGAAGGGGTTAAAATCGGCGATGCGCTGGAAGGCGTTGCCGGCCTGCGCGAACGTGTGCACATAGATGGTGCTGGCCGGACTGGTGGTGATGGGATAGCGGAGCTCGACGGTGAACTTGTCGAATACACCGGCGCCGCCGGGAAACTGATTCATGATGTCGTTCACGGCGTAACCGCGCATACTGACGATGGTTCTGCCGTTCAGGCCGATGTTCTGGTTATTCAGGCCGTCGCCACCCAGGTCGAAGCGCTCGAACGGCGTCAGGGATGTTTTGTCGGACCAGCGGCCCAGCAGGCCAATCTTTGCGGAGGTGGCCAGTACGAGTTTGCCGACGAGCGTGGTGTACCACACGGCGTCGATGCGCCATTTGACGTATTCGACGTAGCGGTACAGCTCCTGCACGTCGTCTGTATCATAAAACGACTCATCCTTGAACCACGAATAGGGCGGCGTCATTTGCAGGTTCAGGGAGAACAGGGAGCCGCTCTTGGGGAATATGGGGTCGTTCACGCTGTTTCGGGCCAGGGTAAGTCCCAGGTTGTAGTTGTTGTAGCTGCCGTTGTTGACCAGGCGACCCTCGTCGTCCACAAAACCTGGCCAGTTGAACAGGTTGAGGTTTTGCAGGTCGAGTTCGGCGCGGAAAATAAAGTTGTCGTCTGGAAAACGCAGGCGGGTGCCGAAAGCCACCGTACCCTGGATGATGCCCAGTTTTTGGTAAGAGATGTCACCCTGGATGCCGTTGACGAAGCGGTTGTAAAAACCGGCCACGGTCATGGAGTTGGGCTTTTTGCCACCCAGCCAGGGTTCGGTAAAGGAGGCGTTGTACGACTGGAAGCGCTCGCCCGATGTTTGCAACCGGAGGCTGAGCCGCTGCCCGTCGCCCTGGGGCAGGGGGTTCCAGGTCTCCGGGTTGGTCACGTTGCGCAGGGAGAAGTTGTTGAACGTGACCCCCAGGGTACCGATGATGCCGCCCCGGGTGAACTGGGTCGACGGCTGGTAACCGGCGGACAGTTCCAACTGGTCGGAGGGTTTTTCTTCGACGGTGTACTCGATGTCGACCGTTCCGCGGTCGGGGTTCACCGGCGTGTTGATGGTCATGGTTTCCGGGTTGAAGTACCCCAGGTTGACCAGCTGGCGTTGGGAGCGAATGATGTCGGCCCGACTGAACTTGTCGCCCGGGCGGGTAAACAACTCGCGGCGGATGACGTGCTCGTGCGTACGGTCATTACCCTTGATCACCACCCGGTCGATGGTCGCCTGGGGCCCTTCGAACACGCGCAGTTCGAGGTCAATGGAATCGTTTTCAATGGCAGTTTCGATGGGATCGACCCGGAAAAAGAGGTATCCGTTGTCGAGGTATAGGGAGGACACGTCGCGGCCGTCCTGGCTGAAAGACAGGCGGGATTCCAGCAGTTCCTGATTGTACACATCGCCCTTTTTGATGCCGAGGACCTGGTTGAGGAGTTTTTCGTCGTGGATGGTGTTTCCTTTCCAGGTGATGTTCCGGAAGTAGTACCGGTTGCCCTCGTCGACGAAGAGCTGGATCATTACCTCGCCCTTTTTGTTGCGCCAGATGCTGTCGCGGGTGATGCGGGCGTCGCGGAACCCAAGGGTGTTGTAATATGCCTCGACGGCCAGCTTGTCTTCCAGGTAGTCTTCACGAACGTATTGCGACTTTTTGAAGATCCGCGATTTCTCGCTGGTTTTCTTCATTTTTTTCTTGATGGTCTTTTCTTTGACGTCTTGCACGCCCACCAGCATGATTTCGGCGATGGGCACCTTGTCGCCCGGGTCGATGGCAAATTCCAGGCGAACAGCGTTGGTGCTGCGTTCGTCGGGAAAACTTTTTATATCGATTTTGGCATCCAGGTTGCCTTTTTCCGAATAATATTTTTTGAGCGCGTACACCAGGGTAGCCTTCACGTTATCGGTGAGGATGGCGCCTTTGGGCAGGTGGCTGTTGATGACTTCGTTGAGGTCGTCGTGCGACGATTTTTTGACCCCTGTGAAGGAGTGGCGGCTGTACCGGGGCACCTCGGTTACGGCAATTTCGAGGAAGACCTTGTTTTCCTGCACACGTTCCTGAATGATCTGCACGTCGGTGAACAGTTTCAGGTCCCATAGCGCCTTGACCGCTTTGGTGACGGAGGGCCCGGGGATCCTGATTTTTTCACCGACGCGAAAGCCGGCGATCGCGATCACGGCGCCGGCGTCGGCGTACTGGGCTCCGGTGACCCGGATGCCCCCGATCTCGTAGTCCTGCGGTTTACCGTAAACCATCATGGGCGTAATGGTGTCGGCCGTCGATTGTGCGTGCAGGAGCGCCGGGCAAAGCAAGAGCAAGCTGAAAAGAATGCGCATCATGGTGGGTTGAACAGGGTATACCTGTCTGCCTGGATAGGGCATGAGTAAGGAGGAAGCTCGTTGAATGTAAACGGAACGGGCGGTTTAGGGACGGATGGCGGTATTGTTCTTAATTAGTATTTGGAGGCTTTCGCAATCGCGGTAGTTTTCGCCCACGGTGAGGTAGGTGTTTTGCAATTTTTCGATCACCCATTTTTCGGTGAACTCTGCCTTTTTTTGCTCCAGCGCCGCCTGTTGTATTTTGTTGTAGTCTTCCTGCAGGTTGGCCTTGTGCGGTTTGCTGCGGCTCACCAGCTCAACGAGGCGGTAATAGCGCTCACCGGTTGGTGCGCGCAGCGGAATGGGCTCCGTTACCTGTCCGATCTCAATGCCGTCGATGGCAAAAAAGACGTCGGTGTCGAGGTCGGCGATTTCAAAAAAGGAGTTGCCGGTTCTGGGGTTCGACACCCGGCCGTCGTTGTTGTAGCTGGCGGTGTTCTCGTCGCCGAACTTTTTCACGGCTTCGGTGAACGTGAGGCGGTTGGTGAGCAGGAGCTGGCGTACGGAGTCGAGCAGTTGTTCGGCGGCCTCCAGGTCCTCGTCGGTCACTTCCGGTTTGATGAGGATGTGGCGGCAGTGCACGAGGTTACCGCGGCGTTCGATGAGTTGGATGACGTGAAACCCGAACTCCGTTTCCACCAGTTGGCTGATCTGTGATTTTTCGAGGTTGTACACGGCGGCTTCGAAGTCGGACACAAAGGTGCCGCGTTTTTGCCAACCCAGATCGCCGCCGGCTTGTCCGCTGCCAGGGTCGTCGCTGTATTTACGGGCCAGCTCGGCGAAACTTTCGCCGTTTTCGACGATCCGTTTGCGCAGCTCTTCCGCTTTTTCCTTTGCCTTTTTGCGTTCCGCCTCGCTGATGCGAGGCTTGTACAGGATTTCACGGATTTCCACCTCGGCGTTGAAGTACGGCAGGGAGTCTGCAGGAATATTATTGAAAAACGCTTTGACCTCGGAGGGGGTGATGGTTGCTTTTGACGTGATCTGGTCCTGCATGCGGGTGGCCAGCAACTGGTTGCGCATGTCGTTGCGCAGGCTGTTTTTTATCTGGTCTATGGATTGGCCGTAGTATTCCTCGAGCGCTTTCTGGTCCTGGTTGAAGTACACCAGCAGGCGGTCGACCCGGGCGTTGAGCTGGGTTTCCACCTCTTCGTCGGAGACCAGCACAGAGTCGAGCTTGGCCTGGTTGACCAGCATGCGCTCCACGAGCGCGCTTTGCAGGGCCATGCAGGCATAGGATTCCGGGAGGTCGGGGTTTTGCTGTTTGGCATAGGCCACCTGTTCCTGGATTTCGCTGTAGAGGATAATTTCGCCACCTACGGTGGCAATAACCCGGTCGATGACCTGTTTCTCCGACTGTCCGGACAATTCCGATACCGCCAGGATCAGGAAAAGGATGTTGCTAATTAAGTTTAATGTTCTCACGCCGCAGTTCTTTTTGATATAGCTGTTCCTTCCACGCTTCCAGGAGTTTTTGTTTGCGCAGGTGCAGGATCACTTTGGAGGCCTGTTCCCGAACAAACTCAAGGGGTGCGGTTTCTTTACTTTTAACGGTTTCGAGCACGCGGTAATAGTACCGGAAGTCACCGTCGCTGAGTGCGCCTTCGCGGTTGGGCGCCGCATTTTGAGCAGTTAACGTTCCCTGGGGCAAAATCGCGGCCACCTCTTCGATTTTGTACCATTTTTCGGGGTCCAAAAACGCCAGGACGGCCCATTTGTCGCAAAATGCCTGCATGCCGGCGCGCTCCCTGTCGTTTCGGCTGTACCACATCTTGTTGAGTTCCGACACGGGCGCATCTTTGGGCACCTTGATGAGCAGGCACTTCAGGATGGTGTTTTCGAGCTGGAACTGGTCTTTGTTGTTTTCGTAGAAACTCTGTAGTTCGGACTCGGCGATCGTGCTGTCCAACTGTTCGGCGATGATCCGCTGTTCAAAGTTGAAGCGCACCAGGCTGGCCCGGTAATCGCGCACGAGCTGGTCGATGTTCAGGTCTTGCGGTATGTTGCGTTCCGCCTCGTACATCAGCAGCTGGTCGTACACCCAGCGTTGCACGTAGGCGCGCAGCATGAGCACGCTGTCGTCGGGGGGCGTACCTTCGGGCACCACATGGCCAGTAGCGGAGAGCAGCAGGGTTTTGTTGTACACCCGCGCGAGCTCGACGTCATTTTCCGGAACGCGGCCACGGCCAGAGCAGCCCGGCAGGATGGGCCAGGCAAACAGCAGAAACAGCAACAAGCGATGGAAAATCGGCTTCATAAACGATACAGACGCACCGGACAAGAAATTGGTTGCCGGAAAAGCGGCGCAAAGATACACGATTTCGGATAACCGCGGATGGTTGGGGGGGGCCAATTCTGCCCGGCTTTGGGGCGGCCATTCAAACGGAGGTTGTTTGTCGACAATCCGGAAATGCATGCCGCGCACGAATTTTCCATAGATTTTACAACGTTGTTACATCGTTTTACAAACCAAAAGCGCCGAACCCGGCCATCTCCCATAGGTTTGCAGCATCATTCTTAAAAACATTGACCACCATGCGCATCATCCTTATCGCCACCTTGATCTGCACCTCCTGCTGCCTGTCGTGCCAGCAAAGCAACAACAACCTGGCCATAGCCACCGCCGACGCCATGCCGGCAGCCGCCAGGAGTACCCGGAGTGTGCCCGCGACCGAAACGCCTTCGGCATCCAACATCATTTATCAGTCGCCTGACGGCGGACAAACCTGGCATGACGTCAGCAATGGCCTGCCGACAAAATTTGACCCCATTCGCAGCGTCGTGCGGAACGGCGAAATTGTGCTGTCTTCCCTGAACAATGGCGTTTATGCCAGCTATACCGGACTGACGCCACCCGTTTGGCAGTCAAAAACAATCGTTAAAGGCACCGTCGACAACATATTTGTCCTGAAGAGCGGCCTTGTTATCCGCGATGATCAGCACAATTATTTGCAGGAGGTCATGGGCACCTGCGCCTGGATACCGGCGTTCCAGTCGCTAAAGGAGAAAATGGTGTTCTGTATGATCGAATCGGGCAATGCCCTGGTGGCCGGCAGCGAGGGTGGCATCATTCGGTCGACCGATGGCGGCGTTAGCTGGGACAGGGTGTTCGACGATCAATACATTCTGCAAATCATCGAATCGGGCGGCAACCTGATCGCCGTTGGCCACACCGGCATGCTGGTATCGGGCGATGGCGGAAAACACTGGGAAAAATCGCCGTTGGTTGGTGTCGAAGTGATGAAAGCGGGTCGTTTAGGTGGAGGAGGGCTGTTTGCCATCGTCAACGCAGCGACGAAGCGCACCGAGCGCAAATCGCAAGTGTACACCTCGGTGGACAACGGCAAAAGCTGGCAGGCGGTTGACAAAGCCGTGCTTCCGTTTGACTTCTGTACGGATTTTGTGCAGTTTGGCGATCAATGGGTATGCTGTCATGAGGGTGGCATTTCCGCCTCACCCGACCAGGGTAAGACATGGCAACCGGTACTCAAATTGGAGGGCGAAAACAATCGCGCCGATCTCATCGTTGCCGATGGTATCATTTACGCCATGATGAGCTTTGGGTGCTGATTTTGGCGTAACTTTGTTTGTGCTTTTATCGTTTGTTTTGAAAAATTTGCGATTTGTTCCGCTGTTGGCCTTGCCCATCGTGGCGCTCCTATTGCCTGTCGGAGCGTCGAAGCCAACAGCGGAACTGCCAAAGGACCAACTGAACCTGGCCCTGCGTCGCACCGCCGATGCGCTCTTGCGGGCTTCGGGCGACAGCACAAGCCGCATACCCGCCGTCAGTCAAATCTCGGAAACGACCTGGCGCATCTACCTGGCGCAGTCATTCGATTACGATCGGCTACCCGAGCTGCTGCAAAACTCGCTTGATCTGCATCGGATACACCAGCCCTATTACGTGACCGTGCGCCGTTGCCTCGATGATGTGATTGACCTTGGCTACCATTACGCCGACGTGGCAGGTGAAGACGCTGTGGTCACTTGCGGAGGCCGCGAAATGCCGGAGGGCTGCCATTACATAGAAGTTGTCTTTGCCCAACAGCCGCCCCAACCGCCGGTCGGCAGGATAATGGCCGGCATATGCCTGTTACTGACCGGCGGTTGGCTGGCCTACCGCTGGCTGCGCCGCCAAAAGCAGTCTCCCGAAACCCGCCGGCCGGCCACGTCCGATATCGAGTGGCTGCACTTTGGCAACTCCCGCCTGGATCCCGTCGGCCAAATCCTGATTGCCAACGGCGTGTCGCAATCCCTCACGTTCCGGGAAACCAAGCTGTTGCGGCTCTTTGCTGCCCGCCCTGGTCAGTTGCTCGAACGGGAGACCATCCTCCAGCAAGTCTGGGCCGACGAAGGCGTGCTCGTCGGGCGCAGCATCGATATGTTCGTATCCAGGCTGCGCAAAAAATTAGCCCCCGATCCCGCTGTTGCCATCACCGCAGTGCATGGCGTTGGGTACCGTATGGAAACGGGGCTGGGGATGGTTACTGCTGCCAGCCTGGATATTTGAAAAACAAACAAGACTCGGTAGCCCGATAGAGAATGTGGTGTGCAATAAAATAATACTATCCTGTATCTTTGCATATGACTACAAATTCGATTTTGGAATGCAGATAGAAACCCTTGTAAAAAGAGAAGTTGCCAAAATTGCCCCCAATGCACAGGTCATTTTGTTTGGTTCCCGTGCCAGAGGCGATTTCCGAACTGATTCCGACTGGGACTTTTTGGTATTATTGGATCATGCGCTCACCCGCGACATGAAAAACCTTATTTTGGATAAAATCTATGACTTGGAACTTGAAAATAATACGGTAATCAGTCTCCTGATTCATTCAAAATCAGAATGGGAGACACTAGAGATTACTCCAATATATCAAATCATCAAGAAAGAAGGCCGGCCCGCATGAGCTATTCAAAAGAAGAACTTATCCACTACAGAATTGAACGGGCCAGGGAAGCATTCATTGATACTGTATTTCTGATTGGTGAAAAACGCTGGAATGCGGCGGCCAACAGAATGTATTATGCTTGTTTTTATATTGTTTCTGCCTATTTAGCATTCCGAAATTTGAATGCCACTACCCATTCAGGTCTTAAATCAGCCTTCAACCTTGAACTTGTAAAAACAGGTAAGATAAATCGCGAGGACGGCATTTTATTCAACGGTCTCTTTAATATCAGACAGCAGGCAGACTATGAAGACTTTATGAACATCCAGGAAGCGGACGTCTTACCACTTGTGCCTAAAGTTGAAGCATTGATTCAGGAAATTGAATATATAATTTACAAAGAACGTAATAACTAACACATCCGGTTGGTTGCCGGTAAAAGCGGCGCAAAGAAACACGATTTCGAATAACCGCGGATGGTGGAGAAGGGCAATGGCCGGCAATGCCCAAATCTGCCTAACTTTGGGTCAGCAATTCAATTTGTATGGTGCTTGATATCCTTTTGGCCGTTGCCGCCGCCGCCTGCCTGGTCATTGGCCTGATCGGCGCGGTGTTGCCCCTGCCCGGCCCGCCGTTGAGCCTGCTGGGCGTGTTTTTGTTGCACTGGACGCGTTTTGCCGATTTTTCGCCCCGGCTGCTGTGGGCGTTGGGCATAGCGACGGTTGTTGTCACGGTATTGGACTATCTGGTGCCACTCTGGGGGGTCAGGCGTTTTGGCGGCAGCCAGGCCGGCGTGTGGGGCAGCACCATTGGACTGGTGGTGGGCATGTTCATGGGGCCTGTGGGTGTTTTTGCCGGCGCATTTCTGGGCGCCCTGGCCGGGGAGATGCTCATCGGCAAGGATTCCGGGAGCGCCACGCGGGCTGCGCTGGGGTCGTTCATCGGTTTTTTATTCGGGGTAGGGTTCAAGGTGGCATTATGCGGCGTGATGATCTGGTATGCGGTGGCCGGCGTGTTTTTCCAGTAATGAACAATCAAATCCACAAACGAATGAAAAAAGTAACCGGCATTGGTGGCATCTTTTTCAAGTGCCGCAACCCAGATACCCAAAAAGACTGGTATCGCGAACACCTTGGCTTACAGACCGACCTGTACGGCACCAATTTTGAATGGCGAACCAGTGAAAATCCGGAAAAACGGGCATTTACCCAATGGAGTCCATTCCCGGAAGATACCCGCTATTTTGAACCTTCGGAAAAAGACTTTATGATCAACTTCCGGGTAGCAGACCTGGAAGGGCTGCTCGAAGAACTCCGAATGGCCGGCGTGACCATCCTGGATGATATTGACGTGTATCCCTATGGCAAGTTCGTGCACATACTGGATCCGGAGGGTAACAAGATCGAGCTGTGGGAGCCGATCGAAACCACTTATGACGCGTTGGTGGAGGGCCGAACGAAGACCAGTTGAATTCGTCCTACGAGTTAACTCGTAGGACGAATTTTAGGCTATCTTTGTCACTGCCCGCCGCAACCTTCAATGTATGGACACCAAGACTGCCCCTCCCGAAAAAACACGCCTGAACGCGCCTTCTTCCCCCGACGTTTTCACCTACGAAGAAGCCCTCCGGCACGCCGCCCGCTACTTCAACGGCGACGAACTCTCCGCCGGTGTCTGGCTCAACAAGTACGCCCTAAAGGACTCCTGGGGGCACATTTACGAGCGCACGCCCGACGACATGCACCGGCGCATGGCCGCCGAACTGGCCCGCATGGAGCAGCTGTACCCCAACCCGATGAGCGAAGCCGACATTTTTCGCCTCATCGACCGTTTCCGGTACATCGTGCCCCAGGGCAGCCCCATGGCCGGCATCGGCAACCCCTATCAGAAAGTGTCGCTGTCCAACTGCTTCGTGATCGGCGGCCTCGCCGATGCCGACTCCTACGGCGCCATCATGCGCACCGACGAGGAGCAGGTGCAACTCATGAAACGCCGGGGCGGCGTCGGGCACGACCTCTCCGGCCTCCGGCCCAAAGGCACACCGGTACAAAATAGCGCCCTCACCTCCACCGGCATCGTGCCGTTTATGGAGCGCTACAGCAATTCTACGCGCGAGGTTGCCCAGGACGGGCGCCGCGGCGCCCTCATGCTCAGCCTGAGCATCAAACACCCCGACGCGGAGCGGTTCATAGACGCCAAACTCGACGGCACCAAGGTGACAGGGGCCAACATCTCCGTGCGCATCGACGACGCCTTCATGCGGGCCGCGCTCGCCGGACAACCCTATACCCAGCAGTTTCCCATCCGCAGCGACCATCCCAAGGTGCAAAAAACCATCGACGCTGCCGCCCTTTGGCAAAAAATCGTGCACAACGCCTGGAAGTCGGCCGAGCCCGGCATTTTGTTCTGGGACACCGTCCTGCGCGAGTCGATCCCCGACTGCTATGCCGATCTGGGCTTCGAAACCGTGTCCACCAACCCTTGCGGGGAAATCCCGCTCTGCCCCTACGACTCCTGCCGCCTGCTGGCCGTCAACCTGTTCAGCTTCGTGACAAACCCGTTCACCGACCAGGCGGCGTTCGACTTTGAGTCCTTCGACCGCTGCATCGAGCAGGCACAACGCCTGGCCGACGACATCATCGACCTGGAGCTGGAAAAAATCGAAGGCATCCTGAAAAAAATCGAAACAGACCCCGAAGATGCCGACATCAAGTCCAACGAACACAAGCTGTGGTGCAAAATCAGGGAAAAATGCCTCCAGGGCCGGCGCACCGGCACCGGCGTGACCGGCGAGGGCGACATGCTGGCGGCACTCGGCCTGCGCTACGGATCCGAGGAGGCCATCGACTTCGCTGAAAAAGTGCACCGCCACTTCGCCCTGTCGGCCTACCGCTCTTCGGTGTCCCTGGCCAAAGAGCGCGGCGCCTTCCCGATCTACGACGCCGCCAGAGAAGCCCAAAACCCGTTCATCAGCCGACTCCGCGAGGCCGACCCGCAGCTGTATGCCGACATGCTGCAGCACGGACGCCGGAACATCGCCCTGCTCACCATCGCCCCGACCGGCACCACGAGCATGATGACCCAAACGACCTCCGGCATCGAACCGGTGTTCATGATCGCCTACAAACGGCGTCGCAAGGTGAACCCCAATGACCAGCATGCTCGCATCGACTTTACCGACGACACCGGCGACCACTGGCAGGAGTACCACGTTTTTCACCACCACTTTGTCACCTGGATGCGCGCACAAGGTTTGCAAACGAACGACATCGAACAGCTGAGCGATGCCGACCTGAACGCCCTCATCCGCCGCTCCCCTTACCACCTGGCCACTGCGCAGGACGTCGACTGGCTGAGCAAGGTGCGCATGCAGGGTCGCATCCAGCGCTGGGTAGACCACAGCATCAGCGTGACCGTCAATGTGCCGAATGCCGCCACCGAGGAACTGATCGCCGAAATTTACCGCACCGCGTGGGAGAGCGGGTGCAAAGGCATCACCGTGTATCGCGACGGATCACGCTCCGGCGTCCTGGTGACCAAAGAATCCAAAGAACCCGACGACACCCCGCACATCCACTACGCGCCGCCACCCAAACGCCCGGAAGTACTCGAGGCCGACGTCATGCGTTTCCGCAACGAAAGCACCCCCTGGATCGCCGTGGTGGGCCTGCTCAACGGCCAGCCGTACGAGATCTTCACCGGCAAGGCTGAAGACAGCTTCCAGTTTCCCGCTTTCGTCAAAAAAGGTCGCATCATTAAAAGCAAAGACGATACCGGGCACAGTCGATACGACTTTCAGTACGCCGACAAAGACGGATACCGCGTCACCGTCGAGGGACTCTCGCGTTGCTTCGACCCCGAATACTGGAACTACGCCAAGCTCATCAGCGGGGTGATGCGCCACGGCATGCCCCTACCCTACGTGGTGCACATGATCAACAACCTGCACCTGAGCGACGACTCGCTCAACACCTGGAAAAACGGCGTGATCCGCACCCTCAAACAGTACATCCCCTCCGGCACCGAAGTGGTGAACGCCACCTGCCCCAATTGCGGGGAAGCAACGCTCGTGTACGAAGAGGGTTGTTTGAACTGCAAGAGTTGTGGGCATACGAAGTGCTCGTGAGTGGTGTAAATTTGTGGCTTAAAATGGAAAAATCAGCAATACTGCAACTCATTGGCGGTGGCGAAACCAGCCACGTCCAGTTTAAAGAGAACATCACCAACCCGCTCAGCGCAGCGCAGGAACTCGTGGCCTTTGCCAATACCGAGGGTGGACAGATTATCGTGGGCGTTGCCGATAAAACCGGTGCCATTACCGGATTGTCATATGAAGACATCCAGCGCATCAGCAGTCTGTTGGTCAATGCCGCCTCGGAAGGCGTAAATCCGCCGCTTACAATCAAAACGGAAAGTGCAGAAATAGACGGTAAAAAAGTGCTGGTCGTGACCGTTCCCGGGGGCGCCCACAAACCCTATAAAGACAAAGACGGACTGATTTTCGTAAAAAATGGCCCCGACAAACGCAAGGTAACCAGCAACGAAGAGCTCGCTCGCCTGCTCCAGACCTCCGGCGATCTGTATGCCGAAGAGATACTTTTGCCATTCTCCATCGCCGACGAACTCGACACCCGCGAATTCCGCCAGTTCTACGAAGAAAAATATCAAACACCACTTGAAGAAGCCGAACTGCCCCGCCTGCTCGCCAACCTCCGCCTGGCCGACGGCGAACGCCTCAACGTGGCCGGCGCGCTGCTCTTTGCCAAACACCCTGAAAAAATTGTCTCCCAATTTTTTATCTCCGCCGTCTGGTTCGCCGGAACCGACATCGCCGGGGAAAAATACCTCGGCAGCGAAGACATACGAGGCACACTCCCCCAACTCTACCAGCGCGGCCTCGACTTTATGAAACGCGCCCTGAACCGACCGCAAAACGGAAAAGACTTCAACACACTGGGAGACCTCGAAATCCCCGAAGTCGTGCTCAAAGAGTTGCTGGTCAACGCGCTCATCCACCGCGACTATTTCATTCGCGACAGCATCAAAATTTTTGTGCTCGACGACCGCATCGAAATCCGAAGCCCCGGCAAACTACCCAATAACCTCACCGAAGCCCAGATCCGGGCCGGGATCCGGCGCTCCCGCAATACCATACTGGCCTCCCTGGCGCCCGATGTGCTTCCTTACCGGGGCATCGGCAGCGGTATTTTGCGCTCCCTGAAGGCCTGGCCGCACATCGAATTTGTGCATGACAAGGAGGGGGAGCAGTTTACGGTTGTCATTAGGAGGGTTCGGGCTTAACGCTTGCTTTTCGGTTTTTTGAATAGCTGCTTGAGCAAGAAAAATGGGCTTGCCAGGTGATACACCTGAAAAGCCCATGTAAAGTGACCACGACTGGAGTCGAACCAGCACATCCGAAGGACACTACCCCCTCAAAGTAGCGCGTCTACCAATTCCGCCACGTGGCCGGGGAGGTTTTTGTAAAAACGGATGCAAATGTACGCCGACCTGCACAAATGTGCAAGTCTATTTTTCATCATTCATGAAAAAAACGCCTGGGGGCGGCGGGTAGCGGTTTATTTCTCCGGGTTAAACGCGTCGCGGATGCGTTCAAAGAAGGTCTTTTCGTCTTTCCCGGGGTTGGGTTGGAAATTGGGCATGTTGCGGAGGCGTTCCAGGAGTTGCCGTTCTTCCTCGTTGACCTTTTTGGGCGTCCAGATGTTCACATGGATCAGCTGGTCGCCCCGGCCGTAGGCTTGCAGGTGGGGGATGCCCTTTTCGCGCAGGCGCAGGATTTTGCCCGGTTGGGTGCCGGGGGGGATGGTGATGCGCGCGCGGCCGTCGAGGGTGGGCACTTCTACCTTGGTGCCGAGTGCGGCGTCGGCAATGTTTAGGTAAAGTTCGTAGATGATGTTGTCACCTTCGCGGGTGAAGTCCTCGTGGGGCGTCTCTTCGATGTTGACGATGAGGTCGCCGTTGGGTCCGCCCTTGGCGCCTGCGTTGCCTTTACCGGAGAGCGACAGCTGGATACCGTCGCTCACGCCTGCGGGGATGTCAATTTCGATGGTTTCTTCGCCGAACACGCGTCCGTCGCCTTTACAGACATTGCAGGGCGACTTGGCGGTAGCGCCCGCTCCGTTGCAGGCCGGGCAGGTGGTGGCCGCTTGCATCATGCCGAACGGGGTATTGGTCACCCGGTTCACCATACCGGAACCCCGGCAGGTGGTGCAGGTGTCTACCGCCCCGTCGCGGGCGCCGGAGCCGTTGCAGGTGGTGCAGGCGGTTTGCTTGCGCACCTTGATGTTTTTTTTCACCCCGGTGGCAATCTCTTCCAGGCTCATCTTGACGCGGATGCGCAGGTTGCTGCCGCGCTCTCCCCTGCCCCGGGCGCCACCCTGCCGACGGCTTCCGCCGAAGAAGCTGCCGAAAATATCCTCGCCCCCAAAGCCGAAGTGGCGCAGGATGTCGTCTACATCCATGCCCTGAAAAGAGGAACCGCCGCCCGAAGCGTTGTCGAAGGCCGCGTGTCCGTACCGGTCGTAGCGGGCGCGTTTGTCCGGGTCACCCAGAATTTCGTACGCTTCGGCAGCCTCCTTGAATTTCTCCTCGGCGTGTTTGTCGTCCGGATTTTTGTCAGGGTGGTATTCCACCGCTTTTTTCCGGTAGGCTTTTTTTATGTCGTCGGCGTCGGCGTTTTTCGGTACGCCGAGCACCTCGTAATAATCCCTTTTGGCCATGATGCGTTTGCGTAAAAAGGTGAATTAGCGGCCCACCACTACTTTGGCGAAGCGGATGATGCGTTCGCCGAGCACGTAGCCCTGATCGATCACATCGATGATCTTTCCCTTCAGTGCTTCCTCCGCGGCGGGCAATTCAGCCACCGCTTCGTGCCGGTCGGCGTCAAAAGGATCACCCTTTTGCACGTTCATGGAACTCAGCCCCTTGCTTTGCAGGGTATGCACCAGCTTGTGGTGGATGAGCTCCACGCCTTCGCTCAGCGCATTGTTCTGGGCAGCGCGGTCGAAGTCGTCGAGTACCGGCAACAAGGCTGACAGGATGTCGCGTCCGGCGGTCATGATCAACTCCATGCGCTCCCTGGCGGCGTTGCGTTTGAGGTTTTCAAAATCGGACAACAGATAGAGGTGTTTGTTTTTGGCCTCTTCCAGTTGTTGTTCCAGTTCCTGTATGCGTATTTGTTCGTTCGAAGGGATTTCGGCTGCGGCATGGTGGTTCTGGTCGTTGTCCACAGGTTGCACTTCCGGCTGTTCGCTGTGCACGGCGGGGTCTTTTTCCATCATGGAAAATATTTTTTTAAATGTTTTTTTCAATGCAAGAGTGCTGCGGATCGATAGAACGCTCGTCCGGAACCCATTTCCACAAATCCCGTGCCCCGCCGCTGTTCAGGTCAATTTGTCAGTTTTGCAGCAGTTTGTCTGCCAAAAGCTTGTCCATGGCTTTGGGCGAAAGGGACACGCCCATGATGGCGCCATCGGGATTGATCAGAAAGGTGGTGGGAATGGCGTTCACGTTGTACAGTCTGGCCACGGGGTTGCCGAACTCCTGGAAGTCGGCGCTGTGGTAGGGCCACACGAGCCCGTCGGCAGCAATGGCCTTTTGCCAGGCAGCGGGGTTTCGTTCGATGCCAATGCTCACGATCTCCAGGCCGGCCTGGTGGTACCGGCGGTACAATTCGGCCAGGTGCGGATTTTCGGCGCGGCAGGGCCCGCACCAGCTGCCCCAGAACTGTAGCAGCACATATTTGCCCTGGAGGTCCGAGAATCGAAAAGGCGTTCCGTCGGCCAGGGTCACCTCAAAGTCGGGCGCCTGCTCGCCGGCGATGAAGCGGGGCTGGCGGCTGCGGTACCATACAAACAGGAGAAGGAGGGCAACAGCGCCCGCAAATAACCATCGTTTCATGGCGTCAATCGAGTGGCTTTCAAGCCTTTTTGAACAGAATCCCGGTAAGCCCCGGCGGTTTCCCGAACCGTATCCTCGAAAGGTCGATACCGGAAACCCGGCACGCCAAGGGACTTTTCATTGTCGTAAACGTACTGATTCAGGCTGGCTCTGGCGCTTTCTTTGGTGACGATAGGTTCGGTGCCCAGCAGTTTTTCCTTGAGCCACTCCACGCGCCAGGCGATCTCGGCCAGCGGGGCGGTTACCTTGATGGAGGGCGGTTTCCGGTCCAATGCCCGGGCAGCCAGGTTAAAGAGGTCGCGAAAGGGACGGGTCTCTGCACTCAGTACGTACCGCTCGCCGTTAATGTCGTTTTCCAACAGGAGCAGGATAAAATCGGCCACGTCGCGCACGTCTACAAACCCCGAGCGGCCGCTCGACCAGAAACGAAGCCCCTGGTCGACCTGCCGGAACAGTCGCCCTGTACCGGTGTGCCAGAACCCGGCGCCGAGGATGACCGCCGGGTTGGCGATGGCCACGGTGAGCCCCTCGGCATGTCCGCGCCACACTTCCTGTTCGGCCAGGTACTTGCTCACGGCATATCGGCTGTTGTCGGGGCTCTGCACCCATTTGCTGTCCTCGCTCAGCACCGTGCGGTCTTTGCTGCGGCCCAGCGCGGCGATGCTGCTGACGTGCACCAGTTTTTGGATACCGAATTCGAGGCTCAGGTTCACGATGTTGGCCGTGCCTTCAATGTTTACCCGGTTCATTTGCTGCAGGTCGCGCGGGTGGTGCGACACCAGCGCGGCGCTGTGTATGACGCGGGTTACGCCTTCGAAGGCGTCTTCGAGCGCCACGAGGTCTGTGATGTCGCCCTCCACCCATTCCACGCGGTCGGCCAGGTCGGCCACCATGTCCATCGGGCTGGAGGCGCGCCTCAGGGCACGGACCGCGTACCCCTTCTGCAAGAGGCGTTCCAGCACGTATGCGCCGAGGAAACCGGTGGCGCCCGTCAGCAGCAGTTTTTCCTTGTTCATCCGATCCATTACTTAAACGTCAGCGAATATTCCGCCACGGCGCGGATTTCCTCGGGAGAGAGCAGCTCACCGAAAGGGGTCATGAGGCCCTTGCCCTGGGTGATGAGCGCAACGCGTTCTTCCAATGTCAACGCGCTTTTGCTCAGGTCTTTGGCGCCGTTCATGCCCAGGCGGCCGTCGGCGCCGTGGCAGGTCACACAGTAGAGCCGGAAAACGGCCTGGCCGTCGGGGGGCGTGTGCGTACCCGCCGCTGCCGGCCGGCGCGCATCGTCGGCGCCGGCGGGCGCACAAGCCACGGCCAGGAACAACAAAGCGGGTATGATCAGGCGGGCGTACGGGATCGACCCAATGCGTTTCATGCGGATGTTTTTTTGGTACAACACCTCAAAAGCTATTTTTGCTTGACCGTTTGTATTTTCAGAAAAAAAATGTCGCCACGCATGTACTTTTTAAATTGTGGCACACGTTTGGTAAAGACATTGTAGCTTCATACAATAGAAACGGTTTAGTGAAAAAGCCCGTGGCAAATGTGCCGCGGGCTTGTTTTTTTCTATCGAAGCACGGTCAGGGTGCCGTTGAGGGTGCGTTCCTCCCCATCGCATCGGTACCGAAGCCGGTACAGGAAGATGCCGGGGTTGACGGGTTTCCCCTGGAAATTGCCGTCCCATGAATCGTACTCGTCGGCCGCTGAAAATACGCGCCCACCCCAGCGGTCGAATACTTCAAGAGAGATGAACTCGTCGATCGAAAACGGATTGCTGATTAGGAAGCGGTCGTTGCGCCCAAAGGAGCTTCCGGGGGTAAAGGCGTTGGGGATAAAAATATTGTTGCAATCGAGCGTGTCGGGGTCGATGACGTTGACGAAAACGGTGTCGGTAGCCGAGCAACCGTCTTCAAACCGGAAACGCAGGATGTAATCGCCGCTTTGTGTCGGGGTAATCAGGGGTTCGGGGATGGTGTCGTCGGACACGCCGGCCTTGGGCGTCCACTCGAATTTGTCGGCGCAGGCTGTGGCGGTTTGCACCTGAAAGCTGTTGCCGAGGTAGATGAGGGTATCGTTGTTGAGAATCCGGTTGGGCGAGTAGTAGTACTTCTCCATTTCGTCTTCCACCAGAGCCTTGCTGTGTATCCTGAGTTCGTCGATGGCGCCCTGAAAGCGGTTGTCGAGCGGACAAACGGGTTCGGAAATCTTGAGGATGGATGCGGTGGTGATGTTGATGCGCGCGGGCGCCGTTTTGGTTTCCCGCAGGGTGTTGTTCAGGTATATGGAGTAGGTGTTGCCCTTGCGCACGAGGGTGACGTATTGCCAGCACACGTTTTGGTCGAGTTTGGCCGACACGATGGACAGCAGGGTGTCGTTTTCGCTGATGCCAGAGGAGATGATGTTGTTGAGCGGGGAATAGCGCACCCAGAAGGCGCGGTCGGTTGAGCAGTCTTCCTGCTTGGCCATGACGATCTGGGTGGCCAGCGTCTGGGCGCTCTCGTCCGGACGAATGTAGAAACTCACGGTGAAGTCGCTCGTGGTAAACACGTCGCCCAACGGCCCTACAAAAAAGACGGCATCATCCACGCCATCGAGCTGGATGGCGGTGTCGCGCACGCCGCAGGTGCACCCCAGTCCGCCGAAGAAAGCGCCATTGGAACCGTTTCCGGTGTTGTCGCTTCCTTTGCAATCGATGAAAGAGAAGTAAGCGATGAGTTTGTCGGAGTTGTTCTGGGCCTGCAGTCGGAAAATGCCGGTGAACAGGAGAAAGCCAATCAGGAGGAGATGAATGCGCATGGGAAGGCTACATAATTTGTTTCCTAAACGCCCGCGACGCCGGTTCAGTATGTTCAAACCGGGGTGCGGGATGAGTTTTAGTGGTCGAAATGCACCAGGTCGGCAAATTCCTGCACGCGTTTGGTGATCTGGGCGGGCTGCAGGCCTTTGAGGTTGTCGATGCTGAAGGCCTCAACGCAGAACGACGCCATGGCGGAACCGTAGACCACCGCGCGTTTCAGGTTGTCGAAAGAGGTATCGTTGGTTTGGGCGATCCACCCGGCAAAACCGCCGGCGAACGTGTCGCCGGCGCCGGTGGGGTCTACCACCTCGGCCAACGGCAGGGCCGGCGCGTAAAACATGCCCTGCCCGTGAAACAGCAGGGCGCCGTGTTCACCTTTTTTGACGACCACGTACTTGGGGCCCATTTTCAGGATGGCCCTGGCCGCCTTGAGCAGGGCGTGTTCGCCGGAGAGCTGGCGCGCCTCCTCGTCGTTGATGGTGATGACATCTACTTTTTTGATCACTTCGTGCAGGTCGTCCAGCGCCGTGTCCATCCAGAAGTTCATGGTATCCAGCATGATCATTTTGGGCCGACGCGTGAGCTGCTCCAGCACGCGCATTTGCACGCGGGGGGTGAGGTTGCCGAGCAACAGGTAGTCGGTGTGTCGGTAATGCTCCGGCAAAACCGGATCGAAGTCGGCCAGCACATTGAGTTGGGTGTCCAGGGTATCCCGCGTGTTCAGATCACGGTGGTATCGGCCCGCCCAGAAGAAGGACTTTTCGCCCTTTTTGACCTGCAAGCCGTCGAGGTCCACGCCCCGGCGCTTCAGGTATTCGAGGGTTTCAGAGGGAAAATCGTCGCCCACCACCGAAACAATGCGCACCGGCGTGACAAAATACGAAGCGGCAAGCGAAATATACGTGCACGCGCCGCCGATCACTTTTTCGGCGCGACCGGCCGGGGTCTCTATGTCGTCAAAGGCAACGGTGCCAACTGCGGTAAAACTCATGGGATGTTTGTCAGGTGAATAAACGGCGCAAAGATGATGCGGTTTTCCGGGATAAAAAAATAACCACCCCGGAAGCACCGGAGTGGTTGTGGTGAAGCGCCTCATCAAGGACTTGAACCTTGGACCTACGGATTAACAGTCCGCCGCTCTAACCGACTGAGCTAATGAGGCAGTTTTTTTAAGCGGGTGCAAAGTTAATTCTTTGCCCTGCATTGGTGCAAGTTTTTTTTCAAAAAAATCTGTCGGCCTCTTCGGGGTGGCGTTGCAGGTAGTCCTGCCAATCGGCCTCCTCGTCTATGTCGCGCAGGGTGACCAGGGTGTGCACCCGGAGGGCCAGGTGTGTGGCCGTGGTGCGTGTTTGGCGCAGCACCTGGTCGGTGCTCCAGGCCACGCCTTCGAACAGGGCGGGCACGAAACGGTTCATACCCAGGAGGTAATACCCGCCGTCGGCGGACGGGCCGACCACCAGATCGTTGCTTTCCAGGGCCTCGAAGGCCGACATCAGGACGTCGGCCGACAGGTCGGGGCAATCGCTGCCGATGATGACGGCTTTTTCGGCGCCGTCGGCAAAGGCCAGGCGGAAGGCTTCGGACATGCGTTCGCCCAGGTCGCCGGGATGCTGTATTTTTTTTTCAAAAAACGCGTCGGGCCAGTCGTCATGGACAGAAACCGCTTCGCTGTAAAAAAGCGCCCTGCGAACCGGGGTCAACAACGCCGTTTCCCGGGTTTTGTCCAGCAAATAACGATATACCTTCAGGGCGGACTCTGCCCCGAGGGTGGCCGCCAGGCGGGTTTTTACGTGCCCCAGGCGGGGGTTTTTGATGAAAATGATCAACATTAAGGTGTGCCGGATAAAGTAACCATGTTTTTTCAATCGATTAAAGGTATATGTTATTCGACAAATCGTTCTACACGATTGAAATGAATCTCGAATACGGGGCCTCGCCCTGCGCCCCTCTGTGATACCTCAGTGTACTCTGCGGTCTGTTTTTTAAACAAACCACAGAGTACACTGAGGTATCACAGCGGGGCGCAGAGGGGGCTCCATGACGGTTTGAGTACTATCCCTGCCTGAAACGGTCGCCTTTTCGATAATAAAACAGGGGTACAGCCATGCATCCACAACTGTACCCCCTTAACTCATGAAATGGTCATCGCTTACTCCCCGACCACCTTGCAGGCAACCGTTCCGTAAGGCGTAACCAGCTCCGCAATATACAGCCCGGCCACCGGCAGCGCCACACGCTGCTCAAACGTACCGGCCTGGAAATAATCGTTGTACACGCTCACCAGGCGCCCCTGGGCGTCGAGCAGACGAAGCTGCGCCTCGGCCGCCGCGGGCAGGTAAAAGCGCAGGGTAGTCTGTCCGCTCGCCGGGTTGGGGCGGGCGCTGAGCGTCAGGTTTTCGCGGGCGACATCCGCCGCGCTCGTGCTCGCCTGCGTGAACGCCAGCTGAACGGGCTGCGGGTACAGGTCCGTGGTGTAGGCCAGCGCCGGCATCAACGCCTCGTCGAGGGCGAGCAGGTTGCTCAGCAGGTCACCGCCGGCCGTTGCCGTGAATTGCAGGGTGAAAAACGCCGTGCCGTCGGGCAGCGTTTCGCCTTGCGGCCTGGCCAGCACGAGGCGGAGTTCTCCCTGTGGCGCCTGGGCCACACCGAAATGCTCCTCAGCCAGGGGGCTGCCCGGCGGCGTGTGGATCGACCCGAAGGCCAGTTTTTCCGGATCGAAGTGCAGGACGAACTGGAAGGCGGCGATGTCGGTGTATCCGTCGACGGCGAAGACCACGTCAACCCGGTCGCCGGTCTGCAACACCCGGTCGGGTGCGCGCAGCACCACCGGTTGGGGGCGCTGCTGGGGGTTGGCCCAGGGCGAGGCCACATCGCCCAGCTTGACGCCGATGAAGTCGACGCCGGTAACGCCGTCGGCCACGCTGGTGAGCGACACGCTTTCCGGGAAGTTCCAGGGCGCATTCGGGTTGGGGAACACGTAATCGGCGTCGACGAAGCGCCAGGAGGTGTTCCAGATGTTGTTGGCGTTCTGGTTGCCCAGGAGGGCCTGGGTGATGAGGTTGGCGTCGGCGGTGGTGATGCTTTTGCTTTTGTTCACGTCGGCGGCGATGCGCGGGAAGGGCGCCCCGAGAGGGCTGCTGCCGGTCACATGCTGCTGGATGCGCGTGGCGTCGGCGGCGGTCACGCCGTTGAACTTGTTGATGTTTTTGACGGGGGTGATGGTGATGTTGCCGCCGTCTTGCAAGTCGATCAGGTAATCCCCGTTGGCATCACTCATGCCGCTGCCGGTATCGTCGCCGCTGAGGGTCACGGTGGCGTCTTTGACGCCCTGGCTGGGGGCGGTCGACCAGCGGATCGAGCCGCCGAGGACGCAGCCCGGGCCGCTGTACTCATAAGCGCCCATGTCCACCGTGCCGTTGTTGTGGAAGCGGGGGTCGCCGGCCAGGTCGGTGGTGATGCCGGGGGGTACCTGGGCGTTGTTGCCGGCATCTATTGCAGGCGAGCAGCCTAAGAGCCGCAGGCCGTCGTCGGGTGTGCCGAACACACCGTCGGGGCCGGCGGGCAGGGCGGGGTTTACAAACAGCGGATCCTGGTTATTGATGATCCCGGTACCGCTGCTGAAAAGGCTGTTTGCCTGCGTGAGGCAATGGGTGACGGTTATGCCGCCGAAGTTTTCGATGTCGGCCCCTGCTACGTCGTTGTTGCCGTTTTTTTTGTTTTCCCAGAAAATGTTGTTGTGCAGTTGGCCGGTTGGTGCATCAAAAATAAGTTGATAAACAGCTCCTGCGAAGGATGCTTCATTCGCATAAAATGCGTTATTGATGATGGATTGCCGGGCATTGTTATAAACGGTAAAAGCATACAAAGCGCCACCTGAACCGCCGGCTTCATTCTGACTAAAGGTGTTGTGGGAAATGGTTTGATAGGCGTCGCCGAAAATGGCAATAGCATACAAAGCGCCGCCATTATTGCCGGCTTCATTCTGGCTAAAGGCGTTGTTGGCAATGGTTTGGCCGGTATTGTCAAGAGCGGCATATGCATATAAAGCGCCGCCGTCGTCGGCTTCACTCCGGCTAAACGTGTTGTGGGTAATGGTTTGGCTGGCATTGCCATAAAATGCAGTAGCATACAAAGCGCCACCTGAACCGCCGGCTTCATTCTGCCTAAAGGTGTTGTGGGAAATGGTTTGATAGGCGTCGCCGAAAATGGCAATAGCATACAAAGCGCCGCCTAAGCTGCCGGCTTCATGCTGGCTAAAGGTGTTGTGGCTAATGGTTTGATGGGCGTCGCCATTTTCAGCCCAGGCCCAAAATGCGCTGCCATTGTTTTGATTCAAATTTTTGCCACTAACGGTTATTCCACTACCGCCATCAGCATGTCCACCGGTCAGGGTAAAACCATCCAGGGTGCAGTGTTGGTCGTCTAAACTCACCACGATGGCCACGTGGTAACTGTTATCGGCCCCGGTACCGTTTTGGTAGCCGCCCTGGTCGATGTCAAACACATCGTTTCCGGCCAGGTCGCCGCTGAGGATGGTGGTGTGCGCCGCGATGTCGCGTGCGCCCCCGCCGGCGGGGTAGCCGCCATACACGGCGACGTTGCCGGGGAGGTGGAAGGTGACGTCGCGCACATCGGCGGTGGTCATTTCCGCGCCGTTCATGTACGGTTTTTTGGCGGGCTTATACGTGCCTGCCGCCACGTTGATGACGCGCACATTCGGGCAGTTGTGGGCTGCGTACAGCGCCTCGTCGAGGGTTTTGAAGGCGCCTGCCCAGCTTGTGCCCACGCCGGAGGCACCGATGCTTTGATCCACGTACAGGGTATCGGCGCCCGGACAGGGGAAGCTTTCGTACGCCCCCAGGTCTACTATGCCATCCTGAATGCGGGGAATAAAGCCGGTGATGTCGGTGCTGACGCCGGTCGGGATGGCGCCGTTGTTGCCGGCGTTCAGGGCGGGGCTGCCGGCTTGCAGGCGCAGGTCGACAGCGCTTACAAACAGCGGGTCGGCGTTGCCGTCGCCGTTCGGGCAGTTGGCGCATGGGCTGTAGCCGCCTTGGATGATGGAGTAGGAGACGGTGGGGGTGCTGTTGTTTGCATTGACAATTTCGGTACCGTTGCCCCAGAGGATGCAGTTGGTGATGTTCGTTCCGTTGGAAAAAATGGAATTGTATATACCTCCGCCCGCAGTTGCCGAGTTGCCGGAAAAGCTGCAATTGGTGATAAAATGCCCGGTCTGTTCGTTGTATATCCCGCCGCCTGTGTTTGCCGAGTTGCCGGTGAAGCGGCAGTTGGTCGTTTTTGGCGCGGAGCCGATGATGTACATTGCGCCACCCAGGTCTGCCGAGTTGCCGGAGAAGTGGCAGTTGGTGACTGTCGGGTTGGCGATGTTGTTGAACATACCGCCGCCTGAAGCATTTGCAGTGTTATTCAGGAAGACACAGTTGGCCACCGTCGGGGCGCCGCCGCTGTTGAACATCCCGCCGCCGGAGTTATGCGGGAAATTGCCGTCTGCATTACCCCCTGAAATGGTAAACCCGTCGAGCACGGCCGTATTGTCCAGTCCGTTCTGGTCGTTGAAAAGGACGTGGAAGCTGTTGTCGCTGTTGCCCGGATTGCCGATATCGCCGCTGAGGATGGTTTCGTTGGCTGTCCAGTCCCGCTCGGCCCAGCCGGGGTTGCCGGTATTGGGGAAGCCGCCGTAGAGGGCCACGTCGTTTTTCAGGACGAAGGCATGGGTGCGGATGCCGGGTGTGTAGCCGGAACCCTGGTCGGGCCGGTAGGTACCGGCGGCCACCCAGATGTTGGCCCCGGGGCAGGCCACGGCGAGCGCGTCTTGCAGGTGGGTGAAGGCGTCCTCCCAGGAGGTTCCGTTGTTGGCGCCGGTGGCGTTTTGGTTGACGTAAACGACGCTGCCGCAGGGGCAGACTGAAGTCAGGGTATACGTGTAATCGAGGTAAAGATCCGGATTGTACTTCAGGCGGATGCGCACGGTGTAGGTTTCGCCGTCTGCATCGCCCACTGTACCAAAGCCGGTGGTGAGGCCGAACGGGTCGGCCGTAATGCCGGCAAAAGTCGGGTTGCCGGAGAAGGTATTGCCCGCCACAACGGCGTATTCCAGCCCGGCGGTATTGCCGTTATTGTCGCCGGTAAGGTCTATGCTCAGGCTGCCCTGAAAAGGATTTGGGCAAACCGGCTGGCTGGCCGTAAAATCGGCCGTGAATACGGCTGCGCCGAGGCATTCGATGATGACCTGGCCGCCGGCGTTGTTTGCGTCGGGGGTATTGTTTTGGTTGGCGCCGAGGTTGATAGAGCCTCCTCCTTTTGCGGCACCAGTTGGAAAGCCGCCGGCAAATCTGTTTCCTCCCTCACCTCCTGTAAATCCGCCTCCTCCTCCGCCACCCCACCTGACTGAATTGCCTCCCCCGCCGCCGCCAAACCCTCCTCCTCCATTTCCTCCAACAGCCCCAGCGCACCATCCTCTTCCTGTTCCGCCTGTTGCATTAAAACCACTTCCTCCACCCAGAGGCGCACTTCCACAACCATTTGTAGAACCCGTACCGCCGCCGCTTAGGACGCCCCCTCCTCCAGCCCCCAAACGTCCGCTCCCCCCAGCTCCATCTCCCGAAGTTGTGCTCCCTCCTGTTGATCCAAAAAATCCACCACCGCCACCGCCACCGCCGGCAATGATCAGGACACTACCTCCTCCTGTCAGATGCACCCCGGTACCCCCGCCGCCACCGCCATCTCCCACGTTGATTCCATCGCCCCCGGGTGCGCCGGCTATAACCTCAATATTTTGTCCTTGTAACAAGATAAAGTCTCCTGCCGTAGTTGCGCCGGCGCTGCCGCCACTGCCCCCCTTTGCCCCCTTTGCAGTGATTTTCACTTTGTACGGCCCGCCGGCAGGCACTTCCCAACTGCCGGTCGTGCCATTTTGGCTGTGCGTAGACGCCGAAATATTCAGCACCTCCCCGGGGCAACTTTGCCCATGCGCATGAAATGAAAACTGACTTGTGAACAGCGCCCACAGGGCGATCAGAGAAACAATCTTTTTCATGGGTACGAATGTTTTAATTCGGCCCAAAGTTGTGGTCACCGCCGCCGCATGCCTTCCCACTCATCGGTCAAAGTTTCCTGCTCATGTTGCATGGGGGCGGTTTTTTGGGGGAGGAAGGTCCGTTATTATCTGCGAGGACGCCGAAAAGCGTCAAAAAACAGGCTACCTTTGTTTTATAATTCGACCACATGGATAAACCAGCATCACGATGGCTTCAGCGTTTCCAACGTTTTGAGAAGGCCTTTTTAAGGCTTAAAGAGGCCATCGACATAGAGCACCTGAACGAACTCGAAAGGAACGGCCTCATCCAGCGTTTTGAATTCACTATGGACCTGTCGTGGAAGGTGATGAAAGATTTTTTGGAATACAAAGGGTTTGCCTTTAAGCCGTCACCCAAAGACACGATCAGGTTGGCCCAACAGAGCGGGTACATTCAATACGCACAGGCCTTAATTGATGGATTGGATTTGCGCAACGAATTGTCTCACGACTACAGCGAACAAAAATTTCTGGACGCTGAAGCCGCAATACGCAAAGAAATTTATCCATTTTTAGAAAAAATATACTATTTCTACCTAAGTGAAAAACAGCATGATAGCAATGGATAAAGACGTTAGCACATTTGGCTTGTCCAAACGCGATTGGCAAACATTGATGGCCGTTTTGCAGCAGTTCCCGGAAATCACCGCAGTAAAACTCTTTGGAAGCCGGGCAACAGGCGCCTATGCTTTCGGCAGCGACATTGATTTGGCCGTGCTAAACCCTGGCGTATCCGAGCGTACCATTCGTCGCCTGAAAGCCGCTTTTGCAGAGAGCAGCCTGCCTTATTTTGTGGATGTGGTGCATGCAAACACCCTGCAACAACCCGGGTTGTTGCAGCAAATAGAAGCCGAAGGTGTGCTTGTTTACGCGCCCGTCGATCAGCACCACCCGCCCTGTTGAGCCCCGGGGCTCTCCCTGTAATCGGGCGCCGTTTACCAATTATATTATACAGGCAACTTTTTAGGACAATTCAGGACAAATACGGGACATAAACCCTATCTTTGCGACAGTTCGGGACAAATACCGGACATCGCATCATGGAAAAGAAATTACGGTTTGACTTCAAAACAGCCCAAAAGCTATTTGCCGCCGCAGCCAGAATAGATCAGTTCAAAGGCAAATGGCAGCAGTTGGAGAAAAAGAACAACCGTTACCTGCGCGAGCTCCGCACCATTGCCACCATTCAGAGCATCGGTTCTTCCACCCGCATCGAAGGCGCCACGCTCTCGAATGCGGAAGTTGAAAGCCTGCTGAAGAACGTGAAAGTCACAACCTTCAAAACCCGGGATGAGCAGGAAGTAGCGGGATACTATGAAGTGTTGGAGTTGATTTTGAGCCAGTTTGCGTTTATTGAACTGTCCGTGGGCAATATCAAATCGCTGCACAATCAACTGTTGAAATACAGCGACAAAGACCAGCGGCACAAAGGCGCGTTCAAGCAATTTACCAACAAAGTGGTAGCGACTTACCCCGATGGTAGCCAACGCACCATTTTCAACACCACCGAGCCGCTGCTCACGGACAAAGAAATGGACGAGTTGCTGGATTGGACCAACCGGGAGCTGGCCAACAAGGACTTCCATTCTCTTTTCGTCATCGCTGCATTCGTCTATGAGTTCCTGTCCATTCACCCCTTTCAGGATGGCAACGGCAGGCTCTCCCGGCTGCTCAGTACTTTGCTGTTGCTGCGGGAGGGTTACCATTTTGTGCAATACATTTCTTTTGAAAACATCGTAGAGCGCAGGAAATCGGACTACTACCGTTCGCTCATGGCTGGGCAGCCAGTCCGGGGAACAGAAGCGGAAATCATCAGCGAGTGGATGCAGTTCTTCCTGGAATGCCTGGAAGAGCTCATTCAAAAATTGGATGAAAAGTACGAGCGTTACCTCACGACGAAGGGTTACATCAACGAGCGCCAGCGAAGCTTGCTCGAATTTGTCCGGCAGCGGGGCGTCATCCGCCTGCCGGATGCCGTGCAGCAATTCGGCGATGTATCCGACCGAACGCTGAAACGGGATTTGCTTTTGCTGGAAAGCGAATCGCTGATTGAAAAAACCGGGAGGGGAAAAAGCGTTGCTTACCGGGCAATCAAAGACAGCGATTGAACAAGCGCTACAAGCCTCCCCGCACCTCGGTAGGCCGTTCCCCAAACTCCTCCAGAAAAGCATCCGAGAAATATTTCACCGAGGAAAACCCAACTTCGTACGCAATTTCCGACACGCTTCGGTCGGTGGTTTGCAAGAGGTGCCGGCCGTGCCGGAGGCGCACACTGCGCACAAACTGGGTGGGCGAACGGCCGGTGAGGGCTTTCACCTTGCGGAACACCTGGCTGCGGCTCATCGCCAGCGCCTGCTCCAATTGTGGCATATCCGGCCCGGGTTCCGACAGGTTTTGCTCCACGATGTGCCTGATTTTTTGCAAAAACATGTCTTCCGGGTCGGTTTCATCGGGTGGAGCGGCCGGGGCTGTCGCGCCGTGCCCGTATCTGACCTGTAGTTTTTTGCGCACTTCGAGCAGGTTGTCCAGGGTGGCCAGCAATTCTTCTTTGTGAAAGGGCTTGGCCAGATAGGCATCGGCGCCGCGCCGCAGTCCGGCAATCCGGCTTTCCACGTCGGCTTTCGCCGTGAGCAAAACGATGGGGATGTGGCTGGTGCGCTCGTCGTTTTTCAGGGTCTCCACCACCTCGAAGCCGTCCTTTTCAGGCATCATCACGTCGCTCACGATCAGGTCCGGAATGTTCGCTATGGCTTTTTCTGTGCCGGAGAGGCCGTTTCGGGCAATGTCTAATTGAAAACGACCGCCCAGCAAGGCCATCAGGTACTCCATCACATCGGGGTTGTCCTCTATGAGCAGGACGGCGGGCTGGTCCAGGGCGGCGGGAGCATGCGCCATTTCCCGGTCGAGCGCGGGGGCTGCCGCGTAGTCCGCTACAGGCAGATCCCGTCCCGGCTCCCCCGCTTTTTGCCACACGGGCAGTCGTACGGTGAACACCGTTCCCTCCCCCGGGGTGCTGCTCACCGAAATTTCCCCCTGCAGCGCCTTCACGAGTTCGCGGGTCAGGGCCAGCCCGATGCCTGTTCCGCCGGCGCCGGCTTTTTCCAGGTTTTTGGCCTGGTAGAAGCGCTCGAAGATGTAGGGCAGGTCTTCCGGCGGGATGCCGACACCGGTATCGGCGACGGTCAGTTTCAGGTTGGGCGGAGCGCCGGCGGGCGCCTCCAGCGCAGCGGTCAGCACCACCTTTCCGCCGGCCGGGGTAAACTTGATGGCATTGGACAGCAGGTTGTACACGATCTGAAGCAGGCGCTCGGGGTCGTAGGCCATCCGAATTTGTGCCTGGTCGGTTTCCGTGTGCAAGGTCACCTGTTGCGCAATGGCCAGGGAGTGCAGGCTTTCGACGATGTAGCGCAGGTAAGGCAGTACGTCGTCCTGTACGTAATGCAGCGTCAATGCGTTTGATTCCAGTTTGGCCAGGTCGAGCAGTTGGTTGATGAGTTTCAGCAGGTTTTCGCCGTTGCGGCGGATAAGGGGGAGCGATTTTTTCGCGAGGGGCAGGCCGGAGACGGCCTCGTCGCTTTCCAGGCGCTCGGTCATGCCCAGGATCACTGTAAGCGGTGTTCGGAACTCGTGGGTGATGTTGGTAAAAAAGCGCATCTTGAAGGCGTCCAGCTCGCGCAGTCGCAAGGCTTCCTGTTCGATCGCCCGTTTCCGCCAGCGGAAGCGCGCATAAAAAAGCAGCGCGGCGCCCAGGAGAACGACATAGGCGGCGTAGGCCCACCCGGTGGCCCACCAGGGCGGGCGTATGGTGAACTGCACTTCGGCAGGTTGCAGGCTCCAGGTGCCCTCGTCGTTGCTGCCCAGCACGCGGAAGGTGTAGCGGCCCGGCGACAGGTTGGCCAGTTGCACGCTGTTGCGGGCGCCGAGGTCTACCCAGGGCGCTTCGGGACGGCGGCCGAACAGGTCGGAGCGAATCAACTGGTATCGATACTGATTTTGCGAAGGGTTGGTGAAATCCAGGGCCGCGAATTCAAAAAGCAGCAGGTTTTGGCGGTGCGAGAGCCGTCGGGGCAGGTCCTCGGGCCGTGGGTACCGCTCGGCGCCTGCCTGAATACCCACGATGCGGGTGGGGGGCGGGTTGTTTCGGAACCGCAGGCTGTCGGGGTGGAAAACGGTAACGCCGTTGACCCCGCCGAACAGCAGCGTGCCGTCTGTTGTTTTTAAAAAGCTGCTTCTGTTGAACTCACTGCTCTGCAGGCCGTCGGCGGTGGTAAAATTTTTGAAAACGGGCGTTTCACCGGAAAAAGACACGCGACACAGGCCCTTGTTGGTGCTGATCCAGAGCCGTTCCCGGTTGTCGGGCAAAATGCCGTACACAACGCGGTCGGGCAGTCCGTCTTCCGGCAGGTAATGGGTCATTTGGCCCGATGACCGGTCGAGGCGGTTTAGCCCGCCGCCTTTGGTGCCGACCCACAGATAGCGCCGGGGGCTGGCGGGGTCTTCGGCCACGCACAATACGAAATTACTGGAGAGCGAACGGCGGTCTTGGGGATCGTTGGTAAAGTGTCGGAACCGGTAGCCATCCGCCTCCGGGGCGGCCTGAAGGAGTCCGTCAAAAGCGGTAATCCACAGGTTGTCCGCACCGTCTTCGTAGAGGAAGATGTGCTCATTCGAGGCGTCTTGCTGGAAGCGGAGGGACTTGCCGAACGCGTGGCGGATTGTCCTGCGCGTAGCGGGGTCGTACACCAGCAACGCCTCGTTGGTGAGTGCCAGCGCACGTCCGTGGCGGTCGATCAGCAGGCCCATGCCGCCGAGATCAATCCTTGTAGCTGCTTTGGTTTGCGCATCCACGCGGTACAGGTTGCCCGAATGACAACGCACCCAGCCATTTCCCTGCCGGTCGAAGCGGATGCAAACAGCCTGCTCATTTGCCGGCAAACCAGCTATCCAGGGGTTAGGGCCTTGTTCATCAAAGTTTTTTCCGTAGTAAATCGTTTGCCCATGGCGCATGCTGAACAGGTTCCCTGACGGGTCTTCCACCAGCTGACGCAAGCTGATGAGGGGCAGGTAGCTGCGAAACTTGGGCGGCGCCGTCTGTAACTTGTACATGCCATATCCACTGGCGCCCAGCCATACATTTTCGTTGTTGTCCGAGGTCAGGGCAGTGAAGTAATACACCTCGTTCGGCGTGTACGGAACCTGAAAGTGCAATGTTAATTCCAGCCGCACCTGGCACCCTGGGGCGTGGGTGCGCCAACGGTACAGGGTTTTGCCCTTGACTACGCCCCATACGCTTCCGTCGTGGCCGACATGCCAGGCTTGTGCCTCCGCGAGGGCAAAGACTTTCTGGGGTGGAGACAACGGGTCGTCGAGCCGCCACAACTCGTCATGCGAGTACATGAAAACACCCCGGCAGGTGTCTTCTCCCAGCAAAAAAAATTCTTCATCGAGCGTTTGCAGGAATTCCGGGCGGGGTGTCGCGCCCGACGAACCGGAGATCCGGAACAGGCTCTTTTTCGCAGTGGCCAACAGCTCCCCGTTCTTTCTGCTGCACAGGGAGTGGAAGCCGGGGCCGTTCCCGTTTTCGGGCGCTTCCACCTTTTGGCAGGAGAAGGCAGGGTAGGCATTGTCTGCACCGTCGGCTTCGCGCAGCGCACTTTCCGGCAGTTCGATTCGCCATAAAAAACCGTTGCACAGCAACCATATCGCGCCGTTGGACTGTTCGGCAAGGGTCGTCGGATAGCCCTCAAACCCGGAAAAACCAGCCAAAGGCAAATGAAAAAAGCGCCTGCCGCCAGGTGGATACACATCTACGCCACCTGCGTAGCACAACCAAAGCCACCCCCGGCTGTCCTCAAACATGCGGCTAATTTCACTGGCTGCGACGGAAAATGGGTCAAAAGGATCGGGGACAAACACCTCAAACCGATAGCCGTCGTAACGGTTGAGCCCGTCCTTGGTGGAAGTCCACAGATAGCCGTCCCGACTGTGCAACAAATCAAACACCATGCCCTGCGACAAGCCCTGTTCGACACCCAGCATCTGGGCTGTTGTGCGTTGTGCCACACCGACGAACGGCATAGAGAACAGACAAAGGAGCAGACATTTGAAGACCCGGGGATGCATGGCTGTTGCAAAGTTACAGCCGGGTTGGTTCACGCTTGCCCATAAAAAAGCCGGGCACGAATCTGTACAACAACGACATACGCTGTGCTCCTTGTGACATACCGCTTACGATGTAGATGTAAAGGGTTAAGGTTTGAAAAAACATCTGTGCGCGCAGTTCGTTTTCCAAAACATCCCCAAAAGTAAAGATTTTTTTCCAATTTTTTCGCGCCAATTCGGCATTACGCGACAGCTTGAGCGCCAAAAACAGATTGCCATGATCAACCAGAGTTGAGCAGGCAAAAGTACGAAAATGAAAAATAAAAAAAAACAAAATGTTTTATAAAATACTTGCTGCCCTAAATAAAACAGGGGTACGGCCTTGCATCTGAAGCCGTACCCCCACTAAATGGTATCCTACTCCCCGATCACCTTGCAGGTAACCGTACCGTAAGGCGTAACCAGCTCCGCAAAATACAGCCCTGCCATAGGCAGCTCCACACGCTGTTCAAACGTACCCGCCTGGAAATAATCGCTATGCACACTCACCAGACGCCCCTGGGCGTCGAGCAGACGCAATTGTAGGTCGGCTGCCACGGGCAGGTAAAAGCGCAGGGTCGTCTGGCCGCTTGCCGGGTTGGGGCGGGCGCCTAGGGTCAGGTTTTCGCGGGCCACATCCGTTGCGCTCGTGCTCGCCTGCGTGAACGCCAGTTGAACGGGCTGCGGGTACAGGTCCGTGGTGTAGGCCAGCGCCGGCATCAACGCCTCGTCGAGGGTGAGCAGGCTGCTCAACAGGTCGCCGCTTGCCGTTGCCGTGAATTGCAGGGTGAAAAACGCCGTGCCGTCGGGCAGCGTTTCGCCTTGCGGCCTGGCCAGCACGACGCGCAGTTCACCTTGTTGTGCCTGCGCCACGCCGAAGTGTTCGTCGGCCAGCGGGCCACCCGGCGGCGTGTGGATCGACCCGAAGGCCAGTTTTTCCGGATCGAAGCGCAGCACGAACTGCAAGGCGGCGACGTCGGTGTATCCGTCGACAGCGAAGACCACGTCAACCCGGTCGCCGGCCTGCAACACCCGGTCGGGTGCGCGCAGCGCCACCGGCTGGGGGCGTTGCTGGGGGTTGGCCCAGGGCGTGGCCACATCACCGAGCTTGATACCGATGAAGTCGATGCCGGTGATGTCGCCTTCGGCGTTCGGGATCGACACGCTTTCCGGGAAGTTCCAGGGCGCATTCGGGTTGGGGAACACGTAATCGGCGTCGACGAAGCGCCAGGAGGTGTTCCAGATGTTGTTGGCCCCATGGCTACCCAGGAGGGCCTGGGTGATGAGGTTAGCGTCGGCAGTAGTGATGGAGTTGCTCTTGTTCACGTCGGCGGCGATGCGCGGGAAGGGTGCGCCGAGGGGGCCGGCGCCGGTGATGTGCTGCTGGATGCGTGCAGCGTCGGCGGCGGTCACGCCGTTGAACTTGTTGATGTTTTTCACCGGTTTAAGCATGATGTTGCCGCCGTTTACCAGCACGATCGAGTAATCGCCGTTTGCGTCACTCATGCCGCTGCCGCTGCCGTCGCCGGTGACATTCACCGTGGCGTCCTTTACGCCCTGGCCGGTGTCGGTGGACCAGGCGATCGACCCTTCCAGCGTGACACAAGGGTTCACGGTTACCGTAAAGAAACAGGTGTAATAGTTCCCGGCGCCGTCAACGACGGAATACGCCATCGTGGTGGTTCCAACATTAAAAATGGTACCGCTGGCCTGGCCCTGCGTGTTGGGAATTTCGGTATCGCCTTCTCCATAATGGTTAATTCCCGATACGCTGCAATTTTCCACGTAAGCGACGTCAATGTTGTACACTTGTGCCCGGCAGGGATTCGCCAGGTTGACGTTCACGGTTACGTGGTCGGGGCAGGTCATGGCCGGCGGCGTCACATCCTTTAGCGTGATCTTTACATTGCAAGTGTTGGTGTTGCCGTTGTTGTCGTTGGCGGTCACCACGACCGTTTCGACGTCGTTGTGACCCGACAGAGCGGTTCCGGCAATGGGCAACTGGGACAGTGTGATGTTGTTGGAGCAGTTGTCCGACTTGGTGACCGAGGGAATCACATTGGGCACGGCGCCTCCGCACTGGCTGTTGGCTTCCACCGTGATGGGGTCCGGGCAGGTGACCGTCGGTTTGGTGACATCGTTGTAGGTCAAGGGAATCGAGAACGTTTTTGCGCAGCCGTACTCATTGTCGGTTGCCGAAAAATACAAGGTATGGGTACCTTCCGACAAACCCGATATGGTGAACTGGTTGTTGGCGGTGCTGTATGTACCTGCCGGATCGCTCAGGCCGGTGTTTTTGTGCCAGGTTCCGGCCACGGTCACGTTGTTCCCTGCGCCCTTCTGGAGGGCGTTGGCAACGACGCACTCGCCTGTAACGGGCTTGATGATGATGTCGTTGTTGGTGACGGACACCCCGTTGAGCTTGTTATTGCCGTCCTGGATCACGCCGTTGTTGATCCAGTCGCCGGTATTGCTGTGTGCGGCGGTGCCCAACAGGTACATGAAAGCTTCGTTCAGGAGCGTATCGGCGTTCAGTATTTTCTGGTAGGATTCAATGACGCCGCAACCGACGTTGGAAAAGGTGACGGCCTCTTTGATGTTGATGCCGGGAATGTTGGACGACGAGCTGTTGCTGTTGCCGATTTGCAGGTATCCCGCGTTGATGAATTGACAACGATCCGGAAAAATGATGGTGTCGATACGCAGGGCGTCGGATCCTGTATTTTCGATGGTAATTTCGCCGGAGAATTGGTTGACAACATTCGTAAGACAATTAAACCCATAGTTTCCAATGGGCCCGTTTTTACCGATCTGCAACTTGCCCCGGTTGTCCAGGGACGTTAAACCCGCATGGGAAAAACCATCTCCCAGAACATTGTCAATGGTGATTTCAGCGGCCGGCTCATTGAGCAATGTCCCCCCAAGTCCAAAGTTTGCAAAGCCGTCACTTTTTGTATTTTTGATGTGTAATGCCGCACCTGCCCTGTTGTAAAATACGGTAATATTGACCATCCCAGCGCTCTCAATGGAATTGGTGTAGGACGTGCCAATGTTGATTTCTCCCCTGTTCTCCACAAATCCGTTGTTAAAAATACCGGAATTACCGGTGGAATCAATATTAATTTCGCCGCCGGCGTAATTATTAATAAACCCGTAGTTTGACATCCCCTCCCGCAAATCCTCCTCGGTCGCCAGCACGCCGGTGCGGAAGATGTTGATGGTGCCGTAGTTGTTTGTGGTCCTACCTCCCCGGCAGTACCATCCGTTTGCAGCAGCGCGGTAAATACTCACCGAACCGGTGGACAGGTTGGTGAACGTGCCGGAACGCACGTCAACGCCATCGGCCGTATTTTTGGTTGCGGGGTTCATGCCGGTGTTGAAGATGTTGATCACGCCGGAGTTTTCAAACGTGTTGTTGCCGAAACTCAACAGTATCCCGTTGTTTCCGACGTTGTAGATAATGATGACGGCGTCTGCGCCTTCGTTTTTAAACACTCCATTTTGATCGTTCCGAATACCCTCTTCCTTGCAGGCGTAAGGCGAGGAGGTGGTTTCGCCCAGGTAGATGCTTGCGCCATTGCTGTTGGTAAACGTGCCGGCGTTGTCCAACAAGTGAAAATCGGCCTTTTTTACCCGGATGATGCCCCCATTGGTCACCGTACCGGTAACCGCCATCCCGGAGAATTCGGTCGTGCTGATTTCCAGCGAGCCGCCCTCGTCTATGGTCAAACTAGCGCCCAATTCAACCACTACCTGGCCGGTTTTAGCCGCAGTACCGCTGTAAATACGCGGGTAAACGCCTCCTGAGCCTAGGAAAGAAATCGTAACCTTGTCGGCCGTCCCGGGTACACCGGCCGGGTTCCAGTTGCCGGCAACGGCCCAGTTGTCGCTAATCGCGCCGGTCCAGGTTTTCTGGGCGTGCGCCGTTCCGCTCCAGGACAAGATCAGGAAGAACAGCAGGCCCATACAGCGGCTGTAGGTGCTTGTCCAGTTGCGCAAAGAGAAAGAATGCTTTTTCATATTGTTTTAATTTGTTGAAAAACAACCATTATCGGCTGGCACAAAGGTGTCGGCCAACGCCGGTTGGGCATGTTCAGCATTCTCTCAAAGCGGTTGGACAATTCTATTTTTCAGGTGGACAATCCTCTCAGGAGGTGGAGGATTCTCTCATGGCGCTTGGTGAGCGGCCGAATTCCTCCGAAAAGACACGGCTGAAGTAGCGCGGGTCGTTGAAGCCCACCTCAAAAGCGATCTCGCCGATGGGCTTGTCGGTGTCCAGCAACAGCTGTTTTGCCCGTTGCATCCGCAGGGTTCGGATAAACTGCACGGGCGACAAACGGGTGAGGGCCGTGAGCTTGCGATGCAGGTTGGGATAGCTCATGGTCATGGCCCTCGACAGGTCGTCCATCGACAGGTCTGCCCGGCCAATGTTCTCCTCCACAACGGCCCGGAGCCTGGAGAGGAAGGCGTCTTCCAGGGCGTCGACAGGGGGCGCCGACGGTTTTTCCGGCAGGGGGGCTGCGCCGGGTTCCAGGGCCCATTTCCGCCTGAGCAGTTGCTGCTGCTGTTGTTGAAGCCGGTTCAGGTTGGACAGCACCGACAGGAGCTCCTCCCGGTTGAAGGGCTTGACCAGGTAGGCGTCGGCGCCCCGGCGCAGCCCGGCCAGGCGCTCTTCTACCGTGGCTTTGGCGGTGAGCAGCACAATGGGGATGTGGCTGGTGCGTGTATCGTTTTTGAGGGCGTCGAGCACATCCAGCCCATCTTTTTCGGGCATCATCACGTCGGAGACGATCATATCCGGCACGGTTTCCAGAGCGGTTTCTATACCTGCCCGCCCGTTGTAGGCAAAGCTGAGCCGGTAGTGGGGCGCCAGGCAGGCGATGAGGTACTCCACCACGTCCGGGTTGTCTTCCATCAACAACACGAGGGGCCGTCCTTCTTCCGCATCGGGCGTTGTTGCGCCCGGCATCGGCAGGCTCACCGGGGGGTGGACGGGCGTCGGAACGGGTTGCATGGGCGCCGTGTTTGTCAGGGGGAGTGTAACGGTGGCGGTAGTGCCGCCCCCCGGCGTGCTGTCCATGTGAATGGTGCCGCCCATGGCCCGCACCAGCTCCCGGGTGAGGGAGAGCCCGATTCCGGTTCCGCCGGCTTTGTTGTGTTCCTGGTTTTTAGCCTGAAAAAAACGGTCGAAAATATGCGGCAGGTCTTCCGGTGGTATGCCCACACCGGTGTCTTGCACCGACACGGTCAGGCCGCTGCTTTTGGTGACACGCATCACCACTTTGCCGCCGGAAGGGGTAAATTTCACGGCATTGGACAGCAGGTTGTACACAATCTGCTGGAGCCGCTCCGGATCGTAGTCCATCACGATCGCGGCTTCCGGGCTTTCCACCCGGAGCATGACGTTCCGGGAGTTGGCGAGCGAGTGCAGGCTTTCGCTCAGGTACCGCAGGTAAGCGAGTACATCGCCCTGAATGTATTGTATGTTGAGGGCGTTGTTGTCCACCCGGGCCAGGTCCAGTATCTGGTTGATCAGGCGGAGCAGGTTTTCGCTGTTTCGACGGATCAGGGCGACCTGTCTGCCGAAAGCAGACGACTGCGCTTGCCCGGCGGCCTCCTCCAGCTGGTCCGTGGCGCCGAGGATTACCGTGAGGGGTGTACGAAACTCATGGGTGATGTTGGTAAAGAATCGGGACTTGAAGGCATCCAGTTGCCGCAACTGTTCCGTTTCCTGGATGGCCAGCCTTTGCCGGAGCCTGAACCGGTAAAAGGCATAAACGCCCCAGCCGACGAGCAACACGTATCCGATGATGGCCCACACAGAGCGCCACCAGGGAGGGGAAATAACCATGCGCAGGGTTACCGGCTCCGGCACCCATACACCGTCGCTGTTGGCCGCTTTCACCTGCAGTTCGTACGCGCCGGGCGCCAGTCGGCTGAAATGCACGATGCGGTTGGAGCCCATATCCACCCAGTCGCCCGTGCCCAACCGGTAAGCGAACCGGTTCAGCTCGGGCACCGGTGAGTTGAGCAGGGCAAATTCGAACGAGAGGTCGCTCCGGTCATAAGGCAGTCGGATTGCATGCAGGAGGTGGCAGGCCGAGTCGGTAGGCAAATAGGCTTCACCGGATTTGATGCCCACAATTTTAAGCACCGGGGCCGATACTTGGGGGTGGTCAAACAAGGCCGGAGAAATGATGGACACACCCCGGGATCCGCAGAAATACAGGTTACCGGAGGCGTCTATCACCGGCGGTACGGAAGGAATCTGTGAAAACCCGTTGTCATTAAGGTGAAAATGGGTGTCGAAAAACTGCCAAAAACCCGTCTTCTCCACCAGGCGGTAAATGCCCCCTTCCACGGTTATCCACAGCGAGCCGTCCAGGCCTTCGATTATTTGCCGACACTTATCCGGAAAGGGAAAGCCGGAGAGGGGTACTGCCCGGCCACCCGATTGCTGATACGTGTAGCGAAAGGGCTTGTTGTCGGCTATGACCAACACATCCCCGTTTTTGGCCCGGGAAAGACTTTTGATCCACACGGTAGAATCGGCCCCCGGAAAGGAGACCGGCAGGCTGCTAACGCTGTCGGCGACCGGATTGTAACGAACCAGGCCGTCCATCGTGCCGATCAAAAGACCGTTTTCCTGCAAATCCAGCATACAATAAGCATGCGTATTCAACCCCTGGTTTTTGGGAGTTCCGAGATGGACGCTCTCCAAAACGAGGTCGGTTTTCCCCGAGGGCATCCGGGTCAATTGTCCGAAATATCCGATAAACCAGAAGTTGCCCCGGGCGTCGAGCAGCAGGCTGCGCGCTGCCCCCTGCAGGTTTTTCCTGCTGGACGCCGGGTGGTTATCGCCGGCATTGTCATTGGCCACGTGGTACTCCGGCAACCGTCCGGTGGCCACCTCCAGGCGGCTGAGGGTGGCCCAGGAGCCTATCCAGATGCTCTTTCCATCACCAGCCGGCGCCAGCGCAGTAATCTGGTTGTTGTAGGTATTGTTGCGGAATACCGGCAAACGGATGTTCCGAAATGCGTCCCGGTGTCGGTTGTACAGGCTCAGGCCGCCCTGCGTCCCAATGGCCAACAAGGTGTCGGAAACAGGCAGTATGGCTGTGGCAGGGCTGGATATCAGGCTGTTTGCATTTTTCGGATCATGGGCCAGCAGCCGGGTGGTGCGTTGTTCCGACGGCAAACGGTACAGGGCCAACGCCGAACTGATCCAGACGTTGCCGAAGGAATCCCGTATTATTTTGTGCATCTGATTGGCGCCGATACCCCCGGGCGCGTTGTTGTTGGCCGAAAAACAATCGAACCGGTCGGCGGCGAAATCGTACCGGCACAGCCCCCCTTCATTGGTACACATCCAGAGGCAGTCGTTCAGCACCAAAAAATCATTGACATCCGTGCTGGTAATCGAGTGGGCTTGCCTGCCTCTTGTGAGGAGCACCTTGTCGGCGTACGGGTCTACCTTGATCAGCCCCTCCGCCATGTTGTTCCAGGCCGATAACCAGAGCATCCCCTGCGGGTCTGCCTGCATACAATACAACTTTTGAGTGGCCGGGTCAACACACTGCAGCCGGGTCAGGGTACGGCCCCGGGTCTCGAACCGGAAAACACCGCTATTGGTGCTTATCCATAAATCACTTTCTCTTCCAGCGCATATTTGACCTATTTTCAGTACTTTCCCTTCCCAAAAAAGTTGAAAAGTGTCTAACGATTGTTGTTGGGCATTAAAGAAACCTATGCAACTTTCACCCTTGAACCAGCAGATTCCGTTCGGACCCACGCATTCGGGTGTCAAAGGCGAGGTGAATGCCACAACGTGATAGGTGGAGAGCGCGATGCGGTACAAGCTTCCGTCTGCATTTGCCCAGAGGTAGCCCGCCTGATCTATTACCATGCTTCGCGTGAGCTTTCCGGCGATGGGTGTTTTCGGGCGTAGTTCATCAAAAGCCACAAAGCGGTGTCCATCGAAGCGCGCAAGACCATCCTGGGTGCTTACCCAGACAAAGCCTGTCGGATCGCAGGCCAGGGCGTGCGTGTAGCTGGAAGGCAGTCCGTCGCTTGTCGTAAAGGAGTTAAAGCGATAAGCATTCTGGCCAACCAGGTACCCCGTTAACAAAAGCAGACACCCCGTCCGTACGGAATGACTGATAATCTTGCTTACAGAAAGGAGTGCCGAAAATACGCGTACAGGCATACCGATGCCAAATGGCGGTTGGTGCTGCAAAGTAAACGGATACAGGCTGAACAAGCTAGCATCCATAAAAAAAAGGCACGGCCATGCATCCACAGCCGTACCCTTTACTCATGAAATGGTATCCTTCTTACTCGCCGATCACCTTGCAGGTGACCGCGCCGTAAGGCGTTATCAGCTCCGCAAAAAACAGTCCGGCCACCGGCAGCGCCACGCGCTGCTCAAACGTGCCGGCGGGGAAATAATCGTTGTACGCGCTCACCACCCGCCCCTGGGCGTCGAGCAGGCGCAACTGCGCGTCGGCTGCTGCGGGCAGGTAAAAGCGCAGGGTCGTCTGGCCGTTTGCCGGGTTGGGGCGGGCGCTGAGGGTCAGGCTTTCGCGGGCTACGTCCGTTGCACTCGTGCTTGCCTGCGTGAACGCCAGCTGAACGGGCTGCGGGTACAGCGCCGTGGTGTAGGCCTCGGCCGGCAGCAGCGCCTCGTCGAGGGTGAGCAGGTCGCTGAGCAGCACGCCGTCCGCCAGGGCGGTGACGCGCAGAGTGAACCAGGGGGCGCCGTGCGGCAGTGTTTCGCCCGTTTCTTTGGCCGATACCGCCCGCAGTTCGCCCGCGTTCGCCAGGGCGAACCGGCCCGCCTTCAGGGTGCCGCCGGCGGGGGTCTCCACCCCTTCGAGGCGCAGGGCGCCGGGGTCGAAGCGCAGCACAAACTGGAAGGCCGCAATGTCGTCATAACCCTCCACCGCCACGGCCACGGCCACCGTTTCGCCGGCTTGCAGGCGCCGGTCGGGTGCGCGCAGCACCACCGGCTGGGGGCGCTGCTGGGGGTTGGCGGCGGGCGTGGTCACGTCGCCCAGCTTGACGCCCACGAAGTTCAGGTTGCCCGTTTCGCCGGACACGCCCGTCAGGCTGATGTTTTCCGGGAAATTCCACGGGGCGCTCGGGTTGGGGAACACATAAGCGGCATCTACAAAGCGCCAGGAGGTGTTCCAGATGTTGTTGGCGTTCTGGTTGCCCAGCAGCGCCTGGGTGATGAGGCCCGCGTCGGCGGTGGTGATGCTGTTGCTCTTGTTCACATCGGCGGCGATGCGCGGGAACGGTGCGCCGAGGGGGCTGCTGCCGGTGATGTGCTGCTGGATGCGCGTGGCGTCGGCGGCGGTCACGCCGTTGAACTTGTTGATGTTTTTGGTGGGGGTAATGGTGATGTTGCCGCCGTCTTGCAAGTCGACGGAATAATCCCCGTTTGCATCACTCATGTCGCTGCCGGTGTCGTCGCCGGTGATGGTCACGGTGGCGTCCTTTACGCCTTGATTGGGATTGACCGACCATTGAATGGAGCCCTGCAGGACGTAGACGGCGGCATTATCGGTTATGGTCACCGAGGCCTGGGTTGTGGCGCCCAGGTCATAACCGGACTGGCTGGCCAGGATGAGGACCACGGTTTCATCGTCTTCGACAATGCCATCGTCAACTGGCGCAATGGAGATGTCGACAAAAGACTGGCCGGCAGCGACGAGCACTGTACCGGTCAACAGGGGCAAGTAGTCGGATGCGTCTGCCGTGCCATCGATTATGTAACTCACGATCAGTGCAGCGGTTGTCGGCCCGGTACGGGAGATACGGAAAACGCCTGGGTCTTGCCCCAATTCATATGCATTAGCATCTTGGGCTGCAATGGTAATCACCGGTGGTGACACCGGACTTTCGTAGGCGCCCCGGTCAACTGTGCCGAACTGTACCCGTGACGCACCCAGCACATCCGTATCCACACCTGCGGGAAGCAGCACATTGCCTCCCTGGTTAATGGCGGGTGAGCCTGCCAGCGGCAGGAGGCCGTCGTCTGGTGTTCGGTAGATATTGTCCGGCCCGTCTGGATCATTTGGGTCTGCAAACAGGGGATCTAAGGCAAAGAAATTTCCGGAAGCAGCAGCCCCCAGATGGTAGTCGCCGACATTGGTATAGGTGTAGTTCGCAGCGTCCAGTTGCAGCATATTATTTTTAAAGAGGTTGGACGCTCCGGCGTTATGGTAATCTGCGCCATTAGCCGTGCTGCTGGTACCGACTTTGTTTTCCCGGAAAATGTTGTTGTAAAAGTTGTTTGTTCCAAGAAGCGAGGCCAAGCCCTCTATGGCATGCCCATCTGGCCGGGTGGGCGCCACCTCATCCGGTCTCGTGGTGAACAAACCTCCCCCGGCAGACCCGGCAGTGTTGCCAAACAAGGTATTATTGATCAGGGCACAGGTAGCCGACGTGTTGACGAGGCCTCCCAAACCGTCTGTTTTGGGTTGCAAGAGAAAATACTGTTCATCGCTACGCACATAGACCCCCCCGCCGGCACTGGCGGTGTTTCCAGAAAAGATGTTGTTAACGACCAGACAAGAGCCGAAAAATGACCCTGGGGTGCCGACCATTTCGTTTTTGTCATTGTGGTCCGGCTTCGGCGTTATCAATGTTTCACTGAAGTTAACGGCCATACCCCCGCCGCCCTGAGAAGCCCTGTTCCCAACGATGGCATTTCCGAAGAGGGCATGCGTGCCGCCCCGAACCATGACGCCGGCGCCGGAGGCTCTGCTGATATCTTTGTTGTTCACAAATATTTCGTTATTCAATGTGGCACGACCAAGAGTCACCGTAAAACCATCCAGGCGGGTCGTATCGTTAACGGCAGCCCAGTTGGCCGAACTGTCCATGAGCACCACGTGAAAAGCGCTGTCACCCGGTGCGATCAGACCGCTCAGGCAGGTGGCGTTGGCGACCACATTCCGCGCTCCTCCGCCACTTGGATACCCGCCATATACCTCAAGGCCGGTGCGAACGTGGAAGGTTCTATCGCGTACAGAGGCTGTGGAAATTTCCGTGCCGGTACGGTTGGCAGCCATGTTGAAGGGTTTGTGCACGGGTATGTAGGTGCCCTTGGCTACAAATACTTTTTCAATGCAGGGGCTAATGTGGGCTGTGTACAGCGCTTCGGCCAGGGTTTTGTAAGCCGTAGCCCAGGAGACGCCATTGCCGGTGACGGCCACGGAACTGTCCACGTAGAGCGCTTCCGGATAGACCGTCACGGTGGTTGAACTGTTCAGTCCTTGGGCGAGGCAGTTGTTGTTGTCGGCAATCTCCGTCAGGGTTAGCATGGTCGTTCCTGGCACCGAAGGCACATTAAAAGGCACACCACTGTGGATATCGGCATACGGTACATGGTTGATCAGCAGGTCAAAGGGACCTGTTCCGTTGGAAGAAGTGAAGGTGACTTGCACCTGAGCTCCCGCACAGACGGGGGTATTGTTGGTTATGGTACCTGCGGGCGGGCCGAAAGGGCAGGGGTCGCAGACGTTGCCAATGTCGTCGCCGTCGGTATCTGCCTGGTTACTATTAAAGATTAGCGGACAATTATCGCAGGCATCCGGGTAGCCGTCTCCATCTGTATCTGTGCCGATTAAGTTCGCTGTTCCAGGGGTAATGCAGGAGATCGTGAAATCAACGTTGTTCTGGTCGGTGTCGCCGCCATCGGGTACGCGCGAAAGGCCCACGCCCAAGGCGGTACCATTGTCGTCAAGCCCATTGCCTGATCCCTCCCCATGGTTGCCGATGTTGCCCTCGTAACTGAGCGCATCCACGAGCAGAGTGCCTTGCTTCAGCCGGATACCGTCCGGGGAGCCGTTTTGAATGAGATCGATGTCGGGCGAGATATCCAGGTCACAGTTAGGCGTATTGGCAGAATTGGCGCAAATGACGTAATACTCCCCTGAGGGCAGGACGGTGTTGGGAAGGTCAACCATTTGGTAGGCGACCTCACCGCCGCCATTGCCGTTGATCAGTTCGACGCTGTAATCGTCGAGGTTCACATCTACCGTACTACTGTTTTTCAACTCTATGAATTCGGCGGTGTCCGTTTCTTCAGACTGGTCATAGTCCACCTCGTTGATCACCACGGCCGGTGGGTCGCAAATCTGCAGCGCATTGTAGTACACATTATTTGCCGTTCCTCCCCCGGCGTTAAAATTGAAGAAGCGCACCCGGTCAATCCCCTGGCCGCCTCCCGGACTCAACAACGACCCGGAATACGCAGACGTGTTGCCGCTGGACAGCTCAGTGATGGTCAATGCATAGGTGGAAGCAGTCGTCAGGGTAAAATCAAGTAAAAGACCTTCATCAGTGAACCCGACGGAGGTTGCCGTTGGGCCTCCCAGGACATTGGTGAGATAATTGGACTGTCCCCCCACAAAATAAAACTCCCAAACATTTTGGTTACTGCTGTTGCGCAGACTTAAACCAACAACCCCTCCCGAGTTGATGTTGCCATTGTCCATTCGGACGGAAAACGTCTGGCCGGGTGTGAGCGCGCTCCCGAAGGGCCGAGTCGCTTCCGCCGTATTGGAGGTATTGGCATAAAAGCCCCAAGACTCGCCACCTGTGTCTATATCGCCATCGTTGTTGGTATCGCCATTACCGTTGGCCGTGGAAGAACCCATAAAAATACCGCTAAATGTTGGCGATCCTGGTGTTGACACATTGGTCCAGCCCAAGAAGCGAGTACCGTCGTTATCGCCGGTTTGCAGGCCATTGTCGTATACAGGGGCATTGGCAACAGACGCTGTTCCGCAGGGATTGATGAGGACGGAAGCCGGATCGGTATTAAACCTTAAAACCCGGGAGATGCTTTCGCATTGGTAAACGTCTTCCGCATTTGTATTCAGGGAGAAAGTAGAAAAGTTGCCGTTCCGATTCGGCGTGTTGGGCCTGTCAGGTGAAAAGGTGAATGCCGATCCGGAGGAGGCAAACTGCACAAAAGCCACCTCTACCTCATTATTGGCGCTGGCGTCGTACACAAACAGTCTCATGTAAAAGGACTCCACAATAGGGTCATTGTTTGTTGGCGCCAGGCTGATCACCTCGATCAGCATATCGTGCTCTCCATCCCACCGGGAATCCTGTCCGATGCGGCCGATGCCAACCACCTCTCCGGCAGTATTTTTGATCGCCACTTCATCACCGGGTTGAATGGGGGCGCCATTGACGATAAAGTTGGCCGCGTCGGCTGCCCTCAGCACCACAAAGTGGGGGCAGCCCCCCGGATCGCGCTGCATGGCAAAGTGGCTTGCCGGCGCTTCAGGGCCGGTGGGATACAGCCCCGTGGGAGCCCACCAACTGAAATCCCGCGCCATGGTCGGGATGGATGCGCGGCCATCGGCAAAGGCGCGGCGCGTGACAAACATGAACCCGTCAGAGTAGTCCTTCAAGTATTTGTTGGAGAAAGGAGCCGTCACAAAAGCCGATTGCTGGGCACTCACATGGTCGTTCAGACCGAGCAGCAAGCCATCGGTGAGGCCCGAGGAGAGCCCCTCGCGGCGCATCACCCAATAATCATTGGCGCTGCTCCCGCCAGCATAAGCAGGGGAAAGGTTGATCATAGGCGTAGCCCCACCTTTTGAGAACTGTCGACGCAGGTTCATGAGCCATCCGATCTCATCGTTGAGATCATACCAAAACCAGTCTTTCCAGAATACCGATGGGGTACCCTGTGCCGCCATAATATAGGCGTAGGTCATGTGCTTATCCCGGAAAACCGGCGCATGGTCAGACTCAAAAAACAACTCCAGACAGGTATTGCCGATCTGCAGATCGCCTCCCGGGCAAGTGACTGTGCGAAAACCACCACGGTCAAAATCGTGATTTTCAACGAAGGTAACAACGTCGTCCGGATCAATGCTGTTAACAGGGTCGAACCGCAAGCCGGCACTATTGAAATTGGACATATTGTAGCTGCCGTCGGCAGCATCGGTTAGTTGCTTGAAAGCGTTTCGCAGGGCAAAATCAAAAATAGCCATGTTGGCGTTCTTGCTGCCAATACCAAACTTCAGGTTAAAACTATCCACCTGCTGCTGGTAGCTTTTTAGCGCCCCGGTGTTGTATTCAAACGATTCTCCCACGGCAAAAGGCTGGGATCCATCTTTCAACTCAACCAGAAATGGCGCCAAAAAGCCAGGTTCAATGTGCTTGACTGCATCGAGGCGCACCATATCAAATCCCATGGCCATCATGTTTCGACCCATAACGATGAGCGAGTCGCCCCCGGCGCCGAGGTTGTGCGGACCGAAAAACCAGCCGTTGTCGGGCGCTATTGGATCGAGGACCTGATCAATATGGTTGAAATAACAGATGTCCTCAAAAAAAACGCGGCTGTGGTAAGGGTCGTTCAGGTCGCAGTGGCCGCTTTGGCGGGTAGGGTGGAAGAAAGAGGAGTCCATGTGGATGCGGCCACTCACCGGCATGAAGTTGGTGAAACGCAATTGCTTGCCATTCCCGTCGTCGCAGTCTTCCAATTGTTGAGAAGCTGCTCCTGCCCGGTGGTTGAGCACCACATCGCCCATGACGGATATGCCGACAGCGTGCAGGGCATCAATGGCATTCTGCAACTGCGAGGCATTGCCGTGCCGGGTGCGAACTGTGCCGTACTGGTTGAAACTGCCGAAATCAAAGTAGTCGGCGATGCCGTATCCCATGTCGAATAGCCCGGCAAATCCCTTTTGGGCCGGTGGCGTCCAGAGCACATTAAAACCGGCGTCCCGGAGAGCAGGCGCCACCGTTGCAATGGAGTCCCACCACACACCACCGTTGAGTGCATCGGTGACGTCGCCCTGCACATTGTTCCAGTAGAACCCCTGCATGATGATTTTTTCTTGCGCTTGCGCAGAAAAAGCGGATAAAAACCAGCCTGAAAATGCCAAAATCCGGTATAAAACAGCAATACGGGTAATACCCATACCCCTGTATAAATAAAAATGTTTCTTTTTCATGGAACTAAAATGGTGATTTTAAGGGCGAAAATAAAAAAACCAAATTATAACAATATAATCTTACTGCAATTCATCGCAAACAACCAATTATTAACGGCGCAAAACAAAAATCCAGCACGGCTCCTGCACCTCAACAAGTGGATGCCCTTTAAAAGTCCAACCAATTTTATTCGCGGAAAATATTAAAAAATTCTTTAGCTGTTGGCGTGAATGGCAGTCACCCCAACAGCTCATGGGACTCGGCGAAATATTTCAGCCAATACCCTTATCCCCGAAAAAACATCTTGAACACCGCGTAATGGTGTTCTTTTTACTCGCCGATCACCTTGCAGATAATCGCGCCGTAAGGCGTAATCAGTTCTGCAAAATACAGCCCGGCTGCCGGCAGCACCACGCGCTGCTCAAACGTGCCGGCCTGGAAATAATCGTTGTACACGCGCACCACCCGCCCCTGGGCGTCGAGCAGGCGCAACTGCGCGTCGGCCGCTGCGGGCAGGTAAAAGCGCAGGGTCGTCTGGCCGCTCGCCGGGTTGGGGCGGGCGCTGAGGGTCAGGCTTTCGCGGGCTACGTCCGTTGCACTCGTACTTGCCTGCGTGAACGCCAGCTGAACGGGCTGCGGGTACAGGTCCGTGGTGTAGGCCTCGGCCGGCAGCAGCGTCTCGTCGAGGGCGATCAGGTCGCTGAGCAACTCGCCGTCCGCCAGGGCGGTGACGCGCAGGGTGAACCAGGGTGCGCCGTGGGGCAGCGTTTCGCCCGTTTCTTTGGCCGATACCGCCCGCAGTTCGCCCGCGTTCGCCAGGGCGAACTGGCCCGCCTTCAGGTTGCCGCCGGCGGGGGTCTCCACCCCTTCGAGGTGCAGGGCGCCGGGGTCGAAGCGCAGCACAAACTGGAAGGCCGCAATGTCGTCATAGCCCTGCACCGACACGGCCACGGCCACCGTTTCGCCGGCTTGCAGGCGCCGGTCGGACGCGCGCAGCACCACCGGTTGGGGGCGCTGCTGGGGGTTGGCGGCTGGCGCGGTCACATCGCCGAGCTTGATGCCGATGAAGTCCACGTCGGTGACGGCATCATCTACCCCGGTGAGCGACACGCTTTCCGGGAAGTTCCAGGGGGCGTTCGGGTTGGGGAACACGTAATCGGCGTCGACGAAGCGCCAGGAGGTGTTCCAGATGTTGTTGGCGTTCTGGTTGCCCAGGAGGGCCTGGGTGATGAGGCCCGCGTCGGCGGTGGTGATGCTGTTGCTCTTGTTCACGTCGGCGGCGATGCGCGGGAAGGGTGCGCTGAGGGGGCTGCTGCCGGTGATGTGCTGCTGGATGCGCGTGGCGTCGGCGGCAGTCACGCCGTTGAACTTGTTGATGTTTTTGGTGGGGGTGATGGTGATGTTGCCGCCGTCTTGCAAGTCGACGGAGTAATCCCCGTTTGCATCACTCATGTCGCTGCCGGTGTCGTCGCCGGTGATGGTCACGGTGGCATCTTTGACGCCCTGATTGGGGTTGGTCGACCAGCGGATCGTGCCGCCGAGGACGCAGCCCGGGCCGCTGTACTCATAAGCGCCCATGTCCACCGTGCCGTTGTTGTGGAAGCGTGGGTCGCCGGCCAGGTCGGTGGTGATGCCGGGGGGCACCTGGGCGTTGTTGCCGGCATCAATCACCGGCGAGCAGCCTAAGAGCCGCAGGCCGTCGTCGGACGTGCCGAACACACCGTCGGGGCCGGCGGGCAGGGCGGGGTTTGCAAACAGCGGATCCTGGTTGTTGATGATGCCGGTACCGCTGCTGAATTGGCTGTTTGCCTGCGTCAGGCAATGAGAGACGTTTATGTTGCCGTCGGCTCGGATGTCGGCCTCCGGTACGTTGTTGTTACCGCTTTTTTTATTTTCCCAGAAAATGTTGTTGTGCAGTTGGCCGGTTACTGAACTTAAAAAAACTGATTGAAATACAGCTCCCCCGGAGGATGCTTCATTTGCATAAAAGGAGTTATTGGTGATGGTTTGCCCGGTATTGCCAAAAGCGGCATCAGCATACAGGGCGCCACCGCCATTTATAGATTCATTATGGGTGAATGCGTTGTTGGCGATAGTTTGCCTGGTATCCTCAAAAGCGGCATTAACATACAAAGCGCCACCCCTATTGGCGGATTCATTGTGGCTGAATACGTTTTGGGTGATGGTTTGCCCGGCATTGCCAAAACCGGCACTAGCATACAAGGCGCCACCATTACCGGAAGCTTCATTATGGCTGAATACGTTATTCGTGATGGTTTGCCCGGCATTATCAGAAGAAGCACTGGCATTCAAGGCGCCACCGTTACTGGAAGCATTATAGCTGAATTCGTTATTCATGATGGTTTGCCTGGCATCGTCAGAAATGGCAGTAGCATTCAAGGCGCCACCGTTACTGGAAGCTTCATTATAGCTGAATACGTTATTCGTGATGGTTTGCCTGGCATCGTTAGAAATGGCAGTAGCATTCAAGGCGCCACCGTTACTGGAAGCTTCATTATAGCTGAATACGTTATTCGTGATGGTTTGCCCGGTATCGTCAAATAAGGCCGCAGCATACAAGGCGCCACCCTCATTTCGACTGACAAACTGATTATCGGCCAATATTTGACCATTGCCATCGGCATGTCCACCGGTCAGGGTAAAACCATCCAGGGTGCCGTGTTGGCCGTCTGAACTCACCACGATGGCCACGTGGTAACTGTTGTCGGCCCCGGTACCGTTTTGGTAGCCGCCCTGTTCGATGTCAAACACATCGTTGCCGGCGAGGTCGCCGCTGAGGATGGTGGCATGGGCCGCGATGTCGCGCGCGCCCCCGCCGGCGGGGAAACCGCCATACACGGCGACGTTTCCGGGGATGTGGAAGGTAACGTCGCGCACATCGCCGGTGGTCGTTTCCACACCGTTATTGTACGGTTTTTTGGCGGGTTTATACATGCCTGCCGCCACATTGATGACGCGCACATTCGGGCAGTTGTGGGCTGCGTACAGCGCCTCGTCGAGGGTCTTGAAGGCGCCTGTCCAGCTTGTACCCGCGCCGGAGGCGCCGATGCTTTGATCCACGTACAGGGTATCGGTGGCCGGGCAGGGATTTTCAGTAGTAATATTCAGGCACCAGCCGCCGGCGATGTTCCCGCTATTCGTTCCTGCATCATCGACGGCAAATAGTCTCCAGGTACCATTTGGGTCAATGCCGTTGAAAACACTGGCAAGTGTAGCTGTACCAATTGGCGCGGGCGTATTATTGGTACCCGCAGGCGCAGGCGCAGGGAACGTATTATTTGATTCGTAGCTGGCAGGTCTGTAAGTTCCACTGGTCACGCTTGCGTTATCGGGCAAAGCAATTGCAGCGGGATCGCTGAAAGTGATGTCAATATTGCTAACGGAATTAGCGCCTCCTACGCCCGACATCAAAACAAACCTTTGACCGCCGGGACCTACCAATAGCAAGTCAATGTCATCCGGTACGGAGTGTGTCAAACCTTTTATATCAACGGTAATGGAGGTGATCGGGCCGGACAAACCCGAAACAAGGATATTGGAAGGATAAGGCGTGGCGGGTGCATTGTCATTAATGGTAATGCCACTCAAATCATTACAAAAGGCATTACCGTTCACGGAAGTAGGGTTATTGACAACCTGTGTTAAGAAGCCACTGCTGGTTCCAAAACCCGCCGCTCCACTGTAACTGGCAGTGATAAGGTGACTCCCTTCGGTCAAAGCAGAAGTACTGAAAGAAGCTTGTCCACTCGCATTAAGGGGTACATTCGCGGCAATTACTGTCGCGCCTACTGTGAAAGTCACCGTTCCGAGGGTCACGGGATTGCCGCCGCTTGTGACGGTGGCAGTAAAGGTGACACTGGTATTGGTTAAGGATGGATTTTGACTGGAAGTGATGCTGGTACTAGTAGCGTTGGTAAATGCCACGGCAATCCAGCCTGCAACAGCGGCGCCGGCGGGTGAAAAGTACGTTCCATCTGATCCGAGCCCCCGTAAGCCACGACCTGTGGCATCCATATCGCAGCTAAAAATGGTTACATCATTCATCCAGGTATTGCTCGCTCCTGTTGCAGCTAGCGTTTTAAAATTTTGCGTGTAAGTGTCCGCAAAATTGACCCGGGCCTGCACCAGCATGGTGAGCAGCACTAGAGGAAACACAAGCAGCCTCCTAAATAAGAGGTAACTGCCAAACGCACTAACAAGGTAGCTGTTTTTCATGTCAGATGATGGTTTGTCCGTAGTTGTATTTAATCGTCTGAAAATGGGCAGTAAAGATACTACAAAATAAAAAAGCAACTATGGACATCTTTTTCCTTACTCGCCTACCACTTTAAGCGCGGCTGTTCCGTAAGGGGTAATCAACTCGGCAAAATACAATCCGGCTGCCGGCAGCGCCACGCGCTGCTCAAACGTGCCGATGGGGTATGTAGCGTTGTACGTGCTCACCACCCGGCCCTGGGCGTCGAGCACGCGCAACTGCGCCTCGGCTGCTTCGGGCAGGTAAAAGCGCAGGGTCGTCTGGCCGTTTGCCGGGTTGGGGCGGGCGCTGAGGGTCAGGCTTTCGCGGGCCGGATCCGTTGCGCTCGTGCTCGCCTGCCCGAACGCCAATTGAACGGGCTGCGGGTACAGCGCCGTGGTGTAGGCCTCGGCCGGCAGCAGCGTCTCGTCGAGGGCGATCAGGTCGCTGAGCAGCACGCCGTCCGCCAGGGCGGTGACGCGCAGGGTGAACCAGGGGGCGCCGTGGGGCAGCGTTTCGCCCGTTTCTTTGGCCGATGCTGCCCGCAGTTCGCCGGCGTTCGCCAGGCCGAACTGGCCCGCCTTCAGGGTGCCGCCGGCGGGGGTCTCCACCCCTTCGAGGTGCAGGGCCTCGGGGTCGAAGCGCAGCACAAACTGGAAGGCCGCAATGTCGTCATAACCCTCCACCGCCACGGCCACGGCCACCGTTTCGCCGGCCTGCAACACCCGGTCGGGGGCGCGCAGCACCACCGGTTGGGGGCGCTGCTGGGGGTTGGCGGCTGGCGCGGTCACGTCGCCGAGCTTCACACCGATGAAGTCTACGTCGGTGACGGCATCATCTACCCCGGTGAGCGACACGCTTTCCGGGAAGTTCCAGGGCGCGTTCGGGTTGGGGAACACGTAATCGGCGTCGACGAAACGCCAGGAGGTGTTCCAGATGTTGTTGGCGTTCTGGTTGCCCAGGAGGGCCTGGGTGATGAGGCCCGCGTCGGCGGTGGTGATGCTGTTGCTCTTGTTCACGTCGGCGGCGATGCGCGGGAAGGGGGCACCGAGGGGGCCGTTGCCGGCTATGTGCTGCTGGATGCGTGTGGCGTCGGCGGCGGTCACGCCGTTGAACTTGTTGATGTTTTTGGTGGGGGTGATGGTGATGTTGCCGCCGGTGTTCAAAACCACCGAGTAATCGCCGTTTGCATCACTCATGTCGCTGCCGGTGTCGTCGCCGGTGATGGTCACGGTAGCATCCTTGACGCCCTGGTTGGGGTCGGTGGACCAGTGGATGGCGCCGCCGACGCTGATGGGAATGCATAAGTCCTGGCTCTCATAGGCGCCCATGTCGGTAACCGCGTTAAAGGGCCGTGCATTGCCGAGTATATCGTCCACGGGCGCGCCGGTGTTGGTACCCATATCCACCGCCGGTGAGCAAGCGGGGAGGCGCAGGCCGTCGTCGGCTGTGCCTAAGCCGTCGTCCGGACCGTCGGGATCATTGGGGGCTACAAAGAGCGGGTCCACGTTCAGGTTGCCTGTGCCGGGGTACACGCCGCTGGGTTGTTTGACAATGGAATAGCTGATGGTAATGGCCGGCTTGCCGTTGCTTGACCACAAAGCATTACCACTGCCCCAAATAATACAATTCTTCAAGACCGGGCTGTTGTCCCCGTAATTGCTGACGGAGCCAAGACCGGCTTGCGGGTTTTCGGAAAAGGTGCAGTTGGTAACCATGGGTGCGCTGGCACCAAACCACGCGACAATGCCACCGAAGCTGTTACCTGAAAAAAGGCAATTGCTGACATTGGGGGAGGCATCGGTCAGGGCAATACCATACGTGTTTCCTGAAAAAGCGCAACCCGTTATTTCGACCAATGCCCCGTCTTCTATGCCAATGCTGCCTACGCCGCCATTGTTTATAAAACGACAATTGGAAATGTCGCCCGTCGAACTTCGGGTGTTGACGCCCGAACCATTTACTCCGCCGGGATAGGTGTATACTTCATTGTTTGTAAACGTACAATTGCTGATATCGAGCGGAGAATTTCGGTTAAAAATACCCGGCCCGAAGGTAGTGGTGTGATCAGCAAAACTGCACCCGCTGATGACGGGCGAAGAATTCGCATTTTCAATTCCACCACCGTATGAGTAATGGTCGCCGTCGTTGGCGCTGTTGTTGATGAAGGTACAGTTGGTGATGGTTGGGGAAGAGGCCGTATTGTACATACCGATGCCATGTATCCTTCCCGACGAGGTCAGCGATATACCCTGATTGCCCGAAAATGTGCAATCCGATACGTTTGGCGAAGCGTTGGTGTTGTACATGCCGCCGCCATAAGATGTGCCAACAATGGCGTTGCCGGAGAAGGTACAGTTGCGCACCGTCGGAGAGGCATAGGCATTGTACATCCCCGCCCCACTCGAGGCAGCGCCATTGGCATAACCGCCTGTGATGGTGAACCCGTCCAGCACAGCCGTGCTGTTGAGCGGGTTTCCGGACGTGAAATTGTTAAAGATGACGTGGTACGAGTTGTCGGTAGCAGCAGCGGTATTGATTTCGCCGCTCAGCACCGTACCGTTGGTGGCCGGGTCCGGGTTCCGGTCGTCGAGGTCCGGGTTGCCCGTGTTCGGGAAACCGCCGAGGATTTCCACGCCGTTTTTCATGGTGAAAGAAATGGAACGGTCGATGGATAAAGTGGGATTGTAGGTAGCCGCGGCGACCCAGATCTGCGTGACGTCGGGGCAAGGGCTGTAAAGCGCACTTTGCAGGTCGGTGTAGGCGTGGTCCCAGGAAGTGCCGTCATTGTTGCCGGTTGCGTTTTGGTTGACGTACATGACGTTGCCGGGTGGGCAGCAGGCGCTGAGTTTGCCGCCAAAAGTAGTCAGGAGCCCTGTATTGGTCGTGATGCTGAAGCCACCCCCTCCAATATTTTGCACAATGCCCGTGTTGGTCGTGATGCTGCTGGAACCTTTTGCATTTTCAATGATGAGGCCGTCATTGTTGAATACGGCGAAGATGCTGGTTTGAATACGAGGCTCATCGGACGGTCCGGCGGTGATCAGCAAGGTCGCCGAGCAGGGTGTATTGTTAAACGTTCCGCCACCAACCAAATCAACGGCTGCGGAGTCCACATTATCTACACCGGTATTGCACTCAATATTGGCATTATTGGTGAACACCGCGCCCGCTTCAAGGTAAATGGCCCGATTGGAGGCGGCAATATTGACCGTGCCGGCCATGTTGATGAACGTACCCAGATTGTAGATGCTCCTGAACGTGTAGTTTGACCCGCTTGAATTGCCGATTTGCAGCACGTTTTTGTTGGTAAAAGTCCCGGTTGCGAAGTTGAGCAGCCGGTGGAACCGTAACATACCGGAGGTGTTGAGTGAAACCGTGCCTTCGTTCACCACCGTGCCGCTGTTGGAGAAGAGCGGGCTGGCATCCGAGTTGATGGTCAGCGAGCCGGCGGAGGAGACGATGAGGGAGCCGCTGGCCAGGACGTTAACCGAGCGGGCCACGGCTGCTGTGCTGATGACGGGATCGTTGGGCATCCCGTCGGGGATGGTCACATCATCGGCTGCATCCGGCACGCCGGCCGACCAGTTGCCGGTGGCGGACCAGTCGGTGCTTTCGCTGCCGTCCCAGGTGGTTTGCGCCGGCAGGAGTGCCGTTAAAAAAAGCAGCATGCCGGACAGGATAAATCCTGTCATGGGCAGTTTGGCGGCGTTCGCGCCGAATCGGGTCACAAACAGGAAAAAGGGCATCGGCAAGTGTCGGTAAAGTGTTTAGTTTTTTTTGCGTCCGAAAAGTAGCTATAAAGTTCGACAGGAGGTAAATATATTGTTACACAACGGGAGAATGCGAAATCCCAAATTCCCCCTATCTTTACGCTTGCCATGAGCAACTTCATCGTCTCTGCCCGCAAATACCGGCCCCAGCGCTTCGAGGACGTGGTGGGCCAGCAGCATGTGGCCGGCACCCTGCGCAACGCGCTGGCGACCGACCATCTGGCGCACGCCTTCCTGTTTACCGGTCCGCGCGGCGTGGGCAAAACAACCTGTGCCCGCATCCTGGCCAAAGTGATTAACTGCGAAAACCGCAGCGTCAGCCAGGATGCCTGCAACCAGTGCCCCTCCTGCAAAGCGTTCAACGAGAACGCGTCGTTCAACATCATTGAGCTCGACGCCGCCTCCAACAACTCCGTGGACCACATCCGCGCCCTCATTGAGCAGGTGCGCTTCCCGCCCCAGCAGGGCCGTTACAAGGTGTTCATCATCGACGAGGTGCACATGCTCTCCAACCAGGCGTTCAACGCCTTCCTCAAAACGCTGGAAGAGCCTCCCCCCTACGCCATCTTCATCCTGGCCACCACGGAGAAGCACAAGATTATCCCCACCATCCTCTCCCGCTGCCAGATATTCGACTTTCGTCGCATCGCTGTGCCCGACATGGTGCTGCACCTCCAGCACATCTGCGCGCAGGAAGGCATTACCGCCGAAGAAGACGCCCTGCACATCATCGGCCAGAAAGCCGACGGCGCCCTGCGCGACGCCCTGTCCATATTTGACCGCATCACCAGCGCCGCCGGCAAACAGATTCGCTACGCCGACGTCATCGAGCAACTCAACGTGCTCGACTACGACTACTACTTTACCGCCACCGACGCCCTCATGGCCGAAGACCTGCCTGCGGTGTTCAACCTCTTCGACCAGGTGCTGACCAAGGGTTTCGAGCCCGATCTGTTCCTTAACGGGCTGGCCGAGCACCTCCGCAACCTGCTGGTGTGCCAGGACGAGTCCACCCTCGCCTTGCTTGAAGTGGGCGACAGCCTGCGCGAGCGCTACCGCAAACAGGCCGAACTGTCCTCGCCCTCCTTCCTGATCTCCGGGCTCAGCCTCGCCAACGACTGCGATGTGCACCTCAAAACAGCGCGCAACAAACGCCTGCATGTAGAGCTCGGTCTCGTCAAAATGTGCTTCACCAACCGCGCCATAACGCTGGCATCGGCGCCTGCCCCTGAAAAAAAAACGCCTGACGGAAGCGTAAACCCTTCCAATGGCCACCAACCGGCTCCAAAACCGGCACCCGCGCCTGCCAATGCCACCCCGCTGGATCCAAACGAGGTGGCCGCGCTCAAACAAAACCTCAAACAGGGCATCCAGAAAGCAGAACGCATTCCCCTCCGCCTCGACGCGTTCGAACAGGCCGTCGCCGTCGAAGAAGCCCACAAGGCCGGACTGGAGAGCCGACTGACCCTGGAAAATGCCCGCTCCGAATGGCTGCAATACGCCGACAAACAGGAGTCGCCCACCCTGCGCCAGGCCTTCGCCGCCGCCGAACTCCACCTCGATCAAAAGACCCTGCACGTCCGCGTAGGACTCAACCTCCAGAAAAACGCCCTGCAACAAGAGTCCATCAAGCTGCTCGACACCCTCCGACAACAACTGCACGATCCCCAGATCCGGATCAGCATCGAAGTGGACGAGTCGCGCGCGCCCCAGGAGCCCCCCAAACCTACCCGCCCCCTGACACCCCATGAAAAAATAGAAAACATGAAAAATAACAATCCGCTCGTGGCCGACCTCATAGAACGACTGGGGCTTAAAATTTTGGATTAGTAGGTTGTCGGCTATCGGTAGTCGGCTATCGGTAGTCGGTAGTCGGTCGTCGGTCGTCGGTAGGCCCTGCTTTCGGTTCATCGGTGAGTCATAAGCAAGGCCCGCCCACAACCGACGACCGAAAGCCGACAACGGAAAGCCGACAGCCGACAACCGATAGCCGACGACCGACAACCGAAAGCCGACAACCGAAAGCCGACTACCGATAGCCGACTACCGATAGCCGACAACCGACAACCGACAACCGACAACCGATAGCCAACATGCACCTCTGGCACCTTGAAAACATAGACGTAACCCACATCCTCTGTCCCATGAAGCTGGGCAATGAGGAGTTAATGGCACGCCACATGCACAAGTGGTTTAAAAAAGGTGAGCAAGTGTTTGTGCCCAACGACCTGGCAGACCGCATCTTTTTCATCACCGAAGGGTGCATCAAGTTGTCCACCATGAACGAAGAGGGCAAGGAGATCACCAAAGCCATTCTGGGGAAAGGAGAGGTGTTCGGTGAGCTGGCCCTCGTAGGTGAACAGCGACGGCGCGACTTTGCCGTTGCCCTCCAGGACACCGAAACCTGCGTGGTGACCCTCGACGAACTGCACAACCTGATGCGCAACCGGAGTGAACTCAACCTGTTCTTCATGCGCATTTTTGGCGCCCGGCAGCTCGACATGGAGCGGCGCCTGGAGTCGCTGGTGTTCAAAGACAGCCGCAGCCGTATCGTGGAGTTCCTTGTAAATCTGGTGGAGAGCCGGGGACAACGCGTAGGCTATGAGTGGGTGGTGCGCAAGATCATCACCCACCAGGAAATGGCCAACCTTACCGCCACCAGCCGCCAAACGGTGACCACCACCCTCAACGATCTGCGGGCCAAAAAACTGCTGACGTTCAACCGGAGCCGGCTGCTGGTGCGCGATCTGGAGGGATTAAAAACGGAGCTGACATGAAAGACAACTTCTCCGCCCAAGCCTCCGCTTACGCCCGGCACCGCCCCACCTACCCCGCGGCGCTGTACGATTTCCTGTACGCGCATGTGCCGGCATTTGGCTATGCCTGGGACTGCGCCACCGGTAACGGGCAGGTGGCCCGCCGACTGGCAGAACGGTTTCGGGTTGTGCTCGCGACCGACATCAGCGCCGCACAGATCGAAAACGCCAAGCCCCACGACCACATCCAATACCGTGTCGCACCTGCCGAACACGGCGGGTTGCCCGACGGCGTCTGCGACCTGATTACCGTGGGGCAGGCCGCTCACTGGTTCGACCGGCCAGCCTTCTACGCCGAGGCGAAGCGGTGCCTGAAACAGGGTGGCCTGCTGGCGATCTTTGGCTACAAACTGCCGACGATTGACCCCCCGACAGACAAACTGCTCCACCACCTCTACGACGGCGTGTTGGGTGATTACTGGGATCCGGAACGCCGGTTTGTCGATGAGGGGTACATTGGTTTCGACTTTCCGTTTCCGGAAATTGCCTTTCCAGACTTGCACATGGAGGCCCTTTGGAACGCGTCGGACTTGACCGGATTCCTGGAGTCCTGGTCGGCAACCCAGCATTTTATCCGCCGGGAGCGCAAATCGCCCCTCAACGACGATTTTCGGCTGAGCCTTGCCGAGTGCTGGCCGGAAGGGGTGGAGAAAACGGTACGGTTTCCGATGTTTGGGCGGGCAGGGGTTTGGCAATAATGCAGAAAAAAGTTGCTAATGATTATCCGAGTTCCAGGTGATCTCCATCATCATCAGGCAAATATGTGCTGGATATATTTGTGGTAGTGTTCATTTCCATGAAATGAAGCGTTGACCTTTTTCCGTATTACAGTCAGCAAAAAGCATGTTTCGCCCTGGTTTTCTATACTTTTATTGGATAAACGCTGCATTGTTCGTTAGTGCATTTGCAGACTTGAAAGCACAAACTATTGTTCGAAATAGTGTTGAGGTGCGGGTAATCCACCCCGATTATCTTCCTGCGCAAAACAATCGACGACTTCCCGATGAGCTACGACAGCTGTACTCGTCTTTCCAAGTGAACGGCAGTACGCAAAAATACCCGTTAGCTGCCCGGGTGGATGATTCCCTGGCTGAAGGCCTGTTAAGGGTTTACGACCTTTCTTGCAATGGAGATGCAGTTGAGTTGAAAACCCAACTGGAACGTTTTATCTCAGTCTATTTTGAGAATGTATATTTGAACTACGAGCCACAAACGCTGGATGTGCTAAATTTCTACCCCAACGACCCCCTTGACGAAGAATGGAATTTTTGGCCCCACCAGGAAACCAATACGCCGGCTGCCTGGGAAATTACCCGGGGAGATCCGCGCGTAGAAATTGCCATATTAGACAACGGTTTTGACCCATCGCACGAAGATCTTGTTCATAAAATTGTTTACATACATCCACAGGCCTATTTGTCGGGCAGCCACGGTACCAATGTGGCGTTCATGGCGGCGGGCGACACCGATAATGGAACTGGGCATTCAGCCGTTGGGTTCAACTGTTCCCTCAGGCTCTATCCTATGGGGGTTAACTATATTCTTGAGGCAGCGGTGGACGGCTCCTCCGTCATCAATTGTAGCTGGATGACGTCCTGCACGTATAATCAAAACACGCACGATATCATTAAATTGGCCACCAACAAGGGCGCTGTTGTGGTTGCAGCAAGCGGTAATGCGACCATGGGTTCGGATTGTGGCGGCACTGAAGAAAACAATCCGGTTTACCCCGCAGCATTCCCCGAAGTAATTTGTGTAACAGGCTCGGCCCGATGGGGGTGCCTGACGTTCAACGAAAGTTGCTGGGAAACACCCTACCATCCACCCCGTCATTTCACGCACAATAAAACGGTCGATGTAATCGCTCCCGGGATGTGTGTGCATACCGCCTTTGCCGATAACAGGTATGATTTTGCTGCCGGCACTTCACTTGCTTCGCCTTTTGTTGCCGGCGCCATTGGCCTTATGCGTGCAGTCGACCCATGCCTGACACCGGCACAAATTATGACCATGATCACAACTACGGATCAATCGCTCTACGGGCCTTTGTATTGCGACGGAAAAAATGATTCGTTAGACTTCCTGTTGCCGGGGGTTGGTTTGATTGATGTGTTGGCCTTGGTGCAATCTGCCAAAAAGACGGCCCGCGAGTACCACGTTTTTAACGGTGAAACCCTTGTATGGGATAATGAAACCATATATGCCCGCGATATTTTCGTTCATCGTGGGGGGAAGTTGATCTTGCGCAACGGCACGATCCTCTACATGAAGAAAGACAACCGGATTGTTGTTGAACAAGAGGCCATGCTTTATGTCGATAGTGCTACGATTACTTCAGCCTGTAGCATGGAACAAGCACGGTGGCGAGGCATATTCGTGCACGGCAATCCGGATTTGGCACAGCCGGCGCTGTCGCTGAAACACCCGGCCGACATTCTTCCATACGATTTCCGACCCCAGGAGTCCGGTGTGGTTGCTTTGTTCCGCGCCCATATTGAAAACACGCAATTGGGTGTATCTGCCTCTAATTCAGAGGTTGATTTGGATAACGGGCAACCCGTAAAACTCGGAGGGTTGGTTTTGGTTGAACAAAGCACTTTTTATAATGTCCTGCACGGAATTGAATTTTTGAAATACGACAAAACCAACAGAAGCCATATCCGAAATACCAAGTTCATCAAGTCGGCAGACCTTAAAGCTAAAGTCCGGGGAATCACCATTGAGCAGTGCCGGGGACTGGAGTTTAACGGCAACAGCTTTGTCAATATGGATTACGCAGGTATTGGCGGAATCGATTTTAGCGCCCAAATACGCAATAACAATCGTTTTGAAAATTGTGTTTTGGGCATATATATTCAATCTACCTACCCTCAATCAAGTGCGGTAGACGTTTCTGAAAATGTCTTTGATGCCAATCAAACCCATTTGTACGCTTCCGGCACCAATCTGGATTTTGGATTGACCGTTCAACGCAATACCTTTTATCGCGCCCGAGAAACCAGTGTACACATTGAGGGCCCAAGCACCTTTTGGGTAGGCGAAAATGTGTTTTCAGCAAACGCCCAGTCGGGAGTTACGGTTGTAAATGCCGGGAAACGCCCGGGGGTTATTAGACAAAACCAATTTTCACAAGGCCCGGAAGGCATTACGTTTTATGGCAATAATAGTGGTTCCCGTTTTTTGTCAAACTGCTTCAATATGGACAGAACGGATGTTTCTGTTCATCCGATGGACGATATCCGGGGGATTATTAACCCGTTTCAAGGAAATACTAACCTTCCGGCGGGCAACTGCTTTACAACAAACGCAGAGCATATCCGCGCCGAAGTTGCGACGACTTTCGGGTTTCTGTACTTCGTACCCAGGAACGAGTCGTCGCCTAAAGATGGATGCGCGGGTGTGGTTCTACCTGAAAAAGAGGAGAACAACTTCGAAATCATGGAGGCATTGGTCAGCGAATATCCTGATTGCACCTGGGCAAAGTTGCAAAAAAACACCCTTCCTGCTTACGCCTTGGGCAATGAAGGTGATATCAAAAATGAAAGTCCAAACCCAATCCACTCTAATGATTCCCTGTATGACTTGTACGGCGAAAAAATAAACCACCGAGAGTGGAATGACGCACGAATTTTGCTTGATAACATGCCGGTTAAAAATCTGGACGACCAATTATTTGTGCAGATCCAAACCATCAATCTGGAACGTCTGACTCAACCGCATTGGACGCTGCTGGAAACCACTCGAGACTTCCTGCACAATACTGCAATGGGCACATCGCCGGTCCGGTCCTACGCTGGCGCGCTTTACACCCTGCTCACCGGCGAATACGCGATTCCAAAGCAGACCCTACTATTTGAATTATCGACAAACCTATCGGAGGCAGCCGGGCCGCCCGAAGATCTGTCGCGTGAATACTCGATTTACCCGAATCCGTCAAGTGACATGGTATGGATTGCGTTGCCAAAAACGGATAAGCGGGCCGGGATGATTCGCATAACGGGAATAACAGGAGTAGCCGCTCTGGTTGCACCACTTTCAGAAGGCGAAATGACTACCGTACCACTCCGATTGTCGGGTTTGCCGAATGGTCTGTACTTCGTCGAGATCTGGCGGAACCAATCGAGGGTATACGTTGGAAAACTCGTATTGGCCAAACCATAAAAGCCTCTGGAAATCAGAAATTCATGCTTGGGTTCAGCGGTATTTGGGCTTCACAACCATTTGGAATTTTCGCTATTTTTTTGTACGTTTGCAGACTAGGGGTAGGCAAATGAGGCAATCAAAGGGACATAAATCAACTTCCTTCACGATTCACTTCCCAATCATTTATGAAACGTATAATTTTATTTTTTTCGGTGTTGTTTCAGCCTTTAGTTGGCGTTACGCAGCAACAGCCGAGTTTTGCCCCAATGGGAGCCAAATGGTTCTACCGCCCTTGGGAGTTTACCCAACCGGAAGATGACCTGTTCATATACGAAGTCACCAAGGACACAATTCTCGATAGTTTGCCCGCCAGAGAGTTGACCTGCACATACTGGGTTGATGGCGTTTTGCAGCTCAATACAACTTATTTGAATAAATATGTGCACACAGACAGCGGGAAGGTCTGGTATTGGGTTTACGATGAATGGGTGCTTATTTTCAACTTTGACGCACAGGTAGGAGACACAATCCATTCAAAAGTGGGATACTACGGTATTCCGGATGGATGTGCGTTCCCTTATCCGCAAGATACCACCTGGCAGTTCAGTTACCGGATAGACTCCCTTGGTACCGAAATGCAGAACGGTGTGCCGTTAAAGGTTCAATACGTTTCCTGCGCCGATACACAATGCTATTGGTACATGCACTACTTCTGGAAAGAGAAACAGGCAAAAATAGTAGAAAGGTTGGGGTGTATCGATGCCGGTTTCTGGTGGGGTTCCGGCTCGCCTTGTGTTTTAGCCGGAACACCGGGTTATCAACGTTGCTATCAGGATACCGATCTCAATTTTAAAGGCCCGATAGGAAATACAGAATGCGATTACCTGTCCACGACCGGAGCAGAAAAAACGCCTTTGACACTATTTCCGAACCCGACCACCGGAGAAATACGAATCACATCCAGTTTTCACCCAACAGCATTCCGGGTATTGAATTCGCTTGGACAGGTAGTTACCTCTGGCGTGTTTGTCGAATATGACGAAGTTTACCTGGTTTTGCTGTCCGGGCAACCCTCCGGAATGTACCTGGTCGAGATCAGCGTTGGGACGCGAACTTATGTATCACACGTTGTTTTGCACTAACGTCCCCGATGTTCCTTATGTTTGGGCCTGATCCATTGCCTTTTTCTTCGCCCACTTCACGAGATGTACGCCCTCTTCAAACCCATTCTCTTCCTGCTCAACCCCGAAAAAGCCCACCACCTCACGATGTGGGCGCTTGACCGGGCCTGGGCGTTGAAGCCTGTCCGACACCTGCTCCGCCGAATATACGCGCCCAAAAACGCTGCACCGACGCGCTGCATGGGCTTGGTGTTTCCCAATCCGGTGGGTCTTGCGGCGGGTTTCGACAAAGACGGCAAACACATACTGCCCCTGTCGTTGCTGGGCTTCGGCTTCATTGAAGTCGGCACCGTCACGCCACGCCCCCAGGCCGGAAACCCCAGGCCCCGGCTGTTCCGGTTGCCGGCCGACCGGGCGCTCATCAACCGCATGGGATTCAACAACGAGGGCCTGGAAGCCCTCACCCGGCGGCTGCAACACTTGCGCGAGCAACACCCCGACCTGCCGGTAATCATCGGAGGCAACATCGGCAAAAACAAGGACACCCCCAACGAGCTGGCCGAACAGGACTACCTGCTTTGCTTCGACAAACTGTTTCCCTGGGTTGACTACTTTGTCGTCAACGTCAGCTCGCCCAACACCCCCAATTTGCGGGCACTCCAGGAAAAAGAGCCACTCACCCGTCTGCTGCAACGCCTGCAAACCCAAAACCGGCGGCAGCCTCAACCCAAACCCATCCTGCTCAAAATTGCACCCGATCTGACGGACGAGCAGCTCGACGACATCGCCGGCATCGTGCACGACACCGGCCTGGCCGGCATCATTGCCACCAACACCACGATCGCGCGCACCGGGCTGTCCTTGCCACCCGAGGCCGTGGATGCCATCGGTGCAGGAGGGCTGTCGGGCGCTCCCCTTCGGGCCCGCAGCACGGCTGTCATCAGTCTTTTACGCGAAAAACTGGGCCCCGAACCGGTAATCATCGGCGCAGGCGGCATCGAAACCGCAGCACACGCCCGTGAAAAAATAAACGCCGGCGCAAACCTGGTGCAAGTGTATTCGGGCATGGTGTACGCGGGGCCGGCAATCGTCCGGAAAATATTGGATCCCAAAGACTAAGACAGGCACTTACTCCACCTCAGGCCACCCCAGCGCCTGCTTGATTTTGAAGTAAATATCGGTATTGTCGTATATGCCCCCAAAAAGCGTCGAACCGGGTCCGTAGGCAAAAACAGGCACCATGGTGGCGGTGTGGTAATCGCCGGCGAACTCGATTTGCAGGCTGTCGGGCCTGGAACCCTGAACAATGGCGGCGCCACCGGTCTCGTGATCGGCCGTGACGATGACCAGGGTCTGTCCATCCTGCTCGGCAAAACGCAGGACCTCCCCCACCGCGGCGTCGAAGTCCAGTGTTTCTGCGATGAGCCATTCGGCTTTATTTTGGTGGCCGGCCCAATCGATCTGCGAACCTTCGATCAAAAGCATGAAGCCGTTTTCGCTTCTTTTTTGCAAAAATACCGGCGCCCGGGCCGAAGCATAAGGCAAGTAGGTGCGCCCCATCTGCACCGGCTCCGGTTCCTCCGGATGGGCAAACCAGATCAGCGGTTTTTCCGGATTGAAGTCCAGTGCTTGCAGGGGTGTTTTCTCCCGGTGATTGATCTGGTACCCTTTGTCGGCCAGTTCGGACTCGAGATTGCGCTGATCGTTTTTTCGGCCACTAAAATATTTGCTGCCGCCACCAATGGCCAAATCAATCTTGCTGCCCAGAAACGCCAGGGCAATGTCTTCCTGAAAAGCACGGTTGGTGACGTGGGCCACAAAGGCGGCCGGGGTGGCGTGCACCACGCTGCTGGTGACAACCAAGCCGGTCGCCCAGCCGTGTTCTTTGGCTTGCTCAAACAGGTTCCGGCAAGGCTTTTTTCGGGCGTTTACCCCCACCATACCGTTTTTGGTCTTGCATCCACAGGCCATGGCCGTGGCTGATGCTGCCGAATCTGTCACCCTGGATTTTTCGGCGTCGACCTTCATCAGCCCGGTAACCGGCATTCGCTCCATGTGCAGCTTGCTGTTTCCAGAATACATGGCGGCGGTGATCTGGGTAAGCCCCATGCCGTCGCCGATCAGGAGAATGACGTTGCGGGGAGGGGTGGCGGAAGGCCGCATGGCGGGTTCCGACGGGCGAATCAGTAAAAGCAGGAACGAAATCCAGAGTAGTCGCATGGCGCAAGTTAAGGGCAAATAAATCACACTTTTGAGTACACGCGGAAGTACTCCAGAGGAATCGTGCCTTCCAGAAAAGCCGTTCCCACGATGGCGCCTCCGCAACCGATGGCGGCCAATGCTTCCAGATCGGCCACACTGCCGACGCCTCCGCTGGCCACCAGGTGAAGTCCCGGAAAGGTTTCGAGGATTTCGGTGTACAGTTCTACCGCCGCTCCTCCGAGCTCGCCGTCGCGCGAGATGTCGGTAACCGACACCTGACTAATGCCGAGGGCCATCATATTGCGCAGGAATTCGAAGAGGTCCATTTCAGTTTGACGAACCCATCCATGCACGGCGATCTTTCGGTCACGGACGTCGGCGCCCACCAAAAAACGATCAGGTCCGAATTTTTCTACCCAGGCGCTGAATTCATCGGGCGCCAGCACCGCTACACTGCCCACGGAAAACAGGTCGGCACCGGCATCCCAAACCTGCTTGAGGGATGGTATGGAGCGCAAACCACCCCCGTAATCGATCTGAAGACTCGTATGTGCGCCGATTTTAGCCAGCACGTCAAGGTTGCTCAACTTGCCGTTCCGCGCCCCGTCCAGATCAACGATGTGCAGTCGCCGGATGCCGGATGCTTCGAGCTTTTTGGCCAGTTCGAGCGGGTCTTCGGGGTATACTTTTTTTAGGTCGAAATCGCCACGCCGCAGGCGGACGAGTTTGCCGCCCATTAGATCGAATGAGGGTATAATGTCCATGTATGCAAGGTTCAGGTTGCAAAATAACGCTGTAAAATGCAAACGGTGCTTTTTTTCAGATATTTTATCCGGCACCCTGCACTATCCGGCCCACCCATCGCGGTCCAGACTTCGGTAGTGAATGGCCTCGGCAAGGTCTTCTATTCGGATGTCCGCACTTCCTGCCAGGTCTGCTGCTGTACGCGCCACCTTTAGGATGCGGTCATATGCGCGGGCAGACAGTTGCAGGCGCTCCATGGCGGTACGCAGCAAGGTGAGTCCGGCGTCGGACAGCCGGCACACGTCGTGCACCATCCGGCTGGTCATGTGTGCGTTGCAGAAGATATCTGTACGGCCTTCAAATCGCCGGGCTTGAATATTTCGGGCAAGCAGCACCCGTTCCCGAATATCAGCACTGGTGATTTTGGGCCGTTCGGTGCTGCTGAGTTCAGCATAGCTGACCGGCGTGACTTCTACGTGGAGGTCAATGCGGTCGAGCAGGGGACCGGAGATACGCGACACGTAGCGTTTGACAACGGCCGTTCCGCACGAGCACTCCTTGTCGGGGTGGTTGTGGAAGCCGCAGGGGCACGGATTCATGCTGGCCACCAGCATGAAACTCGCAGGATAGTCGACACTCACTTTAGCGCGGCTGATGGTCACCCGGCGCTCTTCCATGGGTTGGCGCATGACTTCGAGCACGGTACGCTTGAACTCTGGTAACTCATCGAGGAACAGCACCCCGTTGTGGGCCAGACTGATCTCACCGGGCATGGGATTGGAACCGCCGCCCACCAGTGCAACGTCGCTAATGGTGTGATGGGGCGCTCGGAACGGACGCGTGCTGACCAGCGCAGCGTGGTCTGGCAGCACCCCGGCTACGGAGTGTATCTTGGTGGTTTCCAAGGCCTCCTGAAGGCTCAGTGGCGGCAGGATAGTGGGCAACCGCCGGGCCAGCATGGTTTTTCCGGCACCCGGCGGGCCGATGAGGATGACGTTGTGCCCACCGGCCGCAGCCAGCTCAAGGGCGCGTTTGATGTTTTCCTGGCCGCGCACATCGCTGAAGTCTACCTCATATTGGTTGAGCTGGGCCGCGAATTCTTCCCGGGTATTGACCACGGTTGGGCCGATGGAGGTATCTCCGGCGAGCACTTCGAGGGCCTCGCTGATGGATTCAACCCCGTAAACTTCCAGGCTGTCGACAATAGCCGCTTCGCGTGCGTTTGCTTTTGGCAAAATGAACCCCCGAAATTTTTGGGCACGCGCCTGAATGGCGATGGGCAAGGCGCCCTGGATGGGCCTGAGACTGCCGTCGAGGGAAAGTTCCCCCATGATGAAGAAGCGTTCGAGCGGTTCGGGTGGAATGATGCCGGCGCCGGCGAGCATGCCCACGGCGATGGGCAGGTCGTATGCCGACCCCTCCTTGCGCACGTCTGCCGGGGCAAGGTTTACAATGGTTTTCAGCCTGGGAAGTCGGATACCGGCATTTTTCAGGGCGGCTTCGATGCGGGCCTGCCCTTCGCGCACGGCGCTGTCGGGCAGTCCGACAATGTAGTAAGCGGGCTTATCGGTATTGCCCATATTACCGCCGGTGTTGACTTCAATGGTGATGGTCTGTGCGTTGACGCCGTGTACGGCGCCGGCAAATGTTTTGACGAGCATAGGTTGAAGCGTGTTTAATTCGTCCTACGAGTATAGTCGTAGGACGAATTTTATTACCAAATTTTCTTTTCCAGTAATGGATCTATGGGGTCATGCACACTTTCCAGCATCAGGGCCCTGGAGAGCCCTAATTCTTGTTCCAGCAGGGTATGGTTACAAAGCGAACCTTTTCTTAATCCAGCCAAATCCCTGAAATTGGAGAAAGGCCAGTCCTCGGGCCGTTCAGCCAAGCCGGCCTTTACCGGATTCTGCAGAATATACCGGAGGCATACCATGGAGTAATCTTCCCACGACCATAAACTACTGACTTGCTTGGACTTGGTTTTTTGTTGAAACAGGGATCCGGTACGTCCTTCCTGCTTGTGAATGGCTTTGGCATAACTGCTCAGCATTATGCGCATACCCTTGCTGAAAGCAGTAACGGCCAGATCGTGCTGGTTTTTAGCCACTTGGGTAATGGTGCGTTCGTCTGCCCGGATCAACAGGTGAAAGTGGTTGGGCATCAAACAATACGCGAGCAGATCGCATACTGGCAGGAGGTGGCTTCGCATTTTCTCCATGAAGAAGTAATAATTGTCTTCGTGGAAAAATATGGCCTGGCGGTTGTTGCCACGATTATATACGTGGAACAGTTGGTTTTCAACGAATTGCATAAAATAGCGCGTTTGGATGAAATGAAGCGTTTTAATTCGTCCTACGAGTATACTCGTAGGACGAATTTTGCCCACAAATGTAATTGTATATTTATCATAAAAACAAGTATTGCTTCCATTTTTTTGTCCTACGAGTATACTCGTAGGACGAAAATTGGCGAAATTCGTCCTACGAGTATACTCGTAGGACGAATTTGACGCACTTGAAAACCAAATGCGCCGTGTTTTTGTTACTATGGGTTATGTCTAAAAAGGGAAAAGCACTCGTAGCCATGTCCGGCGGCATCGACAGCACGATGACCGCGGTGTTGTTGCACGAAGAGGGCTGGGAAGTGGTGGGCATAACGATGAAAACCTGGGACTACGCCACGTCCGGCGGATCAACCAAAGAGACGGGCTGTTGTTCGTTGGACAGCATCAACGATGCGCGTGCTGTGGCCGTCAAACTGGGATTTCATCATTTCATTGTGGACATTCGCGAGGAATTTGGCGACTACGTGATTGATAACTTTGTCGATGAATACCTGGCAGGCCGCACACCCAACCCCTGTGTCTTGTGTAACACCCATATCAAATGGAATAGCCTTCTCCGTCGGGCCGATATGCTGGACTGCGAATTCATCGCCACCGGCCATTACGGCATCATCAACCAACTGGATGACCGCTACTACATCACCCGCGCGCGCGACCGGCAGAAAGACCAGTCTTACGTACTTTGGGGGCTCAGCCAAACCTGTCTGGCACGCACCCGTATGCCGCTTGGGACGTTCACCAAGCCCGAAGTGCGTGCTATGGCTGCCGAACGCGGATTTCTCGAACTCAGCAATAAACCGGAGAGTTATGAAATTTGCTTTGTGCCCGACAATGACTACCGCGGCTTCCTGAAGCGCCGGGTGGATGGCCTGGAAGAACAGGTCAAAGGAGGAACCTTTACAGACTCCGAAGGCAATATTCTTGGCACCCACGAAGGGTACCCTTTTTTCACCATCGGGCAACGGAAGGGACTCGGCATTGCCCTGGGAGAACCCATGTTCGTCACCGAGATCAGACCGGAAACCAACACCGTGGTGCTGGGCCGCGAAAGCGATCTGGTGCGAAACGGCATGATGGTCGGCAAAGTCAACCTGATGAAATACCACCAATTACCCGAAAACGGCCTGGAGGTGGTGTCGAAAGTCCGGTACCGCGACGCAGGCACCGTGAGCCATATCCGCCCCGTAGGCGCCGATGTGGAAGTGCTTTTCCATGCCAATGTAAAAGGCGTGGCGCCCGGACAAAGCGCCGTTTTCTTTGAAGGAGACGACGTCATCGGCGGTGGCATCATTATGGCCAGCAGCCTGACAGATCACCCAGCATTGCACCATGCCGAACCTTCTACTCATTGAAACGGCTACTGAGGTTTGCTCGGTTGCGATCGCTTCCGAAGGAAAGGTAATCGCACAAGCTGAAAACCTGACAGCCAACCGGCACACAACAGTGCTCGCCGATCAGATCCAACAATGTTGCCGTGCCGCCAAGCTAGCCCTGAACCAGATGGATGCCGTAGCCATCAGCCGGGGGCCGGGTTCGTACACATCTCTGCGCGTGGGCGCCGCAACGGCAAAAGGAATATGTTACGCGCTCGCCATCCCCTTAATCGCCGTAGATACCCTCCAGGCACTGGCCATCGCTGCAGCCGATGGCATACCGCCAGGATGCGGGGTACTACCTATGCTGGATGCCCGGCGGGCGGAAGTTTGGGGGGGCTTGTACGACCAGAATGGCCGGGAACTGATTCCCGCCCAGCCCATTGTCTTTGAAAACAATTTGTACGATTCGTTTGTTGCCAAGGTAACGTCGTTTTTTAACAGCGAACGGATCGTTCTGGCGGGGAACGGCGCTTTCAAAACGAAACTTGTTTCTTTTTTTGAGCGGGCAACCATTTCCCCTCAATTGCACTGTTCAGCGTCCTCTTTGCTCTCTATGGCTGAACTTAAGCTCAAATATGCAGATTTTGAAAACGTAACATACTTTGAACCTTTTTATATTAAAAATCCAAATATCACCATTTCAACCCGTCAAATTATTTAACAAAAAATAACATTCAAAAATTTTTATATAATTGCAAAAGGGTCTATTTTCGTGCATCGAAATTGATGTTTCCTTTAATCCGCTTGAACGTTTTGCCCGGTGTACAGGGTAACCGGTTGCCTGCCTTTTTGGAATACCCTTCATTTTTTTTCCCCCAATTCCGTATTAAAACATTTTGTATGGGAAGGCAAAAAGCAGAACCGGCCATGAACAAGGCCGAAGACATGGCCAAACTGGATTACCAGGAACTTAAAAAAGCCGTATTGGTATTGCGGGCCATCAACCACAAACTACGGCAACGGATCATCGAACTGTTGGATGAAAACAACAGTATGACGGTGACCGACATCTACATTAAAATGCGACTTGAGCAGAGTGTAGCCAGCCAACACCTGGCCATTCTCCGCAGGGCCGGAATTGTCATGACCACCCGGAACGGGAAGTTCATATACTATTCCCTGAACAAAGACCGGCTGGCCCAAATTTCGGAACTGGTAGAAGAACTGACCTGAGGTCCAGGTCAGTTCTTCTTATTTCACCGTTAAACGTCTATCCTGGCGTACTTGGCGTTGGCCTCAATGAAGGCACGGCGCGGGGGCACCTCGTCACCCATCAGCATGCTGAACATGCGATCTGCCTCTGCGGCGTCTTCTATGTCAACCCGCTTGAGGATGCGTGTGGTCGGGTCCATTGTGGTTTCCCACAACTGCTCGGCGTTCATCTCGCCCAGACCCTTGTAGCGCTGCACTTTTACCGAATCGTCGCCTTCTTTTCCGCCTGAAAAATCGAGGGTGGCTGCCTTGCGCTGTTCGTCATTCCAGCAATAGCGCTGATTTTTTCCCTTTTTGACCAGGTACAGCGGCGGCTGCGCGATGTATACGTGGCCTTTTTCGACCAGTTCGCGCATATACCGAAAGAAAAAGGTCAGAATAAGCGTGGTGATGTGGCTGCCGTCAATGTCGGCGTCGCACATGATGACAATCTTGTGGTATCGGAGCTTGTCGGTTACCAGCATCCGGTGTCCTTCCTCATTTTCACCGACGCTGACACCGAGCGCCGTGAACATGTTTTTGATCTCCTCGTTTTCGTAGATTTTGTGTTCCAACGCTTTTTCGACGTTGAGAATTTTGCCCCGCAAGGGAAGGATAGCCTGGGTGTGGCGGTCGCGCCCTTGTTTGGCGGTACCGCCTGCAGAGTCTCCCTCCACCAGAAACACCTCGCTTTCTGCGGGGTTTCGGCTGCCACAGTCGGCCAGTTTGCCCGGAAGACCGCCACCCGTGAGGGCCCCTTTGCGTTGCACCATTTCCCGAGCCTTGCGCGCGGCATTGCGCGCCGTGGCAGCCAGTACCACCTTCTCGATGATGCGCTTGGCTTGTCCCGGGTTTTCCTCTAAAAACACCTTGAGCGCGTCGCCCACGGCACGGCTCACGATTCCGGTCACCTCCGAATTGCCCAGCTCGCCTTTGGTCTGGCCTTTAAACTGGGGTTCGGGCACCTTGACGGACACGATGGCGGTGAGGCCCTCCATGAAATCCTCTCCCGAAACGGTGAAGTTGAGCTTTTTGAAATGGCCGTTGTCGTCTCCGTATTTCTTGAACTCGCGTGTAATGGCGCGGCGGAAGCCACTCACATGGGTGCCCCCGTCGCGGGTGCTGATGTTGTTGACGAAGGAGAGCAGGTTTTCAGAATAAGAGGTGTTGTACATCATGGCCACCTCCACGTCTACCCCTTCTTCGACGTCCTTGATGTGGATGGGTTTTTCGATGAGCGACTGCTTGCTCTCGTCGAGCCACAACACAAACTCTTCAAGGCCCCCTTCCGAGTAGAACTCCTCGGTTCGGAAACCGCCGTTTTCGGGCTCCCGTTCGTCGACCAGCTTGAGGTGCAGTCCGCTGTTCAAATAAGACAACTCGCGCATCCGGTGCGCCAGGGTTTCGAACTTGAAATCGGTGGTTTCAAAAATCTCGGGGTCCGGATGAAAGGTCACAAGGGTGCCCCGGTCCTGCGTGTCGCCGATCATGCGCACGTCATACTGCGGTTTTCCACGTTTGTACTCCTGCTCGAAGACCTTACCTTCGCGGTGCACAACGGCGTGCAGATGGTCCGACAAGGCATTCACACAGGAAACCCCCACGCCGTGCAGACCGCCGGAGACTTTGTAGGTGTTCTTGTCGAACTTGCCACCGGCGTGCAGCACCGTCATGACCACTTCGAGTGCCGATTTTTTCAGCTTGGGGTGCATACCGGTGGGGATACCCCGACCGTTGTCTTTTACCGTCAAGCGATTCCCTTCGTGAATGGTAACCAGGATGTGCGAACAATGGCCTGCGAGGTGCTCATCAATAGAGTTGTCGATCACCTCCCACACCAGGTGATGCAGCCCCTTGGCGTCCGTGCTGCCGATGTACATGCCCGGCCGTTTGCGCACAGCCTCCAATCCTTCCAGTGCCGTAATACTGCTTGCGCCATAATCGCCGCTTCCGTTTACAGCTCCTTGATTTTCAATGTCTTCTGTCTTGTCCTTCAAATCTTTCATAAGGGTGCAAAGATACGATAAAAAATTGGTTTTTACCAATAAAAAAGACAGGAAAATTAAGTGCTTTAGTAGAGATTAATTATTTGAAAAACAAATATTTACAAATAAAATATTTTTTCATGAAAATTCCCACTCTCTTCTCCCGGCCTTCGGTTTTTGTTTACCTGTTCGCCCAACCCATGATGATGCTCCCGCTGATACTCGAAAGCCAGAATTTTGTGGCCAACGGCGGGTTCGAACGACTGAAACCCGAAGCAGAAAAGCGCAGGCTGTGGGAGCCGTGTTCTTTTGCCTCCTCTTCCGCATCGGTGAACAAAGACCTGGAATCCTGGCAAACCTTTTTCGTTCAGACGCCCGATGTGCTGATTCGGGATTCCGCTTACGCCGGGTGTGTAGATTTCCCGGCGCCTTACCGGGGCCGCGGGATGGCAGGCGTAATCCTCTATCACCCGTTTTACGACAATCAGTTCGAAACCGACTACCACGAGTTTCTGCAAGGCACGCTTGTGCGACCACTGGAAGTGGGCAAAATATACCGGGTCAGTGTTTGGGTGCAGCACAACAGCGACCTCGCCCGGCGTCACCTGAGCACCATCTATGGCAACCCGCAATCCATAGTGCCGGTGCCTTGTGGAAACCTGGGATTTTTCTTCTCGGAAAACGAGATGAACCCAAACGAGGACTTCATGCGCAGCCAGGAACTGTACCCGATAACCCCCCAACTCTGCCACAAAGACATCTTTAATACCCCGGAAGGCGAATGGCGGAAGCTGCAATTCACCTTCGTAGCCGATCGCCCGCACCGGTATTTTCTGTTTGGCAATTTTCAATCGGACGCCGTGACGCCCATCCCCATGTCGCCCGAAGAGCGGGAAGATTTCGACAAAAAAAACGTGCTGTATAAAAAAACACCCGGGCCAAGGCGGCACCGGGTGTCTTATTACCTGCTCGACAATTTTGCCGTGTTGGAAGTTGCTCCCGAAGATCCTGTTCGACAGTTCTACGAGCAAAAGGGCATCGTCCTGGAGGCCGCCGTGCTGTTCGGCGTCGGCAGCGCCGTCCTGAAACCCGACGGGGTTGCGACGCTACAGCCCGTTTACGAACTGCTCGCAACCGACTCCGGGCTCCGGGTTGAAATTGGCGGCCATTCGGACAGCAGCGGAAATTCGGACGACAACTTCACGTTATCCGAAGCACGGGCCCGTTCGGTGTACGGCTGGCTGGTGGAAAAAGGCATACCGGCTGCCCAAATCACCTGGAAAGGGTTTGGCGACCGATACCCGGTGGCCGACAACCAGACGGAAACAGGCAGGGCCCGGAACCGAAGGGTGGAATTGCGCCGAATGGATTGAGCGCCGCTTACCCGAATGCCGGTTTGAATTCCGTTTCGGCGAACCACGCCAGGGTCGTAGGGGTGGTGTTTTCGGCATTTCGTACATGCCCCGCCAGGTATTCGCCGCCGTTCAGCGCCTGAAACAGCTCAACGTACCCGTCGGCTATGGTCTCCGGGAAACCGGATTGCATCATACCCGCCTTCGCGTCGGCCGGCGGAAAGGAGACAAACGCCAGGTCGGGTTTCCCTATGGACTGGCCCAGCACGGAAGCCGCTTCCGGCATGGTCAGGTCGACCGGGCCACTCACAAATACATGCGAATGCCCCTTGAAATCGAGGGACAGCAAATGCCGTAAAGCCACCTGCGCAATGTCGCGCGTGTGCACCATAGGTATTTTCACGTCCGGGTTGACGGAATAGCCGAAAATACCCATGGCCTTGATCATGCCAATATTACCCAGAAAATTTTCCATGAAAAAACCGGCCCGTAAATTCAGCACATCCAGACCCGGAACTTTCTCCAGTGCCTTTTCCAACTCCGCCAGCCCACTCACCGGTCCTGCCCCCTCCAGCATATGCGCACCGACGGAACTGAGCACAACTGCCTTTTCCACTTTGTTTGCCGTGAGTGCCGCCGTAAATGACGCAATTAGGCTGCGCTGAAATGCGCGCCAGTCTGTGACATCCCATTTCGGCGGAATGACCAGGTAAACCGCCCGGGCGCCGGCAAAGGCACGGGTCAAAAAGGCCGGATCGGCCAGGTCGCCCAGCGCCGGCTCGGCGCCCAGGGCAGTTAAGGCCTGCAGGCGCTCCGCACTGCGCCCAATAACCCGTACAGATTGGCCGGCAGCCAAAAGGCCTTCGGCAATGAGATGACCGGTGTGACCGGTTGCTCCAGTGATGACGTACATGTTGTTTGTTGTTTTATGATAAAAATGATGACGCAATTCCGGTGGGTTCAAATTCGGTTTAGGGTCGCAAACATACATACTGGTTGGTATGCGCAGTGGTAAAAAAAATCAAGGGCGCAAGCCGTCCAGGTATTGAATAAGTACAGACGCGTTGGTCCGAAAGGTTTGCGCGTCTTTGCGCACTTTGGCCAGGCTGTAAGCGCCTTCAATACCCGCCCAGAGAAATTGGGCAACCGTTTCGGGATGGATATCGGGACGCACAGCCCCTTGCACCTGTCCGCGGCGGATGGCGGCAGCCATGTACTGCACCATCGCATCGGCAATGGCTTTCATGCGGAGTCGAAACCCTTCATCGAGCGGACTCATTTCCTGCACCAGGTTGTTCAACGGACATCCGAGTGCAACCTCTTCGTCGGTTGCCTTTTCCGACAGGTATCGCAGGTGACCCTGCAGTGCATCCAGCGGGTTAAGGTCGGTATCGGCCGACAATTGTGCGTAAAAGTCGAGGTAGGACGGACGAATCAGCTCGTCTATTACCGCCATGCCAATGGCTTGTTTGTTCGGAAAATAGTGGTACATGGCCCCTTTGGTTACAGCCAATTCGGCCAGCACCTTATCCGCCCGCAGGCCCTGAAACCCGTTCCGGCGAATGTCCAGAAAAAGATGCTTTAGTATGCGTTGGCGGGTGTCCGATTCTTGCATGGCACAAAGATACATACTAGTTGGTATGTTTGTCAAGTTTTTTTTTATTTTTTTTGAAAAAAGCAGATAAGCGGATGTGCGGTATGGTAATGTTTGGCCGGGGGTGATTTCTTTCCGAAGTTTGCGCAGAAAAACCAGTCAAGCGCCATGTCTACCCTACCCGACCTCCTAAACCGCATACAGGCCTACGCCGACGCCCAACCGTTTCCTCAGGACCCTGCCGAGCTATACGAGCCATGCAGTTACATTCTCGGTTTGGGCGGCAAGCGGCTCCGTCCGGCGCTGACGCTGATGGCGTATGAGTTGTTTGGCGACGACGTGGACGTCGCCTTGCCCGTTGCCTGGGCGGTAGAGCTGTTCCACAACTTTTCGCTGATGCACGACGACATCATGGATGCCGCGCCTTTACGACGGGGTCAGCCGACCGTGCATGCGCGCTGGAGCCCTACAACGGCCATCCTCAGCGGCGATGCGCTGCTCATACAGGCTTACCGGCAACTGGCCTCCTTTGCGGATGAGCCGGTCATTCCCAAACTGCTCGACACCTTCAACCGGGTAGCCATCGGCGTTTGTGAAGGGCAGCAGCTTGACCTGAACTTCGAGCAGCGCTCCGACGTGAGCGTGAACGAATATCTGCACATGATCGAATTGAAAACGGCGGTGCTGCTGGGCGGCGCCCTGGAAATGGGCGCCCTGTGCGCCCGTGCTTCCAACGAAGATGCAGCCGCCCTCTACGAATTCGGGTGTCTGGCAGGCATTGCGTTTCAGATACAGGACGACCTGCTCGACACCTACGGCGACCCCTCCAAGTTCGGCAAACAGGTCGGCGGTGACATCGTGCAGAACAAAAAAACGCTGTTGGTGCTCAAAACGCAGGAAGTCGCGCCGGAGTCCGACCGAATGGCGTTGCAACGTTGGCTGAACACGGCCACAACCGACCCGGCAGAAAAAATCGCCGCCGTGCGCAGTCTGTTCGACCGCAATGGCATTCCGGACATGATCGAGGCGGAAAAGGAGCAATTCCGGCAGCTGGCCTTCGACCGCCTGGACGCTGTTTCTGCCTCCGTCCCCCGCAAAACGGCGCTCCGCGAGGCGGTGGGCGCCCTGCTCGACCGGGACAACTGACCCGTTACCGGTAGTATTTCAGCCATTTACACTCCTGGATGATCTCGTTATAAAATTCGGTATCCGAAAAGTGTTTGTGTAATAGCCGGTAATAGCCGGTGTGCGTTTCGGGCAGGACCGGAACATTCTGGCTACCCGGCCGGTATGTGCATGCAGGACTGGCAAACCACTGCTTCTGCCGGCATCGGGCCACCATAAACGCTGCTCGGGCGGCCAACTCCCGGTTTTGTGCGGTTTGGTAGGCTTTTTCGAAATAAAACAACGCTTTTGACAGGTCCAGGTTTTCCCGATTGCCCGCAGGTGAGCCGGGCTGCGGGAATACCGGGCCGCGGGCCAGCCGTTCCCAATTGGCGCCGCTGCGGAAATAGTCCATGGCATTCCACTCATAACCGAAATACGACATATTATAACAGGCCAGGCCATTCAGGTAGTAGTACAAGGCCGCCTCGGGATCCCGGACGGCTTCCGCGCCGCGCGCACGCAGATCGTATTCCAGGATGCGTTCTACAATTTCGGGACGGGTGAGTAGCAGGGAATCGGCCACCGGGCGGTGAATGCGTTCGTCAAATACTTCCCTGAACGGCTTGAAACGAGTCAGGCGCGCTTTCTCCGTTTCGGTTATACCCCTGAACGTAACCAGGGCCGCTTCCGGCTGCCCACTGGAAAACAAATATACGCCTTTCATTTCCAGGAGTATGGCCCTGATCTGATCGGGGTTTGTGTCTATCCTGAATACCTTTTCCAGAAATTCCGGATCGGTTTTTTCCGACTCTCGCAGCAGGTCGTCCAACTCGGCCAGTTTGGGATTATAACCCAGGTATTTGGGCGGGAAAGCCGTCACCACCGCTTTTCCGGGGTGGTTGCCGTCGGCGTACCGGTCTGCCAGTACATCCTGCAGGAATGGCTCGAGGTATGGGTCTTTGTTGAACGCATCAAAACTGCGCACCCGGAAAGCCTGGTCGTCAAGATAAGGGGATCGGGCATCGAGCGCCAGAATTGCCAGCACCACTTCCCAGGTATCGAGTTGCCGCAGCAACTCCCTTTCATAGACATTTCGCCGGCTCAGTGACTTGCGCAGCCGCTGAAACCGTTGGGTTGCGGCATACAGGTCGCCGGAGAGCAACTCGAGGTACCCTGCCAGCCCTTCCCACAATTTCGGATTGGCGACTTTTCCTTCATTAATGCCATCCCGGGTGAATTTTTGCAAGTCGAGGAGCTGCTGCGAAGCGGTGCGCTCCTTGCGGTCAAACGGATCGGGCCCGTATTTCAGATCGGTGACCTGGGTGCGTAAAAAGATGCGCTCCATGTCGTGTACGGCACTCAACAGTAAGAGCTCCAGTTGGGGGTGGGCGGGATCGAGGGCGTAAATGCTTCGCAGGTTGCCCACCGTATAGCTTTGCGACACCCCGGAACGTAGCATGAGCAGGGTGGCTTTTTCCGAATCGTTTCGACACAAGCGCAAAGCATTCTCCCAATCGGCGTCATTCCGGATGCGAAAGCTGTTGAAGGCGGAAATGCGTTTTGACGGGCTGTGTCGGAAGATCAAAGAATACCGATAAGCGGCCTCCGCAAAATCGCCTTGTTTTTGCAGGGCGCCGGCCATGTGTCCGAGCGCCCAGAAGTAAATGATGCTGGGTTTGCGGCGGTCGACCTTGGGCATAAGTGTATTGAACAAGGTAACGGTCTGTTTCCAGCGCCCGCTGTAATGCGCCAAACGAATGACCTGGTAGGCGTATCGCATTTTGATGAAATGCGAACCTGTATGTTGAAACCAGGCCAGCCCCTCCCGGATTAGTTCTTGCATGGCCGCGGTATCGCGCTCCGGAACAGTCCACTCCTCACCCGAATGCGCCACATACGGCTCGCAGCGCTTGGCGAAAAGCAGGTAGTCAATGACCTCGGTGCACGCGTTTTCCACCAGCATTTCGGCAAATGTGTTTCCAATCAGGCTTCTGGGGAAGTACCTTTTGGCGTTGGGTAGACCGGAAAGCTCCCGCAACTCCTGAATTTCCTGCCCACTGGCCTTGTAAACTACATATTCGACATCTTCCTCAAAGGGCTGGCCGCAGAAACGACGTATCCATTCTTCTATATTTTCTTTTTTTTGAATGTCCTTTTTGAAATATATATCGTCGTAATACTTGCTCCATCGGATAAAGAAGGGGGCATATGCCGCTTTTTTGTCCACCACCTCCGGATACAGAAAGGAATAGGCAAAAACAGGTTTGCGGTACGGGTTACAGTTGCCCTGCTCCGATCCGGCAGGCGCATCAGCGGCATAAGGGTAGAAAGCTGAAACGACAATAAACAGCAGCACCATCAGTGCGCCTGAAGGAAAGGTGCGCATATCTCATTGATTAGGCTGGGTGGGAAACGGTTGATTATGGCGGTATCCAGGTGGAAAAATGCCACCCTTTGCGCGTGGATTTTGTGCGCTTGCCAAACGATCTGTTCCAGCAATTCGGGCGAAATGGCTTCTGTGCGCAACAAATCACCCGGGCGAAGGTAATGCCCGCCGATGAATGTTTCACGCATCACGCGATATCGACTTACCTCCAGGCTTTGCTCAATCAGCCCGAAGCGAAGGGAGTCATTCAGGTCTTGCCAAGGGATACCGGGAATGATCTTGTACAGCACCGAATCCCGATAAAGCAAGGTCCACGAAAAGAGGGGCAGCGCGAGGTCCAGCGGCAGGGGATAGGTTGACTGGCGCCCATGCCAGTACTTGTCTGCATCCCGCGGATTATAAATGGCGTTTTCCCGTTCAAAATGCACCACATCGCCTGTATTGTACGCCATTAAAATGCCGCGATCTACAGGGGGCACGCCGGTCATGCCGGGAAACTTGTATTGGTGAAGCCGGATGGTTGCCGACAGTTCCGTCAGCGAATCCATGCCGCGGGCTACCTTATCCAGATAGGCAAAATAGGCTTCACGGGTTCCCGCGGTCCAGTCACAGTCTATTTGCAATTCCCGGTATGGCGCCGGCATTCTCCGGGCGATGTCGTCCACCGCCACCAGTGTTCTTTCCGCCAGCCAGTCGGCCTTTTCGGTCGACATGCCCTCGAATACTTCGTTGGTAATGAACACGCAGGGAGCCCAATCTCTATTTTGCAACAACCGCGTATCCGAAACTTCCAAGAGTGCATAAGGCCGGATGGTGCCGGTCAGTTCATCCTTGCCGATATCCAGTACTTTGATGAACAACCGCTTGCAGCGCAGGCTGTCGAGGTACTGCACCTGGATTTCCGTCCCAGTCAGGGTGGTTTGCCAATAATAAAAGGCGCATTCGGCGTTTTTTCTTTTTTTGCAGGATAGCAATACAACTAAAAAAAGAAGCAATTTTATATATTTGCACATCATCCAATACGCGCTTTTATGTCAGACTATTCCTTTGGGCCCTTAGTGCCCGATTCCTACTACCATTTGTTCAACCGGGGCAACAACCGGCAGGACGTGTTTTTTCAGGACTGGGATTACCGGCTCTTTTTGATGCGCTGCCCCAGGTTTGTGGATCCGGTGGCGGAGGTATACGCTTACTGCTTGTTGCCCAACCATTTTCACATGCTGATCCGCATCCGTTCTCGCCAGGAGTTGATGCCGGGGTTACTCCACAAGGATGTCAACCGAAAAAAAACAATCCGTTCGGTCGAGGATTACGCTTCTGATCAGTTTTCCAATTGGTTCAATTCGTACACGCGCACCACGAACAAATACAGACGAAGGGACGGCAACCTGTTCAAACGCCCGTTTCAACGAAAAGAGGTAGACACGCCCGAATATTTCAAGCGATTGGTTCGATACATCCATTGGAATCCTCAATACCATGGGCTGGTGGATGATTTTCGCACCTGGAAGTACTCGTCGTATCACGCCATGCTTTGCGCCGAGCCTACACGGCTTCAGCGGGAGGCGGTGTTGGCCCGTTTTGGCGGGGTAGCGGGGTTCAGGGCCTGGCACGAGTTGGACCGGGCAGTGGACGGCGACGCGGTTGCGGGTTGGGAGGGCGAGTGACGGACCTGTCAGGTTAACAGTTCCCTAATCCCACCCTTACCCGATTAGCGCCTCGCGCCAATCGGGTAAGGGTGGGATTAGGGAACTGTTAACCTGACAGGTCTGCTAAAGCGCGAAAAGCGAGCGACCCGGATACACCGCGGCCTCGCCCAGCTCCTCCTCAATACGCAACAACTGGTTGTACTTGGCAATCCGGTCCGAGCGGCTGGCCGAACCGGTTTTGATCTGTCCGGTATTCAATGCAACAGCGAGATCGGCGATGGTGGTGTCTTCGGTTTCACCCGAACGGTGGCTGATGACAGAGGTGTAGGCGTGGCGGGTAGCCAGGTTGACCGCATCGATGGTTTCGGTCAGCGTGCCAATTTGGTTGACTTTGATCAGGATAGAGTTGGCGATCTGCTCGTCGATACCCCTTTGCAGCCGTTCCACGTTGGTTACAAAAAGGTCGTCGCCCACCAACTGTATCCGGTGCCCGATGGATTCGGTGAGCAGCTTCCAGCCGTCCCAGTCATCTTCGGCGCACCCGTCTTCGATCGAAACGATCGGATACTTGTTGCACCATTCCTTCCAATAGGCGACCATATCGGCGCGCGAAAGTCGGTCGCCGGTAGATTTTTTAAAGACATACTCGCCCTTTTCGGCATCGAAGAACTCCGAAGCGGCGGCGTCCAGCGCGATACGGACGTCGTCAAAGGGTCGGTATCCGGCGGCCTGAATAGCGGTCATGACCATTTGGATGGCTTCCTCATTGTCCTTGATACCGGGCGCGAACCCGCCTTCGTCGCCGACATTGGTGGTATAGCCTTTGTTTTTGAGCACCTTTTTCAGGTGGTGAAAAATTTCCACACCCATGCGCAGGCCCTCGCTAAAGGTTTCGGCGCCGATGGGCATGATCATGAACTCCTGAAAGTCGATACCGTTGTCGGCATGTGCGCCACCGTTGAGAATGTTCATCATCGGCACCGGCAGCACGTGTGCGTTTACGCCGCCCAGGTATCGATAAAGCGGTTGACCCAATTCTTCGGCTGCCGCCTTGGCCACAGCCAGCGACACGGCCAGTATGGCGTTGGCGCCCAGTTTGCTTTTGTTCCGGGTGCCGTCTTTGGCCAGCATGAGCCGGTCGATCTTGATCTGATCGGTGACTTCGCAGCCAACGAGTTCTTTACGCAGTACATTTTCCACATTCCGCACGGCCTGGCGTACCCCTTTGCCAAGATAGCGGCCCGCTTCATCGTCGCGCAGCTCTGCCGCTTCGTGCACGCCGGTGCTGGCGCCGCTGGGTACGGCTGCGCGGCCAATAAATCCGGTTTCCGTCCATACTTCCACTTCCACAGTGGGGTTGCCACGGGAATCGAGAATCTCCCGGGCCAGAATTTCGCTGATAATGCTCATTTTCAAGATGGATTTAATCGTAAAAAGTCGTTTTCGGTGCGTTCCGGGCAAACCTACAAAACATTTTGCTCAATCACGGGAATGACCCAGACGCACCTTAATAAATTCAAATACTTCTTTGGCCACATCCACCTCGCAGCAGGACTCCAGGCCCATGAATCCCGGGGATGAATTCACCTCGCAAATGCGAAAACCGGACTCATCGAATAAAAAATCAATGCCCGCCACGTCCAGGTTCAAAATTTTGGAGATCTCCAGGGCCAGCCATTCCAGTTCCTTGTTGATGGGAAACTGTTTCACCTTTCCGCCCCGGCTGAAGTTGGCCTTAAAGCTCCCGTCCGTCGCTTTGCGCTCCATGGCAGCAATGGCTTTTCCGCCCACCGTAAACACCCGCAGATCGCGCCCTTTGCTTTTTTTGATGAACTCCTGCAGGATGATGTTGGCATTTTTATTGGTCACCTGGATCAACTGCATCAGGTCTTCAAAAGAATTTTTATCCGTGCTCAGAAAAACGCCGCTTCCCTGTGATCCACTGAGCGTTTTGACGATCACCGGAAACTTGAGTTGCTTGCCGATCACCTCGCTGTCCACCGGAAAGCGGGCAAGTATGGTTTTGGGGATCGGCAAGTCGTGGCGGGCCAGTATCTGCAGGGTGTACAGTTTATCCTTCACGGTGTCTATGCTCTGTGCATTGTTCACCATATACACACCCAGTCGTTCCAGGTGCCGGATTACGGCCAGGGTGAAGTAGTTGGTGTGTGCGCCCATCCGGGGCACGACGAAATCCGGCACGGCGATCTCCGAATTGTTCACCAATATGCTTTTCCGCCCTTCCCGGGTGACGATCAGTTCAATATGCTCCGGATTGATGATGTGCAGGTCAATGCCGTAACGGGGCGCCTGGCTGGCAAATCGCTTCACCTCGTAATCCTCCTGCTTGAGCAATTCTTCTGTGGGTTTGTATAAGATCCAGCCTAACACACTCGTTTTTTTAATAAATTATACGCCGGTCATTCCGTTGCGGCGGCCCAAAGGTATTGTTTCTCTCCAACCGTGAATTTAAAGTTTGTGTGAAGCCCGAATCGTTTAAATGTATCCTTTGGCCTGGAGGCGAAACAATTCGGCGTACTTGCCGCCCTTTGCAAGCAATTCAGCGTGGCTACCCAATTCCAGCAATTGCCCGTGTTCAAGAAACAATATGCGGTCGGCCATGCGCACGGTGGAAAAGCGGTGACTGATCAACACACCTGTTTTTCCCTGGATGAGCTCGGCGAAACGCAGAAACACCTCGTGTTCAGCACGGGCGTCGAGGGCAGCGGTGGGCTCATCGAGAATAACCAGCTGGGCGTTGCGCATGTAGGCGCGGGCGAGGGCGATTTTCTGCCACTGTCCGCCGCTGAGGTCCACACCGTTGTCGAATCGCTTGCCGAGCATCTGGTCGTATCCATTGGGCAGTTGGTCCACCACTTCATGGGCGAGGCTTTTTTCCGCAGCGGAAACAATTTCGGTGCGGTTGTCGCGCAATTCGATGTTGCCCACCGCAATATTTTCCGAGGCGGTGAGGGCGTAGCGGTAGTAATCCTGAAAAATAACCCCGATGGCGCGCCGGAGTTGTTCGGGATGATAGTCGCAAAGCGGAACGCCATCCAGCAGGATGCGCCCTTCGGTGGGCTCGTACAGGTGGGCCAGCAACTTGACAATGGTCGTTTTGCCCGCACCGTTTTCGCCCACCAACGCCAGCTTTTCGCCGGCATTCAGGGTAAAACTCAGGTTTCGGATAGCCCACCGTTCTGTATTGGGATACCGAAAGCTCACGTTTTCGAAGACAAAACCTTCCCGTATGGGTTGCGGAACGGGCAACCGGCCTTCGTGCCTGCCGGACAGCGGTTGCAGGCTGAGAAAACCAAAAAAATCGCGCAGATAAAGCGCCATTTCCGATACGCGGGAAAAGCGGCTCAGTATCCCCTGCAGCAAGCCCTGCATACGCTGGAAGGAGCCGGCCAGAAAAGTGAGCATACCCAGGGTAATCATGCCTTTCAGCGCCTGAAAAACAATATAGGCATATGCGCCGTAGTAGGCCGCCGTGCCCAAAAAGGTGAACAGACTGCCCCACCCGGCACGCGCCAGGGTAATTTTCCGGTTGGCGAGGAAATACCGGTTGGAAATGTCCCGAAAACGATCGATGATGAACGTTTCAAGGCCAAAAATCTTCACCTCCTTGGCCGTCTGGTCGCTGGCGCCGATGTACCGAAGATAGTCCAGCTCGCGCCGCTCGGGGGTCCACGAGTGGGTAAGGGAGTAGGATCGGCGGTTGAAGTGCGACTCCCCCAGGAACGAGGGTATGACGGCGACTACCAGCAGGACGATCAGCCAGGGGTTGAACGCCACCAGCCCCCCCAGCAGAAAAGCGATGGAAATCAGGTCCTGGATTTGCGACAACACCAGGCTCATGAGCATGGTGCGTCCGCTGGTGGAGGAGCGCGCCCGCTCGAGCTTGTCGTAAAAAGACGGATTTTCGAACTGGTACAAATCCAGGGTAGCTGCGTGCTGCATGATGCGGATGCTGCTGTCGTTGGCCATCAGGTCGCCCAGCAGACTGTCCACCACCGCAATGGCCCTGGACAGCAGGTTGTTGACCACCGCCAAACCGAACTCCACAATCACCCAGAACCACACCGGGTGCCCCCAATCGGGAATTCCGTTCAACCCCTGACCCATCCAGCCTACTACGGCGTCGATGATCTCTTTTCCCGTGTAGAGCATGGCTACCGGCATAGCTGCCTGCAGCAGGCGGAGCAGTACGTTGAGCAGGCTCAGCCGGGGCGACACCTCCCAGATGTTGCGCAGGAAACGCGGCACATTGTCCAGAGACCGGAACTGATCGAAAAAACTGGGCGGCTTGGTGGATTTGGATTCGGACATCCCGGTATAACCTACACCTGACCGGTCATGTTCAATATGGCCAGGGCCAGCAGCGCATTTTCTTCTTCGGCGCCGACTTCCCGGTACAGGGTCAGCGCGCGCGGATTGGGGCTGGTGATGATCTGCGGGTTGGTCAGCATAGCGGTCGTAGCCTCACCCAGCACCACCGGAAAAGCGGCCTCCTCCCTACTTTTTCCCAGCGTGCCCACCAGCTTGCCACCCCGGCCTGCCGAGATCAGCTTGCCCTCGATGTACAACCCGAACGGCTGCTGGTTGAGCCAGATCTCCGTTTCCGTCTGCTTGTGCCGGAAAACAAACTCCCGATCGCTGATCCGGGCGAGCGTCACGGCATTTTTTCCGCTGTTCAGCCGGGCATAAGCCAGCACCGGCTCGTGGTAAATGGTGGTGAACACGCCGGACGAAATGCCGTCCCACCAACCGGATTTTTTCTCATCCTGCCGGTTGAGCGACAGCAGGCTAAGCATCTCCTTGTCCCAGGGCACCAGGTTTTTGTAGTGTTTATCCAGGTGTTCGCGCAGGTTTTTCAGCATGCCCTGCCAGGCTTTGCTGCCGGTCGAACTCAACACGGGGGAAAGGGCGCGGGCAAGTACGTACACCACGCCGGTGATCATCAGGGCGGCGGTTATCATGATCGTCAGTAGCGAAAAAATGTAGCGCATGGTTTACCATGGGTTTAACGGTTACAAAAGTCGGGTATTTGAAATTGCTGTGCCCAAATGTTCGGCAAAAGACGCAATTCCATCGAGCAAACACCCTTTTCTGGCAGGAAATCAGATCGGGCCTGCCAAATTAAGAATAAAAGAAACAGCCGCTCTGCCATTTAGTCAGATATGTTTCCGTGGCACACCTATTGATGAAGATCGACCGAACATTCACCAAAATACAGCAACAACCAACCTATAACATGGGAAAAATCATCGGCATAGACCTGGGTACCACAAACTCCTGCGTGTCCGTCATGGTGGGCAACGAACCCGTGGTTATCCCGAACGACGAGGGCGCCCGCACCACTCCCTCTGTGGTCGCCTTCCTCGATAACGGTGAGCGCAAAGTGGGCGCCCCTGCCAAGCGCCAGGCCATCACCAACCCCAAACGCACCGTGTCGTCCATTAAACGCTTCATGGGCATGCGCTTCACCGAGCGCTCCGAAGAAGCCACCCGCGTACCGTATAAAGTGGTCAAGGGCGACAACGATACCTGCCGGGTGGACATCGACGGACGCCTCTACACCCCGCAGGAGATTTCCGCCATGGTGCTCCAGAAAATGAAAAAAGTGGCGGAAGACTACCTCGGCGAACCCGTTACCGAGGCCGTCATCACCGTGCCCGCCTATTTCAACGACTCCCAGCGCCAGGCCACCAAGGAAGCCGGCGCCGTGGCCGGTCTCGACGTCAAGCGCATCGTCAACGAACCCACCGCCGCCGCACTGGCGTATGGTTTGGACAAGCGCGACAGGGACATGAAAATCGCCGTGTATGACCTCGGCGGCGGCACTTTCGACATCTCGGTGCTCGAGCTCGGCGGTGGCGTGTTCGAAGTGAAATCCACCAACGGCGACACCCACCTGGGTGGCGATGACTTCGACCAGGTGATCATCACCTGGCTGGCCGACGAGTTCCAGCGCGAAGAAAAAGTAGACCTGCGTAAGGACCCCATGGCCCTCCAGCGCCTCAAAGAGGCCGCCGAGAAAGCCAAAATCGAGCTCTCCGCAGGCCAGGAAACCGAAATCAACCTGCCCTACATCACCGCCATCGACGGCGTGCCCAAGCACCTGGTGAAAAAACTCAGCCGCGCCCGCTTCGAACAAATGATCGATACGCTGGTGCAGCGCACCCTCGAGCCCTGCCGCCTGGCCCTCAAAGACGCCGGCCTCAAGGCTTCCGAGATCGACGAGGTGATCCTCGTGGGCGGCTCCACCCGCATCCCGCGCATCCAGGAGGAAGTCGAAAAATTCTTCGGCAAAAAACCCAACCGCAGCGTGAACCCCGATGAGGTGGTCGCCGTGGGCGCCGCCATCCAGGGCGGTGTGCTCAGCGGCGCGGTGAGCGACGTGCTTCTGCTCGACGTGACCCCCCTCTCGCTCGGCATCGAAACCATGGGCAACATCTACGACGTGGTCATCGAGTCCAACACCACCATACCGACCAAAAAGTCGAAGGTGTACTCCACGGCCGCCGACAACCAGCCCCAGGTGGAAATCCACGTGCTGCAAGGCGAACGCCCCATGGCGCGCGACAACCGCTCGGTAGGCCGCTTTATCCTCGACGGCATCCCGCCCGCTCCGCGCGGCGTGCCGCAGATCGAGGTGATCTTCGACATCGACGCCAACGGCATCCTCTCCGTTACCGCCATGGACAAAGGCACCGGCCGCAAACAAAACATCCGCATCGAAGCCAGCACCGGACTCTCCAAAGAAGAGGTGGAACGCATGAAAGCGGAAGCCGCCGCCAACGCCGAGTCCGATAAACAGGCCCGCGAACGCGCCGAAAAACTCAACACCGCCGACTCGCTCATCTTCCAAACGGAAAAACAACTCAGCGAATACGGCGACAAAGTGCCGGCACACCACAAGGAAAACATCGAAAAAGCGCTCGGCGACCTGCGCGAAGCCCACAAGTCGGAAGACCTCAACCGCATCGACAACGCCACCAAAGCGCTCACCGAAGCGTGGAATGCCGCCAGCCAGGACATCTACCAGGCCACCCAACAGTCCGCCGCCGATAATGGCGACGGGGCCGGGCCGGCCGCTTCAGGGTCGGGCAGCGAAGGCGCACAGGATGTGGAGTTTGAAGAGGTGAAGAGCTGACCATAAGAAGTTAAAGAAAAAAACCGCAGAAAGATGACGCCATCTTTTTGCGGTTTTTTTGTGCCGGGAAAAGAACTGTATGCAAAACGTAAACGGCAACCCGACTTTTACTCGGCCGATTCCGTTGACAACACGGCATCAATATGCGCCAACATGCCCGAATGTCTGGAGAGTTGGGTGCGCTCCGTCAAGTCGGCGAACAAAGCTCTCGCGTTTAGCAAATATGACCTCCCCAATTCCGCTCTTTTCAGTGCACTTAGCACGGACCACATCTTGTACATGGATACGCCCAATCCAAACAGCAATTCGACGGAACGCGGATTGGCTTCGCAGAGCTCTTCCGTTAAAGCTAAGTCTTTTTCAAAGAAGCGCAGGGCCTCCTCGAACTTTCCCTGGGCCTGATAAATATCGCCGAGTTTTGAATACGAAATGGCTAAGCCGTTTTTCAAGCTTTCTGAACGCGGATTGGCTTCGTAGAGCTCTTCGAATAAGTCTGTTTCTTTTTCAAAGAAGCGCAGGGCCTCCTCGAACTTTCCCTGGGCCTGATAAATAGAGCCGAGTTTTGAATACGAAATGGCTTCTTCATAGCGGTCATTTCGTTTTATGGAATATGCAAGTGCTTCCTCGAAATGCTTTTGCGCTTCGGTGAGGTTTCCCAATTCCCGGCACAAGTCCCCCAACTGAATCAGTTCACCCGGCAAAGTGGTTTCCAGCGCGGCCTCATATTGTTGAATCAATGCCAGCGCTTTGCCGTTTTGATGGGCTTCGAGGTAAGCGGCAGCCAGGGGAATGACCAGTTCACGCGCAATGCGTCGATCCGGCCGGTTTCGGGCCCTGGCGCTTGCCAATTGTTCCTCCAGTTGTTGAATCCGTTGTTCCAGTTCCTCAGCGTCCACCGTTTCAGGTTGGGTATCCGGCAGCAGTCCAGGCAGGAATTCCGGAGGCACTTCCAACCCGTTGGGTGGGTCAAAGGCAAAGTGGAAATCGGAGGTTGCCCGCTGTGAATACAAATCGATGGCCCAATTGGATATTTTGGGCAAATTGGCGGAGTTGATCCACCAAACAATCGGTATGTCCAGGTTATTGATGGTTTCCCGCGAAAAATTGAGTGCGCGAATGAATTTTTCCGCGACGTCGTGCGGTTGCCGCAACAGATGATCCAGGTTCAGCACGCAAAGGGCATCGACCCCGGCCACCGCATCGGACAACTGCTTGAGTATGGGTACGTCGCTTTGGGTATTCAGGTGCAGTACCGACATGTTTTTCCCCGCCACCTCGGCGTCTCTTTTGATTTGCCGGATGATCTCCTGCCGCGTGCGTTCGTTGTCCGCTACGGCAAAGGCATAGCCACGGGCGCCCTCACGCAGCAGGAAGCGACGCAAACGGTCGGTGCTGAGCAGCAGTTCGTCGGTCATGACAACATATTGCGTTCCCGGAGAATTTCCCGGACGACGGGGTGCACGTCCTGCCATCCCGTACCGTTGTAGTCCAGGATGCACAGGCTTTGGCGCAGGTGCATCACCTCATCCGAGTTGTCCACCAGTTTTTCCTCATTTTTGACCAAATTGATCAATATTTCGTAATATTTTTCCACGGGGTAGTGCTTGCCGCCGATGTTCAGGTCGGAAATCATGGAGCGGTATGCGGTTCGGAGCTGATTGATTGCCCGCAGGCAATCGTCGGCATTGATGGTGTCCCGGTCGTCGAGATCGGCCATTTCCGCGGCATCCATGATCAATCGAAACAAGTCGCGCAGGACACCGCCGCTTCGGCGAATCAGGTCGGTCAGCAAATCCGGGGAGGCAAACAACGTCGTATCCATCCTTGCCTCCACAATTTCACGCATGATGTCGATGCCCGGTTGGTAATCGCTTCCGTCTTTTTCGTGCACCTTGATCATGGTGAGCACGTAATCCCGCTTGAAGTAGTTCCGGATGTCGTTGTAGCGCAGGTTGAAACGCAGGGCACTGGGGAAGGTGTAAATGACGTTGGCCTGTATCTGGGCCAGGTGGGAGGCGTGGTTGAAAAACAGTTCTTCGGCGGCGGTGTAGGATATCTTGTCGAGGTCTTCAATGATGATCAGGATGTCTTTTTTGCCGATTTCCGGCAGGCTTTTCATGATTTCCTGGATCAGTGCATTGCAGTTCCGGATCAGGTCGGAGAGTTTAGGCTCAATGGTTTCTTTAAGCGTTGCCTTCATGGAAACGCTGGCCTTGGCGCTGGCCTTGAACTGCGCAAAGAACTTGTGCAAAAAAGGGATGCCTATTTCCGTTTCGGTTCCGGCTTCCAACTCGGTTCCGAGGTATTTATCGCGTACTTCTTCCACTTCTTTGGAGCGAATCCAGCGGGTTATGCTTTGAATGTACGCTTTGCTTACGGCAATTTCGGGGTGGGTATTCACAAAGTCAAACAGCCGCTCCATCGTTACGATGAACAACTCTATGTAGCTGAGGTTGTCCCCGTCCAGTTCGGCCAGTACCGAGTAGTTGAAAACCAGATAGTCGTCCTCTATGTCTTTTTGGAGGTGGTTCAACTCCGTGCTTTTCCCGCATCCCCTTGCCGCCACGTACAAGATGTGCTCTGTGGTGTCCGGATTTTTGCGCAGTAATTTTTCAATTCGCTTGCGCGATTCCTTTCCATCGCGCGCTTCGGCGGTTGCCCTGTAAAACGACAACTCTTCAATTTTCAGGGGTTCCAGTTTAAAGGCCTGGTCGATCTCGCGTACCCGGGTAGCGCGTCGTATCCGTATCATGACAATCAGTTTGATGCAAATGTAGAACTATTGCCCAACACATACTATTCCAGCCTTGTTTTACTGCCAAAACAGCCGCAAAAACGCGCAAAAATGGCAGCCGGGTTTATTGCCCCAACTTTTTCTCCAACAATGCCAATATCTCCCCTTCCTGTTTCACAGCTTCTTCAACAGCCGTTTGCACAAAGGCGATCACCTGGCCGGCATAATCCTTGTCCTTCAAACTTGCCGCATTCACCCGCACGTTCAGCGCTGCCCCCAGCACGCAAGTGCGGATGCACAGGGCGCCCACGCCGGCGTCGGTGATGGAGTTCGGGTTGCCCTGCTCCACCATGTCGCGCAGGAGCGGAAAGGCTTCCAGGGCCGTTTGCACCACCTGCACAGGCACCTCGATGGCGCCTTTGGTGGCTGCCTGGATGGCGGCGCTGCGGGCAGCTTTTTCGGCGTCGGTGTCTTTGGGCAGGGCAAAAGCGGCCATGACGCGGTCGAAGGCGGCGGTGTCTTCATCGACCAGGCGGAGGAGGCGGTCTTTCAGTCGCTGCCCCGTTTGTGCCCAGGCGCTGAATTCGGCCCAGCGGTCGTCCCAGCCGCGCTTGTGGGCGCTGAGGTTGGCCACCATAGCGCCGAGGGCTGCGCCCAGCGCCCCCACGTAGGCGCTGATGGAGCCGCCGCCGGGGGCTGCGCTTTCAGCGGCCGTTTCGTCGGCGAAACTGCGCAGGGTGCGGCGCACCAGGGGGCCGTCGTTGGCCAGGCCCATTTTGTATTCGATGATCTTCTGGTGGGGGTCGAAGGGGCCCAGCTCGTCGAGGCCCATGGATTTGACGGCCATGCGAATCAGCTCGGACTCGCTCACGCCGGCGCTGCGTTGTTGTTTTTCGAGGAAATAGCGTCCGGCGTCGAGGATCACCTGCAGGGGCGCCATGCCCACCAGCTCGCTGCCCGTCACGCGCAGTCCGCGGTGGTCTGCACGCTGCACGCAAGCTTCGAACGCTTCGTGCAGGGGCGTGGCGCGGATGTCGGTGATGTTCATGGATATCTGCGCGATGCCGTACTCGTCGATGAACCAGCCGATGGCCTTCACCCCCTGGAGCAGGCCGGGCACGCGCACCGGCTCCCCGTCGGTGTCGGTCACGATCTTTCCGGTGACGGGGTCACCCTCGCGCAGGACGCGGCCTTTTTCGCGCACGTCGAACGCAACGCTGTTGGCCCGGCGCACCGAGGTGGTGTTCAGGTTGATGTTGTAGGCCAGCAGGAAGTCGCGCGCGCCGATCACGGTAGCGCCGCTTTTGGCGTTGAATCGGGCGGGACCGTAGTCCGGCTTCCAGGTCGGGTCTTCGAGTTTTTCGGGCAGCCCTTCGTATTCGCCGGCGCGGACGGTCGCCAGGTTTTGCCGCTCGGGACGGGTGGCGGCGGCTTCGTACAGGTAAACAGGCAGGTGCAGCTCGCGGCCCACGCGCTCGCCCAGCTTGCGCGCCCAGGCCACGGTCTCCTCCATGGAGATGCCGGCGATGGGGATGAGCGGGCACACGTCGGTGGCGCCCATGCGCGGGTGCTCGCCGGTGTGCTTGCTCATGTCGATGAGCTCGGCCGCTTTTTTGATGGCCAGAAAGGCGGCATTCACCACGGGCTCGGGCTCACCGACGAACGTGACCACCGTGCGGTTGGTGGCTTTGCCGGAGTCGACGTCCAGCAACTGTACGCCTTCCACGCTCTCGATCACGTCGGTGATCTGGCGGATGATCTCAGGGTCGCGGCCTTCGGAGAAGTTGGGCACGCATTCTAGGAGCTGTTTCATGGATGCAAAGGTAGCATGGAAAGCAGCTAATGGCATGCGCCGATAAAGCCAAAAACTTGCGCGGTGCGTTGGCCGTCAGCGCACCTTTCGGCCCTTCCACCAGTAGCGTCTGACGAACAGCCCGGCCGTGCCCACCCCGGCGATGTACAGCACGTGCAAGAGTTGCGCGGGAAAAAAGGCGCGCAATAGCCTCGTCTGCCCAAAAAAACGGCACCCCGTGTACAACAGCGAAAAATCGGCTGCCATTTTGACCATCCAGGCCAGGGCTGCAGGCAGCCGGAATCCGGACGACCAAACCGACACCACGGGAAGGACCAGCAGCAGCCAGCAGAAAAGCCACGCCACGGCAGCCACCAGCCTGGTAGGACCGTGGGGCAACGCTGCGTTTTTGGTGGCCCAACGCAAGCGCTGGCGGACGAACGCCGAAACCGTGGGTTCCGGCGCCGTGCGCACCGCCAACGCGGCATTTTTCAGAAAATGAACACCCCGGGGATGGCTACGGGCGATCCGGTGCAGGAGAAACAGGTCGTCGCCACTCGCGTATGACGCCCCAAACGCGTAGCCGCCGGCATTTTCAAATGCAATTCTGGAAAAGGCCAGGTGGGCGCCGTTACCCAGCAGCAGATTGCCGGACTGAAAACCGGCGCCGGTGAGCACCATGGTGCCAATGCCGTCCAGGGCCTGAAACCGCTCCCACAGGGTGCCTGCGGGGTCCAGCAGCACCGGGCCCGCCAGGGCAGATGCGCCCCGTGTTTGGACGGCGTGCGCGACGCCCCGAAGCCAGGCCGGCGGCACGGTGCAGTCGGCGTCGGTGCAAACGATCCATGCGCCGCGTGCAACGGCAATTCCGGCAGCAAGGGCCGCCTTTTTGCCGGAAACAGCCTCGGGAAGGGCCAGGCGCCGCACCCCCTGTTGCGCAAAACCCTCGATAATGGCCGCCGTGCCGTCGGTAGAGTGGTCGTCTGCCACCAGCACTTCCAGCCGGTCGGCAGGGTAGCGGTTTTGCAGGATGCTGTGCAGGCAGGCGCCGATGCGTTGCGCCTCGTTCCGCGCAGCGACCACCACCGTCAGGGAAGGCGGCGGATTTTCGGGCGCGGCCCCGGATGCCGCCGGCAAGCGGCGCCAGTGGAATACGGCTGCCGCCACTACGGCAGCGTACAGGACGGCGAGCAGCGAAGTTGCCAAAAACAACATTTGAGCGAAAGGTACGCAGGCAGCAGGGTTTGGTCATTTCATGTACCTTTGTGTGCACCCGAATATTTTTACACCACCGTCATGTCCGAACCGCAGCGACTCATTCACCAAAAGGCCATTTTGCAGGAAAAAAGAGCGCCGGTGTACCGCCAGATCATCCGCTGGACCTGGATCGCCGTTTACGCCGCCCTGATTGGCGCGGTTGTCTTTTTCGTCGGCATCAGCCTCTTTGCCATCCCTTCTTTTGAAGAGCTGGAAAACCCCACCTCGGCCCTGGCCAGCGAGGTGCTGGGCGCCAATGGGGAAGTGCTGGACCGCTACTTCATCGAAAACAGGGTGCCGGTTGGCTTCAGCGACCTCAGCCCGCACATTGTGCACGCACTGGTGTCTACCGAGGACGAGCGCTACTACAAACACTGCGGCGTTGACCAGCGGGCTATTTTGCGCGTGTTCGTGCGCACCATTCTGCTGAGCGACCAAAGCGCCGGCGGCGGTTCCACCATTACCCAGCAGTTGGCCAAAATGCTGTATTCAGACCGGAATTTCGCCGGCATGAACAAGGTGCAGAAAATGTTCGCGTTGTTTTACCGAAAATTCAGGGAATGGATCACCGCCGTCAAGCTCGAGCGCAGCTATACCAAGGAGGAGATCATCGCCATGTACCTCAATCAGGTGGACTTCATCAACGACGCCCAGGGCATCAAGGCTGCAGCGGAGGTGTACTTCGGCAAGTCGCAGAAAATCCTGAACATCCAGGAGTCGGCCACGCTGATCGGTATGCTGCAAAACCCCTCCCGGTACAACCCCGTCCGGTTCCCGGAACGCTGCATACGCCGACGTCGCGTCGTGCTCTACCAGATGAAACAGAACGAACACCTCACCGAAGCGCAGTACGACAGCCTCAAGGTGCTTCCACTGGACATGAGCCGCTTCAAACGGGTGACCTTTTCCGACGGTATCGCCCCCTATTTTTGCTCGGAAATGAAAAAAGACCTGTCGGCTATACTCAACAGGCCCGAATGCCGCAAGAACGACGGCAGCAAGTACGACATCTACAAAGACGGTCTGCGCATCTACACCAGCATCGACCCGGTGTACCAGGCACACGCCGAAGCGGCCATGGCAGCACACATGAAAAAAATGCAGGCACGCTTTTTTGAGGTGTGGCGCGGACTGGACCCCTGGACCTACAAATCCCGGTCCACGACCGATGAAGAGCTGGCCTATCGCCGACAGACGCTTCAGATGCACCTGTACGAAAGCGAACGTTTTCAGGCTACGTGGAACAAATACTTCGATGACCTGAGCAATAAAATTCAGGAAAACTACCAATACGAACTCCGGCCGTTCGACATCACCCGGATGTTGGAGGAGGAAAAACAAAAAGGGGCGTTGGACCGCATGGTGCGCGAATCGATCGTTGCGCCGGCGCAATCCACCGTTTACCGTCGCCTGATGTCCAACGGGGACTTGTGGCGCGAAATTAAAAGACAATGGATGGCGCTGGACGGCGACGTGCGCAAGCAGTTCAACACCAAAATCCGCATGAAAGTATTCACCTGGGACACGCCGGGCATGGAGAAGGACACCCTGATGACGCCCATGGACAGCATCAAGTACCACCGCATGTTTCTGCAAACGGGCATCATGGCCATGGACCCCGTCACTGCCGAGGTGAAGGCATGGGTGGGTGGCATTCACTTCCGGCATTTCAAGTTCGACCACGTGCGTTCGCAGCGGCAGGTGGGCTCCACCTTTAAGCCGTTTGTCTACAGCACCGCCATTGCCCAGCAGGGCATAAGCCCGTGTTACAAGGTGTACGACCAGGCGGTGACCATCCCGCCCCGCTACCAGAACTTTACCAATTCGGCTCCGTGGACGCCCAAAAATTCCACCGGATCCTATTCCGGCCGCCTGCTTACCCTGCGCGAGGCACTCAAAGGTTCCGTGAACAGCGTAAGCGCCTTCATCATGAAGCAACTCGGCGATACCGAGCCGGTGCGGGGCCTGCTGAACAACATGGGCATCGACTCCGCCGCGCGCCACCCCAACGGCGACTACCGCATCCCCAAGCAGCCGGCCATCTGTCTGGGCGCCGCCGACCTCACCGTGCTGGAGATGACCGGCGCCTACAACACCTTTGCGAACAACGGCGTATACGCCATGCCGCTCTACATCCGCAAGATAGAGGATAAAAACGGGCGCGTCATCTACCAGTCCATGCCCGAAGAAAAGGTAGCCTTGCCCGCCAACGCCAATTATGTAATGCTCGACATGCTCCGGTACAACGTCAAAGGCGCACCCGGCATCCGGGATCTCCAAAGCGACACGGGCGGCAAAACGGGCACCACCAACGACTATTCCGACGCGTGGTTCATGGGCGTCACCCCTCGCCTGGTGGTGGGCACCTGGGTCGGCGGTGAAGACCGGTGGATCCGGTTTTTGAGCATCGCCGACGGGCAGGGCTCGCGCCTGTCCAGGCCGATCTTTGCCGATTTCATCAAACGACTCGAAAACGACGCCAAATCGGGGTACGACGCGCAAGCCCGCTTCACCCGCCCCCCCGGCGAACTGGGCATCGAGATCAACTGCGCAGCGTACGACAGCATAGGCCCCGCCATACGCGACGAAGAGGTGGAGTTTGCACCGGATCCTTTTAGCGATGAGATGCCGACTTCGGGGGAAGGCGGGTAAGAGCTTGTTCGGATTTTGATTGCTGGGCTACAACCGGCTAATTTTATTTTTAACTGCGTTAAATTTTTCGCCGAATCACTCGTATTCGACTGCAAAATTTGCCTTGTTAAAAATAAAATTTTCTCGGTTTCGCCTCAGCATCAAAATCCGAACAAGCTCTAAGCTGGACTTTAGCCAATTGTAAGAAAGAACTCCCTGGAAGTAACTAATTTTGGAGTAACCACACTCTTAAAATTATGATCACTTTACCCAAGGAGTTCAGCAAACAAATATCGGTGTTTGAACCATTATTTCGTCAAAAGGTGTTTGAACATGTGAAGATTTTATTTTTAGGGGGCATACTTACCGTAGGACGGAGGACGGTTTGTGGGGTTCTTCGATGCGTTGGTTTATCCCAAGAGGGCCGTTTTCATAAATACCACCGGGTATTGAGTAGGGCTAAATGGTCATGCCTACGCGGGGCCAATTTGTTGCTTGGGCTATTGATAGATGCCTTTACCCAGAAGTCTGAGCCGTTGATTTTTGGGATAGATGAAACCATTGAACGCAGGTGGGGAGTGAAGATCAAAGCAAGAGGGATTTACCGCGATGCGGTGCGAAGTTCACAGAGCCATTTTGCAAAAACAAGTGGACTTCGTTGGATGAGTTTAATGCTATTGAGTCCTATTCCGTGGGCAAAGAGAATATGGGCCTTGCCATTTTTCACAGTTCTTGCGCCATCCGCTCGGTATTATGAGCAATCAAAGCGCCGGCCCAAAAAACTGACCGATTGGGCGCGCCAGATGCTGCTTCAACTTCGTCGCTGGCTCCCCGAGCGGCAAATAATAGTCGTTGCAGATGGAGCATACACCTGTTACGATCTGCTCAATAGTTTAGGACAAAGTGTTTGTTTGATTAGTCCCATACGTTTGGATGCTCGCTTGTTCAATGAACCCAAAGAAAATCCCTCAGGGAAACGGGGGCCTAAACCTAAATATGGTACACGGCAAATAACGTTACGCGAACGATTGGAGGATATGGGCGTTAAATGGCAGGAGGTCATAATTCCTAATTGGTATGGAAAGGAAAACAAGAAAATGCTCATCACCACTGGAAAATCAATTTGGTATAAAAGCAGTTTTCCAACTATTGAACTTCAGTGGGTGCTGCTAAAAGATCCTGAAGGGAAAATTGAAGCACGTGCGATTCAATGCACCGATTTGAACCTTAGTGCCATGGAGGTTATTAACTTCTTTATCCGTCGATGGACCGTAGAGGTAACCTTTCAAGAGGTGCGAACACATTTGGGGGTGGAAACTCAACGGCAGTGGTCTGATCTGGCAATTGCTCGTACAACACCCGTTTTGATGGGCTCTTTAGCCTAACAACGCTACTTGCTCACCAGTTAAATCAAAACAATACACTAACCGTAAATCAAAGCGCATGGTATCAAAAAGAACAACCAACGTTCTCCGACGCGATCGCTTCGGTCCGTTATCAATTGTGGCGAAATCAGAAATTATTAACCTCCATTCTAACAGAAGATGTGCATAATTTAAACCACGCAATCTTTAAACAATTGATCATCAATGCTACTCGAGCCGCTTAATTGGCTAAAGTCCAGCTAAGCATGGGTGCCCGTATGGCCCTTCAGACAGGCAAAAGGGACACCTACCCCTCCCTCATCCCCTAGCCCAATCCACCAGCGCATCCAGCGCCCAAGCCCCTGCCACCGAAAACCCGCCCGTCTCGGTGCGCCGCAGGCTGCTCAGGTACGCCCCGGTGCCCAGTGCCCGGCCCAGGTCGTATGCCAGTGACCGGATGTAGGTGCCCTTACCGCAGTGCACCTCAAATTCGGCCTGCACCCCCCCGGGGTAATCGGGGAACAGCATGATGGGCACCCCTTTGGCGTTGATGTTTTCGCTCTCGGAAACCTGTTCGGGTACCGGGAACAGAGGCCCCAGCGTCAAGTGGCTGATCTGAACGGTTCGGGGCTGGATATCGACCTCCGCTCCGCTGCGCGCGTTTTTGTACAACCTTTTGCCTTCGACCTTGACCGCCGAAAACACGGGCGGTATCTGGGCGATGTCTCCGATAAAAGCCGGCAGGGCAGCCTGCAGCGCCTCGTTGGTCAGGTGGCTGGTTTCAAATTCGGCATCCACCGCCTTTTCCCGGTCGTACGAGGGTGTGGTAGCCCCAAAGGTGAAGACGCCGGTGTACACTTTGGGCATGTCCTGGAATTCCTCGATCCTTTTGGTGTAATCGCCCACACAGAGGATGAGCAGTCCGGTGGCCAGCGGGTCGAGCGTGCCGGCATGCCCGATTTTGACGCGTTTCACACCCAGCCTTTTGGACAAGTGATAGCGAACTTTATTGACCACATCGAAGGACGTCCAACCCAGGGGTTTATCCACCAGCAACACAGCACCCTTGGGGAAAGGGTCGGGAAAGGGTTGGTTCGGGTGCAGTATGGTCATATTTCGCGTGTTTTGGGGCGGTTCTTTTACTCGTTTTTCACCACCTTGTCGGCGCGACCGGCGCGTTGCAGGTGGTACATGGCGTTGGGCAGGTGGTCGAGGTCGTTGATCGCCAGCTTGTCGGGCGAGGTTGTGCGGGCGAACCCGCTGGGTTGTTTTGCGCCCCGGGAGGACGGGACGGCGGCCAAGTTGCCCTGAAGCTGGTTTTGGAACGGTGAAGATACAACCTTAAACGTGGGTTTGGTCACCGGATCACCCGCGATGGCGCCTGCGGGCGTCAGCTTGAGATCCAGGCGGGTGACCTGTCCGCTGGTCAGGGCGATGTTGTTCAGCGTGATCGGTTCGTAACCGGCCCGTTCAACCTCCACCGTGTACAGGCCGCTGCGGGCAATTCCGGTGTAGTACTGCCCGTCGGGTTTACTTTGGTCAAAAGCCGGTGTGTTCAGGATGGTAACGGTGGCGTCGAAAACCGGCTGCCCGGTGGCAGCGTCGGCGATGCTGCCGTGCAGGTAAGCCGCGCGTTGGTAGGTGGGTTTGAACAGAAAGAGCCCTTCGTTTTTGGCAGAAACAATGAGGAGCCCGGAAGGCAGGAACGGATCGGCATCCCAAACGAGGGAGCTCCCGAGGCGCACAATGTCCAGCTCGATGAGGTTGTCGGGGAACTGGGCATCCACCAGGCTCAACTGGCCGCCATAGGAGGGATTGATGAGGAAGTTGTTGAGCACCCGCACGTTGTGCACCTCCCTGCTGGGGTCCAGGCTCGGGTAATAGACGTCGAGCAACGCGATGTTGTTTAGGTTGGACACGTCGAATGCGGTGAGGGGGGCGTTGAGCACCTCATCAGTGGTAAACAGGGTTCGGCCGTCGTCCGACAACCAGGTGTTGTGGCTGAAGGCTCCCGGGGTGGGCTGGGTGGCGATCACCCTGGGGGCGGACTTGTTGCCGACGTCAATGATGCTGATCTGTCCGGCGTAAATCTCTGCTGCCCAGAGGGTGTCGTTGCGCACAAATCCATCGTGTATGTAGTTGGTGTTGTAGCGACCCACGATGCGCGGGTTCCAAGGGTCTGAAATATCGCAAATAACCGCACCCTGCGCCACAAAATTGCCGCCAAAGAGGTACAGGTAACCATCGGCCACGCACAGTGCGTGGTTGGTGACCACCTCGCCGGCGTAGGCGCCATCCCCTTTCCAGGTTTTGGTGTAAACCGTGTCCGGCAGGGCACGCAAGTCAACGATAAACAAGCCGGAGTTCGGCGCTTCGGAGGCTACGTAGGCAAAGCCCGCCCAAGTCTTCACCTCCCGCCAGTTGCCCGCCGGCATGGGCACAAAGAATCGTTGGAAGGGCTTGGCGGGGTCGCTCAGGTCGACGATGCTCAGCCCTTTGCTGGTGCCGACCAGGGCGTATTCCCTGCCGTTTTCGGCGACAAAGTGGCTGCATCCGGCCAGCGTAACAGAGTCGTAACGAAGGTGGGCCACCTGGTTGAGCCGGGCTTGTGCACCGGCCGGCAGGGAAGATGTGAACAGGAAAAAAAAGAAAACGGCAAAGCGCATGGCAAAATTTTATTCGTCCTACGAGTATAGTGGTAGGACGAGTAACCAGGCCGGATTATTGTCCGTTTTAGGATACATTTAACGAATGAAGTTCTATGGGTAGTTTTTACCCTTTGGGGAGCTGAATGGTGAACGTGGCGCCCTTGCCCGGCTCGGAATATTTGACGAATATGCGTCCGCCGTGGTACTGGTCGATGATGCGTTTGGACAAGGAGAGCCCCAGCCCCCAGCCACGGGTTTTGGTGGAGTAGCCTGGCTTGAACACGGTCTTAAAGCGATTGGCCGGGATGCCTTTGCCAGTGTCGGCAATGTCGAAGCAGGCCCAGCGGTTATCGGTGTACACGGTGGCGGTGATGGTGCCCGATCCGTCTTCCATGGCGTCGATGGCGTTGCGCAGCAGGTTTTCCACCACCCAGTCGAACAAGGGTGCGTTCACCCGGACGATCAGGGGCGGGTGGTCTTCCACCGCAGGGAAAACAAACGCTACCCGGCGGGGTGCGCGACGCTGCATGTATTCGCGACACAGGTCGAGTTGTTGGTACAGGTTCACCGGCGTCAATTCGGGCGTGGCGCCGATCTTGGAAAAGCGGTCGGCTACGAGTTCGAGGCGGGTGACGTCGTTGCGCAGTTCGTTGAGCATTTCCTGGTTCATCTCGTTGTCCTCATTCACGCTGCGCAAGGTCTCGATCCAACCCAGAATGGCCGTGATGGGTGTACCCAGCTGGTGGGCTGTTTCTTTGGCCATGCCCAGCCAGACCATGTTTTCCTCGGCCCGGCGTGCGGCAGAAAAGCCCATGTACCCGAAACCGATGAAGGCGGCAATCAGCACCAACTGGATATAAGGGTACCAGTTGAGCAGGGAAAGCAAGGAAGAGTGGGTGTAGATGAGCTTTTTGCTGTAATGGGGTGGCTCCACGATCTCGATCGTATCGGCCCCGCCGGCAACCATGCGCAGCAGGGCCTGGCGCACCAGAGCGGTGTCCATCTCGTCCAGATTCCGGTCGTCAATGTTCCGGTAAGCCTCCACCCGCCCGGCCTCATCGAGCAACACGACCGGGATGGTGTTGTTTTGGGTGATGATCTTGCTGTGCAGGGTCACGTCGCAATTCAGCCCCATGGTGTCGTTGCCCATGCGCGTGATGGCCTTGATGGCCTCGGCAAACTGCTCGGCTTGCTGGTTCTCCCGCTCCGCCAGCCGGTCGGCCAGAAATTTTGTGTACAAAAGAGAAATAATCACAATGGCCACACCGGCAGCAGCCAGATACCATTTCCAATGTGACTTTCGGGCGTAAATGTCCAACATATATGGCCTAAAGATACAGCGTTCCTGTACTTACTGATTGTTTTGTTTAACGTTGTCAACAAATTATTAAACAAAGAACGGGCGTGTTGCGTTTACCTCCAAACCAGTAAACTGAAAATGGCAAAGAAAATTGTGGTCATCGGTTCGGGTTTTTCAGGCTTGTCGTCTGCCTGTTTCCTGGCCAAAGAGGGCTTTGAGGTGACGGTGCTTGAAAAAAACGAGGGCCCCGGCGGCCGGGCCCGCCAGTTTACCACCCCCGAAGGGTTTGTGTTTGATATGGGCCCTTCCTGGTACTGGATGCCCGATGTCTTTGAGCAATTTTTTGCCCATTTTGGAAAAAAAACGTCCGACTACTACGAGTTGATCAGGCTCGACCCTTCGTATTGCGTACATTATGGCCCCGGTGACCGGATGGATTTGCCGGCCGACATGCAAGCGCTGGAGGCCCTGTTCGAGCACTACGAACCCGGCAGCGCACCCCGGCTGCGGCGCTTCCTGGCGGAAGCCGAATACAAGTACCGGGTGGGCATGAGCGACTTTGTGCACAAGCCCAGCTTGAGCGTGATGGAGTTTGCCGACCGGCGCATCCTGTCCAGTATGTTCCGCCTGCAAATGTTTTCGTCCATTTCCAGGCAAATACGTACGCTGTTCAAAAACGAAAAACTTGTTTCCCTGCTGGAGTTCCCGGTCCTGTTCCTGGGTGCCACACCGGAGAAAACGCCGGCCATGTACAGCCTGATGAACTACGCCGACATGGTGCTGGGTACCTGGTATCCCAAAGGCGGTATGCACAAGATCGTGGACGGCATGACGGCCCTGGCCCAAGAACTGGGTGTCCGCTTTCACTACAACGAAGCGGTATCCCGCATAGAGACCCCCAACGGACACGCCACGCGTGTACACACACAAAACGGTGGCACATTCGACGCCGATGCCGTGGTGGGCAGCGCCGACTATCACCACATCGAGGAAAAATTGCTCGACGACCGCCATCGAAACTATTCGGAGCGCTACTGGCAAAAAAGAACCATGGCGCCTTCCAGTCTTTTGTTTTATCTTGGTGTCGGAAAGCGGCTTCAAAACCTGCTGCACCACAATCTATTCTTCGATGAACCTTTCGGCGCGCACGCCCGGGAGATTTACGAGACGCCGAAATGGCCGTCCAAACCCCTGTTCTACGTAAGCGCCCCCTCCGTAACAGACCCTACGGTGGCGCCACCCGGAACGGAAAACCTGTTCGTGCTGATTCCCGTAGCGCCCGGGCTTGAAGACAACGAGTCCATCCGCGAACACTATTACCACCTGGTCATGGAGCGACTGGAGCGGCTGACCAACCAGTCCATCCGCGATGCCGTAGTGTACAAACGCGCTTACGCGCACGACGACTTCATCCGCGATTACCACGCGTTCAAAGGGAATGCCTACGGACTGGCCAATACGCTGCTCCAAACCGCCTTCCTCAAGCCGCGCCTGAAAAGCCGTACCGTAGCCAACCTCTACTACACCGGTCAGCTGACCGTGCCCGGTCCCGGTGTGCCGCCCTCCCTCATCAGTGGACAGGTGGTGGCCCGGGAAGTGATGAAAGCCCTGCGTTAACAGATATTGACCATAACAGACTGTTTATGAATCACCTTGCTTTATACGACAATACGTGCGCCGAATGCAGCCGGCTCATCACCCGCCGGTACTCTACTTCCTTTTCCATGGGTATCCGGGCCTTTCATCCGCGGTTCCGCAAACCCATTTACGGCATTTACGGATTTGTACGGTTTGCCGACGAGATCGTCGACACTTTCCACGACTACCCCAAACGCGAGCTGTTCGACCGATTTTGCCGAGACACCTGGCAAGCCATCGACGAACGCATCAGCCTCAACCCCGTGTTGCAATCCTTCCAGCAGGTCGTACACACCTACAACATAGATCGGGAGCTCATCGAAGCGTTTTTGCGCAGCATGGAAATGGACCTGGAAAAAGAAGCGTACGACCACAGCGGGTACAACGAGTACATTTACGGCTCGGCGGAAGTGGTGGGGCTCATGTGCCTGCGCGTTTTTACCGAGAACAAGGAAGAGATGTATCAACACCTGAAAGCACCCGCCCGGCGTTTGGGCGCGGCCTTTCAAAAAATCAACTTCCTGCGCGACATCAAGAGCGATTACGACGAGCGCGGCCGGGTGTACTTTCCCGGCGTCGATTTTGTGCAGTTTACCAACGAAGACAAGCGGCAAATTGAGTCCGATATTCACGAGGATTTCGAAGCGGCCCTGGAGGGCATCCGCCAACTGCCCGCCGGCGCCCGGTTCGGGGTCTATCTCGCCTACAAATACTACATCCAGTTGTTCGACAAGATCCGCCAGGCGCCTGCCCAACGGGTTGCCCAGCAGCGCTTCCGCGTGTCCGACAAGCGGAAAATCTACCTGATCTTCAGCTCAGCCCTGCGCAATCAGCTGGGCTTTTTATAAAGACGCCCGCACGGGCATCAAAACTCCCTTCGCCGTTCCCAGTAATTCTGGTCCTCCGCTTCCTGCAACAAATCCAGGTAATTCATGTAGCGCAGTTCACTGACCTTGCCCTCGCGCAAGGCCTGCTGAACTGCGCAACCGGGTTCTTTGCGGTGCAGGCAGGCGCCTCCGAACCGGCATTGATCCGACAAAGCGAAAAACTCGCGGAAACTGTGGGCCACGTTTTCCGCATCCCGGTTGTTGAACGAAAGCGTTTTGATGCCCGGCGTATCGATGATGCGCCCCCCGAAATCGAGTTCGAACATTTCCGCAAATGTGGTGGTGTGCTGCCCCTTGCCGGAGTAGTCGCTGATGTCGCCGGTGCGCAACTGCAATTGCGGCTGAATTGCGTTGATCAGACTGCTTTTACCTACGCCCGACTGCCCGCTGATCAGCGTCGTCTTGTCGTGCAGCACCTCCCGCAGGGCGTCCAGCCCCTCTCTGTCCTTCACGGAAGTGAGCAGTACGCCGTAACCGATGTCCTTGTACACAGTGCGCATGGCGAGGAAAACGGAGAGGTCCTCCTCGTCGTACAGGTCTGCTTTGTTGAACACGATGGTCACCGGGATTTCGTGTTGCTCGGTCATGAGCAAAAAGCGATCGATGAATCCGGGTTTGAGGTTGGGGTGCACCACCGTGACGATCAGCACCGCCTGGTCGATGTTGGCGGCCAGCAGGTGCAGGTCGTGCTTGCTGCGCGGGCTTTGGCGGGCCACATAGTTGCGCCGATCCAAAATGCCGGTGATGGAGCCCACCGCCTCCTGAGACGCTTCCGGGCTGACCACCACACGGTCGCCCACCGCCACGGGGTTGGTCAGCGGCACGTCCTCCAGTCGAAATTTGCCCACGATCCGGCACTGCATAACCTGGCCCCCATCCGTTTCATCGAGGCGGACACTGTACCAACTGCCGGTGGACTTGATAACGGTTCCTGTCAAAATAAGGGTCGTAAATGGGTCTCAAGGTAGTGTTTAATTTTCACCGGGCGGCCGCCATTTCGCGGATCAGTGAAGGATCTGCTTCGAAAGCGGTTCCGACAACCACAACATCGGCGCCGGCCCGAAAGTTCCTCGACACCTGTTCGGCGCTCCGGATGCCGCCGCCAACCAGGAGCGGAACGGCCACAGCGCCGCGAACAGACGCAATCATGTCGACCGATACCGGGTGGGTGGCGCCGGAACCGGCGTCCATGTACAACAATTTGAGACCCAGCATTTCACCCGCAATGGCCGTGCACACGGCGATGTCGTTTTTGGCGGCGGGTATGGGGTAGGTGTTCGACATGTATTGCACCGACGTTTGTACGCCGCCCTCGATGAGCATATAGCCGGTGGAGATGATCTCCAGCGGCGACATTTTCAGGAATGGCGCAGCGATGACGTGTTGCCCGATGAGCAGCTCCGGGTTGCGGCCGCTGATGAGCGAAAGCAGCAGCAGCGCGTCGGCCCGGTAGCTCAGCTGAAAGGAGTTGCCGGGGAACAGTACCAGGGGTATGCGGCAATGGCGCCGCACCTCAATGAGCAGTTGATCAAGCATGTCATTGACCACCAGGCTGCCGCCGATGAAAAAGTAGTCGATCCTGCTCTCCACCGCTGCCGAAAGGGTGTTGTCCAGGTGTTGCAGGCGCAGCTTGTCGGGGTCGAGCAGCACGGCCAGTTTTTTCCGGCCTGCGCTGTGGGCGGCCACCATGTCTGCGTAAATCCCGTTATCGTTGGTTTGCATGGGTGGGGGGGCTGTTAGTGGTTTCTGACGAGGTTCATGAGGTGCGTACGGATGTCGGCGGCCTGGTGTTGCACCGGCTTGTCGGCGAAAGTACCGTCGCGGGCGATGATAAAATACTGCGGGATGGCCTCCACGCCGTATGCTTTGGCGATATCCGGCCCGGCGGCGGTGGGCGAACGCAGGTGGCGCCCCTGAAAGGCGTGTTCCCGAATCGCCTGGAGCCAGCGTTCAGAGTCGCTGTCGATGGATACGTTCACGATTTCCACGCCGTTTTGGGCGAGTTCAGCGGCGTACAGGTCGAAATAGTCCATTTTTCCAATGCAGGCGCCGCACCAGCTTGCCCAGAAGTTCAGGTAGACCACCTTGCCCTTCAGCAGGCTGAGCGACACCGGGCTTCCGTCGGCATCGGCGCCGGAAAACGGCGGCGCCGGCGCGCCCGGCGCATTCCGGGCGACTTTGGCATACAGGTCGGTCACCTTGGGTTCAAATTGCGGGAACTTATTGGTCTGCAAAAAATCGAGGTAAGCGGGCAGTATCTCGCGGTATCGGTCGGTGTTGAACGCCTGGTAGATGATCTCCGAGCGCAGGTAGGCGAGGGGTTTGCCGTCGAGAAACTGACCCGCGTAGGTGTACTCGGCGGCATAAAACGATTGGGTGTTGCCCGTTTTGGCCATTTGCCGGGCCATCAGCAAGTGCAGGTACTGGCGGTATGGTTCGTTGTTGAGGCAGTCGCAGAAATAGGACACCTCATTGGTAAAGGCAAAAAAGGTGGGTTGAATGTTCAGGCGGCGTTCATTCACCTGCCCATACAAAAGCAGGTAATACGCCCAGGCATACTGTATGTCGGCCTCGAGCCAGCGCTTAAACGCACCGGTAAACGCACCGGGGTCGGCGCCCATCGTGCTCTCTGTCAGGTCGGTCAGCCGCTGCTTGCGGTCGTCGAGGAAGCTGCGGTACGACTCCGGGTGCAGGTTGTCCATGTACGACTGCATATCGGACTCGGCGGAGAACCAGGTCTGACCAACCTTGAAGCGGGTGTTGTTGAAATCGCTGAAGTCTTTGTTGGCCAGGCGCAGGTAGGCCTGCAACAGGCGGTTGTTGGCCGCGGCGGGCCCTTCAAACGCCACGCGCAGCGGAAAGTCGAACAGACTGCTGCGGATGTCGAGGGTGTCGGCAGGCGCCAGGAATAGCGGCAGGTACGCGTTGTCGGCGTGCAAAAAAACGATCTGCGGTTCCGGGAGGTCCAACTCGAAACGGAAACGCCCCTGCGCATCGGGCTGAGCGGTGTATTTGTCGGCCCTGCCGTCCAGGTAATGGTGCGGAGCCTGCAGGGTTACCCGCAATTCGGGCACATCCTGCCCGAACGAACCGGTGACGACGGCTGCCGGCAGGGCCTGCACAGCTGTGAAGAACAGCAGGGTGGACAAGTACTTTCCGGCGACACGCATGTGGACTGACATTTGGTTCGGAAGTCTGAAAAAAAAACGCAATTAACTCAAATCTTTACACGCCTGGTAGAGGTCCGACCATTCTTCTCTTTTCCTTAACACCGTTTCCAGGTACTCATCCCACACCGGTTTATCCTGCACCGGATCCTTGACGATGGCGCCGACCATGCCGGCGGCCAGATCGCGGGCTTGCAGGAGGCCATTGCCGAAATGCAGCGCGAGGGCTTGCCCCTGGTGCATCACCGAGATCGCTTCGGCCGGACTGAGGGTGGCGCCGGGGCTCTTGAGCCTGGCCCGGCCGTCGGTTGTTTTGCCCTCGCGCAGCTCCCGAAAGATGGTCACCAGGCGCCTGATCTGATCCAGAGGGGCCGATTCCGGGGGCAGGCGCAGGGGTGCACCGAGCGCGGCAATGCGTGTTTGCACGATGTGCACCTCCTCGTCGAGCGTAGCCGGCAAAGGCAGGGTCACGGTGTTGAAGCGGCGGCGCAGGGCGGCGGACAGGTCGTTCACGCCCTTGTCGCGGTCGTTCGCCGTGGCAATCAGGTTGAAGCCGCGTCGGGCCTGCACGGCCGTGTTCAGCTCCGGCACCGGCAGTGTTTTTTCCGACAGCAGGGTAATCAGGGTGTCCTGCACGTCGCTCGGGATTCGGCTGAGCTCTTCGACCCGCACCAGTTGCCCGGCCTGCATGGCCTTCATCACGGGGCTGGGCACCAGCGCCTGCTCCGACGGGCCTTCGGCGATGAGGCGCGCGTAGTTCCAACCGTAACGCAGGGCGTCCTCGCTGAGCCCTGCTGTGCCTTGCACCAGCAGGGTGCTGTCGCCGCTGATGGCCGCCGCCAGGTGTTCGCTCACCCAGGTTTTGGCGGTGCCCGGCACGCCCAGCAGGAGCAGGGCGCGGTCGGTGGCCAGGGTGGCCACGGCAATCTCCATCAGCCGGCGCGCGCCAATGTATTTGGGCTCCACGGCGACCTTGCCGGCCTGCCCGCCTGCCAGGTAGGTAACCACCGCCCAGGGCGACAGACGCCAACCCTCCGGCCGCGGGTGGGTATCGGCTTCGGCCAGGGCAGCCAGCTCGCGGGCGTACACGACTTCCACCGACGGCCGGATGATGTGGGCGTCTGCTGCGGATTTTTTGGCTGTTTTGCTCATGACGTCAAACGGATGCCCAAATATAGGCATAAGAGGCAAATAGACAAATTGGCGGCCACGTTCAGCACCGCCGCGCCGGGCGATCCACCAGCGTACAACTGTGCGGTGTCGGCGGTGAAGGTGGAGAACGTGCTGAAGCCCCCGCAGAATCCGGTGGTGAGCAACAGCCGACGGGCATCGGTCACCGGCTGCTGGGTCTGCCAGCCCAGCATCAGGCCCAGCACCAGACAGGCGGCTGCGTTGGCTGCCAGGGTAGCCCAGGGGAAGCGGAGGGCATACGGGTGCAGCCAGAGCGACAGCGCGAAACGACAGATGCTGCCCAGGCCGCCGCCGACGAACACCAGAAAAAAAGGATAGAATACGTGCATGACTCGTGGCTTGCGGAGGCGCAAAATAAAAAACCCCGGCCGGAAAGGCCAGGGTCCAGGGGGTGTTTTTCAGCAACCCTCCGCAAAAACGGGTTTCGCGGTGGGCAAATGCATTATTCGGTGAGGTCACGACCGCCCATGAGCATCTCCTGATACTCCTTGAGCTCGTCCCACTTGCCCTCGGCGGCAAACCTGGCCTGCGCGGGCCAGGTGCCGGGATCGTGGCTTTTGTAGCGGGAACCGGCGGCGGCCAGGATGTCGGACAACTTCTCAACGTCCGTCTCTGCCAGCTGGGCGAAGGTGGTAATGCCGGCTTCGGTGAGGATATCGGCAATCTTGGGTCCGATGCCTTCGATGATTTTCAGGTCATCGGCGCCGGAAGCCGGCGCAGGCGCCTCCGCTGTGGCTTCAGCCACTGGTGCGGGGGTTTCTTCCGCAACGGGAGCTGTCTCCTCGTGTACGGGCGCGGCGTCAACCGGGGGTTCCGGTGCGATCGCCACGGACTCCATCACCGGAGCGAGGCCCGCATCGGGCGCCTTGACCAGGATGGCGGGCTCCACCGGTTCCGGCGCCGTTTCGGCCGGTTTGGCCTTGGGCTTGGCAGCCTTGGGCGAAGCAGGCATCGGTGCAGGGGTTTCTGCCACCGTTTCGAAAGGACGAATGCTCACAAAGCGGCGATCGTTCTTGGTCTTGGTGTAAACCACAACGCCGTCGATGGCGGCGTGCAGCGTATGGTCGCGGCCCATGTACACGTTGAGGCCGGGGTGGAATTTCGTGCCGCGCTGGCGAACCAGGATGTTGCCGGCAGTGGCTTGCTGACCACCGAACAGCTTGACGCCAAGGCGCTTGCTTTTACTGTCGCGTCCGTTGTCGGTACTACCGACACCTTTTTTGTGTGCCATATCGCTTAAGCTTTAATCGCGTCGATTTTGATTTGGGTGAAAGACTGGCGGTGACCGTTTTTCTTACGGTAGCCTTTGCGGCGTTTTTTCTTGAACACGATGACCTTGTCGCCTTTGAGGTGCCCCAGCACGCTGGCCTCAACGCTGGCGCCCGAAACGTTCGGGGCGCCAATGGAAACATTGCCGTCGCGATCAATCAGATGGACGTCGGGGAAGGTGACCGAATCACCTTCATTCGCTGCCAGCCGGTGGACGAAGATCGACTGACCCTCCTCAACTTTGAACTGTTGACCGGCGATGGAAACAATTGCAAACATCTTGATAATCTGCGTTTTAGAAAAATTTGTGAATGTACTCTGCAAATGAGTGCGCAAAGGTACGGCAGATTTTCTTTTTGTGCAAGAAAAATTGCAGTGTTTGTCCTGCGGTATGTCGACGGAAACACTACCGGACATTTTCTGAGGAACGCAAGCTCTCTTTTTTTTGTATTGACCTCGGAGAGGTCAAACATTTGTAGATCAGTGCGATGCATTTATTTTCGACCTCGGAGAGGTCGAACATTGGAATTGGCGCATTAAGTGTTTGCTCAATTTCGGCGACAGATTGTTGTCAATCAAAAACATAATCAACCAATCAGGCTACTAATCTGATTTTTTCCGCCTCCGCAGCGTAGGCCAAACACGCCAGGATGTCTTCTTTAGTTAGCATGGGAAAATCCCCCAAAATTTCTTCATGAGTCAAGCCGGCAGCCAGATAGCTCAGGACATCGTATACCGTGATGCGCATACCGCGGATGCAGGGCTGGCCGCTTCGCTTGCCGGGCTCTAGGGTGATGATTTTGCGATAGTCTGTCATGATGTGCAAAATGTAGGTGTTTCAGACGGGAAAACAAATAACTTTATTACCGCATCACCTCCACCAACTCCCGGCACACCAACGCCCCGTCCGCCGACACCACCGCTATGTATACACCCGGCGGAAGCACACCGACCTCCACCGCCGTCGCTGCGTTGGCAGACAACGGCTGCTGCAGCGCCAAAGCGCCTGTACCGTGGTACAGCGCGAACTGCGCGGAGGTTTCGCCGCTATACGCTACCTGAAGCAGGCCGGCGGCGGGGTTGGGATACAGCCTGC
>JANRJH010000048.1:0-21757 GCA_033764075.1 Saprospiraceae bacterium | reverse complement strand
TGCCCGGGAACGACGTCAGCGAGCCGCCTACCGTGAACATACCGATCGTGTCAAACGGCGCCACAGGGCTGATGCCGATGATCATGGCCGATACTTTGTTGATGCGCGAGCATACGTCGCTTACGATCACATCCGGAAGATTTACCGTAGCGCAGCAGTTGAACGGATCGGTGGTCACCGTCAGGTTCGCCGGGCAGTCAAATACCGGGGGTTCGTCGTCTTTTACTTTCAGCAGTTGTACGTACTCGATCTCGCCACCCGTGCACCAGTCGAGGATCAGCCATTCGCGGCGGATCTTGTAGGTACCGTCGCACACGTCGATTACCTTGTCGTCATAGGTGATGCTCAGACCGCAGGAAACGGGGAAGCCGTTTACGTACGGGAAGCCTTGCAGGCCAACGCTTTCCAGGTAGTCCGGTGTCGGGTATACGCCCGTGCACTCAAATGCAGGTGCTTGCAGATCGTCGTAGTTCGGCGGAACAACCACGTCGGCCAGGTTCGGACGAGCGAAGTTGATGTTCTGGATGCAGGTTACCGAGTTGCCGGACTGGTCGGTGGCCGTGAACTTGCGGCGGATGGTTTTGGTGAAGCCCGAAGCGCAGTCGGTGTTCACTTCCGTGTCCTGGAACGTCAGATTGACAGGGCCGCAACCGTCGGTTACAGCGATGCCCGGTACGTTTACAAGCAGCTCGAGGCAGAGGAACTCGATCACACCGTCATCAGGTGCAACAGCGTCGTTGATGCGAATCCGCCATACGCCGCTGGCGTCTTTGCCGTCGAGGGCCGACAGTACTGTGTTGCTCTGGTTGCCCGGAGCTACGAAGCACTGCAGCGGACCGCCATTTTGGTCAAGCTGAGCGCAGGCGGTTACACCACCCAAACCTTCGTCATCCCACTTGCAGTCGATCGGGAATTCCTGACCGAAGCAGCCGGTTACGGCGAAGCAGTCGGCTTGCGAGCCGTCGGGTGCGATCACGAGGATGTCCAGATCAGGCAGCCAGGTGTGGCCCGTCAGGCGAACGCATACGTTCACGTCCTCAACCGGGGTACCCGGCGGGATGTAGCTGTAGTCGAAGTCATACACGCGCGAAGTCGGGCCGCTCGGTGCGCCGATCGGGTCGTTGATTTCGCCCGTAGACTGGATTTGGTAGCCAATAACGGCAGGAGCCGGGTTAACTTCCGGGATGGAGTCGCAGGGAATGGTGATGTCGCGGCATACAAGTACCGGCGGCAGTTTGTCTTCCACCAGCACCATACCCCAGCAAGTGTTGTTGGTAGCGGGGTCAACCACGCGATAGGCGTAGCTTTTGCCTACATCGCCGGGGCCGAGGGTGGCCGGCGTCCAGGGGCCGTTGCCAAACGGTGCAATACGGTCCAATTGAACGATGTAGTTGTCATAGCAGCGGTACGGACCACCTTCGAGCACCTGATCGGCGCCGATGGTGTGCGTGCAGCTCGAGTCGAGCGAAATGTTCACCAGGTCGTTGCAGATCAGCGTCTTGATGGCATTCGGGAACTCATTTACCGTTACGGTGAAGCAGCAGGTAGCGTCGTTGCCAGCGGCATCTTCCACGAAGAAACAGTTGGTCGTGGTACCGATCGGGAACTCTTCGCCGGAAGCGATACCGGAGGTTTGCTGGATGTCGCCACCACCGCCGGTCAGGTAGTTCACCTGGATGTTCGGGTGAGCGAAAGCGCCCGTAGCGAACAGGTTGGCGAAGAAGTTGAACGAAACCGAGCCGGCCGTTTGCGTGAACGGACCATTGGTGATCGGCGGCTGGATGCCGAAAGTGTAGTTGAACACCGGGCACCAGTTCGGGCCGAAGATGTAGAAACCACGCGTTTCACCCGGGTTGAGGGTTACGTTTTGCAGGAAATTGGCCTGCGCAATCGCGCCGGTGCCGGTAGCGAAGTAAGGCGGGTTGGCCGTGATGGTGGCCGGGCCTACGTTCGTCCACAGACCTTGGTTGGTCTCTTTTCCGGCGTAGGTCGTCGGCGTGCTCCAGATTTCAAGCGTTTTGGGCACCGTTACCGCACCAAAGGCAGGGTTCGGGAAACGAACGCCAAAGCCGGTGATGATGGCTTGAACGCCGCCGTTGTTGGTCAGGTTGAAGTACAGACCACCCGGAGCGTTGTTGCCGGCGAGGGTGAAGGCCAGGCCGGAGCCGTGGTTCACAAACGAAGCCGGGAGCTGCACCGGTGCGGCGGGCGTGATAAACGGACAGTTGTCCGTTACGCTTACGTTGTAGCTGTAGAACGTAGAACACTCGCCGGGGGCCAGGTTCAGGGTCACGTTCGGCGGGCAGGTCAGCACCGGCGGCGTGAGGTCGTTCACCGTAACCGATTGGGTAGCGGAAGCTTGCACAATGGATACACCGCATACTACGTTGATCAGTTCCCAAGTGATGGTGTTTATACCTTTGGGCAGGTCAAGCAGGGTGATCGTAGCACCGATGGGCGAAGGAATCACCACAGCAGCACCGCCGTTCACGCGATATTGCAGCGTGAGGGTGTTTTGGCAACCACCGGGCGAGAAGGCAGGCGTAGCAACCGTAACGTCGGCGATACAGCCGTCGGCGTCCGTGCTTACCGTAACGTTGGCGGAGGGCGTCATCACGCAGGATGCGCTGGGCACCTCGATGATGGTAGCAGCCCAGCCGGCCAGCGTAACGCTGGCATCAGAGCGGAAACCGTAGGTCAGTGCGCCGGAAGCGTTGGTTGCGGTAGCCTGAACGGTACCGGTTGCGCCGGCAACGTTGTTGGGCGCCTGGGTGCCCCACCAGCCGCCCGTACCAAACGGCGAACCGCCGATCGGCAGGCCGTTGGCCGAAGCGATCTTCGGCGCGGCGATGTTGATACCGTCATATACATACAGAGCGTCCCAGCTGGCCTCCGTAGAGAAAGCGGTGAACGTCGTACGGATTTTGTTACCCGCAGTGGCCGGGTTGAAGGTCACAACGGAGTTGGCGCCGGAGTTGTTGCCATACACGCCAAACTGGCCGCCGTTGTCAAAAAAGTTAAAGGCCGGACACGCCCCGGCCGTAGCCGTGAACGATAGCGGGCCGTTGTTGAAGGGCATGTTCACCGTCACCTGGGCAAAAGCCTGGGCGCCAATGAGGAACGATGCCATCAACGACACATAAAAAGTAAGAGTTCTCTTTTTCATGAGATGGTGGTTGATGATTTGAGTTTTCAAAAAAAGATGGGCATTCATCGAAAACACGTGCTGAAAAAATTACTTGGACAACAGGTCGACTGCTTCGTCGTACAGGGCGTCGCGCGTGGATTTCGACACTTGGGCCATAACCACGTCGTCGAAAGCGAGGCTGGCCGCAACTGCTTGCGACACGGTGCTGCCGGCGTCAATGTCCTGGTAAATGCCCAGGAAGAAGCTCAAGTGCACATACACGTTGTTGTACGTGGGCGTACCCGGCGTCAGGTTTTGAAGTTGGTCTTTCAGACTGGACATTTCTGTCTCCAGTACCGACTTGGCATCCTGTTCGGTGAGCCAGTTCTGTTGTTGTTGCGGTGCAGCCTGCTGGTTGGTAACCACTACCTTCTGGGCCTCTGCACGGTTGGTCAGCAACAAACCGCCGAACACGAAGAACATTGTCAGCACCGCCTGAAAACCGCGTTTTGCAAACGTTCCGTTCATTGTTTGAAAATTTAAGTGATGAAATGAGATGAAAATTTGTTGTATTTTAAAAATTGGAAATGCCGAAATAAAAAAGGCATTGACCCAACCTGCAACAGCAGATTTGGTCAATGCCTTTTGAATACGCTGCGCAGGGACAAAACCCTTGCCGCAACAGGACGGGATACCGTTTATTTTCATGAGATTAGTTATTCGACTTCTAGCGCTACTTGCGATTCACACTGCTGCCAACACCGTCAAAAATCTTGCCTCTTTTGCAGTTGCGCGCCTCGCATGCAAGCCGGAATAACAAAATACCCTCCTCAGGGTAATAGTTATACCTTGATAATAATGACATCAATATCTAGGGAGAAGTGGGACCGCAACGGTCAAATAAGTGTAGTGGAAACCTACCGATGCGACATCTCACGAGATTATGTATGCCATGGATTAAATGAATTGACCAGCAAATATAGATCGGCTTTGCGTCATAAAGCAAAGTAATTAACATTTTTTTCGATGAAAATTTTTTATTAAAAAAATAAATTTTCATATTTCGTTATTAATCAATGATAAACAAAAAAGCGGATTTAGGCCCCAGTTAGTCCTAAATCCCCCCCTAGCCATTCCCGAGGCGATGGCTGCGAGCCATCGCCTCGGTAAGCAAGCAAGTGAGTTTCCTCGCCCTATGGCCCCGGAGAGGCCCACCATTTGTAGAATCGCCAACCTCGTTCTCCACAATTTACCTTTATTTTGCCCCGACATTGTACCTGCCCTATGCATACCATCCGAATCCTGATCACCCTGTTCATGGCGGCCATACTCGTGCATTGCACGAACAAGGAGGCCAAACCCGTCGAAAGCTACCAGGAAGAGCCCACCCTGATGGCTGCTGACCCAATGCTGCAATTGCTGACGCCGGAGCAATCGGGCATAGACTTCCAAAACCGGATCATCGAAACCTACGACAACAACATCACCACCAACATCAACATATACAACGGTGGCGGTGTGGCCGTGCTCGACATCAACAACGACAACCTGCCCGACCTCTACTTCATTGGCGCTAACGGACCCAACGGACTATTCCTCAACGAAGGGAACATGCGCTTCCGGAACATCACCGAGTCCGCCGGCGTCGCTTCCACCGAAGGCTTCGAAACCGCCGCCGTGGCCCTGGACATCAACAGCGACGGCTTGCTCGACCTCTATGTGTGCCGCGCCGGCCCGCTGATCGACGACGACCGCCGGAACCGCCTGTACGTCAACAACGGCAACCTCACCTTCACTGAAAAAGGCGCCGAATACGGGCTCAACGACATCAGTGCCTCCTCTGGCGCCAACTTCTTCGACTACGACAACGACGGCGACCTTGATTGCTACCTCGTCAACTACCCCACCCAGGGTGTATATACCAACTCTGTAGAAGCCAAACTCGGCGCCGACGACAAGTACCACCCCCTCCTCGACCCGCACAACGAATTCGATACCGACCGGTTTTACCGAAACGACAACGGACGCTTCACCGACGTCTCCAAACAAGCCGGCATCTGGAACCTGGGATACGGACTCAGCACCTCCGTGAACGACTTCAACCGCGACGGGTGGCTCGACGTGTACGTCGCCAACGACTTCGTACAACCCGACCGACTCTACATCAACAACCAAAACGGCACCTTCACCGACCGGCTGGATCAGTTCTTCCGGCACATCTCCCAACACACCATGGGAACAGACATTGCCGATTTCGACAACGACGGCCTTGTTGACCTGTTCGGAATGGACATGATCGGCGAAAAAAACCTCAGGCAGAAACTCTTCCAGTCCACCAACTCCCAAAGCAGCTACACCGCCCTGACGGAAAACGGCTACATGGAGCCCGTCGTGCGCAACGTCCTCCAGCGCAACAACGGCAACGGCACCTTCAGTGATGTGGGCTGCATCGCCGGCGTCTTTAAAACCGACTGGTCGTGGAGCGGCCTGCTGTTCGACATGGATAACGACGGCCTGCGCGACCTCCACGTAACCAACGGCTACCGCCGCGACGTGACCAACCGCGATTTCATCGACTTTGTCATTCCGGAAATTCATAAGGTCGGTTCCGGCAGAAAATTGCGCGACATCTACCCCGATGTCTCCCAGTTCCTCAACCAGATTCCCAGCTACAAGGTGCGCAACTACGGTTTCCGCAACAACGGCAACTGGACCTTCGACAACGTCAGCGGAAAATGGATGACCATGCCGGCATCCTGGTCCTGTGGCGCCGCCTGGGCCGACCTCGACGCCGACGGCGACCTAGACCTCGTGGTCAACAACCTCGAACAACCCGCATTTGTGTACCAAAACCTGTCGAGGCAAAAAAACACCCACCATTATCTCCAGGTCAAACTCCAGGGCAACGTGCCCAACACCTTCGCCGTGGGTGCTTCCATACGCATCGAATACAACAACGGACAGGTTCAGTATTTTGAAAATTTCCCCACCCGCGGCATCTTCTCTTCTGTGGAGCACCTGGCCCATTTTGGCCTGGGAAATGTGAACGTTGTCGACCGCCTTTTGGTGCGCTGGCCCGACGGTAAAACCCAGGAACTGCGCAGTGTGCCGGCCGATCAACGACTGGTGCTGAAACAAAGCGACGCCGGCGGATATACCCGCTCCATTTTGCCGGAAACGGCATCCAGTGATTTCATTTTCAAAGATGTAAGCAAACAATCCGGCGTCGGCTACCAACACCTTGAAAACGAGTACAACGACTTCGAAGCCTTCCCCCTGCTCCCCTGGTCGCATGCCGACCTCGGCCCCCTCATGGCCATCGGCGATGTAAACGGCGACGGACTCGATGACCTGTTCGTCGGGAACAGTTTTGACCAGCCGGCCGGCCTTTTTGCACAGCAACCCAACGGCTCGTTCAAAGCCGTCGGCGCCGATTTCTGGCAAAAGGAAAAAGCTTTTGAAGACCACGGTGCGACCTTTTTCGACGCCGACGCCGACGGCGACATGGACCTCTTTGTGCTGAGCGGGGGCGCCGAAGCCAAACCCGACGTCTCCCAACTCGCCTGGGAAAATCGACTGTACATCAACACCGACGGAAAGGGCGCCTTCGCCCGGGTGCCGCCGGGCATCATCCCCGATTTTGGGGGCAACCTAGCCCTGCGCTGCATCCCCATCGACTACGACCGCGACGGCGACAACGACCTCATCTGCGGCGGCCGAATCCTGGCCGGCCGGTGGCCCCTGTGCCCCAGAACCATTGTGTTGCGCAACGACCGGAACCGCTTCACCGACGCTACCGCCGAGGTGGCCCCCGATCTGGAGCGATTCGGCATGGTGACCGACCTCGCCGTGGCCAACCTCGACAACGACCCCGACCCGGAACTCGTGGTGGTCGGCGAATGGACGCCTGTGGGTATTTTTGACTGGCAAAACGGCCGTTTTGTCAATAAAACCACCCAATTTGGTCTCGAAAAGACCAACGGCCTCTGGTACCGGCTGACCTTGGCCGACCTTGATGCCGACGGCGACCTCGACCTGGTTACCGGTAACCTGGGCCGAAACACCCGCCTGACGGCATCCGCCGACGGCCCGCTCAAGTGCTACGCCAAAGACTTCGACAACAACGGCGCCCTCGACCCCATCATGGCCTATTTCGAAGACGGCAAGGAGTACCCCCTCTACCAAAAAGAGGTGCTGAACAAACAAATGCCAATCCTCAAAAAACGCCTGTTGTACGCCCGGGAATACAGCCTGGCCACAATCGACAAGGTATGGCCCCGAAAAGACCTCGAATCGGCGTACATCACCTCAGCCTACACCCTTGAAACCTGCTGGTGGGAAAACCAAAACGGCCGATTTGTACGCCGGGAACTGCCCGTACAGGCCCAAATCGCACCCGTGCAGGGCATCACCGCCCTTGACGTGAACGCCGACGGCGCCCTTGACCTCGTGCTCGTAGGCAACAAGTACGGATTTGAGGTGGAAACCAACCGCTGCGACAGCGGCAACGGCTGCGTGTTGCTCGGCGACGGCAAGGGCAACTACCGGTGGCTCGACAACAACCGGCACGGACTTTGGGCCATGGGCGAGGCGCGCGACCTGGCCGTACTGTACAACCCCGCCGGCAGACCCATCCTCGTGGTGTCGAACAACAACGGACCACTCCAGTTCTTTCAATTTAACCAAACCGGGCAACCCAAACGCCCGTTTTAATGATGGAAAAATGAAAAAAAAATGTCGTGTACACGTGAAATCCAGCATGTACGCCGCTGTCCGGCTATCCCTGATCATGGTGCTCTGCCAATGTCAATACACGGAAAAAAAGCCCTCCGCCACCCACGAAGAAGAACCGGCGTTGATCGCCAACGATCCGATGATGCTCCTCATGACGCCGGAACAAACAGGCGTGGGCTTTCAAAACCAGATCGTTGAGTCGCCCAATAACAACATCACCAGCAACGTCAATATCTACAATGGCGGCGGGGTAGCCGTGATCGACATCAACAACGACAACCTGCCTGACCTTTACTTCATCGGCTGCAGCGGCGTTAACGGACTGTTTCTAAACGAAGGCAATTTCCGCTTTCGCGACATCACCCAGTCGGCAGGTGTCTCTTCCGCAGAAGGCTTCGAAACTTCGGCCACCGCAGTGGACATCAATGCGGATGGATTCCTCGATTTGTACGTATGCCGTTCAGGCCCTGGTGTGAGCAATACAAGAAAAAACAAATTATTTATAAATAACAAAAACCTGACCTTTACCGAAAGGGCTGCTGAATATGGGTTGGACGACATCAGCGCGTCTACCGGCGCCAATTTTTTCGATTACGACAACGACGGCGACCTCGACCTCTACCTGCTGAACTACCCGGCCGAAAAAAATTACGCCACTAAAATAGAATCCGAGACCGACGAAAACGGCCACCGCCGTCCCTACCTGTTGCCGCGCGACTCCTTCGACTCCGACCGCCTGTATCGGAACGACGGCGGCCGGTTCACCGATGTATCCAGACAGGCAGGCATCTGGGAGCTCGGCTATGGGTTAAGCGTGTCGGTGACCGACATCAACCGGGACGGCTGGCTTGACGTGTACGTCTGCAACGATTTTATCCATCCCGACCGGCTTTACATCAACCGTAAAAACGGTACATTTTCCGACCAATTAGGGGACTTTTTCCGGCATATTACCCATTATAGCATGGGTAGCGACCTGACGGATTTCGACAACGACGGCCTCGTAGACATGCTCGCCATCGATATGTTGCCCGAAAAAAACAAACGGCAAAAGCTCAACCAGGCCACCCTCGACCAAAGCCCATACGACAACCTCATCAAAAACGGCTACTTCCCCTCTGTTGTCCGAAACCAACTACAGCGCAACAACGGCAACGGCACCTTCAGCGACGTGGGCTGCCTGGCAGGCATCTACAAAACAGACTGGTCGTGGAGCGGACTTTTGTTCGACATGGACAACGACGGACTGCGCGACCTGCACGTGACCAACGGCTACCGACGGGAATACATCAACAAAGACTTTTTCAACTTCACCCTCCCGGAGCTACAGAAAAGCGGAGGCCCCGCAGGCAGCAGTGGAAAAACCACCGTTGATATAAATAAATTGTTGGATAATATTCCTACATACAAAATCAGAAACCACGGTTTTGTGAACAATGGGAACTGGGAATTTGAACCCGTTGGCGGAAAATGGATGAGTATGCCTCCCTCCTGGTCCGGCGGTTCGGTATGGGCGGATCTGGATGCCGACGGTGACCTGGACCTGGTAGTAAACAACCTGGAACAACCCGCCTTTTTATACCAAAACCTGTCCAGGCAAAAGTCCGATAATCATTACCTGCAAGTTCAATTCCAGGGCAACCTACCCAACACCTTTGCCGTGGGTGCATCTGTGCGGATTGAGTACGACAACGGAAAAGTCCAGTATTTCGAAAACTTCCCAACACGGGGCATTTTCTCTTCCGTTGAACACCTGGCACACTTCGGCCTGGGAAAAACAACCGTCGTGGACCGGTTGACCGTGCGCTGGCCCGACGGAAAAACCCAGGTGCTGAACCAGGTTAATGCCGACCAGCGCCTGGTACTGAAACAGACTGATGGATCCGGATACTTGCCTTCCCTGTCGATCCCGGCCACAGGAGAACACCTGTTTCACGATCTCTCGCCTGCCCTTTCTTCTGCCTACCGCCACGAAGAGAACGATTTTAACGACTTTGACGCTTACCCCATGCTTCCGTGGACGCTCTCCGACCTGGGGCCATTCATGGCGGTGGGCGACGTGAATGCCGACGGGTACGACGACCTGTTCATCGGCAACAGCTTTGACCAGCCCGCCGCCCTGTTGGCCCAGGGGCCAAACGGCGCCTTCACACCCCTCTCGCCTGAACTCTGGCAACGCGAAAAGGCGTATGAAGACCACGGGTCGCTGTTCTTCGACGCCGATGGCGACGGCGACCAGGACCTGCTCGTAGTCAGCGGCGGCATGGAAGCCAAAAAGGAGAATACCAAATACGCCTGGGATAACCGCCTGTATATCAATACCGACGGAAAAGGAAAATTTACCCGGGCCATGACCGCGCTGCCTGTAAACAATGGTCAGCTGGGCCTGCGCGCCACCGCCCACGATTACGATGCCGACGGCGACCCCGATCTGTTCATCGGTGGCCGTCTGTTGCCCGGTCAATGGCCACTAACGCCCGCCGGCGCCATCCTGCGCAACGACAAGGGCAAATTCACCCCGGTGACCGCCGAGGTGTCGCCCGATTTTGAGCGCTGCGGCATGGTCACCGACCTAGCATGGGCTAACCTGGATGCCGATCCGGAGCCCGAGCTCGTTGCCGTCGGCGAATGGATGCCCGTGAGCGTGTTCGACTGGCAGCAGGGCAAACTTGTAAACGCCACCAACAAATTCGGGCTTGATAAAACCAACGGACTGTGGAACAGGCTCGCCGTAGCCGACCTTGACGGCGACGGCGACCTCGACCTGGTCACCGGAAACCTGGGCATCAATACCCGACTGACGGCCTCTGCGGAAGGCCCCTTGCGCTGCTACGCCCATGATTTTGACGAAAACGGCGCCCTCGACCCCATTATGGCTTACTTCGAAGACGGAAAAGAATACCCCCTCCTGCAAAAAGAAGTGCTCAACCGGCAGATGCCGGTGTTGAAAAAAAAGCTTCTCTACGCCACCACCTATGCCGAAGCCACCATCGACAAGGTATGGCCGCGCAGCGCCCTCACGGCAGGCAGCATTTTTTCGGCCTACATGCTGGAAACCTGCTGGTGGGAAAACCAAAACGGCAAAATGATCCGCCACGTCTTGCCCGTTCAGGCACAAACAGCACCGGTTCAGGGAATTATCGTTCGGGATGTGAATGCGGACGGGCATCCGGACATCGTGCTGGCCGGAAACAAGCGAGGGTTTGAAGTCGAAACCAACCGCTGCGACAGTGGGAATGGATGTGTGCTGCTGGGCGACGGGAGGGGAACATTTGCCTGGATGGACAACCTTCTGCATGGCTTTTGGGCCACGGGTGAGGTGCGGGACCTGGCCCTGTTGCGCAATCCGCAGAACAAGCCCATCGTCGTGGTGTCCAACAACAACGGCCATGCCCGGGCCTGCCAACTGAAAAAGCAACCGGCGTTAGCCATTCAATAAGTACATTTGCACTAATTTTATCTGCATTATGTTCCCGAAAAAATACTTGTTACCCGCTCTTGTACTCTGCACCACCGTTTTTTTTCGTTGTCAAAATGAAGCAGCAAAGCCCTCCGAATCCATACACGTGACCGAAGAGACTTGGGAGGCCAAACAACCTTTGCTTCGGTTGCGGGCACCGGAAGAAACCGGCGTCACCTTTGAAAACCGCATAGAAGAAACGTATGAAGTCAATATTACGACCAACATAAACATGTACAACGGCGGCGGCGTGGCCGCGCTTGACATCAACAACGACAACCTGCCCGACCTGTTTTTTATCGGCAGCAGCGGCCCCAACGGCCTGTTTCTGAACGAGGGAAACATGAAGTTCCGCGACATCACCGTGCCCGCCGGCCTCACCGCCACAGAAGGCTTCTCCGGCGACAACGGATTTGAAACGGCCGCTACCGCCGTAGACATCAACGCAGACGGCTTTCTTGACATCTACGTCTGCCGCAGTGGCCCCAAAAAGGAAGACAGCCGACGCAACAAGCTGTACATCAACAACGGAGACCTCACCTTTACCGAAAAGGCCGCCGCTTATGGCCTGGACGACTTCAGCGCGTCTACCGGCGCCAACTTCTTTGACTTTGACAACGACGGTGACCTTGACCTGTACCTGCTGAACCACCCTGAAGAAAAAACCTACACCAACCTCATCGAAGCCACACTCGGGCCCGACAACAAATACCATCCCAACCTCCAACCCCACAACGAACTGGACTGCGACCGGTTCTACCGAAACGACGGCGGAAAATTTACCGACATCACCAAACAGGCTGGCATCTGGAACTACGGTTACGGACTCAGCGTGTCGGTCAGTGATTTTAACCACGACGGATGGACGGATGTGTTTGTGGGCAACGACTTCATGCAGCCCGACGAGCTATACATCAACAATAAAAACGGAACGTTTACCGACCGCCTGGGCGAGTATTTTCGGCATACGGCCCAGCATACAATGGGTACCGACCTGAGCGACTTTGACAACGACGGCTTGATCGACATCTTTGCCGCTGACATGCTCGGCGAAAAAAACGCGCGCCAAAAGTTGCAAATGGCCATCAACTCGCAGAGTAACTACGGCACCATGATGAAAAACGGTTACTTCGAACCGGTGGTGCGCAACGTCCTGCAACGCGCCAACGGCGACGGCACCTTCAGCGACGTGGGCTGCATCGCCGGTGTGTACAAAACAGACTGGTCGTGGAGCGGCCTGCTGGCCGATCTGGACAACGACGGGCTGCGCGACCTGCACGTGACCAACGGCTACAGGCGCGAAACCAACAACCGCGATTTTGTAGACTTTACCCTGCCCGAAATCGGCAGAAAAGCCGGTGGCGGAAAAAAACTGCGGGATATCTACCCCGAGCTCAACGAATTTCTGGACATCATTCCCACCACCCGCCTGCGCAACTACGTATTCGCCAACAAGGGAAACTGGCAATTTGAAAGCAAGGGAGGCCAATGGATGACCATGCCCGGATCCTGGTCCTGCGGCGCCGTCTGGACCGACCTGGACGCCGACGGCGACCTCGATCTGGTGACCAACAACCTCGAACAGCCCGCCTTTGTGTACGAAAACCTCGCCCGGCAGCAGTCCGGCAACCACTACCTGCAATGCAAACTGCAGGGCGCTGCGCCCAACCCGTTTGCGGTGGGCGCCTCCGTGCGCATTGAGTACAACAACGGGCAGGTGCAGTACTACGAAAATTTTCCCACCCGAGGTATTTTCAGCTCTGTGGAACACCTGGTTCACTTTGGTCTGGGCGAAACAGCCATCGTAAACCGGCTGATGGTGCGCTGGCCCGACGGCAAAACCCAGGAACTGACCAATGTGCCCGCCGACCAGCGGCTGACCCTCCGGCAGTCTGATGCTTCGGGATACGTCGCCACCATTGTGCCCCAAACCATTGCCAAACCGATTTTCGCCGACCATACCGCCGCCTCGGGTCTCGGCTACAACCACCAGATCAGCGGTTACAACGATTTTGACCAGTTCCCGCTTCTGCCCTGGACCATTGCCGACCAGGACCCGCTGATGGCCGTTGGTGACGTCAACGGCGACGGGCTGGACGATGTGTACATCGGCGGCAGTTTCAACCACACGGGCGCCGTGTACGCCCAGCAGCCCGGTGGCAAGTTCATCATGTTGTCGCCAAAACTCTTCGAGCAGGAAAAGCCGTACAACGACCACGGCGCTGTTTTTTTCGACGCCGACAACGATCGCGACCTCGACCTGCTCGTGCTTAGCGGCGGCCCCGAAGCCAAACGCGACTTCGCCAGGGTCGCCTGGCAAAACCGCCTGTACATCAATCTGGACGGCCAGGGAAGTTTCGGCAAGGCCGCCAACGCCCTGCCCGATTTCGGCGATAACCTCGCCCTGCGCGCTGCAGCGTACGACATCGACGGAGACGGAGACCAGGATGTGGTGTGCGGAGGCCGGTTTATTCCCGGGCAGTGGCCCCTCACCCCGCGCACCATCGTGCTGCGCAACGACCTGAACAAACTGACCGACATCACCGCACAGGTGGCGCCCGAGCTGGAGCGTTGCGGTATGGTGACCGACCTCGCCTGGGTAAACCTGGACAGCGACCCGGAGAAAGAACTCGTGGTGGTCGGCGAGTGGATGCCGGTATCCGTTTTCGACCTGCAGAACGGCAAACTCGTAAACGTCAACCGGCAGTACGGCCTCGATAAATCCAACGGTATTTGGTACCGCCTGGCAACGGCCGATCTGGACGGCGACGGCGACCAGGACCTCGTCACCGGCAATCTGGGGCTCAACACGCGCCTCACCGCCACCCCCACCGCCCCTTTGCGCTGCTATGCCGCCGATTTTGACAAAAATGGCACCATTGACCCACTTATGGCCTATTTTGAAGACGGAAAAGAATACCCACTCTACCAAAAAGAGGTGCTCAACCGCCAAATGCCGATACTCAAAAAACGGCTGCTCTACGCTAAAGATTACGCCTCGGCCACCATCGACCAGGTGTGGCCGCGCAAAGACCTCGACGCCGGACTGGTGCTGTCGGCCTATACCCTCGAAACCTGCTGGTGGGAAAACAAAAACGGCACTTTTGTTGCCCACCCACTGCCCCTGCAGGCCCAACTGGCGCCGGTACAGGGAATCGCCGTATTCGACGTAAATGCCGACGGCATCCTTGATCTGGTGCTCGCCGGCAACAAATACGGCTTTGAAGTGGAGACCAACCGTTGCGACAGCAGCAACGGCTGCGTATTGTCGGGCGACGGCAAGGGCGGATTCAAGTGGTGGAACAATACCATGCACGGCTTTTGGGCCAACCGCGAAGCGCGCGACCTCGCATTGCTGGCCAACCCGGGTGGAAAACCGCTCATCCTTGTCTCCAACAGCAACAGCCCCGCCCAAGTCTACCAGTTCCAAAATCCTTCGGGAAAACCCGTTCAATAATCACCTGTACCAAACCAACTACGTCTCATGTCATCAAAGATTGTACTGCTGGCCCTGTCGCTGTTCCTGATGGGTGCAGCCTGCGGCAAAAAACAAACCCAGGAGATAGTAACTCAGACCCCTCAGGCGGCCCCTCTGCCACCCATGCCCGACCTGACCAAAGATCTGACCGAAGCGGACATCAAAGCCGTTATGGCAAACGCCGATGCCACCATCAAGGATGCGGAACAAATCATTGCCGACCTCAAGGCACTTCCCGATGCTGTCAAGCAGGCCCATAAAGCCGAATACGACGAGATGCTGGGCGTCTCCGAGACCATCGTGCATCGACTGAGCTACACCCGCGACGACACCAAATCGCTGCTGGGCGTACAAACCGGCGCCCCGCCGGCCGACGGCGGATCCATCGGCGGCCAGAACAACAAGAGCGCCGGCGACCCCAACGCGGCCCCTGCGCCCCAGCCCAACTACGACGCCAACCAGCAGGCGTCGGTTAAATCCATCGCCAACCGCACACTGGAGTACCGCCAGTTCTGCGACATGTACCGAAAGAAATTGTCGGAATGGTAACACCCATCTTTTTTATCCGAAAAAACCTGGCCCGGCATGGCGGGATTGCCTGTCTGGCCGCATGGGTTGTATGCGTTCAGGCCTGTACCGGCGACAGCGCTCCTAAGGTCGAACAGCCTGAAGCAATAACCGCCGGCCAACCGGAAAAACCCCTGGTCGGGATGAGCGAGGCGTTGCTTACGCTAAACCAGGCGGAGAACACCCAAAAAGAATTGGAGGCGCTCTCCGGGCAACTGGATGCCGTACCGGCACAGACCCGCGACGCGCATGCCGAGGAGTACGCCGAAGCACTGGCCATCATGGAAGGCATGCTGGAAAAACAGCAGCAGGTGATCTCGGAAGCCCTTAGCGCCGCTCAAAATGCCGGGCCGACGGTGGCGGGCGACGTGGCGGGCGAGGCGGCTGCCAAGGCATCTGTTCGCCTCGACGAGGAACAATCCGAAACTTTCCGGCAATGCGCCCAGCATACGGCCGAGTACAGGCAACTGATGCAGGAAATTCGCAATAAAATGTCTAAATGGTAATTCAGGGACAAGTCTGTCACACAATCATCCCGTTGGCCAATAGTTCCAGGTTCTTCATGCGGGTATTGGTCGCGTCGTAAATGGCGAGTCCCTCCCTCGCTTCAGCCTCCCCCTCGGCGATCCAGATGATGTGGTCTTCGTCCATAGTAGCCACTGAACGGTGAATGTGCTCACCGACCAGGCGGGTGCCCGCGATTACCCGGCTTTGAATGGGTTCACCGGCCGGTGTATACGTGGAGAGGTAATAGCTGTATTGCAACAAACCGGCCCGCCACCAGATGAGCGCGACAAACTTTTCGACGTCCTCCACCGCCAAACAGGGTACGTATTCGGTGAATTCGTCGTCGGGCTCGTTGTTTTGAAGAAACGGATGGATGAACCGGCTGATCATTTCTGCCGACAAGGGTTCGTTTTCCAGGCTAAACACGTGGTGTGCGTCTTCGCCAAGGGTCAGGGGCGGGGTCACGGGGGGAAATTTCCGAACAAAATCGGCAAACGATGGGGCTGTCGGTGCGGCCATATCCAGGATAGCGGTGTTGAATGAAGATACAAATATCCGGATTTTGCGAGAATTTGTCTGCACTAAGGAACAGAGCGCGTACCTTTACCGCTTAAAAAAACAGATGGGATTAGCTCGTTCTGTCAGTGAACAGGTTTTTCGCCAGATTCATGGAAAAAATCTGGTGTACAATTGTTGTTGGGAAGATCCGCGATGCGATCGGGAGATGATGGGCATCGACGAGAACAGCCGGATTGCCATGCTGACCAGCGCCGGTTGCAACGCATTGGATTACCTGCTGGACAACCCGGCGCGTATCGATTGCGTTGACCTCAACCCGCGTCAAAACGCATTGCTGCAATTCAAGGTGGCGCTCTTCGAAGGCGCCGACCACCCAAACCTTTTTCAGTTTTTTGGCCATGGAGTGCACAACCAGGCGCGCGAAGTGTACCACGACCTGGTCGAAAACCGCTTGCCGGAGGAATACTCGCGCCGCTACTGGCAGCGCAACCTCAACTACTTCAACGGCAAGGGTCTGCGCCGCTCCTTTTTCTGGCATGGCACCAGCGGCACCATCGCCTGGTTTATCCGAAAATGGTTCAACAGCCAGCCCGGGGCCGTACGGCAACTCCACCAGCTCTTTCAATCCGCCAGTCTGGATGAACAACGAGAGCGCTACAAACGCCTGGAGCCCGTTATCGTCAACCGTTTCGTGCGCTGGCTGGTGCGGCAACACGTGGTGCAAAGCATGATCGGCGTACCCAAAAGCCAGCAACACCTGGCGGCCAAATATTTCCCCGACGGCCTGGTCGGCTACCTCCGTCACTGCCTTCGCCACGTGTTTTTGTCGATACCGGTGCAGGATAATTATTTCTGGAAATTGTACTTCTACGGCCACTATGAAACGGATTGCTGCCCTAATTACCTGATGGCCGAAAACTTCAACACGTACAAGTCCCGCGTCAACCGCATTCGAACGCACACCGACTCCCTGAGCGGATTCCTTCAGGCCAACCCGGGAAAATACACGCACTTCGTATTGCTCGACCATCAGGACTGGCTGGCCTCGCACATGCGCCATGCGCTGGATGAAGAATGGCAGCTGATTTTCGACAATGCAGCGCCCGGCGCCAAGGTATTGTTGCGCTCGGCAGCGTTTGACATTGACTTTATCCCGGAATTTGCCCGCGAACGCATCCGTTTCGACCGCGATGCCGCCCTGCGCTCCGAACAAGCCGACCGTGTGGGCACCTACGCCAGCACCTGGTTCGGCACCATACTCACCTAAAGCCCCCGAATACACGCAAATGGAGAACCGCCCCACCCCGCCGGCGCACTCGCCCGAACAAGCGGGCGCCATGCAGTCCTATTACAAACTGCACGCCCGCATTTACGACCTCACCCGGTGGACCTTCCTGCTGGGCCGAAACAACATCCTGCGCCGGATACCCACGCCCACGCCCGGCGCCACCCTCCTCGAAGTAGGCTGCGGAACCGGCCGAAACCTGAAAAAACTGGCGGCCTTGTACCCCGAACTGAACCTGATCGGCGTCGACGTTTCGCCCGACATGCTCGAACGCGCCGGCCGCGCCACCGAAAGCCTGTCGCGCAGGGTTCTGCTTTTCGAAAAACCCTACGCACCGGGAACCTTCAACCTCGATAAACCGGTGGATTTTATCCTGTTCTCCTACGCACTCACCATGTTCAATCCCGGCTGGGAAGCCGCCATCGACCGTGCGTACGACGACCTCAAGCCCGGCGGACACATCGCCGTGGTCGATTTTCACAGCTCCCCCAGCAGCGCCTTCCGCTGGTGGATGGGGCAAAACCACGTGCGTATGGAAGGCCATTTGCTGCCTTACCTGCAGGAACGGTTTACCGATACGTACTTGTCCGTAAAACCTGCTTACCTGGGGTTGTGGAAGTATGTGAAGTATGTGGGGCGGAAGGGGTGAAAGTCGATAAATAAAAACAGGGCGCCCCGCCCTCAAGCGAAATCACCCTGCTTTATCTTTGTGGCGGAGACAGGACTTGAACCTGCGACCTTCGGGTTATGAGCCCGACGAGCTACCAACTGCTCCACTCCGCGATTTAGGAGTGCAAAGATAAGCCGACTTTTTGTATTTTGCAACCTTTTAAAAAAATTTATTGGAATCCTGGCTTTCGTATCGGTTTGAACCAACAGAATCGCCCGATGCGTTTCTGGTGCGCGGATTGTTGCCGTTCCTGCAAGCGCACATCTGGCCTGTAGGCGGCAGGCGCGTTTTTTACATTCGGTATGATGACGAGCAGGGCGAACACCTGCGCATCCGACTCAGGGGCGATGACGCGGTTTTGGAGAACTTTTTTGCAGAACACATGGCGGATCGGGGCCGGTGGTCGGCCCTGGCGTATGTGCCGGAACAGGAGCGCTTCGGCGGCCCGGACAAGTTGCCCTGGGCCGAGGAGCATTTCCATATGAGCACCCGTGTGGCACTGGAGCGTTTGGCCCGGCCGGCGCATGTGTACGGCGACGCCTTGTACGATGCCATGAACGCTTATGTTATTGCGGCGCACACCGCCGGTTTGAAACGCGCCGAATCGGTGTCCTGGTTTGGCGATCTGTACCGGCAGTGGCTCCCGTTGTTTTTCCCGTTAGAAAACGGAAAAAACGGAGCGGGGCAGGTAAGTCGGGAAATTGTCCTGTCCCATTTCGAGAAAAGCCTGCAAAAACAGGGTGCCGACCTGCGCGACAGCCTCAACACCCTTTGGCAGTTGCTCGAAAGCCAACGGATTGCCTTCGACCGCCCGGAGTGGCTGCGCTGGTTGCGCGGCAACGAACTCATCCTGCCGGAATTCGGCGACGACACCCTGCGCGTCGCCTCCAGCCTCCTGCATTTACACGCCAACCGGCTCGGTGTGAACAACCAGGATGAGGTTTTTATCCTTTATCTGTTGTCCAATTGTTTGTAAAAGAACTGATTATCCCGATATTATTCGAACCGTCGTTTGTAGAACCAGGAGTTGTCGTTTAGGCAAAAGCCGACCGTTAGCCTGAAGTACGTCTCCCGAATGGGTGTTCCTGCGCCCAAATGGCCCACCTCGAGGGAGGTGTTCAAATAGGAGGTTTGCAGCCGGGGCAGCACGATGGGGAACCCAAAGCCGATGGAGCCGCCAAAATCAGTCAGTTGGTCGCCGTTGACGACGCGGGAATCCTGCCGGAAGTAGGCTCCTCCCCGCAACCGAACCCGGTTTAGGTAGCGGTTGTAAGAGGCGTTATCGCGAATATACTCGGCGCCCACAGAGATACCGTGCGTGTTGCGGAGCGATTCGGGTTTCAGTTCATTTTCATAAGCTTGCCAGTTGCCAAAATCGTATTGCATACCCAGGCGGTACTTGTTTAACTGCACCAGCATAACACCGAGGCTGACCATGGCCGGCAATTTCAGGCTTTGTCGAGAGCCCTCCTCGTACAGCAGCGTATCCGGGTTCAGGTAAATGCCTTCTGAGAACTCGCCCCGGCTGCGCAGGTAAAACTGGTCGGCCTTGATGGTCAACGGATGGTTACTGCTGGCAGTAAGCCCGAACGTAACCCATTTGTTGGGTTGTGCCTCGTCGTTCTCCGCGTATTTCAGTACGTGATCGTGTTGCACGCCCAGGCTCCAGACAAACCCGTTGATCCGGTAGTCGGTGTTCAGGTGGGTCTGGAAGGTAGGAAAGCTGTCGGTAATGGACGTGGTGTTGTCCTGATAAGCTTGTCCGTATACCCAGCCCAGGTTCACGCCGACGGATGTCTCTTTGTAACGCAAAGCGGTGCCCCAGGCAAAGCGGGAGGTGCCGCCATCGCCCTCAAAAGCGCTGGTATAGGCGCCCAGATCGGGCAAGGTATCGTTGGAAAAAATGTTGTATCCAATGAGGGTATACGGGGCCAGCGAAAACCCCATACCCCATCGCCAGGGGGACTGCACCTTGTCCAGCGCCTCGTTGATCGGGCTTCTCAGGGTAAACCCGAGTGCCAGGTAGGAGAGGTTGCCGCTCCAGTCGTTGAACTTTCCGTCGTCCGACCGGTAATTGCTGTAATTGGTGTAAAAACCGGTCTCAAAAGTGGCGGTACGCAAAAAAGCAAGCGACGCCGGGTTCTGTACGGTCAACTGGTGCGGATCGTGGTAGGCGGTGGTCAGGCCGCCCATACCCGCATGATGGGTGAAGTACTGGGGCAGCAGGTCGCCCAGGCCATACCGGGAATAGGGGGAATTCTGATTGGGCTGCGCAAACAAATCAACAGACAAGAGCAACAGTAAAAACGGCGTTGCCAAACCAAGTTTCCGGAAAAGGAGGGCCACCATGGGCTTTACAGATTGTGGTTTAAAAGATGATTTAGTCCAATGAGCAACAAGTCGGGCTCCACCCGCAAATCGGGTTGCTCCAGCCGAGGTCGCAAGAATTCCGCATCACCGCCGGTCAGCAGCACCAGCAACCCGGGCCATTGCTGACGGAAAAGCGCCACGAAACCCTGTGCCTCGAGCACGGCCCCCAGCAAAGCGCCGTTTTGCAGCGCCGTTTCCGTGCTGTAGCCTATGTAGGTTTCGGGCATGGCGAGGGGGACCAGCGGCAAACGGGCCGTTTGTTCATGCATGGCACGAATGCGCATGTGCAATCCCGGGGCGATGTTCCCCCCGTGAAAAACCGCGTTGGCATCCAGGCAATCGTATTTGATGCAAGTACCGGCGTCGATCACCAGAACGTTTCTTTGGGGGTACAACGCATGCGCACCGGCAACCGCTGCGAGGCGGTCTTTCCCCAAAGTATCCGGCGTGGTGTAGCCATTGGTAAAAGGGAGGCCTGTTTTTGCATTTAACTCAATAACATTCAGGCCGATACCTTTTAAAAAGGGCAACAAAGCCGGGTCGGGTGAAGCCACACAAGAAACAATGGCCCTCCGCAGCGCATAGCGTTGAAGAAGGGCCTGAATACCTTCTTGCGTCCAGGCAGGCCAATGTGTCTGATGGAGCATCCGGGCTCCGTCAAACACGCCCACTTTGACCCGGGTATTGCCGATATCGAGACATAGGTTCACAAGTGGGCGCAAAGATACGGTGAATGTCGAGTGTCGAATGTCGAGTGTCGAATAAAAAGGGCTCTTGGTGAATGCGGAATGTCGAATGTCGAGTGTCGAATAAAAAGGGCTCTTGGTTTACACGGTGGTGCCAAGAGCCCTTGTATGCGAAATGCTGGGTTGCCATTCAATTCATCGATCGAGTGTCGAGTGTCGAGTGTCGGGTGGGGGGGGTGGTGGACAAAGGGGGGTGGTTGGCACCGGGTGAAAGAGGGGCCAGGGGTTCAGCCACCGCGCGAGGCGGCGCAACGCGCGGCCGCGGACCCGGGGGCGGGGCCCGGCGGTGCGGGG